>NZ_JAPCIN010000014.1:0-47676 GCF_025910025.1 Priestia sp. JV24
ACGTCCTAAACCTGTTGATCCACCTGTAATTACAACTACTTTATCTTTTAAATCTGTATACATCATAAAATCCTCCTATCCCGCAGAAATATACTCTCTCTTCTGAGGTGCTTTTTAAAACAACTAATAAGTTTTGTCTTCTTGTTAGATTACCTCTGAATATATAAAATAAAACTCATTTTACCTAGTAATCCAGTAAAATGGTTAAACAGCACTATTCATTCCATATACATGTCACCTTAAAAGATTGTTTGAAGTTTTTCATTCCTAGAGACACACAATGGTTAAAATTGATTGGTTAATTAATTGAATATGAATATTTCCAAGAAGAAATAAATGTATATGAAAAGAACATTTAGTGAAAATATATAGTTTATAAGAATTAGTTTTTTTATAGAAATCTAACTTTTTCAAGCCAAAAGATTATATGAGGTCGCTTATTTCTTCCTCACTAATTACGTTTTCTCTGTTAAAACATAGGGTAAATACTTGTGCAGATAAGAATAATTTCTAACACTACCTTAATATCTATACTTACCTGCTATAGAGTTCGCTCGTTACGGAGAACTTATAACAAACATTTCAGGATTAATAATGATAAAAAGGAGTTCTTGACCAATGGAAAAGAAGTGGTGGAAAGAAAGTGTAGTTTATCAGATATACCCCATTAGCTTTAAAGATTCAAACGGTGACGGTATTGGGGATTTGCAAGGCATTATATCAAAGCTTGACTACCTACAAGAGCTAGGCATTGAAGTGATTTGGCTATGCCCTATTTATCAATCACCAAATCATGATAATGGCTATGATATTAGTGATTATCGAGCTATTATGAAACAGTTTGGAACGATGGAGGATTTTGATGAACTATTAACTCAAGCACATAAACGAAATTTGAAGATTATTATGGACTTAGTTGTTAACCATACATCGGACGAACACCCATGGTTTATTGAATCCCGCTCTTCTATAGATAACCCAAAGAGGGACTACTACATTTGGAGAAAAGGTAAAAATGGAGGTCCACCGAATAACTGGGAATCTTATTTTGGTGGATCTGTTTGGGAATATGATGAACTGACGGACGAGTACTATCTTCATCTCTACACTAAACAACAGCCAGATCTGAATTGGGATAATAAAAATGTTATAAGAGAAGTTGAAGAAATGGTGTCTTGGTGGCTAGATAAAGGAGTAGATGGATTTAGATTAGATGCTATTGCTCATATTGTTAAAGCTGAAAATCTTCCAGATGCGCCGAATCCAACGGGCCTTCCATATGTAAGAGCCTATAAGCTATTTTCTAATTTGGAAAAAGTTCATACTCTACTTAGAAATTTATATGAGGAAGTACTGTATAAATACGATATCATGACAGTGGGGGAAACATCAGGATTAGGACCTGAACAAGCATTGAACTATATTGGGGATAAACGTCACGAACTGAATATGGTCTTTCATTTTGAACATATGCTATTAGATTCAAAAGCTGGGGGGACTGGTAAATGGGGATTTAAGCCATGGAACCTTCTGGATTTAAAGAATGTAATGAGTAAATGGCAAACGATTATTCATAACCAGGGTTGGAATGCGAATTATCTCTGTAACCATGATCAACCTCGGTCAGTCTCGCGTTTCGGAAATGATGGAAAATATCGAAAAGAATCAGCCAAAATGTTAGCAACGTTCTTGCTAACATTAGAAGGGACACCTTACATATTCCAAGGAGAGGAAATTGGCATGACAAATCCCAATTTCCCGTCCATTGAGGATTATCGAGATATTGAGACCCTTAACTATTATAAGGAATCAACGGAAAGGGGAGCTTCGCTGGATTCTACTATGAAAGCAATTTGGAGGAAAAGTCGGGATAACTCTCGCACTCCTATGCAATGGGATGATACACATGCTGCGGGTTTTACTCAAGGTAAACCTTGGATTAAGATAAACGCAAACTATAAAGAAATTAATGTACAGGAAGCTCTTCAGGATAAGAATTCTATTTTTCACTATTATCGAAAGATGATTGCATTGAGAAAAAAACACGATGTCCTTATCTATGGAGAATATAATCTCTTATTACCTATTGATCCAGACCTTTACGTATATACTCGTACGTTAGGTGAAGAAAAATTTTTAATTATATTGAATTTCTTTGATCGAACGCCAATATTTGAAATGCCAGAAGAGTTAAGTATGTTAGATGCTAAACTTTTGATTTCTAATTATGATGTAGAAAGAGAAGATTTACATGGGTTAAAGCTACGGCCTTATGAAGCTCGGATTTATAAATTATAAAAGAATTAATGATCGAAATTTCACCTTTACTTTAGGGCGGGTATATTTAGGAGTATCGTAATAAATTAAACTATATATTTCATATTTCAATCGATAATTTTCTCAAAATTATTACAATCATAAAATAAGTATATAAATAAGCCAAGACATTATAACCTGTCTTGGCTTATTTAAAAAATTCAATAACCAACCGATTTTGATTATATATCCAATTTTTATTATAAAATTAAATGGGTTCGAAGAAAGTCCAGCATGTTAAATAACTCTATATCTCCCATACATCATAAAAAGACAAAAAATTAGAGGTTTAAAATGAACTGAAAATCCATCTAGTATAAATTCTATAATGAAGAAAACTACGGGCTTTTTTGATGATTGTTTTTATATTAGTTTAAAAAAGAGTCAAGATAAAACAAAATAATGCAAATATAGCAAAATTACTAGCACTCATCCTTTACTTACCCGTCGACTGAAGACTCATAATCCTAGAAATTTTGCATGTTTCTTTCTTTTCAACGAGGGAATATCCAAAGTAATACTTGTTTATAAGGAGTTGGGAAATCAGTATGAAACTGAGAGCTCTTGCACTTAATTGTACATTAAAGAAAAGTTCTGAAGTCTCAAATACAGGTGCGTTAATTGGCGAAGTGGTGAAGATATTTGAGAAGAATGAGGTGCAAACCGAAGTTATAACCGTAGCAGACTATAAGATTGGACACGGAATTACAGAAAAAGCAGTAAATGAAGAAGATAAATGGCCTTCTATTTTTGAAAAAGTAAAGGAAGCAGATATTGTACTAATAGGCTCTCCTATTTGGCTAGGTGAACAAAGCAGTATTACTACTCAAATTATAGAAAGGCTTTATGGTGGAAGTAGTCTAACAAATGATGAGGGGCAATACATTTACTACAACAAAGTAGGGGGAGTAGTAGTGACGGGAAATGAGGATGGTGCCAAACACGTTTCACGTTCGGTCATCTACGCATTATCTCATATAGGTTTTACCATTCCTCCCAATGTGGACACGTATTGGGTAGGAGAAGCAGGACCGGGACCATCCTTTATTGAGGCAGAAGGATATAAAAATGATTTCACCATGCAACATGTGAAAATGATGGCTCATAACCTAATACATTTTGCAAGACTGTTGAAAAGTCACCCAATTCCTGCTGAAGGAAATGTAGTCAATAGTTAATAAAAGAGGATCCCATTAACGGGTCCTCTTTTATACGTTTACATACATCCTGTACCTATTTTTGCAAAAAATCTTCCTTTTTTATGTTAGCCTGCTTTGGTTGCAACTACTAGTACACGTCCTTGATCTAATTCTCTTTCATATTGTTGAGCTTCAGCATCCGATAACCCTAAAGATTGAATTTTAGAACGTAATTCATCTCCACGAGATCGGAATACATTGGCTACTAAATCAAATGCGCCTTGTTCTGAAACACCAACATCGTTCGTCTCTAATGCTTCCGTTAAATCTTTGGAACGATTTTTATCGTGAGCTAATAAATATACTTCCTCCTTTGTGTATCCTCGATTTAGAAATTGTTCAATTGCCTCTTTTGCTTGGACTCCGTTTTCTACTACTCTTACATTTTTCATAAAAACCCTCCTTTGTAGTTAAATGATATATACCCATTTTCAAGAAATAAAAATCTTTTTTTACTAGCTAATAAAATGCTATGAATTTTCCTAATTCACAATTCATTTTCTCCCCCTTAAAATCTAAAGCTGTGTTTACTAAAACTCAAGCTTATGTTTTAGAAGATGCTGTACGGGAATGAAGTAAAATAAGACGATTATTTAATAAAGGAGGAATTATTATGAACATAACAGAAGTAATGACCTCAAATATTGAGACATGTAACCTTAAAAGTTCTTGTGGTGAGGTAGCCAACATGATGAAGAATCTAGATGTAGGAGTTATTCCCATTTGTGAGGATAATAAGCTAATAGGATTAATAACGGATCGTGATTTAGTTATCAAAGGATTGGCTAATAATTTTAATGCAAATACGCAGATATCTGAAATGATAACAACGGACGTCATTACTGGTACAAAACATACGTCTGTAGAACAAGCTATGGAAATCATGTCTCAATATCAAATACGCAGACTTCCTATTGTAGATGATGGAAAACTCATTGGAATGGTTTCTTTAGGAGATTTAGCAGTAAGTAATGATTCAAATAAAGAAGCAGGGAAAGCTCTTGAGGATATTTCAGTCCCTGCTGAACCTACTAAATAAAAATCAGGAGATTTTATCTATAAATTGTCTCTTTCTTAATTTCAAAAATACAAGGATATGAGAAGGGAGTAAACGTTATGCCATTGTTAGAAATAAGTATTATACCTGTTGGAACAGATTCAACAAGCTTTAGTTCAGAAGTGATTAACGCTATACGTAAGCTTAAGGGAAAGGAATTACATTATGATGTAACACCTACTTCTACCATAATAGAAGGAGACCTGGAACAATTATGGCAAGTAGCAAAAGAAATACATCAAGAGGCAATTTCAAGTGGTCCTAATCGAGTTATCACAAATATACGTATTGATCACCGGAAAGATAAGAAAACAGATATGAACCATCAAATAAATACCGTTGAGGATGCGTTACATCATAGTTAGGATAACGAAAAAAAAAGATAATCTACTCAACGAAAGGGATTTTTTAGTTTTTCTCTCTCTATAATAGCCATTATGATAAGTAGAAGTTTTAATATTTATACCTAGGGAACATGAATAATAGAAAAGAAATAGGAGGAGATGAAAATGGAACGAACTGCAAAGAGAGTTGTAGGGATCTACAACTCTGAGCAAGAAGCCATTGCAGCTGTAGAAGATCTTAAAAATCAAGGGTACGCTACACGTGACATCTCCATCATTGGACAAGACCGTAAAGAAGTAGATAGAGTAACAGAAGAAACAGATACTGAAGTGGTGGATGGAATTGCAACAGGTGCCCTAACTGGTGGAGCTCTTGGCGGGCTAACAGGTTTATTAGCAGGAGCTGGTGCACTTGCTATTCCAGGAATAGGACCGATTGTTGCTGCGGGACCAATTGCAGCCGTGTTAACTGGCGCTGTAACGGGTGCAGGAGTTGGAGGATTAACAGGAGCTCTTGTTGAAATAGGTCTTTCTAAAGATGAAGCTGAATACTATGGTAACTCAGTCAAAGAAGGAAATATCTTAGTACTCGTTGATGAAAAAGAGCAGTTTAGTAAAAATACAGAGCAAAAACCACCTCTATCCCGAAGAATTCTTTAAATTTGAATAAAAAAGTTTATAAAAAGAGTTCTCTAATAGATGATGGGGCTGCCTCAGAGAGTAAAACAAATAAAAAAACTACTGGCATATGTGTCAGTAGTTTTTTTAGGTTAAATGGTACGTAGATAAGAGCCTTGTATTTTAGAATCTAAACACTTCATGAGTAGTTTGCTCCAGATGTGAAAACTTATTACTCTTACTAACGAAAAAATATAATTTATAAAAATAAGTTTATATAATTATTTTAAATCATGTAGTTATATATTAATTGACTACTATTAACGAACTACATATATATTTTTTGTTTTCTTATTTATCAAAACTAGAAAAAACTTGTTAAAAGAAAATAAATCCTTTTAACAAGTTTCTTTTTATCGGCATCAGCATGCTGAAAAGCCCTTTCATCAAGGGCTTTTTGAAGCATTTTTATATAACGAATTTTTAGAGTGTTATGTAATATTATCAAGTAGAATCTTTTTATTAATTAGGTTACATTCCTTTTAAAGCCTTTCGGTTTGGGGCCTGAGGCGGTTGCTCTAGCCATTCTCGGTTGACCATAATATTAAATCCCTTTCCAGCATACATTAATATTTCTCCAATTAATTTACTATAATAAGTAGCTAAATCCAACCTCATAGATAAAGACAAAGCATGTCCGATAAGTGTCACATCAATAGAATTTAAAAAATGAAAAAGCGCAACGATCAGCTTGTCGGAAAAAGGAGAAACCGTTGAAGTCGTTACTTCCATACTAACAGGAACTGTGCCAAGAAGTTCTTCTTTCTTTAAAAGATCATTAAAGAAATTAATTTGTTTTTTTGATATTTCCATTCCATCTTTTATATAATTTTTAATTTCTTTATCCTTAATCACTTGTAACAAGCCCATACAGAGCAACACCGAGAAATAGTTACGTTCAATATTAAAGAATATCTCAGTAAGCTCGATAGCATTTAAAGGTCTTTTTTTTCCCATGGCTGCTACTATATAAGATTGTTTTTTTACATATTCAACTTTTTTAGGATAGGTAATCATAGGTGGTCGATCGTAAATGCCTTTAGATAACATTAAAGTAGTAGATTCTGCATAAAGCTCTGTAGCCTGATTCAAAGCTTTAGTGAAGAAATTAAGAACATCTGCTCGAGCAACAGTAGAAGTAGCAAACCCTAAGTTAACCATCGCCATACGATTCATCGAGTAGACAAAGCTCAAAGCAAAAAGATCATAAAAAAGGGGAGGAGCTGATAAGTTAATATCCTTTTCCGTAAACCCATCAGGTAAAGGGATATTTTCTTCGGAAAAAATATCTCTAATTTGGTTTAGGTGTGTTTGAGAGATACGTAAAGATTTTTGCAAAATAGGCTTTATCTCTTCATCTTGTACGTGATGAAGAAAATACTTTAACAAACAAGTGGACATTGTTTCTTGAATATAAACTCCCCATAATCCACCAATTTCCGGACTTGACAACCTTACATTACGCTTAACCATTGATGCCTCCTAGTTACATGTATTTATCTTGATTATTGTATTTATTTTCCCGAATTATTCCTTTTTACTTCACAAAAAGATAATCTGCCTACAAATACACAATTTCTATATTGTATACTCCCTTCATCTTTAGTCTACATAAAGTTGTTCACCAAAATAAAGTGTCAGTATATGTCGAAGGGGTAATATAAAAGAAAGAACATCAGGAGGGGAGGACATGTTAGATAATTATGAACTTTCCCTATTCCATAGGGAGGTTAAAGGTTTAATTGCGGATTATAATAAGTGTAAAGATTTAGCTATTAAAAATGAATTATATCATCAAATAATACTTCTAAAAAAAGCGCTTAAATATAAACGAAATAAGGTCCCGAGATAATATAGGCGATCTATTTATTGAGGAAAACGATTTATCTCTCAAATCAAATTGTTTTTCTCTTTTTTTATATAAATAGGCTTTTAACCTTTCAAACGAAATAAGAAAATAATAAAAATGGAATAAACTATCCTTTCTAACATGCTTGGTCGAGATGATACTTAACTTCTTTCTAGTTTATATAAAAAAGATATGGGGAAATTAGCTATATGTAAGTTTTTGATAGAGGGAACATTTTAATGTAGTCACTTTTTTATTAAATAGTATAGTACCTCGTCACTACATGAAGAAATTTCCTCAAAAGTTACTCCAAACTGAGGGGGAAATCCTTACACAAGAAAAGGCAGACTTAGTTTCTTTCCTTAAAGATGTAAAGCCAACTAAATCTTTTAATAAATAATGTTTAATGTACATATTGTGAATGTTAATTAGTTGTGAAATTAATGGATAAATCGCTGGTTTAATTATAGGAAATGATGGTCCCTTTTTTAGCTTGTTATAATGAAAGTATATATAATACGGGGGGCAGAGGATTTAAATATGATACTTATTAAAAACAGTGAAGAAGTAATAAGAGAAGCAAAATATCAACTTCACCTGACTATGGATGATTATCAAACCAAAATTATCTCTATTTTTGATAAACAACGTATTCTAATGAATCAACGAATTAAATTAATGATTCTCCTGTCGGATATAAAAGAACAGGCTGTATTAATTGGAAAGCATTCCGCAACCAAAGGAAGATTAGAATATGAGGGACAGGATCAACTAATTACAGAAGTTATAGATGAAGTTCCTTTTCAGTACAGCAAAGAGACAGTAACCGATTTAGAAAATAACATACAAATTAGTAAAAGAGAAATCGAAGAGCTAGCAAAAGAGTGCGAATTAGATACTGAAGAAACCATTAATCTTAAGGCTCTTTTACTTAATTTAAAAATATCTAGTTACATAAATGGACACTATGAAATGTATGTAAAAGATAATACTTTATCTGGAAAAAGACCCTAGAATGTTAGGATAGAAAGAATAAAGCTTTACATATAAGTAAAACGCATCAAGATTTGGTGAGATATTAGTGCTTAAATATAAGACATATATGTAACAGAAAAAGTACTGTACAGAAGTAGTACCTTTTCTATGTTTATGCTTTGTACTCCATATATTTTTAGTTACTATATTGTAGTTTATCGGAAATAAAGATATTATAGAGAATTTATGATATAATTTAGGTGTGCTATACAACTAAATAAAGATTATAAGTAACTTACCATTTCATTAATCTTAATACACTTTTCGACATGTTTAGTCCTCTAATCCTCATCTATTAGAGGACTTTTACTTTTTTAAATAAAAGGAGGAAAACCTTTGCACTATATACAACAAGAAAAATTACATGTGATTAGAGAAACAATTTTACAACGAAAAGAAGAGTTTGCTGAAAATAAAAGAGAAGATCTTGCAACATCTCATAACATTTATACAGAATTAACTACTTTTCGTTTTGACCTCCTTACCACTTATGCCGATTCTCTTTTGATGGAAAAAGAGGCAGCAAATGAAGCCGTACAACAATGAAGGGAAAATATGGCTAATTTATTAGTCAATTACGGTCTTCCCTTAAACCTAGCTCTAGAGGAGATTATCTATTATCGAGGTGTAATCGGAGAAATAATTAAAGAAGAAGCAAAAAATAATGATTTTTCTCTCGATGCTTTTTATCAAATCATTTCTCATTTTAATAGCATTGTAGATAATGCCATCCAATTCGTAAGTAAGTCGTATGTAAAAGATTACACTGAAAAAATAAATTATGCTCAATATGCCATTGATGAATTATCTGTTCCCGTTGTTCGTATGACAGAAGAAATAGGCATCCTTCCTTTAGTAGGTGATTTAGATACCAAACGGGCACAATATTTGATGGAGAGTGCCTTAGAGAAAGGAAGCCAATATAAATTAGAATGGCTTATTATTGATTTATCAGCAGTTCCTATTATTGATACGATGGTAGCCGATCAACTGTTTAAAGTAATAGCTGGGCTACAGTTAATAGGAGTTGAAGTTGTCATCAGTGGAATACGTCCGGAAATCGCTCAAACTATGGTGAACTTAGAAATAAAGGTTGAGGAAGTCAAAAGTTTTTCTAGCTTACATCAAGCTGTTCAGTATACGAATTCATTTACAGAATCTTTAATGTAAATATTTCTCTATATGATGAGCAAACTATCAAAGACGCCGTGAAGCATCACACTAAATTTCCTATTCTAAATAGAAGAAACCTACTGTACAGGAGCAGTAGGTTTTTCTATTTTAATTTGTATATAATATAACTCGTAGTTAACAAAAATTTTATCAGTAATACAGCAAAATAACTCTAGGGTTATCTAAGTAATCGTTGCTAAGATAGAATAGACCTTATTTAATTTTTGAGTACGAATTTATTTTCACAAACTTATCTGCATTTCCACGTGTAGAAAAAAATTCTCTATTCTTTCTATAATCGGTTCTGTTCTAAGTATTCCTTTAAAGTTTGCTGTAACGTTCCTTTTGCTTCTGCCTTATCCTCAAAGGAGATTCCAGAGTGAATCATTGTTCGTACCAAGTCAGCACGTAAACCTGTGAGAATGGATTTACTTCCCATCATTGAAATTCCGGTTAATATTTTTTGAAAATGGTCAATAACATGCATCTCCATGTTGGCAATTCCAGACAGGTCTATAATTAATGTTTGAATCTTTAAATCTGAGATGCCCATCAACACTTTCTCCTCAATCGTTTGGATACGATTGAGGTCAATCATTCCGATCAATGGTAGTACAGCCACAGATTGGCTAAGTGGTATAATGGGTACCGAAAGGTTTTCAACTAAGTCCCTTTGGGAGGCAATTAGTTCATCTTTATACTCGGAATAACTAATGAGAAAAGTATTAAGGAATTGATCAATCTTATCATTAATTCGCTTCTCTAAGGCATAAAATTCTTCACGGCTATTAAATTGGTCATTTATTCGATCATATTGATAGAGAAAATGCCATAATGTTCGCCTAATGGCCTGTACCCATTCTAGTTTGAAAGCAAGAGTTAAGGCGTGCTCTGCCCAAGCGATCCCTTCCTGTTGAGCGAAAGCAATGAGTTCTTCCTCTTTTTGCTCCACGACATATAGAGATAACTTTTGAGCATTTTTCAAAAGATCAATATTTCCCTTTTCTAAAATGTCACTAATATTAGAAGCCACATTAACCGCCTCTGATAAGAGCTTATCCTGGAAGTTCTGTTTGTTGTCTTTAATAAAATCGGTCATTTTTTCTCTTTTGTTGTAAATAATATCCATTTTGATAATCTCCTTATTCAGTTCTAGGTTATAGTTTCTTTAAATGAATTTTTGTCTACTTTTTTTCATTTTTTGTATATAAAGAAAGATCCTCATTCTTTGTACTATCTCCAATAGATATATTTTTAGGTAAAAACCAACAAAGTTTTTATAATAAATCTTTAACCCTCGATATACCTATAATTATGAGCTTTTCTTACATGAGAAAAGGTTAATTAAGGCTATTTTCACTAGACGATAGCTGTTCAGACAGCCCATCAAAGATAGTCTGAGCTTATTTTTCCCTTTAACATGTCAACTTTCTCTTAAGCAATAGGGATATAACTTTATAAAGGATTAATCAAGAGTAAATACTTTATAGAATAAAGGATTAACATTTCATCTAGGATTGTAAAACCGCATTTTGCATCAAGCTTTACTACTCAGTTGACATATCTCTTATCCCCCTTGACACTATTCTCTTTTCAGTAAGATTCTTTTTTATTTTACCCCAAAAAATATATATTTCATATACATCTTAAAGGAGTAAATTCTTCCTCAACATTATAAAACCGTAAATTATATAAACCATGTTACATTAATAAAGATTATATACATTTTTATGTGTAAATACCTTATTCCATATAAGATAATTATCTTAATATGGTATTTCTCACTCTATATATTAAGTCCTTGAAATCTATTTCGAGGGCTTTTTTTGTTGGGGCTTCATCTTTTAGTTCAATATATATAGAAAAACTCCTGGTGCCAATCAGGAGTTTTTCTATTTTTGAATTCGAAAGACAAACTTGTACTTTTACATTTTTCATAGTTACCATAATTAAATCGAATCGACCAGCCCATGTACGATTTTCATCTTCTAGCGTGGGATACATACGGCATCATTTGTTCATCTACATATATACTGTGCTATGAGCGACATACTGAACTTATATGTAATGGAGGTGTAAAAATGAAGAGGACAGCAGTTACAGCCTTTGTCCTAGCTACTTTCTTAACCTTTGGTAAAAGCATGCAAGTTAAAGTTCTAACTATTCCTGAATTACCAACGACAGAAGCGTCTAAACAATGGACCTTGGAGGTCAATAATCCTGACAACGATTACCCTAATTTAGCCCAATCTAAGAGGGGAGTGTATCACACATATTGTTTAAACATGAAAAACGTAGGGAAGAACGTACACGATGTAAAAGTTCAATTATTTCGCAATGAATCCAATTCAAATACTAAATATGGACTTTTACCAACTATGGAGTCGCCAGAGCTTTCTCAGAAAGACGGACATCCCTTACATGTTTCCAATTTTGGTTTGTCTGAAGAGGCAACCGACTTAAATATTGTGATAACGTAGAAAGAAAAAGGAGCAGAAAGAGAATATCAAGAAACATTTACTTTCCATCAAAAATAGAGTCTCAAAGTTAATGAGGCTCTATTTTTGATGGAAAGCTAGTATTAAGTAGGATTTTTAGTTAACATAATTACTCCTTCCGGAAGAAATCAAAAAAAGAACTCTTTTGGAAGAAGGATTCTGCATAGGACCTTGTCTCTTCTTTATGCAGCTTTTTATACATCCTTGATCTATCAACATTTATGACTAATGCGAATGGGGAAAAATGAATAAAACAACTGCCTTTTATACATCTATCATGAACATCTCAAGGGAAATTAATAAAATGAGAATCCCTAAAATGACGCCGATTATTACAATGTATGATAGTATTTTTTGAAATATCCAGTACTTGAAAAGCCTGTTATAAGGTATGAAATTTACTCTTTAGGTATATAAAAAGCACCTAACCCGCAGTTAAGTACTTTTTTGTGTATGATGAGCAAGTTTCTTTCTCACCGTCATAGTAATCATAAGAACGCCTATGATACTTAATATAGTCTCTAGAACATACACTTTATGTTCTTTTATATATTCTGTAACAGATTGGCTACCAAAGATGAGAAATAAAATAGCTTCTAAATAAAACGAAGGATTTTTACTACACCAACTCATTTTTGATTCCATCTAATTCCTCCTTTCACGCTTTCTATTTTGTATTTATTGTATCTTGACTAAGAAAGGAGTAAGGGTTCCTTATGTATCTATAAGAGGACTTGAGAAAGGTTTCAACAATAACATTCACTCTCTTTTAGTATAGAGGTTTATTTTACATTCAAAACTGAAACTAATTTTTTTAGTGTTGTTCCTTGTATAAGAAGAGAAAAGACTACATTACTAAATGTCATTGCTAACAGAAGATTTTTTCCTTCAAATTCGGGTGTAATGCCTAAAACAAGCGCAATTGAAAGAGATCCCTTTAATCCTCCCCACGAAATAATAGGCTTCCAAGATGTTGGAATAGATTTATCAAAAGCTAAGCTTATATAGACAGCGAGAAAACGCGCTAACAGGACAATAAGAATACTTCCAACAATGAGCCATCCTTTGTCTAAAAAATCAATACGACTTACTTCTAATCCTACCAGTAAAAAAATAAGAGCATTAGAGAGAAAAGCAATCGTTTCCCAAAAGGAATTTACTTTTTCATGAGTTAAGTCTGACATACCTATGTTTCGTCCATAAGTTCCTAGGATTACACCACCTACTACTACAGATATTACTCCAGAAACCCCAAAGTGTTCAGCTAGCTGAAACGTACCATAAAATAAAACCATTGATAATCCAGTCTCCACTAAATAATGATCAATCTTAGATGTAATACGAGAAGCTATTAAACCAAACACTCCACCAATCAATACACCTCCAGTTGCAACTTTCAGAAATTCGAGAAGAGCATTCAACGTACCGGTTAAGCTCAAGGCGGTAGTTACCACAGCAATTTGAAATAACACAACAGCAACTCCATCATTGGCTAAACTTTCGCCTTCGACCACAATGGAAAGGCGCTTGTTTAGACCCATTGACTTAAAAATGCTTAGAACGGATACAGGGTCTGTAGCTGCCATAAGTGCACCAAAAATTAAGGCTTCTTGTAAGGAAAGGTGTAAGAAAAAATAAGTAGAAAGCGCAACTAGTAAGAACGTGAGAAATGTACCTAACAAAGCTAATAAAGAAATTGATTTCTTATTACGTTTTAATTCATCAAAAGGCAGTTTAAGTGCTGCATCTCCTAACAAAGCTGATAAGAAGATGAAAATAACAGTCGTTTGAAATACGGTATCATTGGCTGCATAACTTTTTATTTCTCCCAATGCAGGAATGGGTACCAAACCAATGATTAATCCTATTACTACAAGGAAAGTGGGATAAGGTTGTTTCATTTTTTCTGCGATAAATACTACACCTATAGCAATCGCTAATAAAATAATCCAATATGTAATCATTTAATTTCTCCTTTTACCTCTAATAGATGACATGTTTTATTAAAGAAATATGCAGCTATCCATGGAATTTCAGCTTAGCTAGATTAATTTGCCAGTCTTACTTTGATTGGAGAAAGTAAAATTAATCTTAAATTACCATTATATACGTTTGACCTGCTATATGTAAAAACCGAGTTGATTTCCTCACGAAGCGTTTCCCTGCGTAACAGATAAATTATGCTCCTACGGGTTTTATTTAACCAAGCTTGTTCCTTCATTTGTTCTAAAATGTTCAATGTTTTTGTCTGCTATTTTAAGAAAATCACTCTACTGAGTGATTTTCTTTGTTTAAGGCTAAACTTATACTAAGAATGAGTGTTATAAAACAAGAATATATAGGTGGAAAATGTATGTTAAAAAAGATAGCTCTACTCTTATTCATATCTTTTTTTGCTTTAGGTGCACCTCTTAATGTATCAGCACACGCAGTCCTTTTGGATGCATCACCGAAAGAAGGAAGTCAACTAAAGCAAATGCCTGGCAAGGTATCATTGACGTTTAATGAACGATTAGGAGAAGGTGTTTTTAATCTTCAAGTACGCAATGATAAAGGGAAACTTATTACCACTAAAAAAGCAACAATGAATCGAACTCACAAAACGATCTCTTTGGATGTGCCACCTTCCCAAAAAGGTATTTATACCGTTAGCTATTCAGTCATTTCTGCAGATAGCCATCCTGTACAAGGAACGTACGTCTTTTCTATAGGAGAAAAAATAGATCAAGCTATTACGAATGATAATAGTAATCAAGACGAAAGTGGGAAGCAGAGTTCTTTTTATAATATAGGTTTTTCTTTAGTACAGACATTCTATTATCTGGCTTTATTATGGTTAGTTGGCTTTGTCCTATGGAAATGGTATGTTCCTTATCAATCAGGTCAACAAAAACAAAAGTATAAGACGAATGTAAGGTACCTTCAAACTGGATATATTATTTTTTTACTGATTAGTATAGGAGTCCAAAGCACTGCGCTATTAAAGGGTGCTAACCTTTCCCAAATAAAAACATTTGTCATTCATTCTGCTACTGGCTGGTCATGGCTAACTTGCATTCTTCTTGCCTGTGTTGGATTTCCTTTCCTACTAAAGAATAAGTGGCTTGATTTTATATGGGTAGGTTTGCTGTTAGTAGCTACTACGTTAAATGGTCACGCTGTAGCATCAGACGTACCAGTCTATACAATAATTTTAGACTTTATGCATTTGGTTACCGCCTCTTTATGGGCAGCTGGGTTAGTTTATCTTTTCATGATTTGGCGTAAGGAGAGAGAACAAGCTTTAGCTTTTCTTCCGATTTTTTCGCGCATAGCCTTTGTGAGTCTTATATTATTAATCCTTTCAGGTGTTCTTTACACTTTAAAGCTTCTTCCAGATATAACAGCACTCTTTAAAACCACGTGGGGACTGTTATTGTTAGCTAAAATATTTATGGTCATGTTAGTAGGTGGTGTAGGGCTACTCATTAGAGAACATCTACGAAAGAACGATTCACCAGGCCTTACAAAGTTTTTAATGTCTGATATAAGTTTTATGCTGATTATTGTATTAATTGTAGGAACGATTACACACTTAAACCCTGTTCCACAGAATGAACCTTTGGTATGGAAAGAAAACAAGCAAGACATAGAATTTTTAGTAAAAACGTCGACCTTATCTCCTGGCAAGGGTTCTCTCTGGGTAACAGCATCTTTACCACAGGATGGATCTTCTATCCAATCGATAGACATCGCACTTTCTCCTAAGAATAAAGGAGAGCTTGCACCAATTGATGTGCCCTTAAAAGTAAATAAAGACGAAAGTCAG
Organism: Priestia sp. JV24; assembly: GCF_025910025.1. Taxonomy (NCBI): domain Bacteria; kingdom Bacillati; phylum Bacillota; class Bacilli; order Caryophanales; family Bacillaceae; genus Priestia; species Priestia sp. JV24. The sequence continues at coordinate 15,958 of NZ_JAPCIN010000014.1, forward strand.
GAGAAACAACAAGTGCAGTATAAGATGTATGAAACAAACAACCTTGTCATTCCTTATGCGGGAAGATGGCAAATTGCTGTACGGCTTGTTACATCAAACCTAGATGAGATTGTAATCTATAAGGACATCGTTGTTTATGATGTTAAATAATGATTTTAGAAAGAAGGAAAAGAAATGAAAAAACAAGTAACAGCTCTTTTATCTACATTAGTTCTTTCAACGATTGCATTTGCGGGAACAGCAAGTGCTCATGTTGTCGTATACCCTCAAGAAGCGGCACAAGGCTCTTATGAAAAATTTACTGTGCGCGTTCCAACTGAAAAAGATATTCCAACTACAAAAGTGAAAATTGAGATTCCAAAAGACGTAGAGATATCTCGATTCGAACCTATGGAAGGGTGGAAATATGAACTTCAAAAAGACTCTTCAGGTTTGATTACAAGTGTGACATGGACAGCTACTAATGCAGGTTTATCACCTACAGAGTTTGGAGAATTCAATATGCAAGGAAAAGTAGGCGATAATGCTAAGAAGATTGTTTGGAAGGCTTATCAAACATATAAAGATGGGTCAACAGTAGCATGGGAAGGCCCTGCTGATGCAGACACACCTGCATCTATCACAACGGTAGTAAAAGGAAACAGAGCAGAGGGAGATTCTCATACATCAGCTACTAGCGACACAACTGCTACTAGCGAAGCAACTAACAATGATTCAAATTCTGCACTTCCTACTACTCTTTCAATTATTGCATTAGTATTAGGCGTTATTTCATTGATCTTTAGTTTAAGAAGAAAGAAGCAGAGCTAATTATTTTTATTAAAGATCTAATTAGACAGCCATCTAAAAACGCAGGTTAACATTTGTTAGCCTGCGTTTTCTGTTCTTATTTATTGATTATTACGATATACATAAGGATCATCTGGTTTTTCTTCACGTTTTACTTTTGTTACTTTTACAATAGGAATTGTCTTTTTAAATGGTTGATAATACATCGTACTTACTTCACCCGTTACCGTTACCCAATCATCATTTTTAAATGATACATCATCCGGAAATTGAACTAACATACCAAACACACCTGAATCAGCTATACAATGAATGATACCAAAACGAAATAAAAAGTACTGATTGTCTTTTAATTCTTTGGTGTGGTACATAAATCCCTTAAACTTAATTTGTTTCTCGGTAAACTCACCAGGATATCGATAAATGGTTTCCATTGCATTTAAAAACTCTTCATCTTCTAAATTAATAGTTTTCCCTTTTGAAAACTTTTTTAAATCTTTATGAATCATTTTATCGTATGCATCTTCTCCATAAAAAGAACTCGTATCTGGCTGTAGAAACTGATGCGAAGAGTAAGGATCTTTTTTATCATAAATAGGAAAATGAAATCCTTTTGCTTCAACAATATTTGAATCAAGTGTAGCTACAGGTAAAAAGAAGACAGTTACAACAGGTAAGAAATAAAGAGGGTACCATGCCCGTCTTTTCCATTTGTTTGGTGATTCATGACTATGACCGCATCCGCTGTCACAATTATGGTCATGATCCTGGTCTTTCTCATCAGATCCTGTCATATAAAAAACGAGTTCTGCAATAGTTAAAAACCAAAGTAAAAAAATCGTTCCATATGAAATCCATGAATATTTCATGTTAATATATTTTGAAATATCTCCAGTTGCGTGAAGGTGCATAAAAATCATAGTAAAGCCTAACAAAATTAAAACTCTAAACATTAATATCCCTCCTTTTTAATGAACGATTAGTAGAGATAGGACTAGTACAAGAATAAACACGTATATAAATAGTGAAAAAACAAATTTTGTCTTAAATTGACTCAACATCATTAATGTATTTTTTATATCAAACATAGGGCCAAATACTAGAAAGGCAATAACTGCACTATCATTAAATGTACTTCGAAACGATGAAGCAATGAAAGCATCAGCTGAAGAACATAATGATAAAATATAAGATAACCCCATCATTACTACATTTGAAGATACTACTCCATGCCCGAGAGCCATGAGGGTAGAGGTCTTTACATAAGTTTGCATGGCAGCCGCGATTAGCCCGCCGATAATGACAAATTTTCCAACAGAAAAGAATTCATCAATAGTATGTTTAAGAGCATCTCCTATTTTTTCACTCATCTTCTTGGAAGCAGTGTGTACATGTATTTCATTTTTAACTTGTGGGGTTTTAAATTGAAAGGCTAAAATTAAACCTACTATTAAAGATACAAGAAAGGCAACCACACCACGTTCAATCATGATTTTCCAATCGTTACCGAAAGCCACAAATGTCGCGAATAGGACAACAGGATTAATAATAGGACCTGTTAACATGAACGGAATAGCAGCATATAAGGGAACGCCTTTTGCCATTAAACGTCTTGTAATTGGGACAATCCCACATTCACAGGCTGGAAATAAAGCCCCAATTACACTTGCTAGAACAATTGCGCCAAATTTATTTTTAGGAATAGCTTTTGCCATCATTTCGTCCGTTACAAAAATCTGAATAATACCGGAAATAATTACACCTAATAATATAAAAGGTAGGGCTTCAATTAGGATACTAATAAAAATGGTGTTCATTTGTAAAAGAGATGAACTCATTATACTCACTCCAACTAAGAAATAATCATGTTGCTTTGTATTCGAATTTTCTGTTTGTTTTTAAACATAGAAAAAGCCCCTTTAAATAGAAATTAATATCACTTACAAAAAGTGATATTACACTATTTATCTAAAGGGGACAATCTCAAAAAAAAATAAATATATACAAGAGCCGTAATAAAAAAATATCTTTATAACATAAACAACTAGCAGTCTCTAGGAAAGTGAGCTTAATCAAAACCATAAAGACCATATTATTTAAAAATACAAATTTAAACAAATCTTGGGATATCATATTCTTTTTATACAAATATCCTTTAATATTTACATGAACATTTCTTTTTACATTAGTACTTTACCATAGAAAAATGAAAGAATGGTGAAAAGTCATTTAACAATTTTTTACTTTTGTTTCTGACCATACGTTTTGCAGTACTTTAACACAATAAAAGGAGAATATAACTATTTTAAATACGTATAGCTTATCATAATGAAGTAGATCTATCTTAAAATATTTCTATTCACCTGGACCTATGAGCTGTTCACCTTGGTAAAGTTCGTACACGTATGGGTTATCAGGCGGGTGAATGGACTCAATTTGTTGAACCTGAACATAGGGGGCATCTTCTCTGTTGTACGTAGTTTTTTGTATTATTCCCTTTATATGAACCCACGTATCTTTTTTTAATGTTGAGGCATTTTCTAGTGTAGATAATAAGCCGTATACAGATGCATCTGCTGCACAACAAGATATCCCAAAACGAGCAACAACAAATTGATTATCTTTAAATCCTTTTTCACGATATACAAAGCCGCTGACTTCGACTTTTTTTCCTATGAACCGAGCCGTGTTGTTTTCAATAATGTTCATGACTGGAATATAGTCGGTGTCATTTATAGAAATCTTCGGTTGTTTGACTAGCTTCTTTTCCAGTAATTCATAGAAACCTTTAGGAGCCACTTTAGCAGCAATACTACTTTGATGTGTGATTGGAACATTCTTTGGCGTTTCATCTGAATTTCCGGACAATAAATCATTCGTATCTTTTTCTAGTTCTGAATTAATGACGTCAATTTTTTCATCATCTGCGGGTTGTTGCTGAGTATCAGATGTATTAACGGAAAAACTTAACCCTCTTTTTACTGCAACAGAACTATCAAGTGTGTGGTTAGAAAATAAAAAGCCTGTCATGATAGGCAATAGAAATAAAGAGTAAATAAACGTTGTTCGAATTTTTCCTTTTTCCGTATGATCATGACCGCATTCACAAGATGAATCCTTATTTACACTACTTCGCCAAATTTGTATAATTCCCAACAAAAAAAAGGTACCAGAAGAAAACAATATAAAAGGCATCATTTTAGGCGCAATAAATTGAATGATTTTACCTGTTAATATGAGTTTAAACATAAGGAGGGAAAAACCCATTAGTAATATTCCCCTTATATAAATGATAAATTGCTGATCAATTTTTTTCATCCCATTTCTCCTATCTACTAACTATTCCATAAGTTATGACGATAAGATACACAATCACAGTAATGATAAGAATCAGACTAAATGCAAAACGTTTTTTAAAAAAAGACAAGAGCATAATCGTGTTTTTAAAATCCATCATAGGCCCATATAGTAGAAAGGCAAGAAGAGCTGTAGGAGAAAATGTATGGGAAAAAGATGAAGCAACAAAAGCATCTGCTTCTGAACAAAGTGACAGTACATAAGCAAATCCCATCATAACGGCAGAAGACGTATAGTCATTGCTTGCAAGGTTCGTTAATAGTTGTCTATCTAAAAAGGTTTGAAATAGACTTGCTACGAGTGCACCAAATAATAAGTATTTGCCCATGTCGAAAAATTCATCACCGGCATGATATAACGTTTGTTTTAATTTATTGCCTACGTTTGCTTCTTCATGTTCGTGAACGTGTACATGTCGTAGCTGATTTGAATTTTTAAAAAAGAAATAAACGGATAAACCAATTAACAGACAAGCCACAGCAGCCAGGCCCATACGACTGTAGACGATGGACATATTTGACTGGAATGCATAAAAAGTAGCAGCAAAGACAACGGGATTTAAAATGGGTGCTCCAACTAGAATGACAATGCCGATGTGCAGAGGCATTCCTTTTCTTAATAAACGCCTTACAACGGGAATAATGGCACATTCACAGACCGGTAAAAGGGCACTTACCAGAACAGCTGGCAAAAGAGCTATATACGGATTTTGTGGGATCAGACTTTGGATGAATTTTTCTGAAATAAATACTTGAATAAGGGCAGATGCAAATACTCCAAGCAAGATAAAGGGGATAGCTTCAAGTACAATGCTTAAAAAAATGGAGTTTACATTTAATAAAGATGCTGGAATGGCTAAATCATTTGTATTTATATCAACAAAGAAAAAACAGTAACCAAAAAGCATTAGTAATAGCACACCAATTAGGTCTTTACTTAACTGTGATAGAGTTGTCATAATCTATCGTTTCACCTCCAATTACTAGAACTATATGATAGAGTTTGAACAAGTTATGCACCTAATAAAAAAGAGTTAATATAAAAAAATTATTTAAAAGATAAAAACCTCGAAAATAATGATTATATCCCCTCAGAAAAACGTAATGATTACGATTTGATATATATTATGTAAAAATTATAAGATATAGAACTGAGAAAAATTAATACATTTAATTTTTCCATTTCTTATCTTAGCATCATTGAATTTAGCACTAGAATATAGTGAGAGTGGATATATGAATTATTTGTGTGGTGGAATCTTCCTGTTTGTTGGCCTATTTCTAATCAATGTTTTGTTTTCTTATCAAAATAAGCATATTGATCCAGCTTTTGAAACTACATTAAAATACCAAATTTATGCTTTCCCGTTATTTTTAATCGCTAATATGTTAATTGGATATGGAATTAAATTTGGGTTTAAAGCTGTTCATAACTTAACATTTGTTTTACTGACATCGAAAGGGATGGAAGTAATAATTGCCGTATTAATGGGTTACCATTTCTTTAAAGAAGCTCCTACGTGGAAAACCTTACTAGAAATTTTTATTATGGTTATAGGGGTAGTTATTTCTAAAATGAAGTAGGGAGGGTGACAATTCAGTATAAACTAATTAAAAAGAAAGAGGCATTATAAAAAATCAATAAAATATTCTTTACCTATTAAATAAAGAGACTTTAAACATCTAAAGTAAAGAAAAAGAATGAAAGAATAACACCTTTCATTCTTTTTTATATAGATTAATTCTTTTTATAAAAAATATATCTATCATTATCCTAAAACAGAGATAATTTTATTGCTTACTTGCGCGTAATAAAATTTACATTATTTTAATACTTATATTGTTATAAAATATATAAGTTGGTAAAATAAAGAAAAATGATTGGTGGTATCTAAATATTGATGAGCATTAAAGAGAAGATACTGATGAAGTATGTAGAAAGAAAACTACATAAATTACAAATTGATCTTGTGCATTTTATTCCAGGAAGAATTAGACTTCGTTCAACTGTTTGGAAAGAGAATGAAAAACTAGTTGAATTAATTATTTTAAATTTGAAGTCTCAAGTTCTTGTCTATGACGCAGTATTTACACCAGATACCGGGAGTTTACTTATTACATATAAAGCTTCCCATATGACAAATAACAAAGAACTTGAAGAGTGGTTTCAACTTATTGAACAAATATATCAAGAACAATATAGATCTTAAGGAAAGGGAGGTATAAGCATGCTTCCTACTGTAATTGGTTTAGGTGCTTCTTTTATTGCTCCAAAAATTATGTCTCAATTCCGTGATCAAAAAATAAAAGTATTGCATGCGATGCCGGGGCGACTGCGTATACAATGTGACAGTTGGAAACACCGTATCATTGCACATGCTCTAACGGAAGAAGTAAAAAAACATCCTCTTATTTTAACATCGGAAGCTTCAGAACTAACCGGAAGTTTGCTGCTTCAATTTGTTGTACCTCATATTAACCAGGAAGAGCTAGATGAACTGATGAGTTATATCGTACAAATAGCAGCTAACGCCATTTTAAACAAAGATGCTACATTGATGAATGGCATGACTAACACACTTGGATTTATAGATAAAGGGATTAAAAAGCAAACCAATGGCTTTGCTGACTTTGATAGTTTATTTGTTCTATTTTTATTAGGAAAAGGAATTCAGACATTTGGAAGTGCGCCTGCTTTCTCTGCAAGCTTACTTTATTGGTCATACAACATCATTAAGGATAAGGGGGAAAAGAATAGGTGATGATGTTCGGGGTAAAGGTAGCTCATTCTCTCCCTGGAAGAACCCGATTTTATATACCTAAACAGCTAGAAACAAGCCATATTGAAACTTGGTTACGCTCTTTTCCAGGGGTATATTCTGCAAGCTATAATCAAGTAACCGGAAGTCTACTCATTTATCATCATATTACTCTCTCTTTATACAGTCTAAAATTATTCATCCATAAATATAAACATACACTCAAGCAAGCAGCATGTTCATGGAAAAAGGCTATACCTATCATAGCTTGTGGAACTATTTTTTTAGTTAACTGGTACCTTCAGCGTTCTTCATATCCTGCTATAGTAAAAGCACTTTCCTATTGGCTTAGCACCTTTACTGCTATTAGTACTTCCTATGAGGTAATTAAAGATGGTGTTGGTCATGTCCTAAAAGCACGAAAAGGGAATGCTAATACATTAACAGCTGCTTCTATATTCGCTTCTTTGTATATGAAGAATCCAGGATCGGCTTTAATTATCACTTTGATGTCTACTATTAGTGAGCTATTAACAGACTATACGTCTGAACAAACCAAGCATTATATTCACTCCGTCCTAAAATTAGATGTCTCATATGCCTGGAGAGTAAAGGAAAAGGGCGTTGAAGAAAAGGTTTTAGTCGAGGATATTCAAGTTGGTGATAAGGTTGTAGTTTTTACTGGAGAAAAAATTCCCGTGGATGGAATCATAATAGAGGGGAACGGCACAGCAGATGAAGCTTCAATTACTGGGGAGTATATGCCACGAGAGGTAAGTGGTGGAGATAATGTGTACGCTGGAAGTGTTTTGCAGAGTGGACATGTTACTGTAACAGTTGAAAAAGTAGGAGAAGATACATCCCTCTCTAAAATTGTGAAACTGTTGGAGGAAGCACAAGATAAACGCGCTCCTATTCAAAATATAGCCGACACAGTAGCTGAAAAAATGGTGCCTGTTTCTTTCGGATTAGCACTTCTTACATTTTTCTTCACTCGAAACCTTAACAGAGCGATGAGTATGTTAGTTATTGATTTTATTTGCGGAATTAAATTATCAACGGCCACAGCTTTATACGCATCCATTGGACGTGCTGCAAAAGAAGGGGCTATTGTTAAAGGCAGTGATCATATTGAAAAGATGTCTAAATTAAATACAGTTATTCTTGATAAGACCGGAACGATTACAGAAGGAACGCCTGTGGTTCAGCAAGTAATTGCTGCTGAAGGCTTTAATCAAGAAGATGTCATTCGTTTAGCTGCAGCAGCTGAGAAAAATTCTACCCATCCTATTGCTGATGCAATTATGAAGCAAGCGAAAGATTGGAACATTTTAATTCCTATTAGAGACAATAATGCTCAGGTAGAAACAACGGTAGGAAAAGGAATTTCCACTTGGCTAAATGGTAAAAGAGTTGTTGTTGGAAGTTTGCGCTTTATGAATGAATTAAAAGTTAAAACAACCAACTTACTTCAACAAATGCAAAACGACGAAAATGTGATTTATGTAGCTTATGATCAAACACTTGTAGGAGTAGTTAGCATTTTTGACAAAATACGTTCTGGTATGCACCGCGCAGTGAACAATCTTCGACATCAAGGTATCAACGACATCATTATGCTTACTGGAGACAAGAGAACGGTGGCAAGAGAGATGGCGCGTCGCTTAAAACTAAACTGGTATCATGCAGAGGCTTTGCCAGATGATAAAGCCTTTTATGTAAAGAAGTATGGGAGAACAGGAGCTGTCATGATGGTAGGTGACGGCATTAACGATGCACCAGCTTTAGCTCATGCTCATGTAGGTGTAACGATGGGTGCTAAACGAACAGACATTGCTTCAGAAGCCAGTGACGTTATTATTACGTCTGATAACCCAGTAATGCTTTCTGAGTTAGTTGGACTATCTAAAAAGACCATGAACATTATTAGACAGAACTTTATTGCCACGTTTGCTATTAATGGTATTGCAATTTTATTCGGTGCTTTAGGTATCTTCTCTCCAATTGTGGGAGCAGCTATTCATAATGCGGCCACTATTGGTGTAGTAATAAATAGTGCAAGAATTTTATGGTTAGGGAGGGAAACTAATGAATCCCAAATTCTACGTTCTGCATGATATACCAGGTCGTATTCGATTTCATATCCCAGCATTGAGAGATAAGAAAAATCATGTAGAAATAGAGCATATGTTTTCTGCTTTAAATGGTATAACGAGTGTGAGAATAGAACCCACCATTCAAACCATGCTTATTCACTATGATGTTTCACAACTTTCTCGCAATACCATTTTTCGTTATGTATCTATCTTTTTTCAGCAAACGCGTTTAGATCCATTAGATGATATTATGATTCAAATGGATCCTGCCACACGAAATGATTGGCTACGTACATTGTTTTCTGGGGGATTACTTCTACTGGCAGGTATTCGAAAATCATCTTTTTATAAACCAGATGCACTCGTATATGGAGCAGTAGTTGCAACAGGCTATACGGTCTTATCCCATGGTACGAGCAATAAAATGAGGCACCCAGATATTTTAACTGGAATTGTTACGATGTTATCTCTAGGGCCATCAAATATGCTATATGTAGCGATGATTACATGGATTGTAAATGTGTTGGAATTGTTACATGAAAAGCAGAAAGTGCAATCACATAAGTTATCTACAATTACGTAAGATATTCATTCATACCTTTTGTATGAATTGATATAAAAAACTTAGGATTATGGGGGAGTTTTATAATGATTAATCGCGATTTTCTAATGGGGTTTGTATCAGGAACAGTGGTAGGCGCAGTAGGCTACCGTTTATATGAACAGAATGGTGGGCAATTACAACGTTTGGTTCAACCTAAACAGGCATATGGTGGACAACAAACTATTTCATCTTATCAACCTTCTATGGAAGAGCTTCAGGCACAGAAAGAGCGTCTAGAAGATATGATTGCTGAATTACAAGTAAAATAATGATAAAAAGAGTGAGAGGTAGTTCCAGGCTACCTCTCACTCTTTTTATTCATAATGAGGGAATCATTTTTAAATGATGAAACGCTTATTTACCGTACACTAAAAAGTTTCCTATGGTAAACTCTTGTTATTATTATATTCTGCAATTTGAAAATTATCAATAATTATAGAGGAATTATAGAGGGGAATGTTCTAATTTTACAAATGAGCAGAAAGAATAATTTACTTTTTATTTAAACCTATTACAAGGTGTTAAAGGGATTGAAGTGTTTATACATATTTCTCTTCCCAAAATGGTAATTATTTAAATGAAGAATAAATAAAGAAAAGCCTTCTTTTAAACAAAGAGGGCTTTTAAGTTTAACTTTGTGGAAATAAAAATGTTTGTCTAAACTTTCGTGCAGAATATTTCTTTCCGTCCTTCATAACTCTAAAGGGTTCTTCTTTCCATGTTACAACTACTTCGATCTTTTTTGAGTCAACCGAAATAGGTTGATTTTGATGATGGAAGAAATTCTGGGAATCAGGGATTTTAAATGTGATTAATTCACTTTTAGTATTTGTATTTGGCTCGTCTCTATAGATTTCTACTGTAGCATCATAAACCTGTGCACCTAAGTTTCTCACATCGATACTATAGGTATTAAACATATCATTATCCTTCAAGTTTTTAACATCAGGTTTGTCTATCATTACTTTCCAATGTTCTGATGATTGAGATGTGGGAAGCTCTTCTGGTGTATAAGCGTAAGTATTAACAGAACCAAAAATGATGGAACACAAACAACTACCAACAAGTAAGATATGTGCTTTCTTCATTGTAGAACCCTCCAAATTAAAAGATAATAGTATTATCCTTCCAATTAGAGTTAATATACGTGATTCTTATTGTGCTAAACGGGTTAATGAACACGAATTCTATTGAACTTGATCTCTGGATCCGATACGATGTACATCGTAGGAAGAAGTATGTCACAAGGTAGAGAAGCAGGTGTGTATTCTGTTTTAGAGATTATTATAGGTTCTTTGGTTCACACATTATTTGTAGCATGTGGTTTATCATTGAGACTTGTAAAATCTGTTTTTCTATTCAATACGATTAAGATGATTGGTGTTATATACTTGGTGTAGTTAGGAATTCGGATGATACTCGATAAATCCAATCCATCCTTTCAAGCTGTGACTGATACACTTAATATACGAAAGATATAATAGAAAAAAGACCGATGGAGGAGCAAAACAAGCTCTATGAAAGGTGTAAAGAATAGAGAGGATAATCATGGAAATATACGAGAATCAGGTTTTTACAAAAACAAATCGTCTAGTTTTAAGAAGATTTAGGGTGAGTGATACAAAATACTTTCACTCATACCGTTCTAATCCAAAAGTTGCTATGTTTCAATCATGGGAGAATTATCAATATTCCGAAGCACAATCGTTTGTTAACGACCAAATAAGAAATATACCCAATCAACCAGGAACTTGGTTTCAATTTGCGATTGCTCTAGCTGAGAATAACCAGCTTATTGGAGACTGTGCGCTTCACACACCTTTACATGAACCTCGCATCGTAGAAATTGGATTTACTCTTTCTCCAGAATATCAGGGGAATGGATATGCAAGCGAAGCAGCCTCAGGTTTATTACATTATATATTTCATTCATTAGGAAAATACAAAGTAACTGCTTTCTCCGACGTTCGAAATCAAAAGTCTATTGCTGTTCTAGAGCGTGTAAACATGAGACGGGAAGGACATTTATTACAAAATTATATGTCAAAAGGACAATGGGTTGATGAGTATCAATATTCAATACTGGAGTCTGAATGGAAGTCACAACAAATTGATCGAATAGATAAGAAAAGCAGAGGTTGATTTGCTCTTCTTCGTGAGAATTCTTACTAAGGTACAGTATTATAAGGATTTGTGCGCCATTATGTCGCCTAGATCTGTAGCAAACGAACTAGGCTTCTTTTTCACATCCAACATAAGTATAAGTAATAGAATATTCTTAAACAGCTTAAAAAGTAAAAACCCAACCTCTGAGTCCTAAAGGTTGGGTTTTCTGTTGCAAAAATTTCATGTGGAAAGCTAATGAGCTTCTTGAGTAGTATGCCCCTATTATTGTTTTTTATCCTCATTTTTTCCCATTAGTTTAATTCCATCTTAGGAAGTTCTTCCATTACATCTATACGAAGGGGTGAAATGAATTCTAGGATATTTCCATCAGGATCTTCAAAGTATATTGCAGTACGAGCCTGATGATTATTCGGTAAGATTAAGGGTTGACGATCTGGAGCAAATCCTCAAGCTTTTATATACCTCCTTCTACGACCTAAGACGTAGCTAAAATTGCTTCTTCAGCGGCTATTTGAATATTTAAAGTTTCTCTATACTTAAATACATATAAAAATGGTTGGAGTGAAAAGCATGACGGAAACAATATTGAGCCCTGTAGAAGAATATACCCCTATTTTTAAAAATCATGGGCTCTCTGTAAAAGTAAATATTCCTGATGATGCTGTCTTTATGTCCATAGATATTGAAAAAATGATTCGCGGTTTTGATAATTTACTTTCGAATGAATAAAAAACGGTCTAGCAAAGTGGCAGGGTCGGGAATTGGCCTTTCCATTGCCAAATGAATTGTCAAACTTCATCAAGGCGAAATATGGGCGGAAAGAGAGCAAAACAAGATAATGATGTATGTTGCGTTGCCTTTGCACCAAGATATAAAGGAGAAAGAGAGCATTTATGAAAATTTATGAACTAATTAGACTAGCATTAGAAATTATGTTTACGCCTATTTCTGATGATGTCCTAATGTTGACTCAAGTCGGTATCTGGGCTTCTAAGGATATCAACCCTTATATAGTGTGGATATCGTCTTGGATTACACTCTTTATAGCTTTTCTATGGTTCTTTCTAGTAGGAAGATTCTTTAGGCAGGTGCCTCTAATTGAAAATTGGATGGCGAAAAAATGGTTACAAAAAGCTGAGAAGCTACTTGACCATTTTGGGGCTTGGGCGATTATGCTAGCTTTTTTTGTACCTGGAGTTCGACATCCTATTCATTATATATCCGGAATGCTGAAGTTTCCGTTAAAAAAATACTTGCTAGCTAACTTTTTAGCATCTTCCCTATACTCAGGCGGTTGGACTTTTATAGTTTATAAGTTTAACCAAAAAATTAAGATTAAATTAGTGTTGATTTGGCTACATCAACACTGGTCTATTGTTGTACTACTGCTAGTCGCTATTCTTTTTTTATGCTTCATTTTCTACAAGGTGAAAAGAAATAAAAATGAGTCGTGACATTGTTGCTGCTTCATATTGCTCATGAAAAGACTTGTTTTATAAAAAGGCTAAGCGATACGGGAATTATTTAATTAAAGGAGCCATGTGATGTGAAATTGGTACAACAAATTTTCTTTTCAATTTCTTTATTTTTATTAATATTCGGCATGGTATTAGCGATTTGGGAATTTATAAATTTATTATTACATATTAAAAGCAACTTACACTAACCATTAATTGGGCTTAAGTAGCTACTTGATCGTAAAAGGCCGCATACGACAAAAAGAGATTTTAATTAGAACTCTAATTTTGGAAGGGTTCTTTTTTATGCCTAGAATTCACATTATGTTGACTAGATATGTATGTGGTATTCATGTTATTAAATAAGCTTATAAGGATTACAATGTTTGGGATACAAACGAACAGATCAGTTTAGATTTAAATAATATCGATACAGTATTGAACTTACCCACTCTATAAAAATAAAATAGGAGCAGTTTAACATTACCAACCTAAACTGTTCCTGACAATCCATATATATATCTTCAAAAAGATCTGAAGGGACTTGTAATGTTTACAGAGTATGAAGAATAAAAACAATATAAAAGGCAAGCCTAAGAAAAATAAACTTAGGAGACTATAAATGGGAACAATTAAACCAATTAAGATAGGCTTAAAAAAATCAAATCCTGATAGAAAATTGACGGCTCCAGAAATGGGAAAACTCTGGGCAACCTATATGGGTAATAGCATGTGTAATTGTATTTTAAATTATTTTCTACAACATGTTGAAGATCAAGACATAAAAAAGCTAGTAGAACATGCGAAAAGATTAACCGAAGAATTTCAAAGTAGCGTCAAAGAGATATTTATCAAAGAAAATATACCTATTCCACATGGCTTTACAGAGGAAGACGTTAATCTAGGTGCTCCAAGATTATTTGCAGATGAATTTTATGTATATTATTTAAAGTATGCAGCAAAAGCAGGACTTAGCATTTATAGTATCGCTATACCTTTAATGTATAGAGAAGATGTACGCAATTTCTTAACTTACTGTATGAACTCGACCATGGAATTAATGGAAGAAATTAAAACCATTTTAATGGATAAAAGCCTTATTATTGCCCCACCCATTATTCCAGCTCCAGAACAAGTGAAAATTGCCAGTACTGATTATTTGAGTGGTTTTGTTGGAGATGTTCGTCCTCTACATGCGTTAGAAATTGCTCATTTATACGATAATATTGAAAATAACGTAACAAGCAAAGCTTTAATCATGGCTTTTAGTCAAGTTGCCAAAAGCCAAAAAGTTAGGGGCATATTTGTAAAAGGAAAAGACCTTACGCATAAAGCAGTTGAACATTACATAGAAAAACTTCATCGTGAGAACTTACCTGCTCCAGAATTTATTGACCATCTAGTCACAACTTCAACTTTCGCACCTTTTTCGGATAAACTAATGCTGTTTCATAAGGTCGATATGTTTTCCATGAAAATAAGAGCATTTGGGAATTCACTAGCTGTAAATGGAAGACATGATTTAGCGTTACTTTATGGGAGATCTTTAATGAATATAGCAAATTTTGTTAAGGATGCATCAAATATTATGATGGAAAATGGATGGATGGAAATTCCACCAGAGGCTGTAGATAGAGAAAATTTAGCTTCAAAATAATATTAGTGAAAATAACAAAAACCCCTTATGGAAGGTTGTTTTGCATGTAATTTCCGATAAGCCGTTTTATGTTAACCACGATTGTCTATTCTTTGCACTTTTGTACTAGTGATTAATCTATTGGAGCGATAATTATCAACATAACACTTTTTTCCTGTGATAGCATTAACTTGAGTAAATTTATAAATGAAATAGGGAGAGGTTAGAATGAAAATTCGTTCAGTAGAGGGAGCAGATTATTACGTAATATCTCCATTAATTAATGAGTGGTGGAACGGTAGACAAATGTCTGATATGTTGCCAAAACTATTTTTTGATCATTTTCAAAATACAAGTTTTATTGCTGAAGAAGAAGGTGAAATTAGAGGGTTTCTAATTGGTTTCTTATCTCAATCCCATATGAATGAAGCATATATTCATTTTGTCGGAGTTCATCCAGAATATAGAGGAAAGAAGATTGGAAAACAGTTATATAATCATTTTTTTGATATTATTAAACAAAATAGACGAAATACTATTCGATGTGTAACGTCTTCTGTTAATAAAACCTCAATTGCTTATCATACAAATATGGGATTTAAGATTGAACAAGGCGATAAGAATTTAGATAATGTATCTTTACATAATAACTATGATGGAGTTAATCAGGATCGAGTTCTATTTGTAAAACATTTAGTTTAATTTAAGGTTAATTAATAACTAAAATAACTACGAAGAATCTATATAAGATTCTTCGTAGTTATTAGTATGATTTTATATTTCTTATTTATTTACAGATTTATTTGTTTTTAGAGCTATTTTAGATAGATATGAACCTAAACCGAGAGCAATTCCAACTCCCAGACAACTACAGATACATCCAATTAAAAGATAGACAGATGGATTAGATTCGCCAATAGCAACAGAAGCAACTCCTGCTATAGCTGGAAAAAGAGCGACCATATATCCACTTTTGGCCCCACCAATTCTTTCGACAAGCTTTAGATAAAATAGCCATGCACCAAAAGAGGCGATAATTGTTAAGTAAAGTAAACCTGACCAATAGGAAGTCGATGTTGGGAAGCTAATTTCCTGACCTTGAAAGATTACAACTCCACCTAATAATAAGCCACCTACTGTAAAGCCTATCGCATTTGCATATAGTGGGTTTACTTTTTTCTTTGCGTTCCTTGCTGAGGCAGCATCCCCAAGGGCTGTAATAACAGTCCCTAAAAAGGCAATCATCATTCCTTTTAAATCAGCTAACCCATGAATGTCTCCCATACTTGGATGGAGCAAAATACAGACACCTGCAACGCCTAATAGTCCACCAAGTAAGATACGTGGATGAAAGCTTTCTTTTAGAAAGATACGTAGGGCAATAGGAGTTAGAATAACTTTTAAAGAAAAGATTAATGTAACCATGGCTGCTGAACTTAGAATGGTTGCATAGTAGAGGCATAGGTAACTTAACATAAAGTTACAAATACTAAATATGAGAATGAAGGGAACATCCTTCTTTTGAGGTATACCTTTAGGGCGTAAGAAAGCACCTAGAATAATAAATAGGACAGCTGTAATAAGAAGACGATAAGTTAAAGATAATTCCAGACTTACAGGGGTGCCTTGAATTTTTACAGCAATAAAATTCAACCCCCATGCAAACAGGCAAAATATGTACAGGAAATTTGTCATGCTACAAGCTCCCTCTCAGTTGATTTTACTAACAAAATGAATCATCTAAATATTACCATATCAAACTTGGTGATTTTCATTTAGAGAGAAATTGATACACAAAATTCATATATTATAAATATTTAGAGTGCCCATAATATGATATTACTTAAGTAAATAGTAAAGTATTTCGTTAGAATGATTAGTTTTACCATTTACTCTAATTGACGACAAATAAAGTATTTGCCCCCACTAAACGTAAAAGGTAAAACTTTAATTTATAAAAAAGAAGATTGAGGAATTCCTTCTATAAATGAAGAGAGTTCAAAAAAGCATACGCCTTTAGTTGCCATAATGTCTCTTAAAGGAATCAGACAAAAGAATCTACACCGGAGGCCTCTAACAAGGATCCTTTTGCTTGTGTATGAAATTTTCCGCATCCTAATTTCTTAAACTTTCTGAGACAACCAAGCTCGAGTTCTTTGGGAAAAGATAGCTATTTTAATCACTCTAAATTAAGAATAAATTGCTTCAGGTCTTTAAGAGAAAACTTTTTCCTTTGTAAATGTTATAAATTTATTTAAGTAGTTCCATCTTCTAAGAGCTTAACAGGAAGATAGGTTTCAAGTTCTATATTGGTAAATTCGCCTTCAATCTCTTTAGATAAAATGTCTATTGCTACTTTTGCAATAGACTCAATAGGCTGTTGTATGGTCGTTAGTTCTGGTAGTATAGCCTTTACTGTTTCTGTTCCGTCGTAACCAATCACTTTTAATTGAGTCGGTATATTTTTCCCTCTTTTTCTAGCTTCTGTTATGACAGCAGCCGCAATTAGATCATCACTTGCAAAAATACCGTCTACTTCTGGATGGTCATCAAAAAGCTTAGCAATTACCTCCTCACGACTCTTTTGAGGAGAGACTTCATATGTAATTGGTGATTTCCCGTATCCCTTCATAACATCCTCATACGCTTTTCTTCTTAAGTTTGCCGGCGTTTCCAGATCGAGTGGGCCATTAATATGAATGATATTTTCACACTGTTTCTTTATTAACAACTCTGTAGCTTTTTTTCCTCCATCATAATTATCGGATCCTACAACAGGAATCTTTTCAGATAAATAATGATCAATCGCTACGATGGGTAAATTTTGTTTATGATAATCTAGGACTCCTCGGTTGTATGTTACAACAATGACCCCATCTACCTGGTTTCGTATAAGCATTTCTAAGTATTTTTCCTCTTTATCCATACGGTTTAAACTGTTACAAAGCAATAATTTATAACCTAGCGATGTACAAACACTTTCAATATGAAAGGCAAGTTCACCGAAAAATGGGTTACTTGAATTGGGTATAATCAATCCTATTAAATTTGTTTTTTTATGAAATAAGGAACGCGCTAAATCGTTTGGAAAATAATTAATTTCCTCCATTGCTTTATAAACCTTATCTTTTGTTTTTTCACTTATGTACCCTCGATTATTTAAGACACGTGAAACGGTTGTGGATGAAACTCCTGCAACTTTTGCTACGTCATGGATATTAGGTTTCATTTTATTTCCTCCTACCCCACTAAATACCACTTTTTAATATTATATTAGGATTTTTTTCTTTGTTATTTAAATAAGCTTTTATATTTTTAATTACATAATAAATTTTTTATTTAGGTTAAGGAAATAGCTTATTAAACATTAGATAAATACTTTATAACGATTAACATTAATTCCTCCTTTGACAGCTTTATAATTTCCAGATTAATAAAACTCCTGTATTTTGAAATAGTTTATTGTGAGGAATGTTTTTATTAATTAAAGTTTACTTGGTACGGACTTATTGTAGAAAATATCTCTAACATGTGCAAGAATTAGAGGTTAATTACTATTAGCTTATATCGAACGAACATTAACATTTATTATGAACGAGATATTGATAATGCATATATTCTAATATATTATACCTTCGTTTTAAGGATAGAAACGAAAAGTTTGATATTTCAAAAAAAAAATGTCAACCGATTGACATATGTAAACGGTTGACATAAAATACTCCTTGAAAGCGCTTTTATATATTTGTTGTGAATAAGGAGAAATAAGGGGGACTGGAACGTATGAAGAAATGGTTTTTAGTAGGTATATCTTTATTACTAATTCTTGCTATAGCAGGTTGTAGTAAGGGGAAAAGCGTAAACAGTGACGGCAAACAAATGATTACAATGTGGGTACACGTATCAGATGATAGTGAAGAAGGTAAGGTGTATAAAAAACGAGTTGATGCTTTTAACAAGAAGTATGCATCTAAAAATGTTAAAGCTAAAATCGAATTTATTCCACGTAGTGGGAACGGTGGAGGGTATGAAGATAAAGTAAACGCAGCGTTGACAACGGATACATTACCAGATGTTATTACATTGGATGGGCCAAATACGGCTGCTTACGCAAAATCTGGAATCATTGCTCCACTAGATGATTACGTGAAAGAACAAGATGATTTACTACCGAGTATCAAGCAACAAGGAACATACAAAGACAAATTGTATGCGATTGGTGCGAGTGAATCATCCGTGGGAATTTACTACAATAAAAAAATGCTACAAGACGCAGGCGTTGATTTAAATACGTTACCGACAGTTGATAATCCTTGGACATGGGATCAATTCATGGCTCTTTGTAAAACGTTGAAAGAAAAATATAATAAACCGGCTATCGATATGCAATTACAATCAAAAGATGAAATGTTAACGTATGCACTAACGCCATTTGTATGGTCTGCAGGCGGAGAAATTCTCTCAAAAGATGGTACCAAAGCAGAAGGTGTGTTTAATAAAAAGCCTAGTGTTGAAGCCATGACTTTTATTCAAACGATGCTAAAAGAAGGTTATACAACGCGTACTCCAGTCAAACAAGCTTTTGAAACAGAAAAGTATCCCATGAAGTTTAGTGGTGTATGGACAGTAACGGATATGAAAACAAACTTTCAAAAAGTTGACTATGGTGTGATGCCTTATCCTGTATCACCAAAAACAAAAAAACTAGTTTCACCTTCAGGAAGTTGGCAGTTTGCAATGACACAGAAATCTGAAAATAAAGAATGGTCTGCTAAACTAGTAGATTGGATGACAAATAAAGATTCGAATTTAGAATTAAGTCGTACAATTGCAGCACTACCAGTTCGTTACTCTTCTGAAAAAGTACTTACAAAAGAATTTTCGGATCAAATGAATGTGTTTATGAAGCAATTAAAGGAATCAGGACACGCTCGACCAGTAACACCAGCATATCCACAAGTAACACGTGCTTTCCAACAAACAATTGATGATATCAGTTTCTATGATCAAAACAAAAACATTAAAAAAGTCTTAGATACACGTGCTACAGAAATGCAAGCAGCTATCGATAAATCTAATCGATAAAAGCAGCTAGAAGGAGGTATTATGATTAAAAGTGGATTAAAAGGAAATAAGACTCTTTACACATTTCCAAGAACAGAAAAAAACATCAAAAATAAAATTAAATGGAAAGAAAATGTAGTAGCTTATACATTTTTAGGACCAGCATTATTGCTTTTATTGCTGTTTCTTATTATCCCAGCTGTTATGTCTGTCTACTATGCATTTACGGATTATTATCTTTTAACACCTGATATGCGCAAATTTGTAGGAATAGACAACTTTATCAATTTATTTCAAGATTCTATTTTTTTAAAAAGCTTGGCAAATACACTGAAATTTGTCGTTTGGGTAATTCCTTTACAAATAGGGGCAGCTCTTGGGCTGGCCCTCCTGTTAAACAAACAACGGAAAGCTAACACATTTTTTAAAGTAGCTTACTTTAGTCCTGTGGTAATGTCGCTCGTTGTTATCTCAGTTCTTTGGCTGTATCTGTTAAATCCAAATGAAGGAATTATAAACAATGTACTCACTTATTTTGGTATATCAGCTCAACCGTTCTTAACGAGCCCTAAACAGGCTATGTTTACAATTGTTTTTGTGTCAGCATGGCAGGGGGCTGGCTTTCAAATGTTAATTTTCCTAGCAGGTTTGCAAAATATACCCGGAGACGTCTATGAAGCTGCACAGCTAGATGGAATGAATAAATGGCAACGCTTTATTTATATTACGTTACCATTATTAAAGCCAACTTCTATTTTTATATTTATTACGACATTAATTGGTGCGTTTAAATTATTAGTCCAACCAATGGTTATGACACAAGGTGGGCCAGTAAACTCCACGATGACAGTTGTGTATTACATTTATCAAACTGGCTTTACGGATCGAATGGTCGGATATGCTAGTTCAATTGCTCTTCTATTTGGAACAATTATTGGATTAGTTACGCTAGCGCAACGGAAATTAGTGAAGGAGGAAGATGAATAATGCGACGAAAATTCGGGCCTTTAACAATTCTAGAATACATTTGTTTAGTTTTGCTGGCAGTATTATTTATATTCCCATTGTTTTGGATGATTGCGTCCTCAATGAAACCTGAAGCAGAAGTTTATAATAACATGAACAGTATTAAGGCTTTCCTACCTTCCTTTCATCCGTCAGATTGGTTTATATCTTATAAGCAAGTTCTGTCACGTTTTCATTTACTTGGTTATATAATAAACAGCTTGTTTTATGGTTTATGTGTAGCTGCAGGTTCTGTCATTATCAATGGGATGGCAGGTTATGCGTTCGCTAAATTGAATTTTAATGGAAAAAGAGTGCTGTTTGGTCTTTTATTGGCGCTTTTAATCGTACCACTTGAAACAATCTTAATCTCCCAATTTACTATAGTTCACAAGCTGGGATTAGTAGACACTCGTCTCGCCGTAATCCTTCCTGCCTTAGCAGGGGCATTCAATATCTATCTATTCCGGAACTTTTTTATGGCTATTCCAGCAGAGATTATTGAATCAGCCAAATTGGATGGGGCAAATACGTGGCAAATATTCTTGAGAATTATGCTCCCGATGTCTAAACCGGCTGTTGCTACAGTTGGAACTTTAGCCTTTATCGGAAGTTGGAATGATTATATTTGGCCTTTAATGGTTTTAACAGACAAGTCAAAATTTCCGATTCAAGTAGCAATAACAGCCATCAATAGTACGGAGCCAGTTTACACGAATCAAGTTATGGCTGTTTTAACAATATCCACCATTCCATTAATTCTTATTTATATAGTGGCTCAGCGTTATATTTTAGAAGGGATTGGTGGTTCAGGAACAGGTATTAAATAAGGAAAATTAGATTATTGCTTCGAAAACAATACCTATGTATGGGTAATTTTTAAAATAAATGTCAACCGGTTGACATAAAAGCATTGACTTGTGAAACCGGTTGACATAAAATCAATGTGAAAGTGCTTTCAGTTTTTGTTTCAAAGATTCTATATATCTAGTTAAAGGAGCAACAAACATGAAAAGTTCAAAAGTTCTCTATTGGAAGTTAAGTGCTTATTTTTTCTTCTTCTTTTTTACTTGGTCTTCTAGCGCCTCTTTATTTCCTATTTGGTTAAAACAAGAATTAAATTTAAGTGGATCAGCCACAGGTTTGATTTTCTCTGTAAACGCTATATTCGCATTGTGTATACAGCCTGTATATGGTTATATCTCTGACAAAATAGGCCTAAAGAAAAATATATTATCTTTTATTAGTTTACTGCTTGTATTTGTAGGACCATTTTATATTTATATATATGGACCACTATTAAAATATAATGTGATTTTAGGTGCAGCTGTGGGAGCTATTTATTTAGGCATTGGTATTTCTGCAGGTATTGGCGCTATTGAAACCTATGTTGAAAAAGTTAGCCGCAAATACGATTTTGAATACGGAAAGTCTAGAATGTGGGGTTCTTTAGGTTGGGCGTCAGCAACCTTCTTTGCAGGTCAGCTATTTAACATTAACCCAAATATCAACTTTTGGGTGGCATCTGTTTCAGCAATTATCTTAGTTGGAATTATTTTATCAGTGAAAATA
This sequence comes from Priestia sp. JV24, assembly GCF_025910025.1. Classification (NCBI taxonomy): domain Bacteria; kingdom Bacillati; phylum Bacillota; class Bacilli; order Caryophanales; family Bacillaceae; genus Priestia; species Priestia sp. JV24. Next base: position 38,423 of record NZ_JAPCIN010000014.1, read on the forward strand.
GAAGTTACAAACTATGAATTAGAAAAAGCTGAATCCGTTAAATTAAAGGATGTTGGACAACTTTTTCTTTTAAAGAAATTTTGGTTTTTGATGATGTATGTGATTGGAGTAACGTGTGTATATAGTGTGTACGATCAACAATTTCCAATTTACTACACATCTTTATTCGCTACTGAAGCCACAGGGAACCAGGTGTTTGGATATTTAAGTTCTTTTCAAGTATTTTTAGAGGCTGGAATGATGTTTATTGCACCTTTCATTGTAAATAAAATTGGAGCCAAAAATGGACTATTATTAGCCGGTCTTCTAATGGCACTTCGTATTATTGGTTCGGGGCTTGTAGTAGGGCCAATTGGTATTTCTTCAATGAAATTAATACATGCATTAGAATTACCTATTATGTTGATTGCTATTTTTAAATATTTTGCAGCTAACTTCGATACAAGACTATCTTCTGTTTTATATTTAGTTGGATTTCAGGCTGCCTCTCAAATAGGTGCATCCCTGTTATCACCTTTTGCAGGTAAATTATACGACATGATAGGTTTCCGTCATACTTACCTTATTCTAGGCACAATGGTCCTATGTTTTACGATTATTTCAATGTTTACTTTATTAAGTTCTAATAAAAGCAAAGGTTTAGAAGGAGATATAAAGGACATAAAACAAGTTATATAAGGAGATGTTAGAATGTTCACAATAAACAAACTTCAGCAAGCGCAAGAAGCATTGGATACTGCAAGAGAAGGAGTAAATAACCGTTATCGGTTAGGTTATCATATTATGGCACCTGCCAACTGGATTAATGATCCAAATGGCTTGGTACAGTATAAAGGAGAATATCATGTATTTTATCAACATCATCCTTACGATGAAAACTGGGGTCCAATGCACTGGGGACATGTAAAGAGTAAAGATCTTGTACATTGGGAACACTTGCCTATCGCTTTAGCTCCTGGTGCTGCTTGTGATACTAACGGGTGTTTCTCGGGAAGCGCTGTAGATAATGATGGTGAATTAACGTTGATCTATACAGGTCATCACTATGTGGACAAAGAAAAAGATTTATTTTATCAAAATCAAAATCTTGCTGTTAGTACCGATGGTTTAACATTTCATAAGATAGCAGAAAATCCAGTAATCCCTAAACCGCCTACGGATAGTAGTCATCATTTCCGAGATCCTAAAGTATGGAAGCACAAAGATAGTTGGTATATGGTAGTAGGAAATTCGACGAAGGAGAATGTGGGCAGAGTAATTTTATATCGTTCTCCAGATTTACGTAAGTGGTCATACATTGGTGTATTGGCACAAGGAAACGAAAAGCTCGGATTTATGTGGGAATGTCCAGATTTCTTCGAATTAGATGGAAAATATGTTCTCATGATTTCTCCACAAGGGATTAAAAAAGATGGGGACTTATACAACAATCTATTCCAAACGGGATATTTAATTGGAGATTACAATTACGAAACAAACGAGTTTATGCACGGATCATTTAATGAGTTAGACAATGGACATGATTTTTATGCAGTTCAAACGTTATTAGATGAAAAAGGACGTCGAATTGCTATTGGTTGGATGGATATGTGGGAATCCGATATGCCGACAAAAGAAGATGGATGGTGTGGGGCCCTTACATTGCCACGTGAAGTTACATTAGGAGAGAATGATAAAGTTCTAATGAATCCTGTGGAAGAATTAAACTTATTACGTGAGGTTGAACATAATACACTTACCAATGTGATTTCTAATAGCCATTTAATAGAAACAAACGATGATTTACTTGAAATAAAAGCTGTGTTTGACTTAACTAATTGTAACGCTCAGTCTGTTGGAATAAGAATTCGTGGAGTTAACCAGGAAGAGACTGTATTAACGTATCACTTGGACAAACAAACACTAAAACTCGATTGTTCTAAGTCTGGTAAAGCTGAAGATGGTGTGAGAAATACCATTCTTAGAGCAAATCAAGAGCTTTCCTTACGCATATTCATTGATCGATCTTCTATTGAAGTATTTGCAAATGAAGGACAAGCAACTATGACAAGTCGTATTTATCCATCTGAAGATAGATTAGGCATTGAAGTGTTTGCAGATGGCGAGGATGTAAGAGTTAAGGAGTTAACATATTGGAAGTTAAAGGATATCTGGAAATAAATTATGAATGAACAAGTGTTTGTACACTTGTTCATTGTTTTGGGGTGAGGATGTTGAAAAAAGTTTTTTGTATTGGTGAAACATTAATTGATTTTATTCCTGTTCAAAAAGAAAAGTCTTTAAAAGAAGTTACTAGTTTTGAACGCGTAGCTGGGGGAGCTCCTATGAACGTTGCAATTGCGATTGCAAAATACGGGGGGAATTCTGTAATGCTAACGAAAATAGCTAATGATAGCTTTGGTGATTATTTAGTAGATGTGCTTGAAGAAAATGGAGTAGATACTTCCTACATTATTCGATGTAATGAAGGAGAGACCGGTTTGGCATTCGTATCTGTAGATAAATTGGGTGATAGAGACTTCAGTTTTTATAGAAAGAATTCAGCTGACTTATTACTTTTACCAAACGAAGTGAAAGTAGAGTGGTTTGATAAGGGAGACCTTCTTCATTTTTGTTCTGTAGATTTAGTCGAAAGTCCAATGAAACAAACTCATGTAAAAGTAATAGATAGTTTTCAAAAAATAGGGGGAATTGTCAGTTTTGATCCCAATGTTCGTCTTCCCTTATGGCCTGATAAAGAAAGCTGTCGCCAAACAATTCTAGACTTTTTACCTTTAGCAGATATCGTGAAAGTATCGGATGAAGAACTATTTTTTATAACTAACATTAGAGAAGAAAGAGAAGCTATTAACTCCCTTTTTGTTGGCAATGTAAAAGTAGTAGTTTATACAAAAGGAAAAGATGGAGCCATTATTTATTTGAAAAATGGAGAACAATTTGAGGATAAAGGATTTAAAATAACTGTCTCAGATACAACCGGAGCAGGTGATGCATTTATAGGTGGTTTTTTATCTGAATTGCTTTCAATTGATATATCTAGTGACAATCTATGTCAAAAAGTGAGTGAACACCATCAACAATTGCTTACCTTTGCTAATGCAAGTGGGGCACTTACTGCCTCAGTAAAAGGAGCGATTCACGCAGCACCTGGAAAACAACATATAATGAATTTTATTGCTACTCAAAGAGGCAGATTAGTTTAAGAAAATATGTATCTATAATTGGGAATTAGTTTGGAATTCACAATATAAGTAGGGGTTAAAAGAAAGGGTTTAAATAATGAGGACTGAAAAAGAAAAGATGTTAGGTGGAGAAATGTATAATCCTGCAGACCCACAATTAAGAAAGGATCGAGAACATGCTAGAAGGCAGGTTAGAATATATAATGAAACTTTAGAGAGTGAAGGTAATAAGCGTATTAAATTATTAAAAGATTTATTCGGTTCTACTGGGGAAAACGTATACGTTGAACCAAATATTAGAGTTGACTATGGCTATAACATATTTGTTGGCGAAAACTTTTTTGCAAACTTTGATTGTGTCATCCTAGACATTTGTGAAGTGAGATTTGGAGATAATTGTTTACTTGGCCCGGGTGTACATATCTATACAGCAACTCATCCAATTGATCCAAATGAACGGAATTCAGGAAAGGAATACGCAAAACCAATTATTTTTGGAGACAATGTATGGGTTGGTGGAAGTTCAGTGATAAATCCAGGAGTGACGATAGGAAACAATGTTGTTATTGCATCTGGATCAGTAGTGACTAAAGATGTAACTAACAATGTAGTGGTGGGAGGAAATCCAGCGAAAATCATTAAAAGAATTGAGAATTAAGTTTATAAGGCTATTTCACTAAATTTTAGTAACAGTACGTTAAATGAGATCTGAATTTCTAACTTATTAGTTAATTGGTGATTAAATTGAATATATGGAGGGGGAAAAAAACCCTTCTATAAAAGTAAAAGGGTTTAAACATGCAGATATTGTTTTTTTAACTAGTTTTTCTTAATTACTTTACATGGATTTCCTACAACAGGCATTAGAGGGATGTCTTTTGTAACTACGCTTCCCAACTAAGCAATATTCTATATTTTATTACAGAATGCTGCTTATTTTGTGACTAATGTTTCATTAAGACTACACCATATGTCATTTTATATACATGAGTGTATCAAAGGTTATGGGTCATCATTCTCATGGTATACTATTGATTAACGACAAAACATTGTATATGCAGCATGTTTTGTTTATTTTCTGCTTTGGAGGGACAATTTCATTGCGTATTGTTCCTCCTTTTTATTTTATACAAAAAACATTGTGGAATACAATTAATAACATAGGTTTAATAACCAAATATATGAGCAAACTATTCAAGAAGCTTATTAGCTTTCTACCCAAAAGTTTCATAAAGGAAAAACCTGCCTTTGTTGCGACAGGTAGTTTTTTCTATTTTTAAGCTGTATATCGTATACATATATAGTTACCATACTGGGATTTGTGGAAAATAAAAAAGATGTTTCTATTTGCTAAGAAACATCTTTTTATTGATGGAAATCTAGATCTAATAATTAACAATCCGTTTGTTTAGACTTATGAAGTGGTGGAGGAACTAACCAGCCCTTTTCTTTGTTAAGTCGTAAAAACTTTCCACCAAGAGCTACTTTTTGCATGTGAATTTGTGCAAACATGGCAGCAATATCTTCACGAATGGATTGGCCGATCAATTGGCTACAAGCAACTAGACCAGCAGCTATATCCGTTGAGATAGCTGCAGCGACTTCTGGATCTTGAACACGTGCACCTACTGGAATATCATCTAAGCAAGCTTCTGGACGTTCAGGTGGAGTTGGAGGTAAAGCCATACCATTCTCTTTTAATAGAGTCTCTACACCTTTCATTTCTTGCTGGCATTGTTCAATTGTGTCCTGAACTAACTTATGTAGCTCCTTGTCTCCTACATGATTTAGAAATGTTTGATAACCAGCTACTAACCCTTTGGAAGCAGAGAGAAACGACCATGCTCCAAACACCTCACCATAATGCATGGGTTCATCTGTAGGATTTCCACTTAAAATACCCATTGTTATCCTCCTTAACATATTCATAATAATGTGCAACCTTTCTCACTATGCACATGCTTGACTTCTCCATACCTTGTTTTATTATTCTTATATATACAAAAGGTAGTTTTATTAAGGAATACTATTCACTATTTTAGGTAAACTAATCAAGATGCATAGACGGGTATCGACCACAATACCCTTGTTATAAAGAGAGCTGCCTTCTTGGGCAGTTTTTTTATTTTGGTTTATATATGCTTTTTTATTCGGCCTTTTGCCTATGATAATAGAAAGTCTCCATAATAAAAGGAAGAAGGGATACCCATTCTTCCTTCAGCCATCATTATAAAGTTGTCTTAGAAACGTCCTCCGCCCAGTTGTTGCTCAGCCATTTGTACAAGACGCTTAGTGATCTCGCCACCTACTGATCCGTTTGCACGTGAAGTCGTATCAGCACCAAGGTTTACACCAAATTCGCTAGCGATTTCGTATTTTAATTGGTCAATTGCTTGTTGAGCACCGTTTACTAATAATTCGTTACGGCTACCACTGTTGTTGTTTGCCATGTTGTGTCACCTCCTTGTTTTTCTTAAGTTTCCTATTATACAAGGAGTACATACATGGTAATTAATGGATGGATAAATCCTCATCCATTGACTATACTAAAGGGTAGAAACAAATTACGCTGTAAAAAGTGGAATTACATGTTTCATTTCCTTGTTATAAAATCTATACACTTGCCATGTGTAGGAAAAAGAATGACACCTCGTTTGTCATTCTTTTTTCATGCTCTTATATATAATTAATTTCTTTTTTAACGTTAATCGGGGTGAGACCTACTTAACATTTTTTAAAATTGAGATAACGATAGCAAAAGAAGCTACTTCTGCGTAGGAGCTTCTTTTTTTGTAAAAAAATAAAATACATAAAAAAGCTACCTGCCTATGAAGCAGGTAGCTAAAGCCATAAAGGGTATTAAATTTAAATGTAAGCCTCAAAATTAGCGAGAAGTACCTGATTGTCCTGAAAATCCACCAGCTAATTGTTGTTGAGCTGTAGCTACAAGACGTTTTGTGATTTCGCCACCTACTGAACCATTTGCACGTGCAGTTGCTTCAGCACCAAGGTTTACACCAAATTCGTTAGCGATCTCATATTTCATTTGATCGATTGCTTGTTCAGATCCGCGTACTAATAATTGATTACGGCTTCCACTGTTGTTTGACATATTATTTCACCTCCTCCATGTGTATACTTCTAGCATATGTTTTTGTCTCAATCGCATACAAGGGAAGTATTGGCTGAATAAAAGACACCTATTTCGTGATAATAAAGAACGTGATGGATTAAGTTCTCAATGCAAACTGGGAAGAATATTTCCTTCACTTCCTTGTGAAAATACTATTTGCCATGTGGAAGAAGGATTGCAATTGCTAGTGCAATCCTTTTTTGAAAAAGATATTTTATCAATGAAGAAATAAAAAGAAGAAGGCCCCTTTCCTATTCAGAAAAGAGCCCTAGCTTCAAAGATAACATGTGTGTGCCAGTTAATTACACTATAATATTCAGTGGGAATTTAAAGTATATTATATAATTTATAGAACAAACTATTCTAGAAGTGAAGTTCATTCACTAACTACCTTCTTAAGCAGAAAACCCTACTGATGAGGTCCAGTAGGATTTTCGACGGCTAAATTTACAAGATAATCAAAATAAACTCATCTTTGAATGTTGAGGCTTTAGGGAGGAAGCTTTTTTTCAAAATTTAATTAAAAATGTATGAACATCTTATTTTTAAAGAAACTACTTTAATATACAGCTTCTTTTTCAAACAAAAAGCTCATCTTTTGTCATATAAGGTGAGCTTTTTGCTGTTTCTTTGTATAACCCTTTATTTCGTGAGCATCCTAATCTACAGGTCAATATATGATTTCGAGAAAACTAATGATTAGGCAACAGTAGTTTTTCTATTTTCTATACATAAATTCTTACTAAATTGAACAAAGTAAACAAGACGCCGTGAGGCATCTACGAAAATCCTTTAGCAATAGAGCAGAAAAAACCTATCTCTTTTAACTGGAAACAGATAGGTTTTTTCTGTTTTTTAGGGTGATTATGATATACAACCTTAGTTAACATAAAACACGTTCTAAGAATAAGCAAGTGAAATTATAAAGGTTTCCATTGCGAATCTTTTATATCAAATTTATTTGGGCTTCTTACAAATTTTAAACTTTCCTTATCACAGGCTCCGTACTTTACAAAGTTTTGTTGTGCTTGTCTTAATGATATAACATTTGCTCCACCCTCAAAGTCAGGATCTTGAAATTGCACACCATCATCTTCCCAAAAGCATATTTCACAAATATCAAAGGTATCTGGTGGTTCTTCATCTAGTGTTTTGTATCCGCAGCAAGGGCAAGTATAATTACCATTCATAAACTAACTAACCTCATTTCATAATCGTATAGACGTAAGTTACCATAAGGTCCATTATCGGTACAAAAAGTGCTTGGATAACAATTATCCAAGCACTTCTAAATTTAATTATGTATTACTTTTCTTTTTTATATTTTTACCTGTATAAATAGAATTAACTATCAATATTAGGGTTCCTAAAAGCCATCCTACAGTTGGAGAGTACTCAAATACATTCTTTAGGGCCATCCCTAAAGAAATAGATGCCATTCCTAACATTAGTAAAAGTACAGAAATACCTTGTTGTCTTTGCATATAAATCACCTCAATTGCTTTTTCTTCTAATCAATTATTTTTCACGTTGCTGCTCTCTTTGTCCTACAATCCAAGCCAAAGATAAAATTGAAATAGTTAAAACTACTGCAGTTAACATACCTATATACACCTCTTTTTCCTTATAATTACATTGTAACATACAATCAAAATAGAATTTAAGTGTGTATAACATATACAAAGTTAGTTAACATAATACCAATTATCGGAAATTACATGCTGAAAACCTTTTTTTGTTAAGAAAAAATTCATATCTATTAATAAGTTAGTAAATATTATCCAAGAGGTGATAATGTGGATAAGAATAAGTTAAAACTCACATCTTCTGAAATAGGGACACTATGGGGAGAGTATGTAAACGGAACAATGACGGATGTAGTAAATCGATATATGTTCTCTATTATTGAGGATGAGTCAATAAAGACCATTTTTGAAGATGCTATCAAGACCTTCGCAAAACAAAAAAAACAAATTGTAGCTTTTATAGAAAACGAAGGGTTTCCAGTTCCAATTGGATTTACTGAGTCTGATCTTAATAACGGTACCAAGAGATTGTTCACGGACATATTCTGCTTAAATTATTTACATATCATGACGTTACATGGCTTGCTAGGACATACAACCTCATTAGGTGTTTCTGTCAGAGAAGACTTACGCCACTTCTACGATTCATGTGATAATGATGCTAAAAGGATGTATCATCAAACGATTGAATTATTACTTGAAAAAGGGGAGTTTCAGAGGGACCCTTATTTTTATCCTGCTACGAACCCTGAATATATTTCTAGCCAGGATTTTACGGATGGGTTTTTCGGGAAAGGCAGACGGTTAACGGCATTAGAAATCATAAGTATTTCTTTCAACCTTAAAAAAAGCATTATGGCTAAAACTCTTTCTATTGGATTTAGCCAGGTCTCTCAATCAAAAGAAGTAAGAAAATTTTTAGAGGATTCGGAGAAAACAGCTGATGATCAAATACAAGCCTTTTCAAAAATAATGCACGCAGATAATTTACCAGTTCCTAAATCGTGGGAGACAGAAGTAACAACTTCAACGGACTCTCCTTTTTCTGATAAATTAATGATGTATCATATTGGTTTCTTATTCCAAGCTGCACAAGCGTATCATGGAACAGGGTTAGCATCAGCCATGCGAACAGATCTTGTAGCTGCTTACGAAAGTGTTATTCTAAAGAATTTAATGGTAACAAAAAAATGGTTTGATATTATGGTGAAAAATAAATGGTTAGAACAGCCACCACTTGCTCCTAACAGAAAAGAAATAACAAAAGAAAAATAATAAAATCTAATATTTTGAGCAAACTACTCAAGACGCTCTGCAACGTCAACTGACTATTGACCATTCAAGAAACAGAAAAAACTACTGATCCCTGTTCAGTAGTTTTTTCGATTTTTAAACTGTATACGATATGCATTG
>NZ_JAPCIN010000015.1:0-610290 GCF_025910025.1 Priestia sp. JV24
TGTCTCTTCCGGTACACATCAAAAAAGAGAACCCTTATGGGAGTAAGGGTTCGAACAGAGTCACTTTTATAGAATATGCATCTTTTTATACATCGTTGATACAACTGATATCTCCTTACAGGAAGTTGAAGAGATCATGCATAAAAAAAGCACCTTTTATGCATATGTTAGACACATCAAAAATAGTATTTATATTGAAAAACATGTTATAATTCTGCTATCGTTCGTACTTGGATACGTATGAATGAACCCTTACATGAAGCAACCTCGCCTGCCAATGCTGAGGTTGCTTTTTATTTTGTTATTGTTAATTAAAATCTTTTATATACCACGTATCCATAGCAGAATGTTCAGAACCTGATAGTGGTTTAGGTAAAAGTGTAAATACAAATTTTTCATTGTGTTAACTAAGTTTGTATATGATATTCAGAGGAAAAGAGCAGGCTTAAGCCTGCTCTTATAACCTTTAAGGCTATTTTTAATTTAAACATTTTCTAGTATTTTTTTCACCAAAGTGTCTACGTCATTATCTTGAAGTGTGGTTAGTTGTACACGACAAAATGGGGTCACTCTACACTCTAGACATCGTCTGAAGCAATCCACAACACAAATCTCTATATCTTGCTGATAATTTTGTTGAAGAATATCTAAGACTATATTTGCTTTAGTTACTTTAATGTTCCTTTCACAAAATTTAGCTACCCTCATATTCAGTCTCCCATTCGCAAAAAGCACCCGAAAAGGTGCTTTTTTATTTTAAACATAGTGAGTGAATTGTATATCTAATGTACGAAGGTACGTTTGAAGGCCTGCGTCTTGAATTGGGATAATAAATGCAGGCTCTTCAGATTCGTTGTGGTGAGAATGCCACAATCCTGGAGGAGTAACAAATGCTTTTCCTGTTACCCAATCAATGCGAACGGGATCAATTATCTTTTTAGTAACGGGATCAATCTTATCTCCGACTAAAGTATAAGTACCGGGTGCAGCATAAGCAACAAAATCAAGGGCAACTGACTTATGACTATGAGCTGCTTGGTTAGATCCTACAGGAACAATTCCGAACATCGCCCATAATACGTGTGTAATGGTTAGAGTTTGTTTGAATTCTTGATTGTTTAATAAAATAGAAATACGATTTTTTAGGTGAGCATCAGGAGCGTTTGCTACTTCCTCCAATTTCGCATTAGCTTGTTCAGCTGTAAAAAGTGTCGGTTTAAAACGAGTTTCTGTTGCTTTAACTCCTAAATAATTAAGAAGTGGAGTATCGAGAATATAATAGATGGTTGCATCTTCTGTTGCAGTGTGCCTGCTAGTCGAGCCGGATGGAAGAGTTAAAAAATCACCTTTTTTCCAAGTGATTATCTCACCATTTAATTCTGTGTGGCCTACACCAGAAATAATATAATATAATTCACTGGTTGCATTGGGTTGTGTAGTAATGCTGTCATTCGCATTAATTCGAATGAAGTGAGCAAGAAGTGATGGACTTGTTGCCGGATATTCAGTTTTGAGTTCATTTGAAAGGTCCAACGTAACAATACGAGTTTCTCCTGAGTTATATAATTCAGAGGAAAATTCTTTAGGGGGAATTGCACTTATGATACCACTTCCGATTGGATCAGCAGCAGTAGTATATTCATAAAAAAGGGCATCTTTAGTCCAGTCTTTATTCACTTTTCCATTAGATAAATTTGCTTGTTTTTCATTTATAGTCATGTGTAAACCTCCTATTATCTTTATGGTATTATCTTATCTTGATAAAAGACAATAGTGAAATATATAATATAAACTGTTGTAATATATTTTATATATAACTGATTAGGAGGGGAAAAATGATGGAGCTTCGACAACTACAATATTTTATCGCTGTAGCAGAAGAATTAAACTTTAGTCGTGCAGCAGAGCGTGTCAAGATTACGCAACCTCCTTTAAGTTTACAAATTCAGAATTTAGAAAAAGAATTAGATATTGTTCTTTTTTATCGAAATAAACGTCAAGTTAAATTAACAGATGCAGGAAAATTATTTTATACGGAAGTTTGTAAGATTTTTAATCATCTTGAACGTGCTGTTGAAGATGCGAAACGTACTCAACATGGAGAAATCGGGACAATTAGAGTTGGGTTCGTAGGATCGGCTACTTACGATATTCTTCCCTCAATCCTAAGAGAATTTCGAAATTTGTATTCAGAAGTTGAAGTTCATCTATTCGAAATGTCTACGCCTATGCAATTAGAAGCTTTACATGAAGGGGAAATTGATATAGGAGTATTAAGACCACCTGTAAATGATGAGATAATACATACCGAAATCGTTTCTACAGTCCCATGCGTACTGGCAGTTCCAAAACAGCATCCATTATTAAAAATAAAAAACGTCTCTCTTTCTGATCTTAAAACCTATCCTTTTGTAATGTTGTCTAGAAAAACATGGTCAAATCTCTATGATGAAATCTTAGGATTATGTAATCCAATCATCCAACAAGAGGCTTTAGAATTCCAAACTGTAATCGGTCTAGTTGCAGCTAAATTGGGTATTGCCGTAGTTCCACAATCCGCCGTGAATTTACATACCCAAGATGTTGTATATTTGGACCTTGACGATCAATTACCTGTAGCTTCTATGGGTATTGCTTGGCGACAAAAAGATCAATCACCTTTAGTGCAATCTTTTATCCAGTTAGCAAGAGAGACTTGTTTATTTTAGTTAGATAAAGTACAAAATAGTATATGTCCATGGGAAACTATAATTAAAAGTAAAAAAGTTTTAATAGCTGATTTTATTGCCAAAGTAATAGGGTTTTAAAAGGTGTATCTTAAGATACACCTTTTATATTATGTAAGAAGTATAAGAATAAATCTGAGTTTGGATATATAAGTAAATGTAATTTGATTTTATCTATTTACGTAATATTTAACGCATTAAATATCTATATAGTTTTAAATATTAGTTATATTGTAGAAAAGACGGCTATTTGATGTCTCTAAATGTAAGAGGTAAGCCTTAAATTACAAAAAGTAAACTTGTTCAATTACTTATAAGAATGAAGAATGTTCAAAAAAGTATACCTTTACGGACCTTTCTTTTATATAAGAAATCTATTATTTTTATCGTTCGTTTAAATTTGAAAATAAATTACGAACGTCTTATAAAATGCATACATTTTTACGAACGTTTTTAATAGAATAAGAGGAAGAGAACCACAAATGAGGTATAAAAATAGAAAACAGAAGATTTGGATACATACGTGTGAGCAGTCGAGATCAAAGTGAAAGTTTTCAACTTCAATCAATGCAAGAAGTTGTTATTTATCCTCATAATTTTTTTAGAAAGAAACTCGTTAATAAGAAGTCTTTGTTTAATAAAAAAAGCCTCTTAAAGAGAGAAGTAGTTCACAACTGTAACTACTTCCTTACAGTTTTATACTAGTCTTTTATGATGATATCACTGCGCGTTATTCATTCTTGATTGGTTGAAGATACTCAGTTTTGGGTAGTAAAATTTGATGAGATATGGGAGAAGTAATAATCAAAGATGTATTGACTTTACCATAATGGGTCAAACGGTTTGAAAAGTCTTCTAACTGTTTTATGGATGAAACTGCCGTCTTCATAAAATAACTGTTTATTCCGGTTATCCGATGACACTCTAAAATATCTTTTTCTCCTTTGATAATTTCTTCAAATTGCTGAGTTTTTATTTTTAAATTCGCTATTTGAATAATTGCTTTTACACTTTTTCCAATTGCGTCAGGCGAAATAATTACCGTAAAACCTTGTATTACACCATTTTCTTCTAAACGTTGTAGTCTTTTTCTTATACTTAATTGACTTAGAAGTAATCGTTTAGACAATTCATTGACAGTAATTCTACTATCTTCTTGTATAAATTGCAGTAAGCGACAATCAATCAAATCCATTTTCATCACTCCATTTCCAAATAAAATTGTTTTTATATTCCTTTATCAAGACACTATTAGCATGAATCTAAAAAGGATACTTGACTATACATGGTTATTATATTGATAAATTAATCGTTAAATCCATTTTTATCTTGATGGTTAGAAATAAATCCAATTTAAGATAATAAGTTGAAAAATTAAATAGATGATCTGTAAAGCCTTAACAGAAGATTCTTCAACGCAAGACGATACTATGCTATAAGTCCAACATTAGTATCAAAGGTTCAACGAAGTACTTGTTCCTTATGGAAATTACAACTCCCACACCCTTCACAATTCACCTGTAGTTTTGTTTTACTGCAATTTATCTGTGTGCCTTCGAGATGCTGTAAAATATCTGCAAGAAGATCATTGACACTATCACTGACAATGTTTTTACCGTTGACTAATGCAAATGGTTGTACTAAACACTGGCCGCAATAAAGTAAACATTTTTCTTCTATAATTTCCACATTTGAAATTTGTTGCAATTTCTCTTTTGCATCATAGAGCTCTTCTTCAAAATTACAAGGGCAAAATTTAATAGTATATTCCATTTTGTTCTCTCCTTTAGACTAATAATTTGTTGATAGGATTTAGAATGATTTTACAAATATTTTTAAAAAAGATGCAAGAATATACAGCAACGTATTCTTGCTTTAGCACGTTAAGGAGGAAACCTTTCACAGAATAAACGCTTCAATGTAAGCGCTTGCTTAATGAGAAAACTAGTTATACTATTTAGATTGTTGGAAATATTATCCCCTTACTTGGGAATAAAACTATTCATCTACTAAAAAACAGGAGGTTGTTTCAATGTCTGAAAAAGTATTAGAAACGAAAAAAACAAAAAAAGAGGAAATCTTTCCGGTGCAAAGCATCCACCACTTAGAACTATATGTAGGAAATGCGAAGCAAGCTGCTTATTATTATTCAAATGCCTTTGGTTTCAAAGTTAAGGCTTACCGTGGATTAGAGACAGGCTGTCGTGATCGTGTTTCTTATGTGCTTGAACAAGGAGCAATTCGTCTAGTGGTTACAGGAAGTCTTGAGGAGACTACAGATATTGCTGCATTTGTAAAACTACATGGTGAGGGAACAAAAGACATTGCATTAAAAGTTTCTGATATTGAAAAGACATATAAGGGAGCAATTGAGCGAGGAGCAATTGCCATTCGAGAGCCATGGTCTGAAGAAGATGAGAATGGAATTGTTAAGAAAGCGATTATTGGTACGTATGGGGACACTGTTCATACATTATTAGAGACAGTAAATTACAAAGGCAGTTTTTTACCAGGGTATCAATCTTATGAATTAGAGACTGGCACATCTTCTACGGGAATTGTTGGCATTGACCATATCGTAGGAAACGTAGAGGTTATGGATGAGTGGACAACTTATTACGAAAAAGTATTTGGTTTTAATGTACTTAAACACTTTGATGATGAAAACATCTCAACAGAGTATTCAGCTCTTATGTCTAAAGTCATGATGAATGGAACAGGGCGTATTAAGTTTCCGATTAATGAGCCGGCGGAAGGAAAAAGAAAATCACAAATTCAAGAATACCTAGACTTTTACAAAGGCCCAGGTGTTCAGCATCTAGCACTACTGACAAACGATATTATTAAAACAGTTAAAGCATTGAAAGACAATGGTGTAGAGTTTCTTGACACACCAGCTACTTATTATGAAGAACTAAGTGAACGGGTAGGAAAAATTGATGAAGATCTACAAAAGCTCCAAGAACTTAGTATTTTAGTTGATCGTGATGATGAAGGATATTTACTTCAAATTTTCACAAAACCTATTGTAGATCGTCCGACTTTGTTTATTGAAATTATTCAACGTAAAGGTGCTCTAGGATTTGGAGATGGAAATTTTAAAGCATTATTTGAATCCATTGAACGTGAACAAGAACGTCGAGGGAATATTTAAGCTATAGTTAAAGCTAAATTAATATTTGTTGTTTGGTAAATATGAAAAAGAAAGGAGGAATGCGACATGAATATAAAGAGTATAGCTGGAAGTGTTGTTAAGATGAGCGAGAGCCCAAAATTGCAAACTAGTATCCATGCTTTTTTATCAGATCTAATTGATTATGCTGGGTTGTTTCCACCAGCTAATTTATCTCTGGAAACCTCAATAAAAAATTACAAGGAATTTCAAATTTGTAAAGATTCATGGATGCTCGGACGGTTTATTATTCCTATCTCACAACTAAATCAACTTATTCCGTATGTATCGATGTTTTCAAAAGAACGTCCGTTAATCATCTCAGCTTTAGGATCTAGGAGTAATAATAAGATTGAATTCCTAAATAGCTTACATGCGGATCTTGAAATAGTTAGATCTTTTCGTAATGAATATAAGAGGAATATCAAGATTGACATATGCGAGATTCCCCTCCCGCCTCATATACCTGATCGTGCTTTATTACAAACTATTACAAAAGCGACAGACAGGAGGAGACTACAAACCTTTTGTGAAGCGACAATACCCTTAGATAGGGACTGGGAATCTAAGATACTTGAAACTCTGGATATTATTGCTGCGCATAATAATGAAAGCGATCTCTTACTAGGGTTTAAATTACGGACTGGTGGAGTTACAGCAAAAGCATTTCCAACTTCTCAGCAAATAGCAACCGTACTTGTCGGATGTCGTGATCGAGATATTCCCGTGAAGTTCACTGCCGGACTACATCATCCAATTCGTATGTATCGTGAAGAAGTGAATACACGAATGCATGGTTTCCTCAATGTTTTTACAGCTGGGATGCTAGCTCATATCAAAAAACTAGATATAGTATCAACAGTAAAAATTCTTGATGATGAGAAATCAAAGAATTTCAAGTTCACTGATAAAGGATTACAATGGCACAATTTAACCGTCCCAACTTCTGAAATTATAAGATTACGAGAAAAATTACTTTGTTCATATGGCAGCTGTAGTTTCGATGAGCCCCGTGAAGACCTACGTGCATTAGGAATTTATAGTATAGAAGAGGAGTGGAGATGATGAAATCATTTATAGAGGTAGATCCTAAATCCCATTTTCCCATTCAAAACCTTCCTTACGGTGTATTTCGCCCCCTTATGATGGGGGTTCCCCGTATTGGAGTTGCAATTGGGGATTATGTGTTGGATCTTTCCGTGCTAGATGCTGAGGGATATTTTGATGGTACGGATGTAGAGGGAAAAGGAGTTTTTGAACAAGCTTCTCTTAATGAATTTATGTCTCTTGGAACTAAAGCATGGCGGGATGTAAGAAAACGCATCCAACAATTACTACATGAAGATGAGTCAATTTTAAGGGATAACTATGCCCTCCGTGATATTGCATTAATTCCTCAAAAAAATGTCGAAATGCTTTTGCCTGCACAAATTGGGGATTATACAGATTTTTATGCTTCAAAAGAGCATGCAACTAATGTAGGCATTATGTTTAGGGGAAAGGAAAATGCCCTAATGCCGAATTGGACTCACTTGCCAGTTGGTTATCATGGACGAGCTAGTTCAGTAGTTCTTAGTGGGACTGATGTAAGACGTCCACAAGGACAAATGAAACCGGCGAATTCAAATGCACCTTTATTTGGTCCAAGTTGTCAACTTGATTTGGAATTAGAGATGGGATGGTTTATTGGTCCAGGTAATGAAAGAGGAAAAAATATTGCCTTAGAAAATGCCGAGGAACAAATCTTCGGTCTTGTACTAGTCAATGACTGGAGCGCTCGAGATATCCAATCCTGGGAATATCAACCACTTGGACCATTCTTAGCTAAAAGCTTTGCTACTTCAATTTCTCCTTGGGTGGTGCCACTTGAAGCTCTCGAGCCTTTTAGAGTAGCTGGACCAGAGCAGGAGCCAGAGCCGTTACCTTATTTACGTACAAATAAACCTGGTTCATTTGATATTCATTTAGAGGTGAATCTTAAGGGTAAAGGAATGAAAAATTCCAAAACCATCTCCACAAGTAACTTTCGTTATCTTTACTGGTCCATGGCTCAACAGATTGCTCATCATACAGTAGGAGGATGTAATTTACGTCCTGGTGATTTGCTTGCTTCAGGAACAATTAGTGGGCCTAAAAAAGAGATGCGAGGAAGTTTATTGGAGCTAACATGGCGTGGAACTGAGCCGATAGAAATGGAAAATGGAGAACAGAGGGTTTGGTTAGAAGACGGAGATCAGTTAACGATTACAGGGTGGTGTCAAGGAGAGGGATATAGAATTGGATTTGGGGAAGTGACAGGACGAGTTCTTCCAGCCCTTAAACAATCTTATACTTTATCTCATATTTAACTCGTAAAGCTCGTTCAGTATATTCTAAGACAGATGTGTTTGGGAATGGGATTAGAGTCAACTGATGGGCTTTACAACTAAGTAGAACTTATGAGTGAAAGTGGAGAAAAAGGTTGGAGAGATCACTGTATCAGTCTGTAACAAAATTACATAGAACAGGATGGGTGAAAGCATGGAGGTACTTGAACATAAAATCATCTCACGGAAAGAATTAGAAGGTCTTGATGTTTATAAACCAGGTAAGCCTATTGAAGAAGTGAAGCGAGAACTAGGTCTTAATCGCATTATTAAACTTGCTTCGAATGAAAATCCATTAGGTTATTCACCAATGGCAAAAGAGGCCATGATAAAAGAAATGGAAAATTTAATGTTTTACCCGGAAGGAACTGCGCCTGTTCTGGTAAAAAAAATAGCGAAACAATTAAAAGTTAAGGAAGAGCAAGTTATAACGGGAAATGGGTCGGATGAAATTCTTCGTTTGCTCACACGCAGCTATATCCGTTCTGGGGACGAGGCTATCATGGCAGACGTCACTTTCCCTCGTTATGAAACGAATGTCATCATCGAAGGGGGCAGGGCGATTAAAGTACCACTTGTGAACGGGGTGCACGATCTTGGTGGTATGCTCGCTGCTATTACGGACAAAACGCGCATGATTTTTGTGTGTAACCCAAACAACCCTACTGGAACGATTGTTGGAAAGAGGGAACTGACATCATTTATTAATCAAGTTCCTAATCACATACTGCTTGTTGTTGATGAAGCTTATTTTGAATATGTGACAGCAGAAGACCACTTGAATACGGTTCCACTTATTCACTCTCATGCAAACTTGATTGTCTTACGTACTTTTTCAAAAATTTATGGATTGGCTGCTCTACGTATTGGCTATGGAGTAATG
Organism: Priestia sp. JV24; assembly: GCF_025910025.1. Classification (NCBI taxonomy): domain Bacteria; kingdom Bacillati; phylum Bacillota; class Bacilli; order Caryophanales; family Bacillaceae; genus Priestia; species Priestia sp. JV24. Next base: position 9,148 of record NZ_JAPCIN010000015.1, read on the forward strand.
CATTCAAATTTTGTAAAGGAACTTATTAAGGTAAAGGAACCCTTTAACACTAATCGTATGGCACAAGTTGCAGCTACTACCTCATTGGCAGATTTAGAGTTTGTTAGCAAGTGTAAAAAAGAGAACGAGAAAGGAAGGTTATATATTTCGGCAGAGGTCGAAAAAATGGGTCTCAGCTATTTTCCATCCCAAGGTAATTTTGTAATGATAAGGCTAAATTCATCAGGTGATAATGTGTTTCAATCGTTACTGCATAAAGGAATTATCGTTCGTTCCGGAGGGGTATTGGGACTCCCAAACACAATTCGTGTTTCAATCGGAACAAAAGAAGAAAATGAAGCGTTTATCCAAGCACTTCGCGAAGTAATACAATAAGAGAGGAGCAGTGTTTATGCCACATTATGTAAAGATGGGGAAGGTTCCTGCTAAACGCCATACACAATTCCGGAAAGAAGACGGGAGCTTACACTATGAGCAAGTTATGGGAACGAAAGGTTTTTCGGGTATTCAATCACTCATTTATCATATCAATCCCCCAACACAAGTAAGAGAGGCTAAAAAAATCACAGAAATCCATTATGAGATTGAAGAAAAAGAGGCACTTAAGCATCGTCACTTTCCCACTTGGGAAACCGAAGCAGGGGGAGATTTCCTTGAAGCAAGAAAAATCTTTATGGTTAATGATGATGTAGCCATTGGAGTTGCCCGGCCAACACAACAAATGTCATACTTTTATCGTAATGGGGAAGGCGATGAAATGCTGTATGTCCATGAGGGAAAAGGAAAAATAGAGAGTATCTTTGGTGAATTGTCCTTTCTTCCAGGTGATTACCTAGTTATTCCTATTGGTACTACATATAGAGTAGTTCTAGAAACAGAACAGGCACGATTTCTCATTGTGGAATCAAACTCAGCAATCATGCCTCCAAAACGCTATCGTAATGAGCATGGTCAACTTCTAGAGCACTCTCCCTATTGTGAGCGTGATTTAAGAACACCAGAAAAACTAGAGCCAAAAGATGAACGAGGAGAATTCGAGGTTCGTGTGCGAGCTCAAGGTATGTTGACTTCTTATTTATTTGACTTTCATCCATTAGACGCCGTAGGTTGGGATGGGTATTTGTTTCCTTATGCTTTTAGTATTCATGATTTCGAACCAATTACAGGTAGAATTCATCAGCCGCCTCCAGTTCACCAAACATTTGAAGCTCATAACTATGTAATTTGTTCATTTGTGCCACGATTATATGATTATCATCCAGAGGCCGTTCCGGCTCCTTATGTACACAGCAATGTAGAAAGTGATGAAGTACTATACTATGTGGATGGAGAGTTTATGAGTAGGCGTGGAATTGAGGAGGGATCTATTACTCTTCATCCAAGTGGGCTGCCACACGGTCCACATCCAGGGAAAATGGAAGAAAGCATTGGGAAAAAAGAAACGCGAGAACTAGCTGTTATGATTGATACATTCCGACCACTTCATGTCGTTAAGCAAGCGCATCGTTACGAAGATTCTTCTTACATGCAGAGCTGGTATAAATAGAAAAATATGCTTAGTTAAATTTTATGGCCGATATCATAGCCTTTATGCTTTTTGTACCGGGCGTTATTTAAACGCCCAGCTCCCTTTTATTTAATCATTACATGCTATTAAAATTTTTAAAGATAAGTATTCATGAAAACAGAAAAGTGGTGTGGGAATAATCTGATAGATAGAATAAAAAAATTTCCTTTTTTAAATTATTAAGGCCATTAATACGCTTATTCTAGAGAAGTGCAAATGATAAAACAAATATTCCATTTTTGAGGGGAGAACCTACATGGATTTATTTCGAAAAAAGTCAATTTCTCATATGTTGGCCAGTGTTCAAGAAACGGATAAATCTCTGAACAAAGTACTTGGAGCTAAAGATCTAACAATGATGGGGATTGGCTGCATTATTGGCACAGGAATTTTTGTTTTGACAGGAGTAGCCGCCGCAGAACACGCAGGACCGGCTCTTGTGCTTTCGTTTATCTTTTCAGGACTTGCCTGTATATTTGCTGCGCTATGTTATTCAGAGTTTGCTTCTTCTATCCCTATTTCTGGTAGCGCTTACACCTACAGTTATGTTACTTTTGGTGAAGTGATGGCCTGGATTCTTGGTTGGGCATTACTGTTGGAATATGGACTTGCAGCTTCAGCAGTTGCTAGTGGATGGTCAGGTTATTTTCAAGGATTATTAAGTGGGTTCGGATTGAAATTACCACTTGCTATAACAAGTGCTTACGATCCTGGAAAAGGTACCTTTATTGACGTTCCAGCTATTACTGCTGTTTTAGTTATTACCTTTCTGCTCTCTCGTGGTTTACGTGAATCTACACGTGCAAATAATATCATGGTTGTGATTAAGATTGCCGTTGTTCTTTTATTCATCGTCATCGGCATATGGTATGTAAAACCGGGAAACTGGACACCATTTATGCCATTTGGTTTCTCTGGGGTAACAGCAGGTGCTGCATCTGTCTTTTTTGCTTACCTTGGCTTTGATTCTATAGCTTCTGCAGCCGAAGAAGTAAAAAATCCTCAGCGCAATATGCCTATCGGGATTATTTCTTCCCTTACTATATGTACGATCTTATATATTATTGTTTCCTTCATTCTAACAGGCATTGTTCCCTTTACTGAATTAAATGTGAAAAACCCGGTAGCTTTTGCTTTAAGCTATATTCACCAAGACTGGGTAGCAGGCTTTATTTCGGTAGGAGCTTTGACGGGAATGACTACAGTGTTACTTGTACTTTTATACGCACAAACACGTTTGTTTTTTGCTATGAGTCGGGATGGCTTATTGCCTAAAACAATGTCCAAAGTCGATTCAGTTAAGAAATCTCCTATTATAAATACGTGGATTACAGGAATCTTAGTTGCAATTTTTGTTGGATTCATTCCTTTACATAGATTAGCTGAACTAGTTAATATCGGAACACTCTTTGCGTACTTGGTTGTTTCAGTAGGCGTATTGGTTTTGCGTAAAACACAACCTGAACTACCACGCGCTTTCAAAGTCCCATTTGTTCCGTTTATCCCTATTATCTCTATGTTATTTTGTGGCTACCTTATGTTTAATTTACCGGTGACCACTTGGATTGGATTCGGAATCTGGTTGGTGATTGGTCTTATTGTTTACTTTATATTTGGTTACAGAAATAGCGAATTAGGAAAGAGGGAGAAAAATTTAAAAGCTGATAAAGAAATAGATAAGAGAGAAATTCTATAAGCCTTCTACATGCACTTATCTAATTAATATATTCAAGTTAATTAAAAAAGTCTATCTTAATACATGTAATCTTCTACTCATTAACTGCCTTAGCACAAACAATTTTGTGTGATAGAATCTGTTTAATCAAACATTTTATTATAATTAAAGCTAAAAGGGATGCCTATTGGCATCTTTTTTTAGATGAAAATTGTTTCATTTACCGTATACACCACAATCTACTCATCTCCTACTTCAGTAGCTACATAGTAGCAACAGCGTTAAATCAGGATTCTAAATTACACCCAGATACCATTCATAAGTGGCTATTTCTCAACGGAATGGGGTTTGCTGAAAAAGTAGATAAGTTTAAGACATTAATTATTACTTCCAATGATGTTATAGATGGCAAGTTAATTACTGATTGGACTCAACTTCACCAAAGTTAATAACTAGATGAATAAAATAAAAAGCGACATACCTATTAATGGTAAGTCGCTTTTAGTTATTTATCATTTCAGCTTGAATAATGTAGCGATCAGGCGCTTTTCCAATCATATCAAATGGATAGCAAGTTGTTAATGTAAGCATAGGCTTGTCTTTAGGAACAATTACTGTCCGATCTTCTTTATGTGTAATCCAAATCTTTTTAATTTGATATTCATAAAGCTTATTATCAAATTCTACAATTAGATTGTCACCTGTTTTAAGTTCACCTAGCCTTGTAAATACGGTGTCGCGGTGCCCACTTAATACTGTGTGCTCCATTCCCTTTGGAGTACTAGTTAAATCACTAACAAACATCCCTACGCCTCTTTTCAAGGTATCAGCATCTGTTCCCCAATACACTGAGTATTTTAATTCGAGTTTAGGAATAACAAGATTCGCTACTTTTTGACCTTTGGTATAATTATAATCTTCCATTTTCTTTGGAGACTTTGTATCGACCTCTTCTAGATTCACATTGCTAGTTGAATCTTCTTGTTTTACTCCGGTACTTTGTTGGCCTACATCTTCTTTTTCTTTTACTTCATACTTATATGATAATATGTCACACAGAGGAATGCAAAAATGGCGTCCATTCGCCACGATGCCAGAGCAATACATAGGATTAAAGGAAGTTATAAACAGGCAAGTAGAAGTAGCTCAACCTGTTTTAACAGAAGAGCAAATGGAACAAATTAATTTCACCTTCCATTTTGTGGTAATCTAATAAGAGCCAATTAGAAAAGAGTGATCAACATGGAAGAGAAAGAGCAGCAAGAAATAGATCTTGATAAAGTGTATGAATACGATGAATTTCCGGATAAAGTTAGTGGAAAATGCGATCACTGCAACTCAGCTTACTTCAAAAGTTCCGTAAAAGGTGGCGTTTTCCTACGTGAATGCAGGGAATGTGGCATGAAGAAAAGCATTTAGTTGGTAAGGGTTGAAAGGGATGGGGAAATGAGAGATATTTGGGATGATGGATACAGTCAATCAAAAAAATTAACAGAAGAAATGGTCAACGAAGCAGAAAAGAAGTTGGGTGTGAAGTTACCAAAATCCTATATTGAGTTATGTAAAATAAAGAATGGGGGCAATTTAAAGTATTGTGACTATCCTACCTCTGTTCCAACAAATTGGGCAAACGATCATGTAAACGTTCCTGAAATTTATGGAATAGGAAAAGAAGGCATCTTATCCAGTGATTATTATATAGAAGAATGGGACTTACCTAAAGATATTGTTTTACTATGTGGAGAGGGACATTGGTGGATTGCATTTGATTATCGGCATACAAAAGATACTCCTCCTATAATTTATATGGATCTAGAATGGGGAGAAGACACACTTATTTTGGAATTAGCTCCTGATTTCGAAACATTCGTAAATGGCTTATTTATTTATGAAGATGAAGAATGACTACATTTATACAATACAAAGGAACTGACATTCAATTTTCAGTTCCTTTTTTATTTCTGAGAGTAGACAAACAAGCTTATTGAAGTAGGTACATAGTATCTAAGGAATCACTAATCCATTCATGAATCAGTATCTATTCCTTTAATGTTACCGCTTATCTTTGCACCAAAACCCTTATTCTTTACTCATTTCTTAATCCTAGATTATAATAAAATCAGTTATATTCAGATAATTTTAACTATTATAAACCTTAATTTAAGCAGGAAGGATGATTAATATGAAGAAAAGAACACTTGGAAAATCCGATTTAGAGGTTTCATCTCTTGGTTTAGGCTGTATGGGCATGTCTGATTTTTACAGCGGACGAAATGATGACCAATCAGTAAAAACCATTCATCGTGCCATCGAACTGGGTATCAATTTTCTTGATACAGCAGATATGTATGGCGTTGGCCAAAATGAAAAATTAGTTGGTCAAGCTATTAAAGATCGACGTGATCAAGTTATTATTGCTACAAAGTTTGGGAATGTAAGAGGGGAAGATGGATCATTTTTAGGAGTTAATGGCCATCCAGACTATGTAAAACAAGCTTGTGATGCAAGTCTATCCCGCTTAGGAGTAGATTATATTGATCTTTATTATCAGCATAGAGTAGATCCTAATGTTCCAATTGAAGAAACAATTGGTGCGATGTCTGAATTAGTTCAAGAGGGAAAAGTACGCTACCTTGGCATGTCTGAGGCAGCTCCTCAAACGATCCGCCGTGCTTATACAGTACATGAAATAACAGCTATTCAGACGGAATATTCACTATGGAGCCGAGATGTCGAAGACGAAATTTTACCTGTTATCCGTGAGCTTGGAATTGGATTTGTAGCCTACAGTCCTTTAGGAAGAGGCTTTTTAACAGGGCAAATTCAAACATTTGAAGACTTGGCAGAAGATGATTATCGTCGCTTTTCTCCTCGCTTTCAAGGAGAAAACTTCACAAAAAATTTAGATCTTGTGAATCAAATTAGAGAATTAGCAAGAGAAAAAGACTGTCAGCCTTCACAGCTGGCACTTGCTTGGATTCTGTCTCAAGGAGATGATATTGTCCCGATTCCAGGAACAAAACGAATTCAATATCTAGAAGAAAATATTGGAGCCCTTAAAATTCAATTATCCAAAGAAGAACTTTATCGCATTAATGAAGTAGCCCCAAAAGGTGTGGCAGCAGGAGAACGTTATCCGGATATGAGCAGTGTTAATTTGTAAGGTTCTGGTGCAAAAACATTCACTAGAAACATAGAGATCCTGTTCCCTTTAAGTTACTAGCTTATGAAACTAATCCAAACAGTTGATGAATGAATTTTTTAATCTTTTGGACAGACGTCACCCTATGCTAGGCCCAGGTCGTTATAGAGTGAAAAGAGAAGGGCTTCCCTTCTCTCTTTTTATTCAATCATGTTTTCACTCTTTTTAAAACTTGAGGCGTATGATTCACCAAGCTCCCACTGACCCTACTTGCATTCTGCTTTAGTCGTTAGGACATCCTTCAATTTCTCGTCCATTTTATGAAAAAGATAGGCCAATAACTAAACGCAAGCATATAAAAAAGGAGCACATACAGTAAATAACATGTTTTTAGCAGTATTTCTCACAAGTAACGATTCTGTTTTCGAATCTATACCAAGTTTGTTTAAGGTAGTTAACTATGAACCTGGGGTTACACTTATTTGGTCGATTATTAAATTTAGTGGTTTTTATATCTTATGTATAAGGAAAATGAAAAAAAGAAGAATCAACTAACGAAGATCAGCTTATGGCTTAAATTATGAAAACAAATAACCAAATAGGATGGGAGATGTAACATAGTGAGTGGAAATAACAATGAAAAGCAACCATTGACTCGTGCAGGTAGAAAGCATAATCACTTAGCTACTCAACATCGTATTTTAAATGTACTAATAGTACTTGCAGCTATTGTTGCAATATACTTGGTTGTAAGGACAATAGTTTTATAGAAAGAGCAACCTTTAAGGTTGCTTTCTTTAGTGGGCCCTTCACCTATTGTAGATAATGACCCTACTTGTCTGTAAAAGAAAATACGTCCAAAATATTAGGCATTTTTTTCGAACGTTACAACATATATTTCATTATCTATTAGCTGAAAATACGTTTTTGGATATGACCCGATATAAATAGGCAATCTACCTTTTTCTTTCTCCGTATAAACATTGTAACCAAGCTCATCGACAGTCTCAAATCCGTAATACTCTTGCTCTTTTCTAATGTTTAAGCCTTCAGCCAAACCATCTATGACACATATAATTTTTATAAATTCAATCTCTCTCTTTTTTTCACTCATATTCTCACTCTCCCCCTTATTGCTTTCCGTATACTCGAAATTATCTCACATCAAAAAATGTTACTCCATACGCCAATCGACCCTATTAGAGTAAATACTTTGGTTTTGATGCAAAAGCCCCAATTGACTTGTAAACAATCTCTAAAATTTTCCCATGTGCAAAAAACTCGTCAAAACAGGAGCAAATGTTTTTTAAATTCAGGGATTGGGGAATAATTTATTAGCTTGAATTAATTTAGGAATTTATGTGCATTTATGTAATTATTTATAGGAATACATAAAGTATTCATTAAAAATCTAGGTTTTTTTTATGTAGAAATGGCCTCCTAATTTGATTGAATTTGGAGTGCCCGTCATTTCTGACAATTGTCCTTGTGTAAGACCTCTTTCATTTAGTAGCTCTCGCAATCTAGGCTTTATAGTTACCATGTTCATTTCTCTAACTTGATTTCAATTTATAATCTTTTAGTAACAACTCCTGTAGGTTGTCCACCTTTTAATGGTTACGCGGTAAAGCATGAATTGTATTTCGACGAGGGGTTGACGGAGCAGTTTGATTTTTCAACAGATATTTTCCAAACGGTTCAAAATGTATATATTAAAACAATCATGAAGACAACAGGGATCAGGTGCCGATTTTACGAGAAATCCAATTACCTTATCGTGATGAAGAGAGGGCAACTTTAGAGATTTGCTCTCTCTTTTTTTATTAAGCAAATCTTATTTCAAGATATTTTTCACACTCTTCATGACCTGTTTCTATCTGTCTATTAAGGCCAACTAGTAACATTTGGCTTAATAAATGTATAGAGAGATTAACCAAGCTAATTACTGTACCCGCTTGAGAAGCAACGCTCTGACTTTGAAGGTTATTTGCTAGTGAAGTACTATGAGCAGCATTGGATGTAGAGGGATACAGCTTTTGGTACATTTTTTCATTACCTGTAATTTCACAAAGAGTCTTGAAGTTTATATTCTTTTTCTTTTTCTCCCGGTCTGTCAAATCAGGGTGGTTTTTGATGTCTTCAGATAGTGGAATGAAATACCAATCTTTTCTTTCTTTATAATTATTTTCTATAAAGCTGTATTTTTCTTGGAGAGGACCTTCCGTTCTATTCTTAAATTGTATAAAATAAGGATCATATTTATAATCTGGATCGTTCTTATGTTCCTCTAGTTTGTGATACTGAGCAAAAATTGTATAGTCTTCATAATACTTCATATTGGCCTCAAAGTTTTTATTGATATACATTAAATTAACATATGTTTCAAATAAAGATCGTACTATATTATAGCTTTGAGTTACACAACCTATAGTAACTGTGCTGTGTATTACCAGTACATCGGATAAAGCTTTAGACAAAAGGGTTTTATATCCTTGGGGCATTGTATCAAAGACGCTTTCTTCATACATGAGAAAATGAGCAAATGCATATTGTTTCTTCAAACTCTCTAAAAGTGGTTTGTATGATATGCATCTTTTTTCTTGTAAAACGGCAATCTCTTTTTCTAGGTTGTCACTATACTCCTCTAATTGCTCCAAAATTGGATTTCGTTCCAATATAATCCCTCCATTTCAAACGTTATGTATACAATATTCCCCATTTTTAAGAAAGAAACACATATAAACATAGAAAAAGAGCCTATAAATTTCATAGACTCTTTGATTGATTCTTTATATATACTTCTTCATTCCACAATTCAAACATTCACGTAGAAACTTGCCTTTACCTACACTATTTTTGAAATTAACTCCATCGCAGTTGTCACAGCGTTCACTCTTCTTGTCAGGTAGCTCACTATATTCATGAATTTTTGTTAGATCAATGTTTGCGTACTTATCTTGTTGCTCCATCTTTTATCCTTCACATTCCTTGATTATCATAGTAGTAGATATGGGAAAAAGAAAGCTGTTCTAAATATAATGCAAAAAAAAGAGAGCAGAGGTTTGCTCTCTTTTCTTATTTATACTACACCAGATAATACATTAGAAATATCAGTTTTTTTAGTTGCTAATCTATTTTTACCATTCATATACTTTACCCATGCTATTATGTTAGATAATAGAGACCTTCGATCCCCATCACAATAAAATGCAGATACAAGACCGTAAGCAAGCTCTACACTTATTTCATAGTTATTACCAGTCTTCGTATCCAGTATGAAATGAGATTGAATATCTTTTGTATGGTCATTACTATCTACTATTTTATAGGCATCTACAATTCGAAACTGTCCGATCATAAACAACTCTTTATAGCCACTCTGTATCTTATTTTCAACTTGAGAATAACTAATTTCTTTCATCCAGAACTTCATAAAAAACACTCCTTTGGAATATTTTTTTATCATTACGCTCCGTAATATATTCTTCGTTCTTTTGAGTTTTTCCTTTATAAAAAGACAAAAACCCCTCGACAGTTTCCGCAGGAGTTTAGGGGGTTTTCAATAACAGATATCACAACAGGATTGTACATAAAGAGCTGCAAAGTGAGTTAAGCTTTACATCTACAAGCGTAGACATTTCTAAAGATGAATATTCATATGAGGACAAATTACCCAATAGAAAAAGCCACTTGTATAAAACAAGTGGCTCTTTGCTACGTTGAATACATTAGATTATTCACGTATCATTTCCATCGCTATTATAGCATAACTTATCGATTTGTTAATACATCTCGTTTTACTACAACTGAAAACAGGAGACATACAACCTAAAATGCTACTGAATGCCGGAGCAATACATAGGATTACAGGAAGTCATAAACAAGCAAGAAGAAGTACCTCAACCTCTTTTAACAGAAGAGCAAATGGAACAAATCAATTTTACCCTGACTGAAGCCTTACATACAAATAAGTTAGTGCTTTAGATAATAGGGACTCATTATGAATACAGATTAAATGTGATTTGGGTAATAAAAGATTATTCCCATCCCTTAGCATGTTCTCTTATCAATTCATTCATTTTTAAAATAGCTGGTGATAACCATTTATCTTTGTGATAAGCAAGGAAAGTAGAAATGGCAGGGTGATCTGGCGGTACTTCTTCACCCGACAATTTGTTTGTGATTAGCTCTTCTTTTACTGAGAAATAAGGAACGAGTGAAATACCAAGACCACTTCTAACACACTGCTTTATAGCCTCAATACTTTGAAAGTCCAGACTCTCTTTTACATCCATTTGCTTGTAATTTATATAGTGTTCAAAAACAGATTTATAACTGCATGATCGCTCGGTATATAGTACTGTACTAGAGTCTTTAACGTCGTTAGGACGTATTAGAACCATTTTTTCTCTTTTTAAATTTTCCGTAAAAAGTTCTGAAAGGGATAAATCATCTTTCTCAAGTATCAATGCAAGATCAATATCTCCGTTTTGTAAATATGATGTTACATCATAATTATCAATTGATTTTAAAGAGAGATTAACCTTCGGATATAATCTCTTATATTCAATTAGTATTGGGGGGATACGGTCTATTGTGAGTGATTCAGAAATACCTATAATAAGGTTTCCTACCGGCTCATCATTGGTGTTTAAAGCTTGTGAAAATAAATCAATGATTTTGGCCGCATACGGTAAAAAGTGGTGACCATATTGAGTCAGCACCACTTTTTTACCTAATCGATCGAATAAGGGTTTTCCCAATTCTCTTTCTAGTTCTTTAATATGGGTGGTAACAGAAGATTGAGCATACCCCAGATGTTCAGCTGCCCTTTTAAAGCCATCTTTCTCTACAATCGTTTTAAATGTGACCAGGTGTCTAAGCTCCATATTGCTTCTCCCTTCCTCAGTTCAATTTTAGCGAACGTTACGTTCGAATATATCTATTTTACTGATTCTATATTGTATATTATTATAAGGGCATAACAAGTTTGTTATCAATAGTAACGAATTAAATATGTTAGGAGAGGGGTATTATATATGACGATAAAGATAAAAGTTTATTCCGATTACGTTTGTCCTTTTTGTTTTCTAGCTGAACAGCCATTAGAGGAAGCAATTAAAGGAAAGGATGTAGAAGTAGAGTGGATGCCTTATGAATTGCGTCCTTTCCCGAATGAAACTCTAAAGCCTGAAGGTCACTATCTACAGAATACTTGGAGACAATCTGTTTATCCTATGGCAGAAAGAATGGGAGTTAATATAGTACTTCCCAAAGTTTCTCCTCAACCTTATACTCATTTGGCATTTGAAGGATACCAATATGCGAAAGAGAATGGGAAAGGAAATGAATATAACGAACGTATACTAAAAGCTTTTTTCCAAGAAGAACAAGATATCGGTGATATTAATGTACTGACCAAGTTAGCTGGTGAAGTCAATTTAAATACAGATGAGTATCGAGCAGCTCTAGAAACGAGAAAGTATCGGGAATCACATCAAAAGGCACTTCAACATGCATATAAAGAAGCAGATATCTCTGCAGTGCCCACTTTTATTATTGGTGATACCAAAATAGCTGGTATTCGTTCTAAAGAATCTTTTGAAGATATTATTGCAGAAGAAATTAATAAAAAGCAGCCTGATTTCCCAGAGGATATGGCGTGCGGAATTAATGGGTGTTAATTCAACAATTTACCACTATATATAATTTCAAATAAAGAAGGAGTTTCTATTATGCCAAACAACAATTTACTTTTCGAAACCGTGAAATTAGGTAGTATTACAATTGACAATCGCGTAGGTGTTGCTCCAATGACACGCACAAGCGCTACACCAAAAGGTGTAGCCACTGACGAAATGGTTAATTATTATGCGAAATTTGCTCGTGGAGGATTTAGTTTAATCATAACTGAAGGAACATATCCAGATGATGCTTATAGTCAAGGATATTTCGATCAACCTGGTATCATTAATGACGAACAAATTAAGGGTTGGAAAAAGGTTACAGATGCTGTTCATCAAGAAGGTGGAAAAATAATCCTTCAATTGATGCATGCTGGTGCTTTATCTCAAGGAAATCGATTTGTAAAGGACTCAATCGGGCCATCAGTTGTTGAACCAAAAGGAGAACAAATGAAAGTTTATGGTGGTAATGGTAAATTCTCAGTGCCTAAAGAAGCAACAAAAGAAGATATTAAAGTAGTAATTAAAGGATTTGCTGAGGCTGCAAAGAATGCTAAAAAGGCTGGTTTTGATGGAGTTGAAATCCACGGTGCAAATGGGTATATCCTAGACCAGTTCTTAACAGATTATGCAAATAAACGAACTGATGAATATGGTGGCACTACTGAAAATCGTGTTCGTTTATTAGTAGAGGTTTCAGAAGCAGTGCGTGAAGCAGTCAGAAAAGACTATCCAGTTGGTATTAGAATTTCTCAAGGTAAAATAAATGACTATTATCATAAGTGGGCCGATAAAGAGAAAGACGCTGAAATTATTTTTGGTCAGTTAGGACAAGCAGGACTAGACTTTATCCATGTAACAGAATTTGAAGCATGGCAACCTGCATTCTCTGAAGGCGAAGGAACTGGAGCTACTCTTGCAGCATTAGCTAAAAAGTACAGCAAATTACCTGTTATCGCAAACGGAAGCCTTCATAACCCAGAAAAAGCAAAAGAAATTATCGAAAAAGGTGAAGCAGATGTTATCACTTTAGGTCGTGGAGCACTTGCTAACCATGACTGGGTAAACAAAGTGAAAAATGGGGAACAACCAGACGAATTTGTACCAGAAAAGACATTAAGTCCTGACGCTAAAATTAAAGAATTTGAAGTGTAAATATTCTCCGTGCATTAGTGATAGTGCTTTATTCGAATAAGAAAAAACCGAATTTTGTGATTGACATAGTAACGTATAATGAATAGGGTGATGGGTGATGAATTAGATAAAATTCATTACTCTATTTATTGCTCAAGTCTTTGGCTACAAGAAAGTTTGTGAATAAAAGGGCCCTTACATATTATATATGTCTAATATGTAAGGCCCTTTTATTATCTATATTATTTGAATTTTAGTCTTGATAATAAGGTTAGTGGCCGATGCGATAACTGCAACTCAGCTTACTTCAAAAGTTCAGTAAAAGGTGACGTTTTCTTGCGCGAATGCCGCCATAGTGACATGAAGAAAAGTATTTAGACTACAAAAGAAAGCAGGACTTGAATGTCAGTTGTTATTATTTATTGTATGATTTTAGTAGGACTTATCTTTATCTATGGAGGATGGAAGCGTCCATATGATGAAATTAGTTCGGCTCCTGATATATGGATAGTAGAAATCCTCTTTGTTATCATCGAAAAATTATTTAAGATTTCCGCAGAAAAACTTATGCGTATCTCCCTTATGGTTTTCGGGACTGTTTAGTCCCTGTTTTTCCTTTGTGTATTAATTACACATGGATATTAGAAAAATATAATATATTAGATAATAATAAAATCATTAAGGATAGAGAAGGAAAAAATACCATTGCTTGTTCTAAGCAATGGTATTTTCAATAACAAAAATTAGCTTTTCAGAAATAATCTTTATATTTTAAGAAAAAAAACTAAGTTAGTAAAAAGAATAGCTTTTCGTAAGATACATTATCTATTTAAAAATTACCAGCCTCGTTCTTGCATGCGATTCTCTGGTAATAATGATGAAATTTCAATGCCTTTCATTGCATTCCCTAATCCTTTTGAGAGCTTTGCAATTAACTCGTAATCTTCATAATGAGTCGTTGCTTCTACGATTGAACGAGCAAATTTTTCTGGATTATCCGATTTAAAGATACCTGATCCAACGAATATACCATCTGCTCCTAACTGCATCATTAATGCTGCATCTGCAGGTGTAGCTACACCACCTGCAGCAAAGTTGACAACTGGTAAACGACCTTCACGTTTAATTTGCAGTAATAACTCATAAGGAGCTCCTAATAGTTTTGCTTCTGTCATGAGCTCATTTTCGTCCATACCCACAACTTTACGTACTTGCGCATTTACTTTACGCATATGGCGTACTGCTTCTACAATATTTCCTGTTCCTGGTTCACCTTTTGTTCGAAGCATGGCAGCACCTTCACCAATTCGTCTTGCTGCTTCTCCTAAATCACGGCACCCACAAACAAATGGCACTGTGAATGTGCTTTTGTTAAGGTGAAATTCCTCATCCGCAGGTGTAAGTACTTCACTTTCATCAATATAGTCTACACCCATTGCTTCTAGTACACGTGCTTCTACAATATGACCAATTCTCGCTTTTGCCATAACCGGAATAGATACAGCATTCATTACTTCCTCTACAATTGTTGGGTCTGCCATACGAGACACGCCACCTGCTGCTCGAATATCAGCTGGAACGCGTTCTAATGCCATAACAGCAACAGCGCCTGCTGCCTCTGCAATTTTTGCCTGTTCTGCATTGATCACGTCCATGATAACGCCGCCTTTTTGCATTTCTGCCATTCCTCGTTTTACACGATCAGTACCTAATGATTTCTTCATTTCATACACTCCATTTCACTAACTCTTGTATTTTACGAATCTATGAAATAGTATAGAAATTAATTGACTTTATTGGAAGTGCCAGTTTTCTAAAAAACAATAGGTCCAGTTATAGGGAGGTTATTAGGAGTGGAAATGTTATCATGTCAATTAAATAGACTAAATGGTATACCATTATACGAACAATTATATTCGCATATAAAAAAAGAAATCATAGAAGGACGCCTTTCTTACGGAACAAAATTACCATCCAAACGGAAGCTATCTAGTTTCCTAAAAATAGGTCGGAACACTGTTGAGACAGCTTATGAGCAACTGGCTGCAGAAGGATATGTAGAGGCATCTCCACGTAAAGGATACTTTGTTATGGCCTATGACGACTTAGAATATATACAAGTAAACAATCATTTGCGGGAGAATATTGAAATAACTAAGAAAGATATAAAATACAATTTTCATCCAAGCTCGATTGATACTGAGAATTTCCCTTTTTCCATTTGGCGTAAGCATGCCAAAGACACAATTAACAAGGATAATCACTCCTTATTATTACTTGGAGACTCACAAGGGGAAATAGAATTACGGGAGGAAATTGCTCATTATTTGTACCATGCTCGAGGAGTACAATGTTCACCTAATCAAATTATCGTTGGGGCCGGGATTGAAAACTTATTACACCAACTCTTGCTCCTCTTTAACAAAGAAACGATTTATGGTGTAGAGGACCCAGGTTATCATTTAATTTTAAAGATGCTCAAGAGTTTTCAAAATGAAGTTTATCCTCTTGGAGTAGATGAAGAAGGTGTAAAAGTAGAAGATGTTCATCGGAAAAATATTAATGTCGTTTACTTAGCCCCTTCCCACCACTTTCCGTATGGCACTGTGTTATCAATAAATCGACGGACTAAGCTATTAAAATGGGCTGCAGAAGATAAGAATCGCTATATAATAGAAGATGATTATGATAGTGAATTTCGTTATAGTGGAAAGTCCATTCCTGCCTTGCAGAGCATGGATCTCGGCGGAAAAGTAATTTATTTAGGCACTTTTTCAAAATCTCTAATGCCATCTATTAGGATTAGCTATATGGTGCTACCAAGGCCTCTTCTACAACAATATAAAGAAAAACTATCTTTCTATAACTCCTCTTCTGTCTCAAGAATTGACTAACATATTTTAGCTCAATTTTTAAAAAAAGGTGATTTTGAGAGACATTTAAACAGAATGCGAAAGATTTACCGTCGTAAGCTTGAAAGAGTATTAGAATTATTAAAACCGTATCAAGATAAAATCTCTATTATTGGTGGGCATTCTGGCCTTCATATCGTTCTTACGGTTAATAATGGGATGGATGAAAAAGAATTGGTTGGAAGAGCAGGTGATGAAGCTATAAAGGTATATCCATTATCCACTTACTCATTTGAAAAAGAACAAGAAAACCCTCCTAATATTGTTTTTGGTTTTGCTGGAATTCCTGAAGGTGAGTTAGAAGATGCTGTCCAATTATTGTTAAAATGCTGGGGATTTAATGTTAGTTCATAAAACAAATATAAGTTATTCGTATTTAAGGAATATATATCTAGAATCTATATCTATGTTTCAATCCATCTATTGTACCTTCTTGTAAATGAGCTTTTATTTAATGCTTAAAATATCATTTCGATTTTTAGCACAAATTCTTTTTAATTGTTTAACAGGTGGGAATTCCCTGTGCTTAATTCGTTTTAACTTCCATACTTTATGTATGTAGCATACCCTTGTCAATTTACCTCATTGCTTTAACTCGTAAGAGCATTAGTTTTGGAATCCTTCTAAATGGATACGCAAATTAATAATTGTACTTGGAAACGGAGCGATACGATGAATAAGACGTATGATGTCATCATTACCGGTGCTAGAGTTGCCGGCTCTACCCTTGCTATTTATCTTGGAAAGGCAGGTTTCCATGTGTTGTTAGTAGACCAAGCGACCTTTCCAAAGGATACATTATCAACCCATACTTTTTTCAATAATACTGTCGCTCTTCTTCGAGAAATCGGTGTCATGGACAAATTATTGAAAACAAACGCCCCACCGGTACAGGATATTAAATTTCAATTTGAGGATACCGCGATAGAAGGACGCATCCCTAAGGTTGACGGAGAAGAAAGTTGTTACTGCATTAGAAGAACTTATCTCGATCAGATCCTACTTGAACAAGCCAAATCACAAATGAATGTAACCGTTCTAGAAAGGTTTCGTGTGACGGATGTTATTCATGATGACGATACAGTAGTAGGGGTGGAAGGTCTAGATGGCAATAACGAGAAACAAGAATTTTTAGCTCGCATGGTAGTCGGGGCAGACGGCCGATCCTCAATTATCCGCAGGCTGGTAAAAAGTGAAATCAAAATAAGCATTTCGGCAAAAGTCGGCATCTATTTCGGGTACTTCTCTGAATTTCGCCATGACAATGTCCCTAAATTTGAAGTATACAAGATAAAAGATAACACAGCCATTCTCTTTCCAACGAATGATAATTTATATGTTATTGCCGGCATTTTCCCATTAGAAAATAAGGAATTGATAGGACGATTGAAATTAAATCCAGAAAGCTGTCTACGCAATTTTTTAACAGATAACTTTCCGAATACAACAATAGGGACGCGTTTAAAAAATGCAGAACTAGTAGAACCGGTTAAAGGCATTCTCGGATATGATAATTACTGGTATAAAGGGATGGGAAAAGGGTGGGCGTTAGTTGGAGATGCAGTTTGTTTTAAAGATCCTGGCATGGCACAAGGTATCCATGATGCTATATGTGGAGCACGTATATTATCCAATATTCTCTCAAAATATAAGGGGCAATCTGAACAATCAAATCAAATATCTGAAGAATATCAAAAGGCAATAGAAGACGAGTTTATGGTTCGGTTTCACATGGGATGTCAAATTTCGCAGAATGAACGCATCTCTGAACAACAGAATGCTGTCAATAAGCTAATCAGTTCTCATCCAGTGGCTATAGAGAAATTTTTAGGGATTTATAATTACTCAAACGAGCCCGATGCTTTAGAAAAAGAACTCACACGAATTATGCAGTCAATCTAGCAAAAATTTTGAAATTGACCTAAGAGTTTTCAAGAATTAGCAATGAGGGGAAGGTAAACCGAGAGCAGAAAGGGATATATTGAAAACAAAGATAATATTCTGTTACGATTAGCACATTTTATCTAAAACATACTCAATATAAAAAGCCACTTGTATGCAACAAGTGGCTCTTTGTTACGTTGAATACATTAAATTATTCCCATCACTATTAGAGAAGTTTATGAATCTGCAAAGGATGGTGTTAGCTAATAATAGTCAGATAGAAATGGAAGAGAAATA
This sequence comes from Priestia sp. JV24, assembly GCF_025910025.1. Classification (NCBI taxonomy): domain Bacteria; kingdom Bacillati; phylum Bacillota; class Bacilli; order Caryophanales; family Bacillaceae; genus Priestia; species Priestia sp. JV24. Next base: position 27,443 of record NZ_JAPCIN010000015.1, read on the forward strand.
ACGGCAAGAAATAGCAAGAGCAAATGTGTATGTGTGTGATTTATAGGATGGCATATACACACATAACAATAAAGATAGCCAATACATAAAGTTCCACCATGTAAATATAGCATTTTCTCATTATTTCATATAATAAGTAACTAGCTCGTAGCAACGTTCTCTAGTCATTTCGTGTAAAATACGAGCTTCTTCAGCATAAGCTAAAGTTCCGCCTCCAGCTTCTTTCAACTCTTTTTGAGAAGCAGCATCTCTATCTTTAATCCATTGACGTTGTTTGATTTTTAGATCATTCATCTCTGATGCAGATAATTGGTTTTTTAATTCGCCATAGATGTCGTTCAACACTTGGTCCCACATTTGATAATTTGCTCCAGAAGCTTGTCTTCTGTCACCATCGATTTGGTCATTAACTGGTTGTACTTCACTAGTTCTAGTCTGTTCTAATAAATCTAAATAATAAGCTTTTTTGCTATTAGTTATGGTTGTAGCTGGACTATTTGTTGATGGAGTGCTTGAAGTTGGACCAGTCTTTGATACAGTAGTAATCGGTCCATTCTTAGCTATATCAGTTAAGTATAATTGGTTATTGATAAGCACGGCTGTGTACATCCAATTATATTTATTTGTTTTTTGAGATCCATCTGGTTGTATAACAGATACAGTCTCTACAGTTTGTATGTTATAAAGAGGCCCATCAGAAGAGTTACCTGCTTTTGTAAAATTTACTACAGAATAATCTACCCAGTTCTCTTTAATACCCTTCTTATATAAGTTGCTTACTAATGATTGTTGGTCACTATATAACGAACCTTTTAAAACATGTGCAACGTTACTGAACTGGCCTGTATTAATTGCAGTTGTTAGTCCATTTATGTAATCAGCCATTACTAGAGCTGCTGTATCTTTAGTAACAAAAGCGTCATCGGAGACTGTATTTGAATTAGTTGGGTTTTGCTGATTACTATTTTTGTGAACAGCACTCCCATGATCGCTACCTTTTATAGTTGAAGGTTCCCCAGTATTATTGTCTGTAGCATTATTACTATCTTGATTCGCTTTATTAGCACTATTATCACTGGTCTCCTGGCTACTAACCTCTCCAGTTTCCCTTGATTTTGAATCGACTTTTTCTTCTTGTTGACAGCCAGAAACCAGTAAAGAAATTGCCGTAATTAATAAAAAAACACCTTTTTTATACATAGCTGTTCCCCCTCTAAAAGTTGTTAATTTCATGTGTATTTTACCAATATTAAAAGATAGTATAACAACGTTTTATTCCTTAGTAATGATATTATTTAGCAGTGAAATATTATAATTTTTTCAAAACAGTTTATTAATAATTAATTCGTAAAAAACAGTCTCAAAGTAAGAGACTGACATCTTATTCATTATGCTAGAGCAAGAATACTTTATTTAGCACATTATTATAACGACATCATCTGCCGCCCAATACTATCTCCTTGACCAACATCAATGTAATGAACTTTCATGGTTTTAGGCGTTGCAGCGTATGAGGAAGCTGGAGCTGCAACAATTCCTATTCCTATAGCGAGTGAAGAAACAATTTTGATAACACGACTTTTCATTGTTTTATCCCCTTTTGATAAATGTATTTTTATTTGCATTGTTCATTTATAGCAAAATTAATTTTACTACACGAAATCATAAGTTAATATAAAGTAAATTGAATATTTTTACTTATAAAGGTGTAAAAAGTCGTGTTATACATGAGAATTAGGAGTAAAATGGAGGTAAATAGTAATGAAATGTACTGTTTTAGGAATTTTAGTAGATTGACATTTTAAAATGACCTTATTTTTTCACCTCTAAGATACAGAAACATTAGTTTCAAACAGTCATTCTTAGCTTTTTTTATATTGAGACCGAAACTCAGAACAAAGAGTTGTTTGCCTTTCTCAAATGATTACATTAATAGGTGAGAAGGAATCAACGATGGTCAAATAGAGAGAAGGGAAGTGGTAATGGAAAAGTAGCGAGAAACACATCTATGCATTCGATGTATACCTAGGCAGGCACAGTGGACCGCAGGACAACTATAATTTAACTTATTTTAAAAGTCCTATAAAAGGAGGAATGTACATGGAAAAAGAGCTCATATGTAAGTCTTATATGTTGTTATTTGAATATGTTGTTATTTGAAATTGAAATAACAATAGTAAGGATCATCGAACACGAGATGATTACACAATATGGATCATTATGGAGACAAATTTTTTTTGTTAAGTGTGGAACTGACCTATATGACAATCTCCCATTACTATTCAGATTGAATCCCCTTCAAACTATCTTCACTGATCATGAATTACATGACTTATGTATCTTAACAGATATTAAAAATGCTCTAGCACAGCTTTTACCCATTTCTCAAGATGATGTTGATCACCTTATTAAGTTCTTGCAGCACTTAAACAAAAAGAAAGTCCCTTTATTATTTATCTAATTATATTCAATTAATGGGTTATTAAAAATATCTTGTACCTAACAGGAGTAACAAGTTTTTCAATGTGAACGTATCGAATTAGAACGCGTGATATAGGAAGAAGAAATCTAGTCGTGATATATACTAATAACAAACATAAATATGATGGAGGGCATTATGACGAAACGATTAGATTTACGTGTCGACTTTGCGTTTAAATCGTTATTTGGCACCCATGGAAATGAATCCATTTTAGCTGCCTTTTTAAATGCGGCACTTCGCTTTCCAGATGAGAAGAAGATTCAAACGGTTCAGTTATTAGATCCGCATTTTAATAAAGAAAACCAAGAAGATAAACGTTCGATTTTAGATGTACACGCGCAATTAGAGGATGGAAGCCGCGTTAATATTGAAATTCAACTTAATAATAAGCTGATATGGAAAAGCGAACACTCTATTATTGGTCCAAAATGTATAGTAGCCAAATGAAGGAAGGCATGGATTACGGAGAGCTTTGTAAAACCATTACAATTAATATTGTTAACTTCCGTTATTTGTCCCATATTCATGATTATCACTCAACTTTCTAGCTGTATGAGCGTGAACAAAAATTACTCTTAACTGATATGCTGGAAATTCATTTTATGGAGCTACCTAAGTTATTAATTAAATGGCGTAATAGAGAGGTAGATCCTCGAAAAGATCAACTTGTGCGATGGTTATTATTACTTGAAGCATCTGAAGATGAAGAAATCACTCAAGTATTGGAGGAGATTGCGATGCAAGAAGATCAGGTATTAAAGAAAGCAATGGATGAATGGGAACGTGTGAGCCAAGATCCAGAAGTATTACTTGCTTATGAAGCAAGACGAAAAGCTCTTTTAGATGAAAAATCTGCTTTAAAAAGAGCAGAGAAACTGGGAGAAGAGCGAGGAGAAAAAAAGGGGATTCAGAAGGTTGCTTTAGGCATGATTCAAGAAGGTATAGACAGTAAAATGATAAGTAAATTGACAGGTCTTACAATAGAAGACGTGGAGAAACTTCGTTACCAATAAATATCAATAAAAAGAGCTGTATCTTACGATACAGCTCTTTTTATTATAGATTAGGTACTTATTTTTCGTTACTCAGATAAAATAACAAACCTCTTGTTCTAGAAGGAATTTTGTACTATTTCATAGAAAGTGGCCCCTTGGTGCAACTATAAGTACAAGATTAAAAAATAAATCTTACTGTTCCTTTAAATCTTTCTCCACCTGTATGCTAATTTTAGTAAGGTATTCTTCTTCGTTATTAGTTTTCATCGAATCGTACAAGTACTCTTCATACGCGTCACCTACAATAGAATAGCCTTCTGTCTTAATAAAATTAGTTACATGGAGATAGGAAGACTCAATATTTTTATAAGGTCCTTCGTGATAATAAATGGCATAAAGACCTTCTGGCCTTGATTGTCCTGTGTCCAACTCACTATAAGAAAATAAATAATCAACCCTCTCAAACCTCTCTTGAATTAGGGTATCTTTTGTTAGTAAAGATCCAATAGGTACCGGAACTTGCAAACCTATCTGTTTTCCAAAATGATTATATTGCTCTGACCATTCTTCTACAGTATTCATGCCCTCATTTGAGGTTTTATTGCTTAGAAGGATGTACTTTTTCTCCGTTTTTTGGACATAAACTTTTCCAAATTCGACACCTTTCAGTTCCTCTTCCGTTGAAATAATCTGCTTAAAGAAACGTTGAATTTGAAGCAATTTTTCAATTTCTTTTTCTACTATAACGGTTTGCTGATTTGCCATTTGAATAAATTTATGAGTGTTTTGGGAACTAAGATATTCTTTTAGCTCCTCGATTGATACACCTAATTTCCGAAGAGACTGGAGTGTAGAGAATGATTTAATTTGATCATAGGTATAATAGCGATAACCATTTAAAAGTTTCCCCGCAGGTTTGAAAAGATTAATTTTATCGTAATAAAATAATGTATCTTTCTTCACTCCCACGTAGCTAGCAAATTCTCCTGTAGTTAAAGTTTTAGTTTTTCTCTCCAAGTTGAAAACTCCTCTTGACTATAGACTAACTCCATACTTCATACTCTACCATAAGCAACCGCTATATCATATGACATGGAAGGTACATCAAGCTATATAAGCTTTTGCATAGCAATCTATAGAGACGGAGGTTTCCATATGAGTAAGACAAAAAGAAGTACACTATACCTCTTACTTATAAACATATTTATTGTTTTTTTAGGAATTGGTTTAGTCATACCTGTATTACCGAGTATTATGAATGAATTGAACATTAGTGGTACAACTGTTGGTTATTTAACAGCAATATTTGCCCTAACACAATTAATTATTTCTCCATTTGCGGGGAAAGCAGCTGATAAATTTGGCCGTAAAATCATGATAGTAATAGGATTATTTATCTTCAGTCTATCAGAATTATTATTTGGAATAGGGGAAACAATCGAGTTATTGTTCGTATCACGTATTTTAGGCGGTGTTAGTGGTGCTTGTATTATGCCTGCTGTGACAGCTTTTATTGCAGATATAACAACATTAGAAACACGCCCAAAGATGCTAGGATATATGTCAGCAGCTATTACTACTGGATTAATTATAGGGCCAGGCGTAGGTGGCTTCTTAGCTGAGATTGGCACGCGAGTACCCTTTTACTCAGCTTCAGTTCTTGGATTTGTTGCTGCAATCTTATCCGTTAAGCTGTTAAAAGAACCCGCGTCTCCTCAAGAAGAAGTAGAGGTCAAAGGACTAATAGAAAAAAAGATGGGCTTAAAGAAGATATTCATGCCTATGTTCTTTATTGCTTTTGTAGTCATTTTTGTATCGACATTTGGGTTAACAGCATTTGAGTCATTCTTCAGTTTATACGTTGATCATAAATTCGCGTTTAGTCCATTGGATATTGCTATTTCAATCACAGGCGGTGCCATTATAGGTGCAATATTTCAGATTGTACTATTCGAACCGTTAGTAAAGTACATGGGTGAAATTAATATGATTCGTTGGTCATTGGTAGTATCTGCGATTTTAGTTTTTACAATGACATTAGTGAGCTCTTACTGGACGGTTATGACAGTCACATTTACCGTATTTATAGGTGCGGATCTCATTCGCCCAGCCGTAACAACGTACTTATCACGCATTGCTGGTAACGAACAAGGCTTTGTTGGAGGAATGAACTCTTTTTTCACTTCCCTGGCCAACGTATTTAGCCCCATCTTAGGTGGCATTTTATTTGATATTAATATTAATTACCCCTACTATTTCAGTACAGTTGTCATTATCATTGGTTTAGCCATCACTATACTATGGAAAAAACCTAAGACTGAAGAGTTAAACCTATCTAAAAAGAGTACCTTGTAAACTCTTATATGTAAATCTGATTTCTCATCTATTTCATGAAAAATGGGCTATTAAGACAACTACCAGCATGTAAAAACCCATTACTTCTTACATAATTAGCTCCCCCTTACTTATTGGGGTAAGAGTTCTTTTTATTTTTCGATTGGACAGGCAAGCTTACTGCAGTAGCTACATAGTATCTAAAGGCTATCTACTTCGTTAGCGTTACTGCGTTAATACAAGCTTTATGTATGATTGGAGCTAATTTCGAAAGGAGGTTATTGTTAATTTGTTTTTGATAATAGTCTTGATAACAAATCATCAAAGATTTTACGATCAAAAAATGAGAAAATAAAACTTATTAAATACATTCGTTTTTGAGATTGGTAACACAGAAAAATGTCATTCTTCAACTTACTTAAGGTGGCTTTTTATTTCGAGAACCGAATATTTAAGAAACTCGCTTGATTATTGAATATCATTGCAAAGCCTTATTGAACAAAGGCTTCCTCCACCTTCTAATAATTAAGCGATTAAAAATTTTTAGCTTTTCTATACTAGGGGTCACGTCACCAAAAGTAAAAAGTTACACGTTTAGATACATTTTATGCGGTTACCTGTATGTTAAGGAACTAGATATTGTTATTTTATTATTCTTTTACCTTTACTTAGTAATTTAAAAATACTGCTATTATAGCAGTATTTTTGTTAATGTAAAAAATCTAGAAATACGCAAAAAATAATATTATTACTCTCATCTTCAAGCAATAATATTATTTTTTATTTTTGTCTAAGGACTTCAATGCGTTTCGATACTCATTATCATTCATTTCCTGTTTCTCTTTATTACTGCCTTTAGCTAAATTAGACACTGCTTGACGAAACATTCCATCTTTTTCTCCTGTATGGAGACTTTTCCTTTGCTCGTGAGTAGGTGGTTCATGAGGAATTTCATTTCCTACTTCTACTTCAATTTTCTTTCCACTTTCATCAACAGCTGCTTCTTTATATTTTTTAGTAAGACTAATGAATACAATAAGAATTGCTAATGTCAAAACAAAATAGATGGAGAGTGCCAATAAGGCTAGTCCAAGTCCTGCCTCCAATCTTCCATCATAATAAAGTAATGCCCTTATTCCATCCACAATATATCTTGTAGGTAGAATATGACTGAACAGTCGATGGACGGTAGGTAATGTTGATAGAGGAAATGCTCCGCCACTAGAAAATATCCCCATAAAATTCACCGGGAACATTACTAACATTCCCCATCCACCTAAAAATACTGCTATCGTTTTAAATAACAAAAACATGGTTGTACAACTAAAGAAAGTAAACAGGAATATCGTCCAAATGTTTGAAGCATGTGCACTCCCAAAAATTCCAAATACCCCTAGTTGAATAAAAATTGAAACACAGAAAGTTAAAATGATACCAAAAATTATTTCTGATGTAAGGACTTCAGATTCACTTAATGCAGATCCCCTTTTCTTCAAAATGCCATTACTTCGCAAAAGATATCCATGTATCATATTTGCACCCAACATTCCAGTAATAGATGATATAAGGGCCATGACAAACGGTGTCATTCCTTTATTAAGATTAACCGGCAGCCTCAGTACATTTTTGGAAACAACCTGTACGGGGTTTTCTAATAATGAAGCATTCTCTGGTGCTACTCTCATTCCTTTTTGCAGTAATTCATTTTTTAGTTGACTACTAATTCCTTTAGAAGCAGTTAAAGCGACTGTCTGAAGGGTATTACTCGCAATCATGGATGCAGTTTGCCCAATCCCTTCGTTCAATAAAATTTCTAAATCAGCAGGTTTATCATTTGTAAGACCGGAAATAAGCGTATCATGGACTCGATCAAGACTTTTTGAATAGTCTGAAGGGATAATTAATGCGCCATATGCCTTGTTATTTCTTATATCAGTGAATGCTTGTTTCCTACTTTTATCAACTTCCCATTTAAAAGAGTTCCCATTTTGCTTTTCGATAAGATTTAATAATATGGCATCGCCAACTTTTCCCTTATCTTCATTTACAACAATTAGAGGAACATCAGACATGTTTTGTTTTGCACCTTTAAATATAGGCAGATATACAAATACCATGACTAACATTAATAATGATATTAACCAAATTGGAAACCATGAGGAGCTTAATTTAAACAATTGCTTCACGATTCAATTCCCCTAACAATGGATATTTTTTATTCATTTTATTATGTCCAGTTTGGTATCGATTATTAGGTTATAAAAAGACACCTTTCATAGTTACAGGAACGTTTCTTTTGTTGGAGAAAATTAATATTTCTTCAGTCTTTTATTTTCAAAAAGACTTTCTGAGTTGTCGCATTTGAAACATCGTAGAAGAATAGAGGAGCATACCAACGAGTTGTCCATATATGTGTGTTTTCGTTTATGCATGCATCAAGTAGTAGCTTAAACGATTCATTTGTTGATTGGCTACAGCAAACAAACAGGTGGAGGCTTGTCCAGACAAAAGAAAATGGGGAGAGCCTCGAACTTAAGCCAAGATATCTTTCCATATTGTTTAACCATTTTACATACATTTGATAGTGGGATGCCGATTCGCTCCATTGGCATTTCCTTATCAAACACTAGCATTCAAGAAGAGGAGCAAATGAGCTTATTTGAGGATATCGATCAGCGTGAAAGAGCCTATGCTTTTGCTAAAACGATTGATGACATTCGGCTGCGTTATGGCAAGAATAGTGTACTACGTGAGTCTAGTCACCTTCCTCACTCGACAGATCGTTATCGAAATAGTCTTACAGATTAATTTCACCTTAATTGAAGCCTTACATACAAATAAATAAGTGTACCTTACATATTATAAAAAAGGGCAGTACATAACAGAGACAAGGTTCATTCAGTTTGTCGATTCCCTTGGTAATTGATTTTTTTATTGATAACGTATTTGAGTTAAAGAATAAAATGAGATTAAGCGAATTCATTGATGCTCGTTTTATGTAAGGATAAAATAAAAACGTATTTAAAATAAGCACTAACTAAAATAGGAAATAGTCAGTGCTTATTTAGATAAAGTATTAGTTATTTTTTTCTACTGTATGGCGTTATGTTTATTATCGATTTCATAACTGTTTTCTTTTATATTATTACATTTTAAAATTTTTGAATGATAATAACTCCGACAATGATTAAAACTACTCCTATTACTCTAGGAATGCTTAAAGAGTGCACATGCACTCCTATTAATCCAAAATGGTCAATTAAAGTAGAAGCAACCATTTGACCTGCAAGAATGTAAGCAACTGTAGCAGTAGCTCCTAGACGAGGTATAAGTACAATAGAAGCAACTACATAAAAAGCTCCTAACAGGCCTCCGGTCCATACCCACCACGGTGCTGCGAACCATTCTTTATTTACACTCATACCTTTTCCAAATAAAGATATAATAAGCAAAATAATTGCACCAACTATAAAAGAAATAGTCGAAGCAATGATAGGGGAATGTACGACAGATCTCAATTGAGCATTGACACTAAATTGAGTAGGTAAAGCCATGCCAGCTAATATTGCAAATATAATTAAAAAAATTATCATTATATTCCTCCCATACCTCTTTTATATTCAACAGAGCTGATTGCTACTGAGAATTGTTGCTATTTATCCTATGTTTAATCTGTAAATAAACGTAAATTATTAATGTCTATTTCAGTATTTAAGATATCTCTTCATTAAGAATTTTATTTACTTCTTCAATAATTTTAAAATATGACGGTTAGCTATACCTCATTACTTGTCTGGCAATGTTCATTTATTCAACAAATAAGGTATACGGTTACTATTTCAACAAACAAAAAGCGCATTCCTATGTTGATTTATAGAAATGCAGCTTTTTAAGTTGTTATTTTATGTTTTAAATATAAACACCCACCAGATTATCTATTAAGGTGTGAAACGTTTTGCTTCACTCTCTTCTGGATAATCTAATTCATTTGGTGTATAGCTAATGAGTTGGATTAACATTCCCCAAGGTGCACGATCATATACAAAATGTGCATTTTTCCCACTAAGGAATTTCCAGTAATAAAAAGCCCAATTACTCAATTTATTGACTGAGAAACTGGGCTTTTTCGTTACTACATAAAAGTGTCCAATCGTTGAAGTTTATTACTAAAATCTTCTTGCAAATAAGCATGCCTAAGTGTAAATACAGCATTTTAAACGGTCATCTGTTTTTTTTAATTTTACTCAGAGATTGATCGAATAGGGTAACAATCAGAATAAAACAAATGATTAAACTAAATAGTGCTAGATGATGGATTCCTTTTGTATTTGCTTCAGATTTAAAAAACAATCCGTTTGTGGCAGAAGAAAGTATAGTTCCCATGTACATAAAGGTTCTTAATAAACCAGCTGAAGCACCAATGTGTTTGGGCGAAGCCTGAAAATAGACAGCATTTTGGTTAGCTAAATTCAATATCCCTTGGGGAATTCCAAATAGAATAGCAATGATAACAAGATAAACCAGACTGCAAAATGACTATCTATCCTCGTATTTCTAGATTTCGAGCTATTAAGTAGGTCTTACAAAGGATACCCCTGACTTCTTTTAGGTTGGGTGTTGAAATAAAAGGAGAATACATTTATTGTTAAATAGGTGAACATATTAACATTTTTAGTAAATAGGTGGTAGAGAAATTGCAGGGGTATAAAGGTGTTTTACAACAAACTTTACTTATAGAGATAGAAAAAGAGAGGGAGAAGATGATTCAAGTAGCACGAGAAGAAGGTATAACAAGTGATCGCACACTTCAAGTGAGCCGATCCATTGATCAATTGTTGAATGAATTACAGAAGGTAAGCTTAACGAAGTAAGTATTCATCTCTTTATAAATAAGAAACGATCGCTTTCTCTCAGCATTGGCCTAGCAAGAGAAAGCGATAGCTTTTTAGTAAGTGGTGATTAACTTACTAATCGACTTGTAAATTATAAATAATTTGGATAATAAAGTAAAGATGTTTTTAAATTTTTATTTATATATTAAAAGCTATCTCGACATTAACAAACGAGATAGCTTTTTAGTAGGAATGCTAATTATAAAGTACCAAAATATAACCGCATGTACACAATAGCACATTTTTGCTATAAGGACTAATGGTTAGGTACACTGCCATATGTATAAAAGGTAGGTTTTTTATACATTATCCTCTCAACTGATAAACAGAAAAAATCAGTTATACCAAAGACGTATAAGAAACTGTATATCCAATAAAAAAAACTTCCAAGAACCCTTATTTATAAGGGTTCTTTCGCTTGCTTGGTTCCTTGAAGAGTGATTATGATAACTAAGATTGTATATGATATTTATAGCGTTTGCTTGTTTTAACCCCATATTCTAGGGCGATCAACCCCCATGATCCTTAGATATTGTAAGAGTTGTCCAGCATGTACGGATTCATGATAGCCTATCCGCATCAACATATCACCTAGGGAACGAACGTAGCCCACATCTGAACGGTCTATTTGAATAGTTGTTAAATCTTCTTCAGAAAAAGTACTAATCATTTCTAAAAATTGTTGGTGGTATGATTTTGCAAATTCTAATTCATCTTTTACAGAATGTAATGGTCTCTTTTCGAAAGGAGAATTAAATTCCCTTAGACTACCTGAATTTTTAATAGCTAAGTGGTAGTAATATTCTGATTCTAAAACATGACGGATCATTTCTAAACATAGCATAGCCCCTTTATCCGGATTCCAATCGAGTTTATCTTCAGGAATTGCTTCCCAAACCTTTATACTTCTTCTCCTAATCTCTTTTAAATTTATTAATATTATATCTGTTACATTCATCTGTGCTCCCCCTTTTATCAATATTTTGCATAATTTCTCTAAAATAAAAATGTGAATTTCTAGCTAAACTTATTTCGAGTACTTCTGGTTCTTATAAAATCAATTATGATAACTAGAACTATTCTATTAGGAATAATAAACGGTTATAAAAATTAATTAAATACTATTTGTTTCGCGCTTATTTTACATTTAATGTTAAAAATGATCATTTTTAACTAAAATTAAATTTAGTGATTTTAGCATTTTATTACATTTTAAATATTTATTATATTTATGGTATAGGGGATTTAGAGTAACCAGCTATAACATTTGACAAAAAAACTGTTATTTCATCTGGATTTTACACATGGGTACTAACACCGGTTCGCTTGTTCAACCATATTACCAAAATGTAAATAATAAGGGAGTGAAGGACTTGCAAGTAAAACGTTGCTTTTCCGCATTGTGTTTTCTTTTTGTTATGGTGGGATTTATAGCAGTGCCCGCGAACGGGGCGTATGCAGAAAAAGAGTATACAATTAAAACATTTGATTATGTAACTGTCGATGGAAAAGATGTAGATTCTCAGGTCAAAATGAATAGCATTTCCAACAAAGATATACAAGTAACCATGGTTCTACCTAAACAGAATAAAGAAGGCGCTTGGTTGGCATATGGGTTTACGAGCCGGGAGGCTTTGAACGCATTTATTGAGAAAGATAAACAGAGACTTCAAAACAAAGTCACCATGATGGGCAGTGGTGCTTGTTGTACGGATTTCTACGAGTCTAAAAATAAAGGAGGCCAGTACATTTATTGGAGAGACGGTTTTAAAAACTTGCCTTCCAGCTGGAACGACAGAATTTCGTCTTTAAGCACGGCATCACCTTCTTCAAGCTATTCAACGACTCTCTGGGAGCATACTTCATCTCAAGGGTATGGCAAAGGAGTCTCTTTTAGACACTCTGATTGGTATGGTAAAACTGCCAATATGGCTTCAGATTGGGATAACAAAGCTTCGGCAATTGAAATAAAATAAACAAGAGATTATGAGCGAATAAGTAAAGATTTCTTAAAACCACTATTCTCTCACTTATTTAGAAAAAGCGAGGGAATAGTGGTTTTTTATGGACTTTGTCTCAATCTGAGCAAAGGTTTCTTTTAGAATTTATTTATTTAACCTTGTTGATTTAGAAGTAAATTTCTCTTTATTTTTAAACAAGTTAACTCCATAACCTGCAAGACCTCCAATAATTGCAGGGAATATCCAACCCAATCCAATATGGTAAAGAGGAAGATAGTAAGTAAATAATTGGTCAATACCAGGGATGTGTAAGCCAAAATCATTTAATCCATCTACCAGGCTTACAACAAACGTTAAGAATAGGCTACCTTGGTATACCTCAGCACATCCTTTAAATAAAGAATGAAGGAATGTCAAAAAGATTAGCACAATTGCTAATGGATAGAGAACTGTTAAAACAGGTACTGAAAAAGAAATTAATTGATTTAATCCGACATTTGCGATTATTGCGCTAAATATGGATAGGCTAATCGCAATTTTCTTATAAGAAATAGATGGTAATAATTTATGGAAATAAGAAGAGCATGCAGTAATAAGTCCTACGCTAGTTGTCAGACAAGCTACTGTAATCATTAAGCCTAGCAGTACGCCTCCGTATTCTCCAAAATAATAATTAGATACTTTTGCTAAGACCGCACCTCCGTTATCTAAATGCCCAAGCTTTTCTACACTTGAAGCACCCATATATGAAAGGGCAGAATAGATAGTTGCAAGAATAATAGCAGCAATTCCCGTAGCTTTTAGGCAAACAGTTATAATTTGCTTCTTTGTTTTAGCGCCTTTTTCTTTAATTGCATTGATAATAATGATTCCGAAAACGAAAGATGCAAGAGTATCCATTGTTAGGTATCCTTCTTGGAATCCATTAAAAAAAGAGTTTGTTACATATTTTTCTGTAGGTGCTTGAAATTTTCCAATAGGATGAATAAAAGCTACTAGAACTAGAATTCCAATGAATGTTAATTTAATTGGCGTTAAGAATTTTCCGACAATATCGACAATTTTCGCCGGATTGAGAGAAAAAAAGCATGTAATACTGAAAAATATAATAGTAAATATGAGTAAAGCTATAGAACTAGAGCCTTCAGAAATGAAAGGTTTAAGTCCAATTTCAAAAGAGACATTACCTGTTCGTGGGATAGCAAATAAAGGTCCAATAGCTAGATAAAGAACAGTTGTAAATACTAAACCAAAGATAGGATGTACGCGACTTGCTAATGATTGTAAATCTTCCTTTCCGGAGAATCCAAAAGCTAGTACACCAAGTAAAGGCAAGCCTACTCCAGTAACTAAAAAACCCGCATTTGCTGACCAGATATTTGCTCCCGCTAACTGACCGAGCATGGCAGGGAATATTAAATTTCCAGCTCCAAAAAATAATGCAAATAACATTAAACCAATGATTACTATAAAAGAAAACGGTACTTTGTTTGACACGGTGAAACCCCCATTAATAATATTCTTCATAAAAAATTAAATTTTCAGACAACTTAAACTGCAAATAACTTATCTTTTTTGTATTATAAACAGTCAAATTACATATTTCAATATAAAAAATAAACTTTTTTGATAAAATTTAAAAAATTATCAATTTTCCGTTCATTATGCATTGTTAAAATAAAAATAATATTAAAAACCAAAATCTTTATTCAAATCGCGTACATTAAGTAGTTTAATATGGTTATTATCTTTTGAGAAGACCATAAATAATATTCAAAACGCGTATATTATTCTGTTAACTAATGAGATTTAATTACATGCAAGAAAGTTTATAAATATAGTACTACGAAACTTATAAAGCTTTTGAAAATGGGCTAAACATCCAAAAGTAAAATCAATTATTTAATATCTATAAAATACATAATAAATTTTATAGATACTGAAAAGACCTTATTAACATATTAATTAAGGTCTTTTTATCATTATTTCTTATTCCGATTAAAGCCAACGATGTATATTACTTTCAAAGCACTTGATTTGACCTTATCTTTTTCTTTTGAATCCAAAACTCACTATATAAGCTATTGCTAATGAGATAAAAGCAGCAATACTAGACTTTATGTAAGAAATCTCTAAAGCCCAAAGGCCGTATTTGTCTGCATTTAAACGATACATAGACCACCACTGTCCATTTTCACCTTTAAAAAATGAGAAGATAATCCATAAAAGAACTAAAAACAAAAACCATGAAAAAAAGATAATATAGTTAGTCATTTTCTTATTCATTTGCTATCTCCTTTATCTTCCAAATTTACTCGTGATATTCTTGTCTTCTATTATATTAACAATAATCGGGAAAACTTTAGAGTTTTTATTGAACAAAGAACGTTTGTTCGTATATAATAGAGAACAAACGTTCTTTATTTGAGGAGTTATTCCAATGGATTATGAATATCTACCAAACAGGGTCATTATTTGTATTGATATGAAAGCATTCTTTGCTTCGGTTTCATGCGTGATACGTAGGCTAGATCCATTAAAAACAAGGTTGGCAGTTGTAGGAGATACAAAGCGGTCGGGATCAGTTGTGTTAGCTGCCACACCCTTATTAAAGAAAGAAGGGATCAAAACAGGCAGCCGTCTTTTCGACATTCCTAGAAGGAAAGATATCCATGTCGTAAATCCATCCATGGAAAGGTATGTCAAGGCTTCGAACTATGTTTCTAGTTTGGTATTACAGTATGTGGCTCCTGAGGATTTTCATGCGTATAGCATTGATGAGTTGTTTATTGATGCCACAGCTTCTTTGCATTTATTCGCTCGCACACCAAAAGAATTAGCCCGTAAAATCATTAACGAGATTTATCGCAAAACACGGCTGACAGCTACTGCAGGCATAGGTCCCAATCTCTTACTGGCTAAGGTGAGCTTAGATCATGAGGCCAAGAATAGCACAACAGGGGTAGCTTATTGGCGATACGAAGATATTCCTTTCAAATTATGGTCGATTCACCCAATGAAGGATTTCTGGGGAATCTCGTCCGCTACGGAAAGACGCTTAAATCGTTTAGGTATTCACTCCATAAAAGAACTCGCTCTTTCTTCTGTAGAGATGATACGTAAAGAATTTGGTGTCTTAGGAGAGGAAATCCACCAACATGCAAATGGAATTGATTTTAGTCGCATTTCTGACGTGTATATTCCGAGCTCTCGATCATTCGGGAAGAGTCAAATTCTGTTTCGAGACTATACAAATCGAAAAGAAGTAGAATTGCTGCTATTAGAACTATTAGACGATGTGTGCTTTCGTTTACGTATGCATCAAGTCGTGGCACAAACTATTCATTTATCCATTGGCTACAGCAAACAAACAGGTGGCGGCTTCTCAAGACAAAAGAAGATGGGGCGGGCCTCGAGTCTAAGTCAAGATATCTTTCCTTATTGTTTAACCATCCTACACACATTTGATAGCGGAATGCCCATTCGATCGATTGGAATTTCTTTATCGAACACTAGTATTCAAGAAGAAGAGCAAATGAGCTTATTTGAAGATATTGACCAGCGTGAAAGAACCTATGCGCTTGCTAAAACAATTGATGAAATTCGTATGCGTTATGGGAAGAATAGCGTTCTGCGAGCTTCAAGCCATCTCGAGCATTCAACAGCTCGTTATCGAAACGGCCTTTTAGGAGGTCATAAAGCATAAAGGAGGAAGATGACATGCAAAACAGAGGAATGAAAAAATGGCGACCGTTTGCCACTATGCCCGAGCAATACAGAGGATTACAGGAAATGATAAAAAAACAAGCAGAGGTACCTCAACCTTTTTTAACAGAAGATCAAATGGAACAGATTAATTTCATCTTGGTTGAAGCCTTACATACAAATAAACAAGTCTACCTTACATATTACAAGAAAGGTCAATGCATAACAGAGACAGGATTCATTCAGTTTATTGACTCCCAAGGGAAACTAATTGTCTTCATTGATGATGCATTTGAGTTAAAGAATAAAATGAGATTAAACGTACTTATCGATGTTCGGTTCGTATAGGTTAGATGCATGAAGGCAGTAAATTATAAACGATTATTAGAAGCCAGCTTTCTCTTTGAGCGTACCCAACTATGCTGTTACTTTATTGAGAAGAAATCAAATTCATAAGCGTTCTTTCTTAACAAACATAAGATTTACGTATTAGTGTTTTTATGAAAAATTAGGCCTAAACTTTTACTAATCATTAATTTATAACAAAGGGGAAAAACCGTTTTTTCTTTTATTGGAGCATACAGGAAATATAATGCATGCATAATCTAAAATTAGTTTTTTAGGGGAGAAACAACAATGAGTTCTACATACAACCACGAAAATGTTACCTCCTTCATCTGTTATAGCTCGCCTAATGAAGGGGATCGACTTGGCACTGATTTTGATAAAGAGGGTTATATTGATTTAGAATTGTTACAATCCGTTGTTCCTTCAAAAGAAGCTGTCTTTTATTTCTGCGGATCGATTCCGTTTATGGAAGCTATTCTTAAAGCATTACATAGATGGGATATACCAAACGAACGTATTCATTACGAGGTATTTAGCCCTGTAGCCATTTTAGGAGAAAAATAAAGAAGTAATTGTTACCAGTAAACGGAAAATGTTCGATTAAAACACACGTCCTGTTTAAATAAATATGCTGTAAAAAAGCACTCATAAGCGTGCTTTTTTACTTTGCCCTAAGGAATGATTCTACAAACGATCATGATACATATAAGTATTTCTACACTCTCTGCGTACAAAAAACTGGAAAAAATTCTCTTCGGTAATTTATAATAATAGAGAACTATGTCGAATCCTAAATATTGGAGAGATTACTATATGAGAAGACTACTTCCTTTTATAATTTTTACCATTTACTGCATTCCATATGTTTATTTATCTATGCGAAAAGATTTTGAGGATGATTCAAAGGTAAGCTATATAATCATGGCCATAGTTACACTAGCACTGTCTTATCTAAGTGGGCTTATTAGAGCGGATTTATCACTTATTTTAGGGAATATAATTTCTTTTAGTACTTCATATTTTTATAACGCATTAAGGCTTCCGGATTCTAAATGGGAGAAATATTTTTCGCCCTTTAATTCTGTCGAACAAGTAGTACTGATAAGCCTTGCGGCGCTTGTGCTGCAGGTGATTATTTATACACTTGCTAGAAAACGAGCGAAGAGATACATTCGTAATACTATGGTTTCGGAATAATTCAAAAAAAGAGAGTTAATCATCTAATGAACTAGACTCTTCAGGTGACCAAATGAAAGAAGGGTTAAAATGAGGAGAGATGTTGAAATTTTATTCTCTAAAAAGAAAGTGTTAAATGAGGAAGAATAACAAATCCTTCAAAGTTGTACTTACCTGCTTTAAAAAGGATACGAATCAATTAGATAAGTTAGTTATACAACTTTTAAATATGTAACCGCAAACAAAAAGGTATGTATTTCTCTTCCTACTTTAATTATACCACATAAAAAAACGCCGATATAGACTGTTTATTCTAATTTACTGCTGGTAAAATCAATAAAACATTACCGGTTAGGAGAGATGTTGAATGAACTCTTTAGTTCTTAGCTTTCAAGAAATAAAAAATACACAGCTTTCACTTGTTGGAGGAAAAGCCTTAAATTTAGGCGCATTATCAAAAATTCAAGGAATACAAGTACCGGAAGGATTTTGTGTGACAGCGGCCGGGTATCAAAAAGCCCTTGAACAAAATGAAACGTTTCAAGCATTACTGAACCAGCTGACGATGCTAAAAGCTGATGACCGAGATCAAATTGGTGAAATTAGCGAAAAAATTCGCCAAATCATTCTGGAAATAAAAATTCCTTCTGACGTTGTAAAAGCAGTTATTCATTCTCTCTCTCAGTTTGGGGAAGAGCATGCTTATGCAGTTCGTTCAAGTGCGACTGCTGAAGATTTGCCACATGCTTCTTTTGCTGGTCAGCATGACACCTATTTAAACATTAGAGGCAAAGAAGCCATCCTTGAGCACATTAGCAAATGCTGGGCTTCCCTGTTTACAAATCGCGCGGTAACCTACCGTATTAAAAATGGATTTGACCATAGTCAAGTGCACGTATCGGTCATTGTTCAACGAATGGTTTTCCCGCAGGCTTCAGGTATTTTATTTACCGCTGACCCAATTACTTCTAACCGAAAGCTGTTATCAATCGATGCAGGCTTTGGACTTGGAGAAGCGCTAGTGTCAGGTTTGGTCTCTGCCGATTGCTATAAAGTAAAAGAAGGAAAAATCGTCGATAAAAAAATAGCAGCTAAAAAGGTAGCTAGTTACGGATTAAAAGAAGGCGGGACAGAAACGAAGGAAGTTCATTTCGATCTACAAAAAACGCAAGCGCTCACTGACTTTCAAATTTTACAGCTAGAACGCGTTGGAAGACAGCTTGAAGCTTATTTTGATTGTCCTCAGGATATCGAGTGGTGCTTGGCTGATGATACATTTTATATTGTCCAAAGTCGTCCAATCACTACTTTATATCCAATTCCTGAAGCACATGATCAGGAAAATCGCGTTTATATATCTGTTGGACATCAACAAATGATGACCGATGCCATGAAACCACTCGGATTGTCTTTTTTTCTGTTAACAACTAATGCACCGATGCGTACAGCCGGTGGAAGGCTGTTTGTTGATGTCACCCCTATGCTGGCGTCACCTGACAGCAGAAAAATGATGTTAGGTGCGATGGGACAACATGATCCGCTCATGAAAGACGCACTTACAAGCATAATAGAGCGAGGAGACTTTATAAAACCTTTACCAAATGATCAAAGTTCCGGTAAAAGCAATAAAAGCGTGCCGCCTATGAAGCCTAAGGCACAAATCGAAAACGACTCGACGATCGTTTCTGACTTGATCAAGAAGAATCAAGCATCAATAGAAGAGCTAAAGCAAACCATCCAAACGAAATCTGGGTCAGAGTTAGTCGATTTTATTTCAAAAGATATCGGGACATTAAAGAAGATTTTATTTGATCCACAAAGTACAGCTGTGTTTATGGCCGCTATGGATGCTTCATCATGGATCAATGAAAAAATGGAGACGTGGCTAGGTGAAAAAAACGCAGCAGACGTGATTTCTCAATCTGTACCAAACAATATTACATCAGAAATGGGTCTGGCGCTATTGGATGTAGCAGATGTAATTCGTCCTTATCCAGAAGTCATCCATTATTTACAACACGTAAAAGATGATAACTTTTTGGAGAACCTGGTGGAGTTTGAAGGCGGAGAGAAAACTCGAGATGCTATCTATGATTATCTCAGCAAATACGGAATGCGATGTCCCGGCGAAATCGATATTACGAAAACTCGCTGGAGCGAAAAGCCGGCTGCACTTATTCCTGTAATTCTTGGTAATATTAAAAACTTTGAGGCTAACGCTAGCAAGCAAAAATTTGAAAAAGGCCTGCAGGAAGCCTTGGAAAAAGAGCAAGAGCTATTAAACCGCTTGAAGCAATTGCCGGATGGTGAACAAAAAGCAAAAGAAACAAAAGAAAAGATTAATCTCATCCGAAATTTTATCGGTTATCGTGAATATCCCAAATATGGCATGATTAATCGTTATTTTGTTTATAAGCAGGCTCTGCTGAAAGAAGCCGCTCAGCTTGTAAAAGCCGGTGTTATTTCTGAAACAGAAGATATATACTATCTGACGTTTGAAGAACTTCAAGAAGTCGTGCGCACACATAAAATGAATGATCAAATCATCATCAAACGAAAAGAAGAGTACAAATTATATGAAAAGCTAACGCCGCCGCGTGTAATCACGTCTCATGGCGAAATTGTTACAGGTGTTTACAAACGAGAAAATCTTCCGTCCCAAGCAATTGTAGGTTTACCGGTTTCTTCAGGAGTGATAGAAGGGCGAGCGCGCGTCATTTTAAACATGGAAAATGCTAATCTATCAGATGGAGATATATTAGTCACTTCCTTTACTGACCCTAGCTGGACCCCGTTATTCGTAGGGATAAAAGGGCTTGTTACGGAAGTTGGCGGACTGATGACTCACGGCGCAGTCATTGCACGTGAATACGGATTGCCAGCGGTTGTTGGAGTAGAGAATGCTACTCGGCTGATAAAAGACGGACAGCGAATTCGTGTACATGGAACAGAAGGGTATATTGAAATATTGTAAAAGCTAAAGATGCTTGCGCTGTTTTTCTTCTTTATTAATAGATGAAAATTTGTGTAGATTCCTATACGTATCTTCAGTCAATACCAAAAGGTAGGCCATTATAACGGCCTGCCTTTCTCAAAATAACCCTTACTAACCTACCTATCCTAATATATGGAGATATGAAAACAAAACGTGTTATGATAGTATCGGTGATAATTATGGGTAAAAAAGCAGATAAGACGAATGTCATGCGAATTTTAGATCAGAAAAAAATTGAGTACAACTATTATTCTTATGACACTAAAAAGCTGAGTGGGGTACAGGTAGCTACTTCGCTGGGAGTGGACCTTGCTAAAGTCTTTAAGACACTGGTGACCGTAGGGAAATCAAAAGAACATTATGTCTTCATGGTACCGGTTGAAAAGGAGCTTGATTTAAAGAAAGCGGCAAAAGCAGCTGGTGAAAAGTCTTTGGAAATGATTCCTCAAAGAGAGCTGTTGCCTCTTACAGGATATGTTCACGGCGGGTGTTCTCCTATCGGAATGAAAAAGCAGTTCACAACCTTCATTGACTCTACAGCAGAAGACTGCGAAACGATTTACTTTTCAGGCGGGCGTGTAGGTCACCAGATACAGTTAACATTAAGTGACTTATCAAAAGTAATTCGTATATGTCCGGCAGATATCACAAAAGAGAGTTAAAATGTATTTCCCTTGAGCGAAACGCTTTTAGACATAAGCGTTTCGCTTTTTTTAAATGGCTTTAATTGCTGTCTTTTTATCGGTTGGGATAACAGAAATAAAAGTAAAAATATAGAAAAAATGATATTATATAGTTAATGTGTGGAAACTTTATAAAAAGGCTAGGAGGAAAGCAAAAATGATTAAATCAATTATTGGAGGATTCATCTTATCTTTTATTCTTTTATTAGGATGTACAATAGCAAACGTAAATTCAGAAACAGTATTTTTTGCCGTTTTCATTCTATTAGTAGGGCTAGCCATCATTATATCTGGAGTAGCTGTAAGCGGTGATCGAATGAGAGCTAATCTGGCCACGGAATCAAAAACAGACAAGAAGTGGAGAATTACAAATTCTATAAACCTTATGTTAGCTGCTGCTCCAGTTCTCGGGGTATTTCTTCTCATTCATTATTTTATATAGTTTGGTTTCCAAACAACAAGCTTAGGTGAAAAATATCTCGGGATAGAACGCTTTTTATGTGAATTTAAAATCAAATGAGCCAAATTAAGGTCGCCAATGCAACAAAATTATAGAGCATCCATGGCTGTATATATAATAAGGGATAAGATTAAAATTCGATAATTATCTTAAATTTAGGTTAGAGCTTAGTACAAGTTATGTTTATTCTACATATTATGTAAATGTAAGCAGCTTACACTCACAAGTTGATAAGAATATTTTCTTAACCATGTTCTCACTTAAAGAACATGGCTTTTTTTCTGTTTGTCATATAAATTAGAAAGCCGAACTTTGTAAAATTTTTGTATAAATAATTAGAAAATATTATATTTTCTAATAAATCAATAGTACAATATATAAATGGAAGGGAGGATTAACACTACATATGTAATAGACAGCCGCCGCTTTTAAAACCGCTTATTTTATTATCTATAGATGATATTGAAATCAATTACCCAACCTTTTTTAAGCGCTCTCATTATATAAGTAATTGGTTGAACAGGTTTTATAAAAAGCAATACAGTCTAGCTGTTTAAAAAGATTTGCTGGTAAATTACTTGCTACTTCATGTTACAGGAGAATCAACATTAAACACTCAAAGAAAAGAGGGATCACTCATGGCTCATACCAGTGAAGCTGCAAACAACAGGCGTATTACAAGTAATATTTTTAAAGGATCTGTTGGGAACTTAATTGAATGGTACGATTGGTACGTTTACTCTGCTTTTGCCGTCTATTTTTCATCGCAATTCTTCCCGGAAGGTGACCCAACAAGTCAGCTGCTTAACACAGCGGCAATCTTTGCTGTCGGTTTCTTAATGCGTCCAATCGGTAGTTTATTAATGGGGCGCTATGCGGATCGATATGGTCGCCGGGCTGCGCTTACCTTATCTATTACCATTATGGCGAGCGGTTCTTTTATTATCGCTTGTACTCCTAGCTATGGCACGATAGGGTTATTATCTCCTATTATTCTAGTACTAGCGCGTTTACTGCAAGGAATCTCCTTAGGAGGAGAATACGGAACTTCTGCAACTTACCTTTCTGAAATGGCAAGCAGCGGGCGAAGAGGATTTTATTCAAGCTTTCAGTATGTGACGCTTGTTGCTGGTCAGCTGGTGGCATTAGGTGTTCAAATTATTCTGCAAAACGTTCTTAGTGAAGCAGATATGATTTCATGGGGCTGGCGTATTCCTTTTGTTATTGGAGCAATCGGTGCGCTAAGCGTTTTATGGCTGCGCCGTACAATGGATGAGTCAGAACAATTTTCTAAAATGGACTCTGAAAGCCGTGAAAATGCAGGGACTATTAAAGCACTTATGAAGCATCCTAAAGCAGTGTTGACCGTTATTGGCTTAACATTAGGAGGAACGGTCGCTTTTTATACGTATACGACGTATTTGCAAAAATTTATGGTAAACAGTGTAGGGCTGGATAAAGGAGTTGTAAGCTGGATTAACTTCTGTGCACTGCTTGTATTTGTTGTCATCCAGCCAATAGCAGGTATGCTATCTGATAAAATTGGACGCAGACCGCTGTTAATGAGCTTTGGTATTTTGGGAACATTGCTGACTGTACCGCTGTTTCTTTTTATGAAACAAGCACATAACCCAGTCATGGCTTTTTTATTAATGACAGTTGGACTTATCATTGTAACAGGTTATACATCGATTAACGCTATTGTAAAAGCTGAGCTTTTCCCAACAGAAATTCGAGCTCTTGGTGTTGGGTTACCGTACGGACTTACAGTTGCCATATTTGGAGGTACTGCAGAATTTATTGCCCTATGGCTGAAAAGTATCGGCCATGAATCACTTTTCTTTTTCTATGTAGCAGGGTGTATTGCCATCAGCTTTCTTGTTTATTGGCGTATGGGAGAGTCCTCTAAAGATTCATACATAGAATCTGAGCTCAAGAAAGAGGAAAAAGGAGACAATGTACCGCCAAATAATATCAGTTTTTAATTTTGGTTAAATAAATAATCGTTTGATAACATAAAAAAGGACGGGCTTTTATAGCCAGTCCTTTTCTAGTATTCCGCGCGTATATTCGTATTAAACGTACTAAGTGACTGTTCTTACTATAGAATTCTTTTTTCTATAGTTTTACATGATGAATTTGTACACTATTTGGTGATAATAAGGCCTCGTATAATCTCATTCCAGTAATGTTTAAAACTAGGCTTTGCTTTCGTCATTATGAACACTCCTTTTTTAAATTTTTTGATTGGCTAGTTGTTATACTAAGTTTAATAAAATTACCTAAAGTTGTTATCCAACGCAGAGCGTAACTTAGTATATGAATTTGTACGACTAAAGAATGAAGAACAAAATAATTAGAGGCATATAAAAAGATCAGCTACATAATAAAAGGATTATTTTGTGATATAACGAAATAAAGAGTATATACATCAGAAATAGAGAGAGGGTAAACTCCGTGAATACTTTATATTCCTTTTTTGCGAACCCAGTTTTAACTGTTTCTACGTTTTTAATAGAATTACAGAGCGTGTTCTTTCAACCTATTTGGAAAGAGTATAATTATGATGATTATTTTACTTACAAGGTGTATGTTCCAAGTACATATACTGGATTAAGCAAAGTACCATTAATCGTTATGCTTCATGGATGTCAACAAGATGCAGATGATTTTGCCGCAGGTACGGAGATGAATAAACTAGCGGAAGAAAAAGGCTTTATTGTTCTCTATCCTCAAATGAACTACTTTGCTAATTCCAACGGGTGCTGGAATTGGTTTTATAAGTATAACCAGTTTCGCGGTAATGGAGAGCCAGACATAATAAAAGATATGATTGATCACATAACCGCTAAGTATGCGATTGATTCTACTAATATATACCTTGCTGGTATGTCAGCTGGAGGCTTTATGGCAAATGTGATGGCTATTGCTTATCCTGATGTATTCAAAGCAGTAGGCATTCATTCAGCAGGCAGTAATGCGTATGCTGTAGACCTCATCACAGCTGGAGAAGTCATGCTATACGGCTCTTTAAATCCTGAACTTGACGGTGATGAAGCTTATAAAAAAATGGGACCTTATGCACGGCCTGTTCCCATCATTACGTTTCATGGTCAATCAGATACAACAGTCACTCCAGTTAATGCGTCTACATTAATTCAGCAGTGGATTTATACATATAAGAATTTCGGTATAAACCTACATGAAAATGCTGCTTTTTATACGTCACAAGACAACGGAAATCATTATAGCTACATAATGTCTGACTACATAGATGCAGAAAATAAAATCTGGATGAAAAAAATTATGGTAGAGGATATGGGGCATGCATGGTCAGGAGGAAATAACAATGGATCAGACACTGATTCAAAAGGTCCTAATGCTTCAAAAATGATGTGGGACTTTTTTGAAGCACAGAATGATTAAATAGAGTATGAACGCGCGATCAAGATGTACTGCTAAATAACATCAGCCTTCATTTTTTTGAAACAAATAATTGTCTACCAACAGAAAAAGGATCTTATCGAAAGATCCTTTTTCTGTTATCAACGAACATTTTTTAACAAGTAGCTTCAAACCGATTTAACAATACATCGAGATCCTGACTGATTTTAATCGTATTACTACTTGTAAACCCTTCTTCTAGGGCAATCATCATCATCATTTTTCGTATAAATTCTATCTTTATCAGCAGTAGTCTACATTTGAAACACATTAAGTTTCCTCCACTTGCCACGTCATTTTAAAGGCTTAAATTGTTAAATTATTTATGTAAAAATGGTTCCAATCTAAAAATAGAACCTAAAAAATATAGTAACAAATAGATAGTGTCGAAGTCTGTCGTATTTTGAATTAAGATATTTTCATTTAAAAAGAATTAGCTCTTAAACGTTATGCTAGAAGCTATGCTATGTCTTAATTATGATTGTTCCACCGGTTGTAAATAACTCACAGAGCAATAGAGCTTATCCGTTTTTTTGGATATAGGCATAATCCGATTACATTTAGGCATGTTAACATAAGAAAGGAGAATTTACTAATATGCCCAACGTCATCAGAATTCTTCAATTGTTTCTTCCATGGATTTCCCTTGTTTTTATGCCAAAAAAATCAATGAGAACCTATTTTCCCGCTTCTCTATTTGCCTCATCTTTAGTAATTGGAATGTGCTCATTAGCTATTCCTTACAAGTGGTGGAGTGTAAAAGGAGGGTGGAAAGGAAAAATTTTAAATGATAGCAGCTTTATTTTTGGCCCCTTTTTGATAGGGACACTGTGGATCTTTCATTTTACGTTTGGCAGCTTTAAGAGATTTTTTTTCGTTAATTTACTTATGGATTCACTATTTGCTTTTCCGCTAAGCTACTTGTATCAAAAATTGGACTTATTTAAGTTAGTTAACTTTAAGCCAAAACATATCTTTTTTTCGTTTATTAGTTTCTGCTTAACTATTTATGGCTATCAGGCACTGACAAATAAAGATAAATGATAGGTGAGGGCCGTTTCTAACCGCTATAGACTTTGTAAAAATCGCAACAAAAAAGCGTCTGTTAAGACGCTTTATATATAATACATATCCTGCTCTTCTTTATTAACATTTGTTGTTTCATGGATTATTTCTTCCGGGATATTGGACGTCCGATTAGTAAAAAGCATAAACAAAGCAATAATTGATGCCGCAAAACCTAAAGTAACAATCACAATAAATCCCTCCCTTTAGAATATATATTCTACTTTTATCTTCATTTTCCTATATTTATTATATACCCTTATTTTATTTTCTCAACACATAGAATAAAAAGAGTAGGGCATCTCCTCAATATCTCCCTCAAAATAAATATAATCAAGGGAGCTTAAAACTCCCATTTTCCCTAAAAAAGTAGGAATCTATAAATTTTTTTCGTATGGGGACATAAATCATTAACATTATTAATCGTTGAGATAACTTTTTTGTATTGTACGAATGAAAGAAATTTATATATATTAAAAATACAAAATATTCATTAAATTATATGATGCTTTGGTTTTGAGTCGAAAAGAGAAAAGCTGCTGCTTTAAAGGCAACAAGTTTAAGGAAGTTACAAGCGATATAAAAAGTTATAGAAATAGATGCATCTAGAATTCTTTTTGCTCAAATATTCACAGAGTTTTCATTCATAAAAAAGACTGAAAATTTTGATAATAATTTCACTTTTATTAAGGGGGACTTTTTATGACAACAACGGTATTAAATGTATCAACTTATTCTTTTTATCTTAACGGTGAGTGGAAAGAAAGTAAATCAGGGCAGACAATTGACATTGTTTCTCCATACCGTCATGACGTGATTGGAAAAGTGCAGGCTATCACAAAAGAAGAGGTCGATGAAGCAGTACATGCCGCGCAAAAAGCTCAGAAAGGGTGGGCAGAAATTTCTCTGCAAGAACGTGCCAGGTATTTATACAACTGGGCGGATGAGCTGGTAAGAATGCAGAGTGAAATTGCCGAAATTATTATGAAGGAAGTTGGAAAAAGCTTAAAAGATGCAAGGAATGAAGTAGTGCGCACAGCAGATTTCATTCGCTATACAGTTGAAGAAGCCCTTCATATGAACGGAGAAAGCATGAAGGGAGATAGTTTTCCTGGCGGTTCTAAGTCTAAAGTTGCTATTGTTGAACGCGTGCCTTTAGGGGTTGTACTCGCAATTCCTCCTTTTAATTATCCGGTAAATTTAGCAGCTGCTAAACTGGCGCCTGCGCTTATTTCAGGAAATGCAGTTATCTTCAAACCCGCAACGCAAGGAGCGATCAGCGGTATTAAGATGATTGAAGCTCTTCATCAAGCAGGTATTCCACAAGGTCTTGTAAACGTCGTAACGGGCCGCGGATCTGTTATTGGGGATTATTTAGTTGAACATAAAGGCATTAACATGATTTCATTTACCGGGGGAACAAATACGGGTACTCAATTAGCTAAAAAGGCAGGCATGATTCCTCTTGTACTAGAACTTGGAGGAAAAGACCCGGGTATTGTATGTGAAGATGCAGATTTACAAGAAGCAGCAAAACATATTATAAGCGGAGCATTTTCTTATTCCGGTCAGCGCTGTACAGCTATTAAACGTGTACTTGTGCATGAAAAAGTGGCAAACGAGCTCGTAAATATTTTAAAAGAAGAAGTACATAAACTATCAGTCGGTTCTCCTGAAGATGGATGTACGATCGTTCCATTAATTGATAGCAAAGCAGCGGACTTTATTCAGATTTTAATTGCAGACGCGCTCGGAAAAGGTGCAGAAGTTGTGACTGGAAACAAGCGTGAAGGAAACCTTATCTATCCTACGCTTTTAGATGACGTGAATGATACTATGCGCGTGGCATGGGAAGAACCATTCGGTCCTGTGTTACCAATTATCCGCGTCTCTTCTGATCAAGAAGCCGTTGATATAGCAAACGAATCAGAATTTGGCTTACAAGCAAGTGTTTTTACAAAAGATATTAATAAAGCCTTCTCAATTGCAAATAAAATTGAAGTCGGATCCGTTCAAATCAACGGCCGCACGGAACGCGGTCCTGATCATTTTCCTTTTATCGGCGTAAAAGGATCTGGTATGGGCGCTCAAGGCATTCGTAAAAGTATTGAATCGATGACTCGTGAAAAAGTAACGGTATTAAATCTTCAATGATTGAATTCCAAGAGCTCTCCAAATCAAGCCAGTAGAGTGTAGAGAATCTCAAAGGAAAAAGCCTGTGCTCCAAAAAGCACAGGCTTTTAAACGTTTTATTTACCTATCACTCGATTCCATCTTTATAGTTCTTATGCCAGTTTTTATCACCTTTATGCTCGATATCCTCAACGGTTTTTTCAAGCTCTGACATAATGAGTGTTTTCACTTGATAAATGGTATCAAAAAAAGCTTTCTCTTCATCCGGATTCGGCTTTATTTTGGCTGCTGCCGAAATATCAACATATCTGCGATGTTCAGTTGTTAATTTATCAAGCGCATCAAAAATATGAGAGGTCAGAACAGCAACCTCCTTATGATTATCAGGCAGCTTTTCTTTTAATGTTTCAATTCTCTTATCCATGTTAAAGTCCCCCTATAACGTGTTGTATTTATGTAACTTTCCCACTAATAAAAATGAATAACCTTAAATAGTAAAAAATCATGGGAATTAGCACGTGAAACAAAAGTATACTACAGGATATCATGTTAAAGTGAAAAAACGGTGAAACGAATGAGTATATTTTTCCAGAAAGGGTATGTAATAAAAGTGGTTTTTTTGGAAAAGGTAATTCCCTTAAGAAACATTGAAGCACGCAATCAACGTAAAAGTTCATCTATTTTTAATGAATAATGACCTTTTTTGACTATTTTTTTACGTTTTTATGACTTTTTTTGAATGAATTTGATTGTTTTTGATGATTTTTCGAATAATCTGATATATAATGAAAGCGTAAACAGTAAAACATGTCGGTTGGTTAAGAAAAACATCCACAAAAATGGGATTCGTTATTACATAAAATCAGACCTCTGTTTTTATAAAAATAAATAGAATTTGAGAAAAGGAGAATGAGGATGGACCTATTGGATGCAAAAGTAGTGAATACAAAGTACGGTTTAGAAACATATCTGGATGTGTCAGAAAGCGTAGAAATAAAAGAAATTCATATGCCGAGTTCAGAGAACCAATCTCATAAAATTAAATTTGGAATCAAGTATTTTCTTTTAAGAGAAGGAAAGTATTACGATAGCCAAAAAGGTTATTTTTGGCTTTGTATGAATCACGATTTTAGCAGCTTTATGCTGAGTGAAACGGAAACAGAGAGTTTGTTTGCAGTTAAAAGTGAAGAAGAAAGAGAAGCAACAAAAACGCTGTTAGCAGAATGGTTTATCCAAACGAATGCGTACAAAGAAGTCATCAACGAATGTATCCATCAGATTAAAACGGAGAATATTCGTACAGAAGAAGACATTGAAGACCGAGTGGACGCTATACAATTTTTAGAAAAATTAAAGGTATTAACTGCAAAAGAGATTGAAAACGCTTCTATAGAAAATCTATATGCCCTGCAGCAAATTGGCTAGGCTATAGCTCAAGCAAGTTGAAATGCAGATTGATGTATAACAATAAGGAGGAATAGTGAGATGAAATTTTTTATTGATACAGCAAACCTTGAGGATATTAAGAAAGCATACAAAGTAGGTGTTCTAGCTGGTGTGACAACCAATCCATCTTTAGTAGCAAAAGAAGGCGTAAGATTTGAAGACCGCATCGAAGAAATCCTTCAAATGGTACCGGAAGTTGAATCCGTTTCCGCTGAGGTAACGCCTGACGCACTTTCTGCTGAAGACATGATCGCTCAAGCAGAAGAACTGATTAAAATTAACGACGGAGATAAAAATATTACGATTAAGCTGCCTATGACATTGGCTGGCTTGGAAGCGACGCGCTATCTTGCAAAAAAAGGCGTAAAAACAAATGTAACCCTAATCTTTACAGTAAACCAAGCACTTTTAGCAGCTCGTGCTGGAGCGACGTATGTTTCTCCATTTTTAGGACGTCTTGATGATATTTCAGAAGACGGGGTACAGCTAGTATCTAAAATTGCTGAGTTATTCCGCGTTCAAAACATCGATTCTCAAATTATCGCCGCATCTGTAAGACATCCGGATCATGTAACGCGCGTAGCACTTGCAGGGGCTCATATTGCCACAATTCCATACGCTGTTATTGAGCAATTAGCAAAACACCCGTTAACTGACCAAGGAATGGAAAAATTTGCAGCAGATTGGAAAAAAGCAGTTAAAGCTTAACAAAAAATCATATCAATAAAAACAGCTTGGAATAAGCTATGCTTACTCCAAGCTGTTTTTATTTTAACTAGCTAGTTTCTTTTTACGTAAACGCTCTAAGCGTCGCTGCACGCTATTTCTCGAACGCCCGAGCAACTCTCCAATTTCTCGCTGATTGCGCTTTTCCTGATAGAACATACCCCACAACCTGGCATCTTCTTCTGCTGTCCACTTTTTATGCTCATATTTAGGGCGCTTTACATAGTCTAGCTTTCTTTGTTCCTCCACCCACGCTGGTTCTGGAATAAGCGTATTTTTAGGTATTTTAAAAAAGTTAAGGCACGATTTATTTTGTTCAGCCCACTTCCAAAAAGATTGAATGTCAATTCCCATGAATGTTCTTGTCTTGGCGATGATCATTTTATACGGTAGATTCTCTTTATGAATCCACTTGTAAATTGTATGAACATCTGCTTCAAGGCAGGCTGCTAGTTCACACGCTGTAATATGTCCTACGTGTGATTTAGCTCCATACACCTCTAAACGACTTAACCTCGATTCTAGTGCTTGCACACTTCGCTGCAATTTCGCTGATATGCGCGAAAGGGATTTTACTCCGTAATACCTTAGCAAATATTCGTCTTCTTGTACTGTCCATCTTCGCATCGCAGTTTTTCGTGTTAGTCCCAAAACTTTTATGCGCGTAGCAATAGAAGAAGGACTTCTGCCTAAGGAGTGTGCCATTTCACGGTTATTCATGAGATCAATGTTCTCCTGTAAAAAAGCATCTTGTTCAAGCGTCCATTTTTTACGTAAAGCTGTATCTGAATCACGAAGATTTAATCGAGTAAGCCGTTTGTTAACTGATTCTTTGCTTCTATGTAAATGCTCACCCATTTTTTGAAGCGTCATCACGCCGTAATGTTCAATGAGAAATCTATCTTCTTCTTGTGTCCATTGCTTTTGATTTTTACTCACTGTTGTCTCACTCCAATTCAAACGGAAAGCTCAAGATGAAAAAGTCGCTAGCAATCTATTTTACCAATGAGCAGTACCCATCCAGACTGATACTCACTGCGTTCTAGCCTATGTATATTTTATCATATTTCTAAACAAAAACCAAACATGTGTTCTGATTTTGTTTTAGTAAATCTTAAAGTAAGTAGAAGATTAGCTTCTTCCTTTAATAGCAGTCAATTGTGGTAAAATTGACTATAATCGAAAGAATTTTCACATAACTGACAGCTCTTATTATTACGTTGAAAGTCATATTTGTCGAAAGGGGAATTTACATGAATTTTAATTTAAAAGAAGCGATTGAAATACTTGAGAATACGCCACAAACGCTTGAAAAACTTTTTTCTGGTCTATCTGCAGGGTGGCTGCAATGCAATGAAGGCGAAGGAACGTGGAATACCTCCGAAGTCATAGAACATTTAATAGAAGCAGAAAAAAACAATTGGATACCAAGGCTAGAATTCATCCTTCAAGAAGGAAAAGAGGGAGCTTTTCCTCCGTTTGACCGCTATGCCCATTTAAACAAGGAATCTGCTAATTCTATTGAAGAGAAGCTTCTTGAATTCAAAAAGGTAAGAATACAGAATTTACATCAACTAAAGCTGCTAGTTAAGCATGAAAAGCACCTTGAAGTGAGAGGAGAACACCCTGAGTTTGGGGAAGTAAAAGTCAGAGAGCTGCTCTCGACTTGGGTTGCTCATGATTTAACCCATATTGCGCAAATTGTTCGAGTAATGGCAGAACGATATAGAGAAGATGTAGGACCTTGGGAAGAATACTTAGGAATACTAAAGAAATAGCAATGACACACAGTGGCCAGCCTTTATCATTCAAGCTTGAATTAAGAAATGTACACGATTACAATAAAATGAGAATAATGAAGATTCAGGAAGGATTGCAGAGGGAACTATAACAACATATCCGATGTTTATAACATGTAGGGTCCGTTAAGCAATTTACGAATAAAAAGAGGATTGGACTGATTAAAAGTGAAAGTGAACTCAGAGAAATTTGGCGAACTAAACAATCAAGCTGTACATGCTTATACCTTATTAAATGATGAAGGGCTTAAAATCACCTGCCTTGACTATGGATGTGTAATATCAAATATTGAAATGCCGGATTCTGAAGGGAAGATTGAAAGTGTTGTATTGGGATTTGATTCAATAGAAGAATACCAAAAGTATTCTCCTTATTTCGGAGCTGTGGTCGGACGCGTAGCAGGGCGTATAGGTGGAGCATCGTTTGAGCTTAATAATGAAACCTATCGTCTAGAGAAAAATGAAGGAAACAATCATTTGCATGGTGGAAAAGAAGGATTCAGTCATAAAATATGGAATGCCAAAACTATTGAGACAACTGATCATGTAGGTGTTGAATTTACATATGTAAGTAAAGACGGAGAAGAAGGGTATCCCGGCAACCTTGAAGTGAAAGTTACGTATACATTAACGAATAAAAATGAGTTCCATATTTCTTATGAAGGAACAACAGATCAAGACACTCTTATCAATTTAACAAATCATACGTATTTCAATTTAAGCGGAAATCTAAAAGAAACGGTCTTAGATCATGTTTTGAAGATGAAAAGTAACGAATTCTTAGAGTTAAATGATGATCTTTTACCTACTGGAGAAGTGTTAAACGTCACAGATACCCCATTTGATTTTAGAGAAGGACATAGTCTCAAGGAAGGTGTGGACTCTGCACATCCGCAAAATATATTAGTGGGTAAAGGGTTCGACCATCCATTTCTTTTAGAAGCAGAAGCTGAAAATCAGATGTCATTATTTGATCCTGCAAGCGGCCGCAAAATAGAAGTCAAAACGGATCAGCCTTCAGTCGTTCTCTATACGGGAAATCATCTAAACGAAGAGTTCGAAATTAGAGGGGTTCACTCAGAGAAATACCTCGGTGTTTGCTTAGAAACACAAGGTTTGCCAGACGCTATTCATCATAAGCATTTTCCTTCTTGTGTATTAAAGCCTGGTGAGAAGTATAAGGCATATACTCACTATACATTTATAACTGATGGCAGCCTGTAACAAAGCGGGATGATAAAAAGGATTACAAACGAGCCTCTGCCGATTGTAATCCTTTTTTATTGTTATTTTTTCTTTTGGCTTTTTGCGCGATTAGCGTCAAGCTCAGCCGCATATTCCTCTTGAGACTTTCCTTGCTTTTGACTCTCAGACTGAATCTTTTTAAATTTGTTATCGTTTAAATTTGGCATATTAGCACCTCCTTGCAGACAAGGTTATTTTGTACAAGCATTAAGGATTTATATGCTAAAAAGTTTTAATGAACTTGATTAGAAATTTCGCTTAATGCTGCACCGGCTTCATCAACATATACGTTTACTGTCGCAAGGTCGCCGATTGCACAGATTCCAACCATATTATTATTCTCCACTACAATAATGCGGCGAATTTGATGGTCAGCCATCATACGTGCACACTCATGAATATCCGTATCCGGAGAACAAGTAATTACATCTTTAGTCATGCAATCATGGCAATGCACAGTGTTGCAATCTTTTCCATCCGCCACGCAATTTAACACGATATCACGGTCTGTGATCATTCCCATTACTCGATTTTCTTGACACACCGGCACAGAGCCACAATTAATATCACGCATTAATTTTGCAGCTGCTGTTATTGGGTCGTGCGGTGCACAAGCTTTCACATCTTTAGTCATAACTTCACGTACTGTAGTCATTTTTAATTCCTCCTTTTAAACATTCACCTCCGTATTTTCTCCATGCACATGCAGAATATGAGAATCAATAATTTCCTGAAAGCAAAAAATCTTGTAATAAAAGGCGAATAAAAGAACTAACGCAGTGTAATAAACACATAAAAAAGAGCCTATTACACAAACTAAAGAGAATATGATTTAGCTTAGATTTTCGTAACGGCAGGAGTTGGGTACATAATGAAAGGAAAGTTAACGCTTTTGGCAGTACTTTTATTGCCTTGGCTGTCTATAGTAAAAGTTGATAAATTTGTCTTTAAAAGATACCTACCTGTTTTGACATTTAGTTCATTAGTTATTGCTTTTATCAGTGAGTTATCTAAAAGCTTTACATGGTGGAAAGTGAAGAAACCTCTTTTCCCTAAACTTTCAAGCGACGTTTCTTTTATATTTGGACCGTTTTTTGTAGCTAATTTTTGGGTATTCAAACTGACCTATGGGAATTTCAAAAAATATTTGTTAATTAACGTCCTGTTTGACTATCTATTTGCTTATCCTTTGACCAGTCTGGCAGAAAAACTGAAGGTATACAAAATGGTAAACATGACGCGCTTTCAACTTTTTCTCATCTCGATTACCACTGCTCTTATTAATTATTTGTATCACTATTTTATAGAAGATGTACTAAGGCAGAGAAGGCAATAGCTGATATTTCGTTAACCAGCTCATCGCCACTTATATTTCGGTACTGTCAGCTTTAAATCATATTAAAGCCCTCCTAAACTTGGTACATAAGTAGTTAAACGAGATAATAAAAGAAAAGAGAAACATGAGAGAAGATAAACCTCTTTCACGTTTCTCTGCTTTGTCATGCACATAAACTTTATCTGTACACCGTCATGGGCAAGTATGTTAAAGATTGACCCGTAGCTGAAGCTGTTAAATGCGGTTCTAATTCAAAGTCTTCAAATGGTTCAATATGAGAAAAGGCCTCTAAAAATGCTTCTAAGATAATTTTCATTTCAAGTCGGGCAAGAGGGGCGCCCAAACAAAAATGAGGTCCGTTTCCGAATGTTAAGTGCTTTTTATTAGTTGGACGATGAATGTCTACAGAAAAAGGATTTTCAAACATAGTTTCATCCATATTACATGCACTCATCCACGCAATAACGACATCTCCTTTTTTTAGCTTAACGCCTAATAGCTCGTTATCTTGTCTAACCGTGCGATCTCGTCTGGAGATATGAAACCGATATCGAAGCATTTCTTCTACTGCTTTTGGAGCTAATTCTCTATTGTTTCTCAGCTCGCTGTATAACGACTTGTCGTCATATAAAAAAGAATAAAACATATTTGCAATGGCGTGACTTGTGGTTTCAACGCCTGCACCTAGAAGCAACATGGTAGCGTGTACAATTTCTTCATCTGTGAATGTTTCACCATCAACTTCAGCTTGAATTAAGTCTGAGATAATATCATCAGAAAGGTTGGAGCGCTTTTCAATGACAATCGGGTAGAGGTATTGAAAATATTCAGCTCCTGCACTTTGCTTTTCTTGTTCAATCTCTTCTAATCTTTCTTGGTCATAAGGCTGAAACAGAATGTCTACCCATTTTTTAAACTGATATCGGTCTTTTACCGGTACGCCGAATAGATCTGCTATAACTAGACTAGGAAAAGGAGAAGATAAATCGTCCACAATATTAATAGTTGAATTCTTTTGTATCGCTTCTACAAGGTCTGCTGCAATTTGTTTGATTCGCGGTTCCCAGTTCCTTAAACTGCGAGGAGTAAAGGCAACAGCAAGCAAAGATCGCGCTTTCCGGTGGTCAGGAGGATCTAAGTTTGTAAGGTTGGTGATTGGAGATGTGCTTTTTTTCTTACTATTATCTCCAACAAAAATAGTGGTTCTCTGTCCATCGCTTGAAAAAAAATCGTAGTTGCTCAAGACTTGTTTAACATGTTCGTATTGGAATACATTCCATGTGTTTGTTTCTTCATGAAAATAAACGGGGGAGTTGTTCAACATTTCTTTATACCATTGGATAGGGAAAAACTCTTCTGCACGTGATTGAAATTTTGGAATTTCTGTAACGGGAATGACTTCTTTGTTCATATGATCTTATTCCTCCTTCAGAATAGGTATAGATTTGGAATTTACTAGCTACATAGCGCTCAGTAGTTGTCACTTGCTAGATAAATAGTTACTTTGTCGAATAACCTATACTATTAGTACATTTTTATACTAAGTGTATAAAAATGTACTAATAGTATATAATTATTTTTACTTGTTTATCAAGGAAAAAGGATAAAGTTCACGTAGGAAAAGGCAGATAAGTTATACTAAATAAAAAGTAAATTGTAAACAGAGGAGTAACAGCAATGAATCAAAAACAGCTCGATATTTTAGGGCATACACACCAGCTTTTTATAGAAAAAGGATACATAGACACTTCGGTACAAGATATATTAGAAAGAAGCGGTATTTCAAAAGGAACATTTTATAAATATTTCTCATCTAAAAGCGAACTGCTTCTCTCATTACTTTCGTCTCTGCAAGAATCACTTATTCTACAAAGAGAAAAAATAGCCATTGAATATAGAGGGGATAATCAGAAGATATTTCAAGAACAGATGATCTTTATGCTGAACTTTGCAGAGCAAAACAAAATTCCTGAAATGATTGAAAGTACACTCGTTTTAAATGAAGTTAAAACATTTCATTATATAGAGGAATTAAAAGCTGCAACATTCAACTGGATATATGAACGTTTTCAGCAGATTTTTCCGTCTAAGACTTCTCCTTATTTATTTGATGGAGCTGTGCTGCTAGAAGGAATGCTTAACAATATGTTTAAAATGAACAAAGCGCTGAACTATCCATTACCTATTGAACAAATTGTCCGTTATTGCATGAAGCGTACAGAGAAAATCATAATCGAAGTAGCAGAACAAAAAGAACAGTTATTTAACCCTTCCGTTTACTCTGCGGTATTTAATGAGAAAACAGAAAGTCATTTTTCGACAGATCTGACGCGTGTAACTGCGAAGTTAAAACGGGTGATTGAAAATAAACTAACAAATGAAGAGGAACGAAAGAGAAGTCTAGAATTTGTTACGTTTATATCGGATGAATTACTGCAAAATGATACGGAGCCTCGCACATTTATTATTCAGAACTCTCTTTTATCGCTAGAGAAAATCAATACTCTCGCACAGACCAAAGAGGTAGAGGAATATAAAGAAGTCATAACTACTCTGACAAGACATGATTCATAATTTGAAAAGCAGGTAAACTAACCCAAAAGGCAAGACTCTCCGTAGTTTAGAAAAGAGCAGGTTGCTAATAACATATAAACAGCCAGTTGCCGTTATGATAGGTGACTGGCTGCATGAGATGAAAAGGTAAGGGTGGAGACAGACATAACACTCTTAATAGAAGAGGGTAATTCTTTCCCTTTTATAGAAAATCAATTCATCGAAAGTAGCTCCTTCATTCTTAAGATCAAACGTGATATAGTTTGCTAACCTTTACGTTCACTTAACTAACTTATAGGGGTAACACTTAAAAAAGAATCAATAACGATAGAAACCGCTCCTAAAGCAGGTGCATTTTTTCCTAACGAAGAAGGCAATAGTTCACATTTATTGTCTAAATGAGAATGGACTCTAGAAGAAACTTCGTTTTTAATCGTATTTAAAACAATGGGATGAGATTCAATTATATGATTTCTCAAGATAACAGCTTCTATATCAAATGTATTAAGAATATTGGTTAATCCAATTCCGATATAAAAGCCAAAGTTTTGAAGTGCATTTAACATTTCTACATCATTTTTATTTGCGCGTTCCACAATCTCTTTTCGAGAAATATTCTTTTCTTCTTTAGAGAGCGAAGCCAGTAACGCTTTTTCAGAAGCATATAATTCCCAACAGCCTCGATTTCCACAGCTGCATTTGGGTCCATTAAAATCTATCGTCATATGACCCATTTCCCCAGAAAAACCCTGAACACCTTTATACAATTCGTTGTTAATAACAAGTCCAGTTCCAATTCCGATATTAATACTGATGTAAACGATGTTTTCATAGTTTTTTGTCATACCAAATACTTTTTCACCGTATGCTCCTGCATTAGCTTCATTTTCAACAAAAACCGGAACATTAAACTCACTCTCAATTAAAAACTGCAAATCTTTGATATTCCAATTTAAGTTAGGCATGAAAATAATTTGCTGATGACGATCTACAAGACCTGGAACACAAATTCCTATTCCGACTAGACCATAAGGGGACTCAGGCATATGGGTTACAAAACCATGAATAAGTGCAAATAAAATCTCTTTTACTTCACTAGCGGAAGAACTAGACAAGTCAGAAGTCTTCTCGAGAATAATATTTCCTTCTAAGTCGGTTAGAATTCCGTTAAGATAGTCGACTCCTATATCAATACCGATCGAGTAGCCTGCATTCTTATTAAAAACAAGCATTACAGGTCTTCTGCCGCCTCTAGATTGCCCTGCGCCAATTTCAAAAATAAAATCTTTTTCAAGCAGTGTATTTACTTGAGAGGAGACAGTAGACTTGTTTAATCCTGTAATCTCAGAGAGAGTTGCCCTGGAGACAGGGGAGTTCTTTAAAATTTCATCTAATATTAATTTTTGATTCATTTTTTTTACTAAAGCTTGATCTGCAATTTGAATAATAACCACTCCTTTGTTTATCTATCGAACTAAGTTGGTGTTTTTTGAAGCTTGAATTAGATATTTAAAAGTATCATATCTAATATTATAACTAAATTTTCTAAAAAAAACATTGAAATAAACATTTATTTTGTATATGATGAGATAAAGTTAGTTTATTGGATAAACAAACTAACTCAATTAAGATAGTTGATGGATAAACTTGTTCACTTAAATCAAAGGGGGAAATGACAAATGGTCCAAACTAGTACTAATAAAATTAATTATTTTGAAAGCGCAAACAAAGTTTTATACGAAGGTAAAGATTCTAAAAATCCTTTAGCTTTTAAATACTATAACCCTGAAGAAGTAGTAGGCGGTAAAACGATGAAAGATCAGCTGCGTTTTTCTGTTGCTTACTGGCACACGTTTACAGCAGATGGTACGGATCCTTTTGGCGCAGCTACTATGCAAAGATCTTGGGATAGATATGATGGAATGGATTTAGTAAAAGCGAGAGTTGAGGCAGCTTTTCAACTTTTTGAAACATTAAATGTTCCATTCTTCGCATTTCATGATCGAGACATTGCTCCGGAGGGCAGTACGTTGCAAGAAACAAATAAAAATCTTGATGTTATCGTCACTATGATCAAAGAATACATGCAAACAAGTAACGTAAAGTTATTATGGAACACAGCGAATATGTTTACAAATCCCCGGTTCGTTCATGGTGCAGCTACTTCTTGTAATGCAGATGTATTTGCTTATGCGGCGGCTCAAGTAAAAAAGGGGCTTGAAACAGCAAAAGAACTAGGCGCAGAAAATTATGTATTCTGGGGCGGCCGTGAGGGATATGAAACACTGCTTAACACAAATTTGCAGTTAGAGTTAGATAACTTAGCCAGATTTATGCATATGGCTGTAGATTACGCAACCGAAATTGGATATAGGGGGCAGTTTTTAATTGAACCTAAACCTAAAGAGCCTACGACACATCAGTATGATACCGATGCAGCAACAACTATTTCATTTTTAAGACAATACGGGTTAGATAAATACTTCAAACTTAATCTAGAAGCTAACCACGCAACGTTAGCTGGGCATACATTTGAACACGAATTACGAGTAGCTAGAGTACAAGGCTTATTAGGATCAGTGGATGCAAACCAAGGTGACCCTCTTTTAGGCTGGGATACAGATGAATTCCCAACGGATTTATATTCTACAACGCTAGCGATGTATGAAATTCTGCAAAATGGAGGGCTGGGCAGCGGAGGATTAAACTTTGATGCCAAAGTGCGCAGAGGTTCTTTTGAACAAGACGATTTACTCTATGCTCATGTAGCAGGAATGGATGCGTTTGCTCGAGGATTGAAAGTAGCACATAAATTAGTAGAAGATCGTGTTTTCGAAAATGTTATCAACGAGCGCTACAGCAGCTTTAAAGAGGGAATTGGGCTTGAGATTGTGGAAGGAAAAGCTAACTTCCATACACTGGAGCAGTACGCGTTTAAAAATCCGAATATTGTGAATAAATCAGGAAGACAAGAACGATTAAAGGCCATTTTAAATCAATATATTTTGGAAGTTTAAAGGACAAACGAGAGTAGAAACGATTTCTACTCTCGTTTATAAACGCGGAGGTATCAAGATGAAATATGTAATTGGAATTGATCTAGGAACAAGCGCCGTAAAAACGATTTTAGTTGATACAAAAGGCAAGATTTGCGCTGTGGTTTCTAAGAATTATCCTCTCCTTCATGAAAAAACAGGGTATAGTGAACAGAATCCAGAAGAATGGGTTCAGCAGACGGCTAGTGCTTTAAGTGAATTAATTGCTAACGCTAATATAAAACCCGAAGATATAGAAGGAATTAGTTATTCTGGACAAATGCATGGCCTTGTGATGCTGGATGAAAACTACAACCTATTACGTAACGCTATTTTGTGGAATGATACAAGAACAACAGAACAATGTCATCATCTCTATAAAGTGATTGGAGAAAAACGTCTTTTAGAAATAACAAAAAACCAGGCTTTAGAAGGATTTACTCTTCCTAAGTTATTGTGGGTAAAAGAGTATGAACCGGAGATATTTGAAAAAACAGCTGTATTTATGCTGCCTAAAGATTATTTACGCTTTAAAATGACCGGCTTTATTCATAGTGAATATTCAGATGCTGCCGGTACATTATTATTAAACATCAGCAAGAAAAAATGGGATAGTGAGCTTTGCCAATTAGCAGGAATCAATATTAATCTTTGTCCGCCACTAGTCGAATCTAGTGAATGCATAGGCAATATTAGTGAATCATTCTCTCAAAAAACGGGGTTAGTCACTTCAACAAAAGTATTTGCAGGTGGAGCTGATAATGCTTGCGGAGCAATTGGCGCCGGCATTTTATCGCCAGGGGAAACACTATGTAGCATTGGGACATCGGGTGTTGTTCTTTCTTATGAGGAACGAAGCGATAGAGACTTTAATGGAAAAGTCCATTATTTTAATCATGGAAAAGAAAATGCCTTTTATACGATGGGCGTTACGCTATCTGCGGGTCACAGTTTAAGCTGGTTTAAGGAAAATTTCGCAGAAAACGACACGTTTGAAGAATTGTTGGCTGACCTAAAAAATGTACCAATCGGATCAAACGGCCTTTTATTTACCCCTTACTTAGTCGGGGAACGTACACCCCATGCAGATGCTACGATTCGGGGAAGTTTTATAGGAATGGATGCCTCTCATAAAAAGAGAGACTTTACGCGAGCAGTTATTGAAGGTATTACGTTTTCTTTAAATGAGTCAATTGAAATCTTTCGAGAAAACGGAAAGGAAATTACGTCTATTGTATCCATTGGGGGCGGAGCAAAAAATGATCATTGGCTTCAAATTCAAGCAGACGTTTTTAATGCAAAAATCGTAAAGTTGTCTACTGAACAAGGCCCAGCGTTAGGAGCAGCCATGCTAGCAGCTTATGGCTGTGGCTGGTATAACTCATTGGAAGAGTGTGCAAACGTATTTATTACGTCTTCGAAAACATATTATCCTAACGCAGAACATGTACAAGTCTATAAACAGCTTTATGAATTATATAAAGAAGTCTACCTTCAAACAAACGACTTAAGTAAAAAGCTAGGCGAATTTAAAAGGAAATAATAGGTTGCAAAATATGCAACCTTACTTTAAAAAGAAACTTCATATGAAAGTAGCTTGTATCAATTGATTATGGTTGTATATCGATATACCTGACACAAAAGGAAGTATAGAAAATGCTGTAGTAAGATTTGATTCACTAGAAAAATACGTACATTGGAGGGGAGGATAAGAGCAGTTAGTTGAATGGACGAAGAATATTTCTTTTGGGCTCCAAGAATTTGAAAACGCATTCAAATAAGTGTGAACTCAGTTAGAAATAGAACTTCTACTGTTACTCTTAACTAACTGCTTTTAACAACGCATGAAACAAAATCGAAACTCATTATATATTTTTTCTATTACCTTAGTTGCCGCTATCGGAGGGTTACTGTTTGGATATGACACAGCTGTAATATCTGGAGCTGAAGAATCATTAAAGGTGTATCTTATTGACAGCTTAGGGTTAGGATCTTTAGCACACGGTGTTACTGTATCAAGTGCTTTAATAGGATGTATTATTGGAGGATTGGTATCTGGTTATTTTGCGACGAAACTAGGACGCAAACAATCACTTATACTAGCAGCTATTCTTTTTATAGTCTCAGCGTTAGGAGCTTCTTATCCTGAGTTTTTATTTTTCACAAAAGGGGAACCGACACTTTCTTTGTTACTAGCTTTTAACTTCTACCGCATTATAGGTGGGATTGGTGTTGGCTTAGCATCAGCCATTTGTCCCATCTATATAGGAGAAATTGCACCGGCAGATATTCGCGGCAGATTGGTATCGTTCAATCAATTTATGATTATTTTTGGAATGTTAGTCGTTTACTTCGTGAATTGGGGTATTGCAAATGGGGAAACCTTAGAATGGATTAATGATGTAGGTTGGAGATACATGTTTGCTTCAGGAGCTATTCCAGCTTTACTCTTTGCAGCACTCTTGTTTTTAGTTCCTGAAACGCCTCGCTACTTAGCTATACAGAATCAAGATCAAAAAGCTTTAGCCATACTAACTAAAATTAATGGATCTTCAGAAGCGAAAGCAATTTTAGAAGATATTAAACAAACAATTTCTACCAATGTTTCGTCTGAAAAATTATTGGCATATGGAAAATTAGTTATCGTTGTAGGTATACTGCTTTCTGTATTTCAACAGTTTGTAGGAATCAATGTAGCTCTATATTATGCTCCGCGTATTTTTGAAAGCATGGGAGCAGCTAAAGGTTCTTCTATGCTGCAAACCATTATTATGGGATTAGTAAACGTTATTTTTACAGTAATTGCAATTTTGACAGTTGATCGTTTGGGAAGAAAACCTTTATTAATAACAGGGTCTATCGGAATGGCCATTGGAATGTTCGGTGTAGCAAGCATGGCTTTTTCAAACATCATTGGTATAGGGACGCTTGTATTTATCATTATTTATACAGCTTCCTTTATGACGTCATGGGGACCAATTTGTTGGGTGCTCATTTCAGAGATTTTTCCTAATAAAATTAGAGGTCGTGCTGTAGCTATTGCCGTAGCTGCTCAGTGGGCGGCTAACTATTTTATTTCCTCTACATATCCCGTGATGATGGAATATAGCGGAGGATTAACATATGGTTTTTACGGTTTAATGAGTGTACTTTCTGCTTTATTTGTCTGGAAATTTGTTCCTGAAACAAAAGGTAGAACTCTCGAACAAATGGAAAATATGTGGAGAAAAAAACAAGGGGCTTCAAAGAGTAAGAAAGTCATATAACCATTGAGCTTTTACTTAGAGGAAAGGTGAGTATAAAACTTTCAAAAACACCTAAAATAGTTTAGGTGTTTTTAATATGTAATCTTTATGAAGAAAGTGGATAGCTTTTTTAAAAGATATTGCTATAGTGATAAGTCTCTTTGAAAATAGAAATATAGTTTTCTTTATGAGGGGTGTTTCATCGTAAATATAAATAACGGTGCAATGAATTCACAAAAAATCTGGGGGCATCCGCTATATACGGAATATCCTAAAGAATTAAAGTGTGAGCATGCTTCCTGGGTTCCCGCGTATCAGAATCGAAAAATGATTGATTGGATGTTTCAGCAGGTCAAATAAGCAAATTAGTAAATGTTAAAGCTTAATACTTCATCTAGTACTTACGAAAAACTCTTCCAGTTAATAAAAACTGGAAGAGTTTTTTGCTTTTATTAGGCTAGTCACAAGGCAATGCTGACCTTCCTCTTACACACCACATTTAACCAAATATGTGACGAAATTATGGTAAAGCCATTTAAAATAGATAAAAATCGCTTCAAGTGTGATAAATATCACACCTTTTAAACATACAACATGATAATTTTTTAGAAGTAAGCAATATGTCATGACAAACTTCAATATGTTAGGAGGTTTTTAGCCTTTTGATCTGTTGAGATGCATCTTTAATATGAACGTTTATATACCATTATTATGTACAGAGATTTAGAGGAAGGGAGCCTGAGCTTAGGTGAGAAAGCAAAAATCAATGCATATTAGCAGGTTAATCATTCTCTCCGTATTCATTACAATTTTTTTAGCAGGATGTGATAGTCGTTATTTGATTTTAAATCCGCAGGGGGCGGTGGCTCAAAAAGAATACCAGTTAATTATTTTTTCCATAATTTT
The DNA here is from genome assembly GCF_025910025.1 of Priestia sp. JV24. Lineage (NCBI taxonomy): Bacteria > Bacillati > Bacillota > Bacilli > Caryophanales > Bacillaceae > Priestia > Priestia sp. JV24. The sequence continues at coordinate 72,407 of NZ_JAPCIN010000015.1, forward strand.
ATGCACAATTGTTGTGATTCCTGTTTTAGGTCTGCTTGTGTATATCGTTTTACGCTACCGTGATAAGCCTGGAAACAAAGCTCCGTATCGGCCAGACTGGGACGATAGCAAGCGTCTTGAATTTATTTGGTGGGGCATCCCCATTATTATTATCGGCATTTTAGGTTTTGCTACGGCCAAGACGACGTATGACTTAGTAGATCCGCCGAAAAAAGATGTAAAGCCGCTAACAATTGAAGTAACATCTCTTGATTGGAAATGGTTATTTCAATATCCGGATCAAGATATTGCGACAGTCAACTATGTAGAAATTCCAAAAGGTGTGCCTGTTCAATTCGTGCTAACGTCAGATGCACCTATGAATTCTTTTTGGGTACCTCAGCTGGGAGGACAATTATATACCATGCCGGGAATGGCAATGGGGCTGTGGCTGCAAGCTGATCACAAGGGAGAATACTTTGGTTCGGGTGCTAATTTTACGGGTGAAGGGTTCGCTCATATGAACTTTAAAGTTAAATCTACATCGACAAAAGAATTTAATCAATGGGTAAAGCAAGTGAAAGAAACATCACCAGCTTTAACAAAAGCTGATTATAGCAACCTTGCCCAACAAGGTCTTTCTCTAGAAAAATCGTATTCTACCATTCCTAAAGGCTTATTCCAAGAAATTGTCATTAAAAACGGCGGTCAATATTATAGTCAGCATCATCATATGAAAAATGAAGACATGAAGACTATGAATGTGGCTTCTGAAGAACAAGTACATGCACAGCACGAGCACCAGGAAGGAGGAAACTAAGTTGTTAGACAAATTAAAAGATTTTTCAACTCATTTTTTCGTGACAGGAGAACCGATGATTTACGGAGCAGATGTCGCCATTTTATTAACACTAGCCGGTATTATTTTTGTTCTTACTTACCTTAAAAAATGGAAGTGGCTATGGCGTGAGTGGCTCACAACGGTGGATCATAAAAAAATTGGCATTATGTATATGCTTTCTTCATTATTAATGCTGTTTCGAGGCGGAGTAGATGCATTATTAATGCGTATGCAACTAGCATTCCCTCAGTGGCATTTTCTAGATTCTAATCATTACAACGAAATTTTCACTACGCACGGAACCATTATGATTCTATTTATGGCAATGCCGCTTATGTTTGCTTTCTTTAACATTGTTGTGCCGCTTCAAATTGGAGCAAGAGATGTCGCCTATCCTTTTTTAAACGCGGTAAGCTTTTGGCTATTTTTCTTTGGCGCCATGCTTTTCAATTTGTCGTTTGTAATCGGAGGCTCGCCAGATGCAGGGTGGCTAAGTTATCCACCGCTTTCTGGCATGCAGTTCAGTCCTGGACCAGGTCAAGATTTTTATATTTGGGGCATTCAAATATCGGGTATTGGCAGCTTGGCTTCTGGAATTAATTTCATTATGACCATTTTAAAAATGCGTGCACCCGGTATGAAACTTATGCATATGCCGCTATTTACGTGGTCCGTTCTAGCAAGCTGTATTATTATCATTTTTGCGTTTCCTGTATTAACCGTAACGCTTGCTTTATTGTTTATTGACCGGTTCTTTGACGGACACTTATTTACTATGACCGGCGGAGGAAATCCAATGATGTACATTAACTTAATTTGGATGTGGGGACATCCTGAAGTGTATATCGTTGTACTTCCTGCATTCGGCATTTTTTCTGAAATCGTTGCAACGTTTTCTCAAAAGAAAATATTTGGCTATAAATCTATGGTTTTTTCAATGATGATTATTAGCGTTCTATCCTATTTTACATGGGTACATCATTTCTTTACTATGGGTGCAGGTGCTAATGTGAATGTGTTTTTTGCTATTACGACGATGGCTATCGGAATTCCAACGGGCGTTAAAGTGTTCAACTGGTTATTTACGATGTTCCGCGGCCGTATTCAAATGACGCAGCCAATGCTATGGACAATTGCTTTTATCCCGTGCTTTGTTGTGGGAGGAGCAACGGGTGTTATGCTTTCAGCAGCTCCTGCAGACTATCAGTATCATAATAGCTACTTTTTAGTTGCACACTTTCACCAAGTGTTAATTGGAGGCGTTGTATTCGGCTTTTTTGCAGGTTTGTACTATTGGTGGCCAAAAATGTTTGGCTTTAAACTCAATGACCGTCTTGGTAAATGGGCGTTTTGGACGTGGAATATTGGTTTTTACGTATGCTTCATGCCTCAATACGCATTAGGGTTTATGGGAATGACGCGCCGTATTTATACGTACGACTTTGACATGGGATGGGGACCGCTGAACGTTATCTCTACAGTCGGAGCTTTCTTTATGGGCATAGGGTTTATCTTTCAAGCATGGCAGATTCTTCATGGCATTAAGTACGGAGAACGAGATGTAACAGGGGATCCTTGGAATGGACGTACATTAGAATGGTCCATCCCTTCACCGCCGCCGCACTACAATTTTGCAGTGATTCCAACAGTAACGGGGCAAGATGCGTGGTGGACAATAAAAGAAGAAAGAAAAAAGAAAAAAGCGAAGGAAACAGCTACTTTCTCTCCGATTCATATGCCTAAGAATTCAGGTATTCCATTTATCATGTCGGTTTTCTGGTTCATTGCTGGTTTTGGCTTAACGTTCCACTGGGTGTGGATGGCGATATTCGGTTTGACAGGAGTCGGAGCTTGTTTACTAGCTCGTTCTTTTCAATACAACTCGGACTATTATATTCCGGTGGATGAAATTCGACATACAGAAGATTCAGTAGGGAGGGTTGGCTGACATGGCATATGCGACAGCGCACCACGAAGAACATCATGATGAACATGATGAAGGAATCAAAGTTATAGGTTTTTGGCTTTTCCTCGTAACGGACTGCATCTTATTTGGAGCATTATTTGCTACGTATGCCGTTCTTGTTAATCATACTGCGGGAGGCCTTACAGGAAAGGAATTTTTTGAAGTTCCAGGATTTGTTTCTGAAACGTTTATCTTATTAACGAGCAGCTTTACGAGCGGATTAGCTGTGCTGAGCATGCACAAGGGAAAAATAAAGCCTTTAATTGGCTGGCTAATCGTAACTCTGCTTTTAGGTATGTGCTTTGTTGGCCTTGAAATTCATGAATTTCAAACAATGGTTCACAAAGGAGCAACCATTTCCACCAGCGCATTTTTTACAGCTTTCTATACGCTAGTTAGTACGCACGGGCTGCACGTTTCTGTCGGCATCATTTGGATGATTTCAATTACAATCCAGTTAAAACGATACGGAATTACCTCTGTAACAAAGCGAAAAGTGACGATTATCAGCTTATACTGGCATTTTCTTGATGCCGTCTGGATCTTCCTTTACACGGTTGTGTATTTAATGGGGGTAATGTAGATGGAGAACCACGGGTCATTAAAAGCTTATACAATAGGATTTATTTTCTCGATTATTTTAACCGTTATTCCTCTGATGCTGGTACTAAACCATGTATTTGCTAAAAATATATTATTAGCCAGTATTCTAGGAATGGCCGTGCTTCAATTTTTCATTCAACTGTTTTTCTTCATGCATATTAAAGACGGAGAGAAGCCCCGTTATAATGTGATGGCTTTAATACTTGGAATCGTTTTTGTTATTACGATTGTAGCAGGATCTATTTGGATCATGACTTTTAACTCTCAAGTTCAATAAAAATAGAGCCGTGTACGATGTGCACGGCTCTATTTTTTATTAATTCCTCTAACTTGTGATAAAAATCACATACTTTCGTTTGCGCAAGAAGTACAATAAAAGTGTAGCAAAGAAAGTTCTTTATAAACGAAAGACAAAGGAGAGATTATGATGAATATGGCTTATCGTAACATCCTCGTAGCAGTAGACGGTTCCGTAGAAGCGGAGTGGGCATTCAAAAAAGCAGTTAACAGTGCGAAAAAAAATAACGCTCATTTGATAATTTGTCACGTTATCGACATACAGGCGCTAAGTCCATCACCTTATGCATTCTATACGGATACACGCTTTCAAGACGCAGAGAAATTTGCTGAAGAACTTTTAACCAACTATAGTAACCTAGCCATTAAGGCTGGAGTAACGAAAGTCGAAACATTAATTGAACATGGTTCTCCTAAAACAAAAATATCTAAAAAAATTGCTCCTGATAAGCACGTTGATTTAATTGTATGCGGTGCAACGGGGTTAAATGCAGTAGAGCGCATTTTAATTGGAAGCGTATCTCAGCATATTTTACGCTATGCCAAATGTGATGTGTTAATCGTTCGCACTCCTAAAGAAGCCGAAGAAGAATCAAAGCCTTTACAAGTGGAACTAACAGAGTAGCGGGCACAGACGAGAAAGAAAGATTATTGTTCACAGCAAAATACAAAGCTCTCACCATTTATTTAAAGAGGGGAGATAAATGTATTTTAGTTGAAAGAAGATCCGAACGAGGAATCGAGATTCTTAATAGAGAATTCGACTCGTTCGGATTTTTTTATTGTGATGGTAAACGTAGGTTTCACGTATGCAGCTGTTTTTAGCTGTTGATTGAAGGGAAAAGGTAATGAAAGAAAAGTGAGGATAATAGACATCAAGCATGTTTACTAAAGAAGAGGACGGGAAGAACAAGTATATAGAAAACTTTCCCTTAGTTGGTTAAGGATTCATTAATAAAGGAGTGACGAATATGTCAAAACTAAATAATCCATTAACTCAATATTTCCATGAAGACTATCCAAAACAGTATCAAGAACCGCCTGGTGTACAAAAAGAAATGAACGTCATCCCGGACTGCGGGGAAAACAGTTACATAGGTGCAGGTAAATTAAAAGGCAGAAAAGCTCTTGTGACAGGCGGAGATTCAGGTATTGGCCGAGCAGCAGCTATTGCTTACGCAAGAGAAGGAGCCGACGTTGCGCTTAATTACTTGCCACAAGAGCAAGCGGATGCAGAAGAAGTAAAAAAGCTTATTGAAGCAGAAGGAAGAAAAGCAGTACTCATACCTGGTGATGTAGGCGAAGAATCTTTTTGCAAGGAGCTAGTAGAAAAAGCTTATAAAGAATTAGATGGATTAGACGTTTTAGCACTCGTAGCAGGTAAACAGCAGGCAGTAGAAGATCTTGCTGATTTAGAAACGGACCAGCTGCGCAAAACCTTTGAAGTAAATGTATTCTCTTTATATTGGACCGTAAAAGCAGCGCTGCCTTATTTACCAGCAGGTGCTTCGATTATTACCACAAGTTCTGTACAAGGCTATAGCCCAAGTCCTAATCTATTAGATTATGCAGCTACAAAGTTTGCCATTAACGGATTCACTCGCGGACTAGCCAAGCAACTAGCTCCAAAAGGTATTCGCGTCAACTCAGTTGCTCCAGGACCTATCTGGACGCCGCTGCAAATTTCTGGAGGGCAGCCAAGCGATGCTATTCCAGGCTTTGGACAAGATACACCTCTACAGCGTGCTGGTCAGCCGGTAGAGTTAGCAAATGTATACGTATTTTTAGCTTCAACGGATGCAAGCTATGTAACAGCTCAAGTTTACGGAATTACAGGCGGAATAGAACTAGCTTAACTCAAAAAAAACACGTGCAGTTATGAACTGCACGTGTTTTTTAAGTTATTTCTGTTTTAATGTCTTCTTCCTTTTAAAGTCTGTACACAAATGTAGCTAAGGGTAGCGAATAACGCTGTAATAAATGCCGAGTGAGACAGTGTAGCAAAGACATTTAAACGAGACATGACAACAAATATACCGCTAAATATTTGAGCAATGGTTAAAGCAACCGCAATGATGGACGCGTAGTAAATATCACGGCGGGTTTCTTTATACTGTTTGATGGCAGATACCATAATCCAAATGATAAGAACAAACAGCACAAGAGCAGCAAATCGGTGGGCAAAATGAATGCCCGTTGTTCCTGAAAGCTTTGGAATAAAAGTATTGCCATAACAAGCAGGAAAGCTTGTACACGCTAAGCTTGCACCTTTGTGACGCACATATGCACCTAAATAAATATCGCAATAGGTAAATATAAGCGTAAACCATGCGAGCCATCTAAATTTGCCTGTAACCGCTCCTTTAATAAAATGATCCGAACGATCCTTTTGAATAACAAATATTGAAAGTAAAAATACACCGGTAAACGCAATAAGCGAAAGACCGAAATGCAGTGCTAGCGCCTCAGCTGACTGAGGCCAGATAACTGCAGAAGCCCCGAGCAATGACTCGATAACGATAAATGCAATACTCATAATCGCTAAAATTTTCACTTCACGGTTTCTGCGATAACGAATCCAAGCCCAAATAGAAAATGCTAAAACAAGAAGACCTGCAAATGCGGTAATCAAACGATGCGTATATTCAATCATTGTTGCTACTGCGTATTCGGGTATTAACTGCCCGTTACACAATGGCCACTCGTTTCCGCACCCTAATCCAGATCCTGTGGTTGTGACCAGACTGCCGGCAATCATTAAAATAAACATAACAATCGTTGTAAATATAGCTGTTATTTTAAATAAATTTCTCATACGTTGACTCCCTTTGTTGAGTTACTAATTATGACTATAGATTTGATGAATAGGATAGTCAAGTAGTAGAGCGTAATTAACAAATAACTGTCACAAACTCGCACATGTTTCCCTTAAATTTGATGTCAGAAAAGCTTTCTTCACTAAGCTTTGTAATGGTTTTTTCTTTTTAAACAATGTAAATATGCTTTCATACATAAGATATAAAAAATTATATTAGTGATTTTATACAATTTGCAAAAAAAACTTTAGAGAGAATGGAGATACAATCATATTCCAAAAGTGATAATATAAATATAAATCAAATGATGTTACAAAACCTATCATTTTATGTTAGATATAAAATGAACTTTTTATCACGGAGAAACTTTATTGAAAGGAGAGATAACGATGAGCTTAGAAGCTTTAAATAAAAGAGTAGAAACCGATCTTTCTTACCTTTCCTTCAGGAAACTAACAGAAGTACAGCCAATTATCCCTAAGAGTGGACACGTATACGATGTAATCATTATTGGAGGAGGTCAAAGCGGGTTAGGAACGGCCTTTGGCTTGCTGCGAGAACGCGTGTCAAATATTCTTGTTATTGATGAAAACCGTTCGGGTTTAGAAGGTCCGTGGGAAACGTATGCACGAATGATTACGCTGAGAACACCCAAAAACTTAACATCTATCGATTTAGGTATGCCTTCGCTTACGTTTCAAGCGTGGTGGGAAGCACAATTTGGCTCAGAGGGCTGGGAAGCTCTTGACAAAATTCCAAGAGGAGAGTGGATGAATTATTTACGCTGGTACCGGAGCATTCTTAACCTTCCTGTGGCAAATGAAATAAAATTAACGTTAATTGAGCCGACGGAAACAGGTATTCATCGCTTGCATATTGAAGGGAATGGAGCTACATGTCCTACACTGATGGCACGTAAAGTTATACTAGCTACAGGAATTCAAGGAGGAGGAGAGTGGCATGTCCCGCCTATGATTTCTGAAAAATTGCCGCCTCATCTTTATTCTCACACTTCCCAAACCATTGATTTTACTACGTTGAAGAACAAAGAAGTAGCTGTTTTAGGAGGAGGAGCTTCCGCGTTTGACAATGCCAACTATGCGCTTTCTGAAGGGGTTGCTGAAGCTCATGTATTTGTTCGCCGAAAAGAACTTCCGCGTATTAACCCAATCAGACAAATGGAAGCTTCAGGAATGATTGAACGTTTCCACGCTTTGTCAGATGCTGAAAAATATGAAGTGATGGCTCATTTTTTCGAATACAACCAGCCGCCTACGAATGATACATTTGGACGCGCTTCCTCATGGCCAGGTTTTCATTTACACCTACATGCACCGTGGCTGGATGTCGAAGAAAAACAGGACAAAGCAGTTGTAACAACTCCTCAGGGAATCTTTACATTTGACTATTTAATTATTAGCACAGGGCTTCTAACTGATCCGGCTCTTCGTCCAGAATTACGCCTTGTTGAAAAACACATCGCCCGCTGGAGCGATCATTACAAAGCACCGCATGAAATTGCCAACCCAGTATTGGACGCCCATCCTTACCTTAGTAACGGCTTTGCTTTTTTAAGTCGTAATAGGGAAGGTCAAAAAATGGTATATGGCCTTTTTGCTTTTAATTATTCCGCTTTAATTAGCTGTGGAATTTCTGCATCCGCTCTTTCAGGGCTAAAATATGCGATACCAAAGCTCGTCTCAGAAGTCGCCAATCAGCTTTTTATTGATAATCGCCATGAGAATTTAACTAATTTCTTTGACTATGATGAGCCTGAATTTATCGGCAGCTGGTCAAAGGACAATAATCAAGTGAAAACAATATAGCAAAACACATTTTTAACAATGAAAAAGGTGAAGCATATGGAGCCGATCTCTAAAAAGAAGATAGCTACTTTGTATACTCAAATTAGCCAAGAGATTTTTAATGTAGGTGTGAATACTCAAAAAGTAGATATTATTGATAATAAAATTCTTATTCTAGCTCAATCAAAAAGAATGCCGGCACTAGAAGCCCTTAGTGAAGAATATAGAGAATTAGTGATGTCTCTTGATGCCGCTTTGTCGACTAAATATAAAAAAATGCTAAAGCAAAAAGTGGAGCTTTTATTTGATATCGAGGTCACTTCTTTATTTAGAGATTATGATCCTGTTACAGAGAATTCTTGTACAGTTATTTGCTTTAAATAACTTCTCTATATAAATGGCAAAACGTTCGATGAAATCGTTTGTTTCGCAAAACACGTAAAAGACGGATGCTTATCTTCTGTTTACAGAAGCAAAGAGCCGTGAAGATAGAAGGGTTTCCTTCTGTTTTCACGGCTCTTTTTATAGATATTTTCATAAAAAAGGAGTGGAAAAATGGCTACATATACACTTGTTAATAAAGGGGCTGTAAAAACTAGTTAAAAAAATCCAATCGATCATTAAAGGAGTGAAAAGCAAGTGGCGATAAATGAAAAAGTTGAAACTCAGCATATGGAACTAATAAAAAAATCAGCACCTAACCCTTCATGGTTGGATAAGCTGTTTCATTTAACCGAACGCAAAACAGATGTAAAAACAGAAATTCTTGCTGGAATTACTACTTTTGTGACGATGAGCTATATTATCTTTGTTAATCCGACGATTTTAGCAGACGCAGGCATTCCAAAAGAAGCGGCAATTGCAGCGACGATTTTTGCCACTGTCTTTGCTACTCTTTTGTTTGCATTATGGGCGAACATGCCTATTGCAGTAGCACCAGGAATGGGGCTGAACGCTTTTTTTACGTATACAGTGGTATTGGGTGAAGGGCTAACGTGGCAAACAGGTTTAGGAGCCGTATTTATTTCAGGGGTTGTATTTTTTATTTTAACGATAACAGGCTTACGCAAGAAGATTATTGAAGGGATACCCGCTATTTTAAAAAGTGCTATTTCTGTTGGAATCGGTCTATTTATTGCTTTTATCGGTTTTAAGCAAGCAGGCATTATTGTAAGCAACAAAGAAAATTTAGTAGCTCTTGGTCAGCTTACAAAACCGGGTCCATTCCTTGCTTTATTAGGTTTTATCGCGGTAACTGTATTAACTGCTCGAAAAATTAAAGGAGCTGCCCTGATTAGCATTTTGCTAGTATCAATTACCGGGATGGTGCTGGGCATAGTAGAAGCACCTAAAAGCATCAGCAGCGTTGTGTCATTTTCAATGCCGAGCATGTCAGAAACTTTTTTACAAATGGATATTAAATCTGCTCTCCATTACGGTCTTTTCTCTATTATTTTTTCATTTACGCTTGTGGAGCTATTCGATAATTTAGGATCGATGATTGGATTATCTAAAAAAGCTGGATTAATGGATGAAAAAGGAGAAATTAAGGGGTTAGATAAAGCGCTTGTGGCAGATTCTCTTGCGACTGTAGCCAGTGCTGCTATGGGATCTACTGCAATGAACGCATATGTAGAAAACGCTGCGGGAATTGCAGAAGGAGGCAAAACGGGCCTTAAAGCACTGGTCGTTGCCATATTGTTTTTAGTGAGTCTTTTATTTACGCCATTAATTAGTATTATTCCTTCTTTTGCTACAGCGCCTATTTTAATTATGGTTGGAGCTCTCATGTTGACAGAAATAAAAAACATTCCTTTAGACGAGATAACAGATGCTGTGCCTGCTTTTTGTACTATTAGTTTGATGCCGTTAACGTTTAGTATCGGCGAAGGCTTAGCGCTAGGGTTTTTATCTTATACATTCGTTAAATTGTTAGCCGGCAGGGCGAAGGAAATTCACTGGATTATGTATATGATTAGCGCCGCTTTTATTATCAACTTCGTTTGGGCTGCTTGAACGCATATATCTAGAGCAAAAAAGACTTCTCAGCTGAGAAGTCTTTTTACTGTTCATGTAAATTTTAATTGCTCTTTTCTTACAAGAATAAAAGATAGCGAAGAAAGATATATAACGTTGAAATCAAAAGAGATACAAGCATAATTGGAGCTCCAATTTTCAAAAAATCCATAAACGAAAATTTATGTCCTTTTTTTACAGCCATGCCAGCTACAATGACGTTGGCAGATGCTCCAATTAACGTACCGTTTCCTCCCAAACATGCTCCTAGAGCCAATGACCACCATAGTACATTGATTTGAGCAGAATCAGGGCTCATTCCCATTCCATGAGCCATATCTTGAATAAGTGGAATCATTGTAGCAACAAAAGGAATGTTATCAATAACAGCTGAAGCAATTCCGCTAATCCACAAAATCAGATAAGCTGACAGTGCGATATTGCCGTCTGTAACGTTTAACGCGCCAGCAGCCAGCTTTTTAATAATGCCTACATCAATTAAGCCTCCGACAAGAACAAACAAACCTGCAAAGAAAATAATCGTTGTCCATTCAACAGAATCAAATGCGCTTTCTACTTCATCATGAGTTCTTAATCCAATTACCAGTAGTACAGCAGCACCCGTAATGGCTACCATAGCCGCATCAATGTGCAAAACAGAATGCAGGGTAAAACCTAGAATCGTTAATACTAATACAGTTAACGATTTTTTCATTAAAACAGAATCTTGAATATAATCTTTTTCATTTAAACTCATTAGCTCTTGCTTTTTACTATCTTCTACTTTTAACTTTTTACGATAGATAAGAACAAGAATCCCCAGTGTAACAACACCGATAATCAGCACTGCAGGAGTTAAATTTAATAAAAAAGCATTAAAATCAAGGTGAGGGTTCGCTGCCCCAATCATGATATTAGGCGGGTCGCCTATTAAAGTTGCCGTTCCTCCAATATTTGAAAACAGCACTTCTGATATAAGAAACGGAAAAGGATTAATGTTTAAGATAGTAGTAATCGAAAATGTAACGGGAACAATTAATAACACGGTTGTCACATTGTCTAAAAAAGCTGAGCCGACGCCTGTTAAAATCGATAAAATAACTAGAATTCGAACCGGATCCCCTTTAGCAATTTTAGCAGACTTGATGGCTGCGTATTGAAACACGCCTGTTTTATTTGTAATGCCAACTAAAATCATCATACCCATAAGAAGGACAATTGTTTCCCACTGAATATGTTCGGTAATAGCATTATTAAAATCGACAATGCCTAACAAAATCATTAATATAGCACCTAAAAGAGCTGCTGAAGCGCGATTGATCTTTTCAGTCATAATCAGAAAATATGTAATGATAAATATAATAATGGCTGCGTATACATGGAAACTTGTAATGTGTTGAATTGCATTGTGCATAACTGTAACCTGGCGATATGTCATCTAGACGTCGCGAAGTGTAGATGACGCAAACTTTGGATGTTTTCCAGGTTTTCACCTCATCTTTCATCGTTTAATTTACATCCAACTTTACGGTGAAACTTCTATAAAATCCGCTTTCCTTTAACCAACCTCCTTTAAAAGCTTTGGTGTTCTTCAAAATGAAGACGATTCCTTCAGCATTATATCATATTTACATAAAAGCTTTCTTGCTAATTATTCATGTGATTTTCAACCCACACGCTTATTATGCACCTTAAATTCAGTTTACATAATTGATTCCTCTAAGATGGGACAAAGTTAGACAAAGTTGGAACAGTGTCCAATTTTGTCTAACTTTGTGAGAGCAAATAAAACAATGGATTGCTAAGATAAAGCGGTTTTCATGTTGGCACGGTACTTGCAAGAGTAATTAAGTGAAGTTTGATAATCAAATGAGGAGGCTTACCATAATGAAAACTGCTCAAAATAAAACAGAAAAGCTTACGAAAGAAAAAGCCAGCTGGATGTATCAGAAAATGGTAGAAATTCGAAAGTTTGAAGATGAAGTACATCAAATTTTTGCAAAAGGTGTACTGCCTGGTTTTGTTCATCTGTATGCAGGTGAAGAAGCGATAGCGGTTGGAATGTGCGCTCACCTTAATGACAATGACAGTATTACGAGCACTCATCGTGGACACGGTCATTGTATTGCTAAAGGCGGCGATTTGGATGGGATGATGGCTGAACTATTTGGGAAGGTAACCGGGTTAGGCAAAGGAAAAGGCGGATCTATGCATATCGCGGATTTAGATAAAGGAATTTTAGGAGCAAATGGAATTGTAGGAGGAGGATTTCCGCTTGCATGCGGTTCTGCTTTAACTGCTAAGTATAAAAAGACAAAAGATGTAAGCGTTTGCTTTTTTGGAGACGGAGCGGGCAATGAAGGAACGTTTCATGAAGGAATTAACTTAGCAGCCATTTGGAAACTGCCTGTTGTTTTTGTTGCTGAGAATAATGGCTACGGAGAGGCAACTCCATTTTCTTATGCTTCAAGCTGCAGCACGATTGCAGACCGTGCCGCAGCTTACAACATTCCAGGCGTACGAGTGGATGGAAAAGACGTGATGGCTGTTTATGAAGCAGCTGCAGAAGCTATTCAACGAGCTCGCAGAGGGGAAGGCCCAACGTTAATTGAATGTGTAACGTATCGAAATTACGGGCATTTCGAAGGAGACGCACAAACGTATAAATCAGGCAGTGAAAAGAAAGAACATCTCCAAGAAAAAGATGCTATTGCTCTTTTTGAAAACTATTTGCTTTCAGAACAAGTAGTAACAGAAAAAGAGCTCAGAGATATTGAAGGTGATGTAGAAAAAGCAGTAAAACGCGCGGTTGAGCTAGCAGAAACAAGCGATTATCCTGATGCTTCCGAACTATTAACAGATGTTTATGTATCTTACTAATTAAAGGGGGAAAAGAAGATGACTAGAAAATTAAGCATGTCTGAAGCTATCAATGAAGCAATGAAACTAGCGATGCGAAAAGATGAGAATGTGATTCTGCTGGGAGAAGATGTAGCTGGCGGAGCGGAAATTGACCACCTGCAAGATGATGAGGCGTGGGGCGGGGTCCTTGGAGTGACAAAGGGGCTTGTGCAAGAATTTGGACGTGAACGAATTCTTGATACGCCTATTTCAGAAGCAGCTTATATAGGAGCTGCAATGGGAGCGGCAGCTACGGGGTTAAGACCGGTTGCAGAATTAATGTTTAATGATTTTATTGGATGCTGCTTAGATCAAGTGCTGAATCAAGGCGCAAAATTTAGATACATGTTCGGAGGAAAAGCAGAAGTGCCTGTTACAATTCGAACGACTCATGGAGCTGGATTTAGAGCTGCAGCTCAGCATTCTCAGAGCTTGTACGCTTTGTTCACTAGCATTCCTGGCATTAAAGTAGTGGTCCCTTCTAATCCTTACGATGCAAAAGGTTTATTATTAGCAGCAATTGAAGACAATGATCCGGTTATCTTTTTTGAAGACAAAACATTGTACAACATGAAAGGTGAGGTTCCTGAAGGCTACTATACGATTCCATTAGGAAAAGCGGACGTGAAACGCGAAGGAACGGATTTAACTATTGTAGCGATTGGCAAACAAGTAAATACTGCACTTACAGCAGCAGATCAATTATCTCACAAAGGAATTGACGTAGAAGTAGTCGATCCGCGAAGTCTATCCCCTTTTGACGAAGAGACGATTCTTTCTTCTGTAGAAAAAACGAATCGATTAATTGTTATTGACGAAGCCAACCCAAGATGCAGCATAGCAACAGACATTGCTGCGCTAGTTGCTGATAAAGGATTCGACATGCTTGATGCACCTATTAAACGAATTACAGCGCCACATACACCTGTGCCATTTTCACCTCCATTAGAAGATATTTATCTGCCAACACCGCAAAAAGTAATTGAAGTTGTATCGGAGTTACTAGGAGATAAATCGCTTTTAAGCGTGTAAGTAAAGAGAAAGGAGGATGAATCAAATGGCTGCAGAGGTTGTAATGCCAAAACTAGGTATGGCAATGAAAGAAGGAACCGTTTCGACATGGAATAAAAAAGTTGGAGACTCCGTTTCAAAAGGAGATATGATTGCAAGCATTAATTCTGAAAAAATAGAAATGGAAATTGAAGCTCCGCAGGACGGTGTGATTCTTGATATTCTTGTGCAAGAAGATGTAGGGGTGCCTCCTGGAACGATTATCTGTTATGTTGGAAAGCCAAACGAGCAGCTTACTGAGCAAAACAGTTTAGCAAATGAGCTCCAGGCTCCCAAAAACGAAGTAGCTGCCACTATTTCTTTAGAAGAGCCGCCAGCAAACGCAGCTTCATCAAAGAAGAGCAAAGAAACGGTGCTTATTTCACCAATTGCACGGAAAATAGCAGAATCTGAAAACCTTAATGTTGAAACGATTAAAGGCACAGGACCAAAAGGAAGAATCACCAAAGCGGATGTAGAGAAAGTGCTGGCGGAAAGAGCTTCAGAAGCGAGTCGTCCACCAGCAGAAATAGATAAAGCTATAAAAAAAGAAACGCTTCCAGTAGCGGGTATGAGAAAAGTCATTGCAAGTCGAATGCATAATAGTTTATTAAACAGTGCCCAATTAACGATTAATATGAAAGCTGACGTGACGGATTTGCTGTCTCTGCAACGGGAAATCAAAGATGTGATCCAACAACGCCATAAGGTGAAGATATCTCTAACTGATTTTATTGCTCGCGCTGTTGTTCTTTCACTTCAAGAACATAAACAAATGAACAGTGCTTATATAGATAACGAAATTCATCTCTATAACCATGTTCATCTTGGAATGGCCGTAGCCTTAGAGAATGGGTTAGTAGTCCCTGTTGTGCAACATGCTGAAAAGATGTCGTTAGTTGAATTAGCTGCAGAGATCAAAACACGAGCAGCAGATGCTCGGCAAGGTCAACTGAGCACTGATAGGATGCAAGGTTCTACATTCACTATTACTAATCTCGGTGCTTACGGAGTAGAGTATTTTACACCTGTATTAAACCCGCCTGAAACAGGAATTCTTGGTGTTGGAGCTACTGAAGATGTACCGATGTATAAAGGAGACGAATTACAAAAAAGAAACTTGCTGCCTTTAAGCCTGACGTTTGATCATCGCGTACTGGACGGAGCACCTGCAGCTAATTTCCTTGGAACTATTAAACAATACTTAGAGCAACCTATTTTACTACTCTTATAGAAAGGGGTGCATTCCGTGAAACCTTTAGTTGTCATTGGCGGCGGTCCAGCAGGATATGTGGCGGCAATCACTGCCGCCCGGCAAGGAAAACAAGTTACGTTAATCGAACAAAAAGATTTAGGTGGAACCTGTTTAAATGAGGGCTGCATGCCAACAAAGTCATTATTAGCAAGCGCGGAAGCCTACGAGAAAATCAAGCAAGCTGAGCAATTCGGCATCAATCTTCCTTTAGAACAAGTGAAAATTAACTGGGATGGCGTTCAGCATCATAAAACAACCATTGTTAAAAACTTGGTCAAGGGAATTAGCTATTTGATGAAAAAGAACAGTATTAAAGTCATAAAAGGAGAAGCTTCTTTTTTGACAAATCATTGTCTAGCCGTGCGAAACGAAAATCACGTAGAAGAGATAGAGGCTGAACAGTTTATTATTGCTGCGGGTTCAGAACCTGCTAGCCTGCCATTTGCTCCTTTTGATGGAAAGTGGATCATTCACAGTAAACAAGCAATGTCGCTGCCTGCTATCCCTTCATCTCTTTTAATAGTAGGAGGGGGTGTAATTGGATGTGAATTTGCAAGCATTTACAGCCAAATGGGAACAAAAGTAACGATTGTGGAAGCGGCAGATCAGCTGCTTCCTGGTGAAGATGCCGACATCGCATTTACGTTACAGGAAGAATTAGAGAAAAAAGGCGTGGCAATTTATACATCCTCTTCGTTAACAGAAATGCAGCCAAAAGATAAAACAGCTCTATTTAAACATAAAGAAGAGCTGCATGAACTGAAGGCTGAGTATGCATTAATTTCAATTGGAAGAAAACCTAGAGTGCTAGGTTTGGGTTTAGAACAGGTTGGCGTACATTTTTCAAAACAAGGAATTGATGTTAATGAGCATATGCAAACGAATATACCTAATATCTATGCTTGTGGAGATGTAGTTGGCGGAATTCAGCTTGCTCATGTCGCCTTTCATGAAGGCACAGTTGCTGCTTTGCACGCATGCGGCAAAGATAAGAGCGTAAATTATCGAGCTGTACCCCGCTGTATTTATACTCACCCTGAAATTGCAAGTGTCGGTATGACAGAAAAGCAGGCTCGAAGCGAATACGGCGATATTCGCGTCGGAGAATTCTCGTTTACGGCAAATGGTAAAGCAATGATTGCAAATGAGTCCGTTGGAAAAGTGAAAGTAATCGTAGAACCGCAGTTTAATGAAATTATTGGGCTTTCCATTGTAGGTTCATATGCTACAGAATTAATTGGACAAGGAACCATTATGATGCACGGAGAGCTGACCACAGATATAATGGAAGACTTTATCGCTGCCCACCCTACATTATCTGAAGCCATTCACGAAGCTCTTTTGCAGTCGGCGGGTCAGGCCGTTCACTCCTGATTACGCAAGTGCCCAAGTTATTAAACTCTTTGAGGATGAAAAGTAAAAATGAATGATTCAAAAAGATAACTAGAGGATGAAGGAATCACGGAAGCGGTATAGTAGTTTTCCTGCATCCTCGTCTAGTTTCTTTATTAATTTTTACATAACGTGAGGTTAAAAATCTATCATTTGGTAATGATAACGTTTTCTTTGTGATTTATAATAATGGTAACAAGCCTTGATTTACTATATTCAATTAAGTTTATAGGGGAGAGGTCAGAAATGGAATCCACACTTTCTTTAAACACATGGAAACGTTTTGTAAACGAAGGAGCACTTGAATCTTCAAGATTAAACGACATTATTGTAAAGTCATGGCATCGTTGTAAAAGCGCAGATGTTAATCCTTACCTAGATAAAGGCAGATCGATTTTAAGAAATGAAGACTTTCATTCTCGAAAACAAATGAACTCTTTATTTCTTGAGACGGCTTTGCCACACTTAGAAAGAATCAGACAATCAGCGGCGGACTTAGGAATGGTTGCTTTATTAATTGACCCAGAAGGCTATATTTTATCTATTACAGGAAATAGACTTACACTGAATGAAGCAAGGAAAATTAATTTTGTGGAAGGTGCCTGTTGGACAGAAAAAGAAGTAGGCACAAATGCAATCGGTACGGCTCTGCAAACGGAAGAGCCTATTATGATAACGGGTACAGAACATTATTCGATTGCTTCGCATCAATGGAGCTGTTCGGCAGCGCCTGTTCGAAATGACGACGGAAATTTAATTGGGATTATTAATATTTCTTGTCCTGTAAACAGAGCTCACCCTTATACACTTGGGATGGTTACGTCCATTGCGTATACAATTGAGCGGGAGTTAAGCATTCGAATGCACAAAGACGAAATTGAGTTGGTTCACGCTTCTATGAATTTTGTTGATAGCAAACAGCTCTTGTTGCTTTGCAATTACAAAGAAGTGATTGTGGGAGCAAGCAAAACCGTGCGAGAATGTATACCAAAATGGTCAGGTCTGCAGTTAAATACGATTGTACAAGAGGGATTTCGTATAGTGATGGAAGTGCCTGTAACCTCAAAAAGACACGGTCATTCTATTGGAAAGATTATTTATTTATCAGAAGAAGCGCACCACAACCAAACAACTACACAGATCCCTGCTCAATCATTTTCTTTTAAAGGAGAAGCAGGCATAAGCCGTTCCTTTCAGCAAACACTAGAAGAAATAAAGCATGCGGCTCCTACGGATACAACTGTCTATATTTTAGGGGAAACAGGTACCGGAAAAGAAGTAATAGCTCAAACAATTCATGAAAACAGCTCGCGTAAAAACGGGCCTTTTATTGCTCTTAATTGTGGTGCTATTCCGAAAGAACTTATGGAAAGTGAATTATTTGGCTATGTGGATGGAGCATTTACAGGAGCACGGCGTCAAGGATATCAAGGAAAGTTTGAGCAGGCTAATCACGGTACGATTTTTCTTGATGAAATAGGTGAACTTCCTCATTCTATGCAAGTTTCTTTGTTAAGAGTATTGCAAGAGCGCAAGGTAACGCCTGTTGGAAGTAATCAGGAAATTCCGGTAGACATCCGGATTATTACCGCTACTCATCGAGATCTTCGTCAACTTGTCAGTGAAGGGAAGTTTCGCGAAGATTTATATTACCGGCTCCACGTGTATCCCGTGCATGTTCCGCCTTTGCGAGAAAGGAAAGAAGATATTCCACATCTGATGCGCTACTTTTGTCAAAAGAATGCTTGGAATATGAATTTCCCCAAGGAATTAGTAGATAAATTAATAGATTATCAGTGGCCCGGCAATATTCGAGAATTATTTAATGTACTTGAACGCTTGAAGATCTCGCTTAAAACAGAAGCAGAAAAAGAGAAGATATTGAATTACTTGAGTTCTTTAAATCTTGGTGGCCAAAAGAACATCTCTAACTCTGATACTTCACAAGAAATAGAAGACAATGATTTTACGTCCCTCCCCGTACTCACATTTCGTGAAAAAGTTCAAAAAGACTTAATGATGGATGCTTTACGTAAAACACAGGGAAATGTGTCACTTGCCGCTAAGCTGTTAGATATACCAAGAAGTACATTTTATAACAGATTAAAAAAATTCAATTTGTAAGCTGAGAGTTCGTAGCTGTTTTAAATTTTTAAATAAGGATAGGAGCTGAGTAGAATGAAAGCATTAAGATGGCATGGCGTTAAAGATGTAAGGTTAGAACATATTGCAGAACCTACTGTCTCTCAAGGAAAAGTGAAAATTAAAGTAGAATGGTGTGGAATTTGCGGAAGTGATTTGCATGAGTACACGGCAGGACCCATTTTTATTCCTACAGAAGACCTCCATCCATTAAGCAAAGATAAAGCGCCGGTTGTACTGGGGCATGAATTTTCTGGACACGTTGTAGAAATCGGAGAAGGTATTACGAATGTAAAAGTCGGAGACAGAGTAGTGGTAGAACCTATCTATGCATGCGGAGAGTGTGAAAACTGTAAACAAGGAAAGTATAATCTTTGTAATAAAATGGGGTTTTATGGTCTTGCCGGAGGTGGCGGAGGTTTTTCTGAGTATGCCTCCATACCGGTAGAAATGATTCATAAAATACCGGAAGTGGTGTCTTACGAGCAAGGAGCTCTCGTAGAGCCTTCAGCTGTGGCTCTTCATGCTGTGCGTCAAAGCAAACTAAAGGTAGGAGATAAAGCCGCCGTATTTGGGACGGGGCCAATCGGTTTGCTAGTTATTGAAGCGTTAAAAGCATCTGGTGCATCTGAAATTTATGCGATCGAACTATCGGAACAGCGCAGACAGAAAGCTGAAGAACTTGGGGCGATTGCCATTAACCCGCAAGAATACGACCCCGTAGCAGAAGTACATAAGCGCACAGGCGGAGGTGTAGACGTTTCCTATGAAGTGACAAGTGTTCCCTTAGTTTTAACTCAAGCTATTAATTCTACCAAAAGTGGCGGGGAGACAATGATTGTTAGCATATTTGAAAAAGAAGCGTCCATTCATCCCCAAACAATCGTTTTACAAGAGCGTACAGTAACAGGTATTATTGGCTACCGCGATGTATTTCCAGCGGTTATTAGTTTAATGGCAAAAGGCTATTTTTCGGCTGATAAACTGGTGACAAAACGTATCAAGCTAGAGAATATGATTGAAGAAGGTTTTGAGACATTGTTAAAAGAAAAAGAACAAGTGAAAATTTTAGTGAAAGCCGAATAAAAAAAGAGGCTGGGACAAAAATATTTTAGACGAAGTAAAAAACGAACTATTGATCAAAATTTTTGATTAGTGGTTCGTTTTTTTGTTAACATGAACATATGTTCGTTTTGTTTAGGTCCTTCTAGCAGTTGATTGGAGGGCAAGACGAGGACTCCTGCGGGAAAAGCGGAACAAATGAGACCCTACAGGAGCGTATGCGACGAGGTGGCTCAGCGCCCGCGTAAAGCGAAGTCTTGCACGGAAATCAACTGCCGTGTCATAAGCGGTTCAGCTCATCTATCCTATTTGTTCGTCTTTAGATTGGATTCATTTCGTTATGTCTTAACCTCTTTAAATTGAATAAGGTAAGTATGGTTATTTTATTATCAGATTATTCTGTACTATATACAGTATATTGTATACAATATATAATCTAATCATTATCTAATTAATAAAATCAGAGGTGATGAGTGAATGACAGACAAACAGTTTAAAAATGTACAAGACGGAACAAAAGCGGTATGGGCAGGAGAAAAAGAATCCCTTGCTTACAATGCCACTCAAGTTCCCGTCGTCTTCAGCGTAGCTTACAATTATGATGATGTAGACGAATGGCAAGAAGTTGCTTTAGGAAACAAACCAGGCTATACGTATAATCGCATGAGTAATCCTACAGTTAAAGCTTTTGAAGAAAAAGTAAGGATACTTGAAGAAGCAGAAGAAGCGGTCGCATTTTCCTCCGGCATGGCGGCTATTAGCAGCACATTATACACGTTTTTAAAACCTGGAGACCGCGTCGTATCGGTAAAAGATACATATGGAGGAACAAATAAAATCTTCACTGAGTTCCTTCCTAACATCGGAGTTGATGTAACCTTATGCAATACGGGAAATCGTGAAGAAATTGAAGCGGAAGTAAATAAAGGGTGTAAAGTGCTATATTTAGAGTCACCTACAAATCCTACGATGAAAATTATTGATATTGAAAGAATAACAAAAGCAGGAAAATCTGCAGGGGCAGTCGTCATTATTGATAATACGTTTGCAACACCCATTAATCAAAACCCTCTTCAATTAGGGGTAGATCTTGTCATTCACAGCGCAACAAAATTTTTAAGCGGACATGCGGATGCCTTAGGAGGAGCAGTATGCGGCTCTAAAGAATTAATGAAGCATGTGTATCACTACCGTGAGATCAATGGCGCGACCATGGATCCCATGTCAGCGTATCTTATTTTAAGAGGAATGAAAACGTTAAAATTACGTATACGTCAACAAGAGCAAAGCGCTTTGGAAATTGCTAAATTTCTTCAAAAGAAAGAAGCGGTTGAAGCCGTCTATTATCCTGGATTGGAAACACACCCTCATTATCATATTGCCAAAAAACAAATGAAAGGCTTTGGCGGAATATTAAGCTTTGTTTTAAAAGGAGAAATGGAAGCTATTAAAATTTTGCTGCCAGAGTTAACGTATGCAAATAAAGCCGGCAATTTAGGAGCGGTTGAAACAATTTATGGACCAGCAAGAACGACTAGCCACGTAGAATGTACGCTTGAAGAACGTAAAGCTCTTGGCATATCCGAAGGACTGGTTCGCATATCTGTAGGAATTGAAGATACGGAAGATTTAATTGCAGACTTAGAACAAGCATTTGCTCACTTGGAATCCGCATCATCTATTAGTAAGTAAAAAGACGCGTATTACTTTTTTTAATGAAAATAAAGTAAGTACCTCTTTTTAGTTGGTATGCACTTCTTCAGAATTGTAGAAATTTTGTGGAATAAAGCTGATAAATTAAACTGTACGTGTATTTTTTCGTCTGATTTTGTAGGTATACTGATAAATTAGATGAAATAAAAATGTTTTTACGCGTTTTAAAAATAAACTAACTTACAACAGCCTACAAATAAGGAATGATAGTATGTCGAAACAAGAACAAGAAAGTGAATACACAATAAAAGATGCATCATTGTTTGGATTCAAATTAATGCAGGTAAGTAAAGCCATCTGGAGAGCTGCGGAAGATGACTGGGAGCAATGGGTGAAACCTTATGGACTAAACGTAAATGAGCATCATATTTTATGTTTAGCTAGTAACACGGGAGAAATCTCTATGTCAGAGTTAGCTAGTTTAGGAGCTATGCATATCTCTACAGCGTTTAATTTTTCGAAAAAATTAGAAAATCAAGGATATCTGCACTTGTTCAAAAGAGAAAATGATAAAAGAAACACCTACATCAAATTGACGGAAAGTGGCGAACAATTATTGCTTGATACGCTCAAAGGGTATGAACCACATAACAGTAAGATATGTAAAGGTGCACTTCCTTTAAAAACGTTATACGGCAAATTCCCCGCTTTTCCAGAGCTAGTAACCGTTGTTCGCCATGCTTGCGGCGGCGAGCTTGTGACCGTTGCTGATCAACCTTTTGTGAATATAAAAGAAGCGGAAATAGAAGAAAATGAAGATAAGAAAGAAGTCCAGCTAACTAGTAATTGAACGCAGTGAATAATATGCAGACAATAGAGCTTCATGAAAATAAGTGAATAACAGGCGGAGCTGTTTTATACGTGAGAAATACGACGTATAAAACAGCTCTTTTTATTTTCCGTGCTTTATTTGTAAAAGGTGAAGATCTGACAAATAAAGCACGGAACGCTATATTGAAAAGCTTCATCGAGATAATTTACCAGCGCCATCCTTTCCTGATCATTTAATTACTACTTCGACTTTTCACCGTTTTCGGATAAATTGATGATGTTCCATAAAATGGATATGTTCTCGATGAAAAATGAGGGCTTTTGGAAATTCAGTAGCCGTCAATGGAAGACATGATTTGGCGCTGATATATGGAAAATCAATGACAAATACCTCGAGGTTTGTAAAAGATGCAGCGGATATTATGATGGAAAACGGCTGGATGGAAACACCACCGGATGCGGTAGACAGAGATCATTTAAACTCCAACTAATTAAATAATTTGCCTTTATAGTTCTAATGAATAAAAACACACAAAATCTGACATCTATTTTGTGTGTTTTTTATTTGAAGAGAGAAAAAGCTGTTAATCCTGCCTTTATATTTGATAGTCATTAAACTAACCCAACTTATGATTACAATTTGTATAGGAGCTTAATGTCTCCATGTATAAAAAATATTATTTATTTGCTGCTCATTATTTTATAGAAATTACTAGACATTTATAAGACATTAAAAAGAAATTAAAGAAATTATAAACATTGCTAAAACTTATATGGGTAAAAGCCTTCTGCTGACTGAGGTTAAAGGGAATAAAGCAATCAAAAAAACTGCAGTTTACTACAAGAATTTTCACGAAAAAATATAGGATTTTTTTATAACTGCCATATTTTCTACCCAATCGATCGGAAAATAACGTTTATTTATTGTATTTTTTGTTCATTTAGTTGATTTTTTTCATAGGAATGAAAATCATTATCATTTAAAGGGATTTATTATAGTTAATAGACAAATATATTTTAGTAAGTTAAAGAGAAAGAAAGAATAGGAGGGAAATAAAGTAGAGGTGAGTAAAAAAAGGCATAACAAAAAAGAGTATTATAGAGCGTTAATTTTTGCCTGATAATACCCGTTGGCAATTTTGCGGATATACGTAAAGAAGTTTGACTCCATTTCATGCACAAGAGGGCGAAATGCCTCCATACTTTCTTCTATGTAAGTTTGTTGTAAGTAACGCTGAACGGACGTTAATGATTTTTCGATTATATCTAAACCGAACTCATGCACAATGGAATGAATATCTTCTTTTTTAATGGAATAATGGCCAAAAGATTTAAAGAAATTCTTAAACTGAGCAAATGCATGCTCTCCACGGATTTTTTCGATTTCTTTTTGTTTTTTACTATCATGAGCACCAGTTAAATTGAAGCTTAAAATAAAACCATCCTTGATTTTTTCAATAATTGATTTTCTTGGCTGCTTTTCTTCTAATAATGTTTTGACACAATCATCTTTTTCTAGCACATCGATACGGAAAATTGTACTCAATTTACTAGCCATTTCTTTAATAGCAGCTTTATAGCCAATGTATTTTGGAAGAATGTGTTTTACCTCAGTGTAAGATAGAAGCGCTTCTGAATCTTTCTTTACGTTTACATCAGATTCGTATACGTACAACGCACGTAAAGCCAGACGCAGCATGTTGATATTTTTAATAGCCAGCAATTGATAAATCACTTCCATCGAAACAGAAGTATAACCGCCTTTTGAAGTATATGTATTGTTATCTTCATCAAGCATTTCAGGATTATATGATATGTTTTGAACATCAGCAGCTTCTTTTATATGTAAATCTAAAAAATCCTCTAAATAGTTGTTTAAAGAAACTTGAATATAGTCTCCCCATAAACGATCCCAGCGAATGATGTCATAGTTTTCTAAAAGCTTATTATTATTTTGAACGGTCCGAACGGAACATTGGATTGTATTAGCCAGTTCTTGCTCAGAAATAATTGAAATATGACCTTGGCTGTTACATTTGGCTACGTAAGCTAAAATTTGCTTCATCAGAGAACCCGTCCACTTTATGTCTACAAAGTTTTTCGCAAGACCAAATGAATGTTTTTCATAGTAATAGCTATTGTCTCGTTTCGTGTTTCTATTTAAGCCGCTCATGACAATCAGCAGTTTATTTGCTACAAGGGTGTGCCGTTTTAGTGACAGCTTTTGTATACTCATGTAGTGACCTCCTTTCCAAAACTATATACGTCGTCTTTTACAGTATAGACACAGTCATATAGGCTGTAAAATGACATATTTGCACGGGGAAATGGTGCATTTTTTTAAAAGACTAGTGATACCAAGGGACGAGACATCCATTTAAAAGGTGACATATTTGCACGGAGATGTGGAGCAAAAATAGCGTTATATTTCATAAACGTTGATAAAACAGCATTCTTAAGACAAATGTCGTATTATGACGGATGAAATACACGTAATGTGACAAATTCAAAAAAAAATTTGATGTAAAAATGACATATTTGCACGGAGAATAGGAGCAAAAATGATAAAAATAAAGATTCGGGCGACAAAGTGACACATTTGCACGGAAAATAGGGACATAAAACAAAAAAATGCCCTTTTTTAGACACAGAAAGTTCACATTTTTACAAAGAATAAATGAACATTTGCAGAAAAAATCGCGCTTTTTTAAAAAAGTGGCATATTTGCACGGAAATCTGGAGCAAAAAACACTTTTGCACGGAGATTTGGAGCCAAAAATGCAGAAAACGGAGGGGGAAAGTCGCTGTCTCAAGAAAAATTATGTAAAAGTGGCATATTTGCACGGAAGATTGGAGCCAAACTTATAGTAAATGCAGTATAGAAAGAAAAACGACACTTTTACACGGGAACCTGGAGCAAAAATTAGTTGTAACACTTCTTTTAGACACAAAAAGTTCACAAAATGATAAGAAAGGTGAAGTTTAATAACTATATCAGCAGGGGAAATAGTATGTTTATATGGAGAATTGGAGCAAAAAAACACTTTTGCACGGAAATGTGGAGCAAAAAATGCAGTAACTAATGGTAGGCAGATAAAAAGAATGCTCTTATAAAAATCATAAGAGCATTCTTTTTTTAGCCTATAGAACTTGTTACGTTTTGATAAATAGAAAGGGGAGCATATTCGTAATCACCGGCTAGTAAGTCTTTTACTTCACTTTCTCCCACAGGAATAAAGGTAATCTGAAACACTTGGCCCACTCTTTTATAGGATTGGACAGCTAGTTTTTGTTCGACTAGCTCATCTAAGGCTGTTTCAATTTCGACAAGGTTTTCTTTTTTTCGTCTTTTTCGAAAGCGGACTCTTGTCGAAAAATATAAATAATCTCTTGTGACATTGTATGAAGATTTTGTTTCATAGCAAATGAGACGCTCTTTTTGCATAACGAATAGCAAATGATAAGCGGCGTCTAAACTTAATTTTTCTACTTTATTTTTATAAATACGCACCGTTTGGCGTTGAATATAGTCTCTATATATCACTTCATTGACGTGAATTTCAGCAATTCGCGTTCCGTTGGGCATGGTAGTAATATCCACAAAGTCAAAAATACCGTAGGCAATTTTCTTATTATGCTGTACTTTTGTCATGCTATAGTGCTTCATTTTTGTAATTCTTTCTTCTATCATCTGATAGTTGCGCTTACTGTCTGTTTTATAAAGTGCTTTCACAAGGTCACCAATTTTTACGTTAATAATTTTTTGTGTAGCGAACAATTCGTCGCGTTGGCTCATGATCTCTAAAAACACTTTATAATCAAACCGATCTAAATCACTAATTTTATTTCCATTTTCTTCAGCGTATTCTTTTTCTATTAACAATTCGTAATCTGTCCCGTCTTCAGAGTTATAAGTACTTAAGAAATATTCTTTTCCTTCTTTCTCTAATAGGGGTTGCTCGACGAGAAGCTTTGCTCTTGAGTTAGAGAAAAAAGGATTCTCTACAGTTGAAAAAGGGCTCTCAATAATACTATGATTTCCGTTTTGGAAGCTTGGGTCCAGTATAGTAAGCCCAATAATAATAGATATATCCGTATGGATTGCTTTTTCTCGCTGGGTCTTGGTTTTTTGATGAATATAAGGATAATCCGTTAAGAAGAAGCTATCTTCTTGACTCCATTCACGTAGGATACCAATTCGTTTATCAATGACTTCTTCCGGAGATGATACGTTTTCAAACTGTTTGCAAAAGAGTTCTTTTCCATTCGTTTTATAATAAGCTGTTAGCGCTTTGTATTCGCCAATCAGCTCTTTATTCTTCTTAGGCTTTTTTTGCTCATAGTCGCGTATAGCAGCATCTAACCATCTGCGTTTCGTACGATTGAGAAAGTCCTTTTTTAAAATCCTCAACGCTTCGTTTACATCTTTATTTTCAAAGTGCTGCTGATAAAGAGGGAGGATGGTGCTTTCTAAATCACCTTTTATACTTTCATTATAAACAGATAAGAGGCGTAATTTAGATACTCTATCAATGACTTCGCGTATGAGTAAAGATGAATAATCCATACACATCTAACCTCCTTAACCTTAAGTTAGTCATTTTAATCCTTAGCTGGATAGTGGCTTTAAATCTATTGTAATGCACGAAAGTTCGATGCTACAAACAAAAAAAGGCTACTATCTATAGTCTTTTTTTCATTATACACGTGCAAAGCAGAGGAAGGGGGAGATTTTCTCATTTTCTTTTTTAGTAATCTACATTTGGTCATGAAGCATATATATTTGCCGTGTAGCTTATGTATGGAGGATAAACGTGTCTGCAAGACCGCTAATTCTGCTACCGAGTTTAATGGACTGATAGAAAGTATCTCAAAATAAAAGGATATTAGCGATTAAAAGAGAATACGTTGTAAAACTACTAAACCCATACCGGAGGTCATAAATGAACCCTATATTAAATGAAGTAGGCACGGTTTTTATTCCTGTAAAGGACATAAAAAAAGCACGAGATTGGTATTGTGACATACTAGGTTTGATAGCAGATGGAGACATTTTATATGATCATTTATATGTGATACCTATGAATGGAACAGGAATTGTATTAGATAGCAAAACTTATTCAAAAAATACGCTTTTTAAAACGCCAGCTTTTCATTTGAATACAAACGATATCAAAGAAGCTTATGAATATATGAAGCAGAAAAAAGTAGAGCTAACGACAGGAATTCAACACAATCATTGGTTTACATTTAAAGATCCGGATGGAAATCACCTGATGGCGTGTCAGTGCTGAACCCATGGGAAGATAAAAGACATTAGGACATAACGAAATTACCCCAATCTAAAGACGAACAAATGAGATAAAGGAGCTGAACCGCTTGTGACACCGCTGTTGAGTTTCGTGTAAGACTTCCGCTTTTCACGCAGAAGTCTTCACCTTGCCCTCCAATCAACAGCTAGAAGCAGCTGCACGAACCCTATGTTCAATATGACAATAAAAAATCCGAACTATTAATCAGATTAATAGTTCGGATTTAACTTCAACTAAGAAGCTTTTTTACCAGCTTCTATTGGATAGCCTCGGCATTTTACAATTTGACAGATTTGTTTCTGAATTGAATCATTCTTACAATATTTATCACAATTGTTTTTGTTACAGCATAAGCAGGAATCGCTAAGATCATTCCGAGTATTCCTGCAATATTACCCGCAACAAGCAATAAAATAATAATCGTTAAAGGATGAGTGTTTAATTTCTTTCCAATTACCAGCGGAGAAATAATGTTCCCATCTAGCTGTTGAACGATTACGACGACGATAATTACTAATATCGCTTTTGTAGGAGAGTATAATAAACCTACGATTAAAGCAGGTGCTACGCCAATGAAAGGGCCGACGTACGGGATAATATTAGTAAGGGCTCCTATTAGTGCGAGTATCAATGCATAGGGTAACCCTATGATGAGGTAACCAATGAATGTACTAATACCCACAAACAAACAAACGAGCATTTGGCCTTGAATATAAGTAGCTAGCGTATTTGTTGTTTCTTTCATTGTACGTAACGTTTCTTTTCGGTAAGAAGCAGGAACCATACGCAGCGTATTTTTACGAAGTTTATGGCTGTCTTTAAGCATATAAAAAAGAATGAAAGGAACGGTTACAACCGTAAGTGTAATATTCGTTACGACGCTTAAAACAGATGAAATACTGTTTGTGAGATTCGTAGGTAAAGTAGACGCGTAGTTTAAAAGTGACTCTTCAATATGATCGAGCGACACATATTTTTGTTCAACGAGCCAGTTAAACCATCTTGAGTTAGATAAATCATTTATGTACTCTCTCGTTTCTACAATGTAAGACGGAATATTTTTAGCCAAATCAGTTAATTGCTTAGATAAAGTAGGTCCCACACCGCCCACAATAGAAGCAATTACGCCGATAAAAACAACGTATAATAGTAAAATGGCCAGTGTTTTTGGCACTTTTTTTCTTGTGAGAAATGACACAATTGGTTCGAATAAAAAGAAAAGAAAACCAGCTACGAGAATAGGGAAAAACAAAGTGGAGATAAACACACCGATTGGTAGAAAAACAAACGAAATATGTTTACAAATGTAAATCAGTAAAGCAATCATTAATAGTTCTAATGTCCAAAAATGCAGTTTCGATTTAAACAAAAAGTTACCCTCTTTCTTTACTATTTTTTACTATCATACATCAAAAAAGAAACCCACTGCACGTGAAAAGTGGGCTTTTTAGTCTGTATAACTTTTATTTACATAAAAATTAGGATTTTTCCTCTTTATCTTCAGTGGTATCCTCTGGAGTTTTTTTGTCGTCATCCTGTATAATTCCTTCCGCTGCATTTTTAAATTCTCGCAGGGAATGTCCAAATGCTCGTCCTATGTCCGGCAATTTACTCGGTCCAAATACAATTAAGGCAGTAATCCCGATTACGACCATGCTTGTTGCTCCTGGCATGATATCCTCTCCTTTAAAAGCAATGAATATATGAAAATTAAAAAGAGATAGTAAATAAAGTGCATGTTTATACTATTCACTTTTCTCTTTAAAATTCCTTTATTTTAAATGATACGAAAATAAGGTGCAGCGGCTATGTATGATTTTAATGCTATAATTAATTTCGTATGCGAAATTAATTATAGCATTAAAGACAGCCGTTCGCCTTATTACCCCTGCATAAGTTCTATGTAAAAAAGTCTTCATAAGAATTTGCAAAGCAACGGAGGCAAATACGGCTTATGGATTCGAGCCTATGAACGTTCTCCCGTCACAAACCTAACGATTCGTCATTCTAATTTCCAGCATGTTGCAACATCATTATTGATGGAAAATGTAAAGGATCCTGCGTTTGAAGAGCTTTGTATAAATGGAAGCTGCATGAACACAAACCGGTAAAAGGTGTGTTTATAATCAGCTGCAAGTAAAAGGCGGAACAAGAGTATCTTAGCCCCAGAAGTATCCGCATAATTAATCGAGATTATTGATTAATTGTGCGGTCTTTTTTTGTTGTGATGGTGAACGTAGATTTAATGTGTTAATAAGGGTAAAAACCTGCTCTGTAATTTTTACTATTTTATAGATAAGTCAAATGACTCTGACTAATTGATAGATAACATGTATGAAAGAAATTACTTTTGCTGATTGTTTTATAAGCAATTTATTACCTAAATGTGGATGTGGTAAGTGTGAGGGGAGATATATACAAGAATTATAAAAACATTTGTCTTTGTAAGCGTTTTATTCTTTATTTTAATAAAGAGCAAAAAAAGGATGTTTTTCTCTAAATTTTTACCATTGAATATTTTGAATAAAGTTCATAAAATAAACTTGTAAGCGTTTTAAAAAATTAGAAAGTATGTATCTTGAAAGTTGAATAGAGATTTATTTATGAAGAAAATAAATGTGATTTTTTTGCTTTTGATGACTGTTTCCGAGTAGACCTTAACAGTTAGCAGCAAATCGTTCATTTAATGAAATAAAGAAATAGATAGGAGTAGAGAAAAATGTACATCGGTGTCGATTATTACCCTGAACATTGGCCAGAGAATATGATAGAAGAAGATATCCAAGGCATTAAAGAGCTAGGATCAAACATGGTAAGAATAGGAGAGTTTGCTTGGCACCTAATGGAGCCTAAAGAAGGTGAATATGACTTCTCCTTTTTTGATAGCGTTATCAATAAGCTTAAAAAACAGAATATTGATGTTATGTTTGGTACGCCTACTGCCACTTTTCCGGCTTGGCTTGCAAAGCAGCATCCTTCTATTTTATCAAAAGATGAAAACGGGGCGGTCAGAGCCTTTGGAGGAAGACGTCAATATTGTTTTAATTCGCCCCTTTACCGAAAGTATAGCGCTCAGATTACAGAACAACTCGTAAAGCACTACTGCCCAGAAGAAGCAATTGTAGCATGGCAAGTTGACAATGAATTTGGCCATGAAGGCAGTGACATGTGTTACTGCGAACAATGTCATAAAGAGTTTCAGCAGTTTTTGGAAAGACAATATAAAGATATCAATGAGCTAAATGAAAAGTATGGCACTATTTTCTGGGGACAAACATATAGCGAGTTTACTGAAGTGCCTATGCCCGTAAAAACAATTACGACACACAGCCCTTCGCTAAAGCTTGACTGGGCGCGCTTTCGTTCTTTTTCGTTAAACAGATACGCTCACGAACAAACAGCGATTGTGAAGAAATATAAAGGTGATCACCAGCTGTTGACAACGAACGTATCAGGGGGCTTTTTTGATAAATGGTTTGATCATGAAGAAAATCTAGAAGTAATGGACTTTGTATCTTATGACAATTATCCGGTATGGGGCGGTCAAACAGAGCCCATTACCCCGGCTCATATTGCACTAGGGCATGATTTTAATAGAGGTTTGCTACATAAAAACTTCTGGATTGTAGAGGAATTAATGGGCGCTCAAGGTCATGATATCATCGGTTATCTTCCGCGACCTAACCAGGCAAAAATGTGGTCTTATCAGGCGTTTGCTCATGGATGTACGAATATGCTGTATTTCCGTTGGCGCGGAATGACAAGAGGAGCCGAGCAATACTGCTATGGAGTTGTAGGTCACGATAATCATTATGGAAGACGCTACAAAGAAGTTCAGTCGTTATTTAGTGAAATCGTTCATTATGAACATGTACTTGAGTCTGGTATTAAATCCGATGTTGCCGTTTTGTATGACTATGAAAATATATGGTCATGGCGCTTTCAGCAGCAAAGTGAAGGATTTGACTTTACGCAGGAGCTTCTTAGAGGATATACACCGTTTTATAAGTTGAATACACCTATTGATGTTATTCCTGCTGCAAGAGATTTTTCAAGCTATAAAGTACTAGTTGTTCCGGCTTTGCAAATCATTGATGAAGAACTAGGTAAAAGATTTACTGAATTTACTGAAAACGGAGGCGTCATCGTTTTTACGTTTAGAACCGGCATTAAAGACAAACAAAATAATATTCGCTTTAAACAGACGCTGCCCGGATATGTAAAAGAAATAACAGGGATTGAAATTCATGAAGTGGAAGCACTATCTTCTACTCAGAAAGCAGCTATTAAAGGGGTAGGACCGTATGAAGGAGAACAAGCAAGTGTGTCCGTGTGGAGAGACATTATCACACCTGTAACAGCTGAAGTGCTGTATGAGTATGACGATCCATTTTATAATCAAGCGGCTGTAACAAAAAATCAGTTTGGTCGCGGGACGGTTTATTATGTAGGCTGTGGAATTGAAGAGCAGACTTTTGAAAAAATTGCGCTTGATATTGTAAAACAGCAGCATATTGAGCATACGGAAAGTGAAGAGGGAATTGAAGTATATCCTCGCAAGCTTGGAGAGAAGAGTTATTCCTTTCTTATGAACCATACGCCCGAAGTAAAAGTATTTAAAGATATTGTTCTGCAGCCTTACGAAAGTCGAGTTGTGGAAAATATACAGCCGTAATAGAAGACTAGAATCTCAAAAAGCAATGAGATTCTAGTCACCAATGATATGAAAGCGTTTTATAGGAGAAGGGAGTTAAGTTATATGAGCATGGGGGTACAGTCAAAAGTTTCTCTAAAAACCGTATTATCATACGGAATGGGGAGTTTTGGAAACAATATTATTTATGCATTAACAAGTACATATTTAATGATTTTTTATACGGATAGCGTAGGACTAAATGCTGCAGCCGTAGGAACTTTATTTCTTATTGCGAGAATATGGGATGGAATTGCAGACATTATTATCGGAATGATTGTTGATAATACAGAAACGAGATTTGGTAAGTTTAGGCCGTATCTTTTAATAGGCGGATTTTTTGCAGCAGTTGCTACAGTCGCGTGTTTTATTAGTCCTGATCTTTCTCATACAGGAAAATTAATTTACGCTTATATCACCTATATCGCATGGGGAACAAGCTTTGCTATTATGGATATTCCCTATTGGTCGCTTTCAGCAACGATTACACAAGATGTAAAAGAACGAAATAAAGTAGTGGCGTTTCCTAGAACCATTGCAGCAGTAGGGTCTTTATTTGCTAGTTTATTAACTCTTCCACTAGCTCATTATTTTGGAAACTGGTTTATGCTTAGTCTTATTTATGCGTGTATCTTAATGATTACAATGATTATTACATTTTCAGGAGTAAAAGAAAACTATACCGTAAAAAGACAGGAAAAGCAGACGCCAAAAGCAGTTTGGAACTTATTTATTCAAAATAAACCGTTGCGTTATCTAATTTTCTCGATGCTTTTAGTTGAAACGATCTTAACAATTCGAACTACGTTTTCTATTTACTATTTTAAATACAATTTAAATGCAGAGAATATCGCGTCTCTTTATTTAACCTTATTTTTTACAGCACAAATTGTAGGAGCGATCGCGTCTCCTTTCATTTCAAACAAATTTGGAAAGAAACGCGCAGCAATAGGGGGAATTGCCCTAAATGCTGTAGCCACTCTTACAATGTTTGTAACCGGTTTTCACGTTATGCCGGTAATGATTTTAAGCTTTTTAGCTTCTTTCGGCGGTGGAGTTAGCAACATTGCTCAAACATCTATGCTCGCTGACTGTGTAGAATACGGAGAGTGGAAAACGGGGAACCGAGCGGAAGGAATGGTGTTTTCTACGAATATTTTCAAAACAAAGGTTGCTTCAGCAGTGGGTGGAGCAGTAGGCGGGTACATCCTTTCAGCAGTAGGATACGTGCCAAATCAACTTCAGTCACACAGCACGCTCATTTGGATCGCTTTAATCTTTACAATCATTCCGGGGATTCTTTGCTTGTTATCACTTGTCCCACTGGCAAAATATGAGTTGACGGAAAAGAGATATTTAGAAATTTTACAAGATATGAAAAAGCGCTCAGGCCGCATAAAAGAAAAAACGGCTATGAAGGTGCCTAGCTAATTCAAATCAGCACAAGCATTGTACACAAAAACAACAAGAAAAAAAGACTGCATTTTCTCAGCTCCTCTTGCTATGATGTCAGGTAGACAGATATCAATGTAAAGAGGAGTTTTGCTTATGTTTATTAATTTTTCAAAAGAAGATAAAGATAAAATGCTGAATGAAATTCAAACGTTTTTTTATAACGAACGAGATGAAGAAATCAGTGAATTTGCTGCGGAAAATGTATTAGAGTTTATTAAAGAAAATATCGGCCCTCACTTTTATAACCAAGCAATTAAAGATGCAGAAGATATTATGAACCAAGTGATGCTTTCTGCAGAAGAAAACTTGCATGCATTAAAAAAACCAATCGAAAAGTAGTTCAAAAAAGAAAATATGAAGTAGGACAAAAGCGTTTTATGTAAAAAAACATAAAGCGCTTTTGTTTGTCTATGAAACAAATTATTTGTTCGCCTAAGTGATGTATGATACATTCGTTTTAAGATAATATTAACGTTAACGTAAAGGTTATATTAAAGTGCTTTGATTTAACTCGACGAGGGCATAACTTCAGCAAGCAGGGACATAATGAGGTAATTATATGAGGAAAGAAGGGGTTATACGTGAGCAACATTACTAAAGATCAGCTAACAAAATCTATTGTGAAAGCAAATGAAAATCGTTTAACGGATAATAGTGATTTTGATATCTATCAAGAGCTTGAAAATGTGCTTCAAGGAGTAGGTTTATCAGCAAAAGACAGTGGAGGAAACATTACGTTTTACGGAGAAGATCCGGTTGTTCCTAGTACGCTGCGCCTTGCCTCAGCAGCAGCTATTGCACTAGTTGCTAAATCAGTAGCTGTCTCAAAAATTTGGAGAATACGAGGCGGAAAAGGTCAAGATATTCATATGGATTTACGAAAAGCTATCCGAAGATTATCACCTTTTTACGATAAAAAATGGGAAAAGCTTAATGGGTACGCACCAAGTAAAGCAAATGATCCATATAACCCATTAGGCTTTCGCTTTTATCAAACAAAAGATGACAAATGGGTGATGCCGCTGAATCCATATCCACGCTCCAAGCATGAAACGCTAAAGCTGTTAAATGGTATAGAAGACCCTGATGCAGTGGCAAAAGAAATTCGCGGATGGAATGCAGAAGAATTAGAAAAAGCTGCAGCGGAGCGAGGAGTTATCATGCCTGTTGTGCGGACAATTGAAGAGTTCATGAATGAGTCCGTGTATGAAGAAGTAGCGCAGCTTCCTTTAATTGAAATTGAAAAGATTGGAGAAAGTGAGCCGATTCCTTTTTCAAAGAATCCTAAAACGCCGCTAGACGGTATTCGAGCATTAGGTCTTGGTCATGTTATTGCAGGAGCAGGATTTGGTCGAGCTCTCGCCTTACACGGTGCCGACGTCTTAAATATTTGGAAGCCAACGGATTGGGAGCATGATACGATTTACGCTACGTCTAATGTCGGAATGCGCTCTTCAA
This sequence comes from Priestia sp. JV24, assembly GCF_025910025.1. Taxonomy (NCBI): domain Bacteria; kingdom Bacillati; phylum Bacillota; class Bacilli; order Caryophanales; family Bacillaceae; genus Priestia; species Priestia sp. JV24. The sequence continues at coordinate 107,934 of NZ_JAPCIN010000015.1, forward strand.
CGCTGGATATCGGTGAAAAAGAAGGAAAAGAAAAAATGGTTGAACTTCTACAAGGAGCAGATATCTTTTTTGCGAACCGTCGATACGGATTCCTAGAGAGATACGGTCTAACCGCTGAAGAGTGTGCGACATTAAAACCAGGAATCGTCCACTGCACCGTTAACCTGCATGGAACGCAAGGAGAGTGGGCAAAAAGAAATGGATTTGACCAAACAGCGGGAAGTGTAACGGGAGTCATGGCATTAGAAGGGTCGCCAGAAAATCCTAAGCTGCCTCCTATTGTAGTGGTAAACGATTATGCGGTTTCTTGGCTGCTTGAAGTCGGTGCTTTAATGGCACTAGAAAGAAGAGCAAAAGAAGGAGGCAGCTACCGCGTGCGTGTATCATTAGATCGCGTATCTTTATGGATTTTATCAATGGGCATCTATGACAAAACATACGCTCATCAAACAGCTGGTTCGTCAGAGAAGCATGAGTACATTGCACCGGATCTCTTTACAGCCCAAACACCTTTAGGATTGTACCAAGGGCTTACAGAACAAATCGAAATGCCGGAAACTCCAGGGGAATATAAGACGGTTCTCGTTCCTCGAGGTTCTTCATGCCCAGAGTGGTTGTGATATCAAGAGGCTGAGACAAAAGTATTTTAGTGGAAAGAAAATCCGAACGATGAATCGAGATTCTTGATAAAGGATCCAACTCGTTCGGATTTTTTTGTTATTGTGATGAACGTAGGTTTCGTTTATGTGGGTCGGTGCTTCTAGCGGTTGATTGGATGGCAAGGCGAAGCCTTGCACGGAAATCAACAGCGGTGTCACAAGCGGTTCAGCTCATGTATCCAATTTGTTTGTCTTTAGATTGAATTGATTTCGTTATGTCTTAATCTCGGTTTTTGGGGGTCAAATTTAAAATGAAAAATAAGAAAAAATATTTGAATAATTATATGATTTCTTATATAATAGCGAAAAGGATGAGGAGTTGACTTGTAATGGAAAACTATACGTCCCGCAAAATGACACGAGAAGAAGTAAAAGTATCAGACGCGACAGCAGCTCAACTAGTGCTAAACAAATCTCTTCGTGACTTTAAAAAAGCACAGCTTTTACTGCAAATTGATCAGTCGTTAGAAAAAAGAGATAAAGAAACTTTTTTACGTTTAACTGAAGAGTTAAAAGAAGTTTGTTAAATAACCTACTAACATAAACAATCAGCCTTTGCTTCTAGTGAGCAAAGGCTTTTTATATGGAAAAAAACGGATAAATGTTTTGTTTTTTCTGAAAGCGGTAAAAGTATAGTATGGATGATAAAGCAAAAATCAAGAAGTCTCTTACTTTATTATTTTTTGCTTTATCATCTACAGCATCTAGATAGTAATACATCACGAAAGAACAAAAAGAGAGAGGGTTCTTTATATGTATAACAAAATTTTAGTCGCCTTTGATGGCTCCGCACCTTCTATTCGTGCTCTTCAACATGCAAGTAAACTAGCTAAAAGCGTAAATGCTAATAAGCTGACAATTGTACATATTAAGGAAAGAATTCACTTGCAGCAGCCTGTTTTTAGCGTTGACTTAGACGCACTGATAGAAGAAGAAAACCGCGATATTTTATCTGAAGCTCACAATCATTTAACTCAATCAGGTATTCCATATGAGGCATACGGTTTAGAAGGCACAGCTTCAAAGAAAATTATCGAATACGCAAGTGACAATCAACAAGACGTCATTGTAATAGGAAGCCGGGGAAAGGGCTTTGTTAAAGAGACCTTTTTAGGAAGTGTAAGTCACGAAGTTGCTCAATCCGCAGAATGTCCTGTTATCATTGTTAAATAAAAAGAGACTGGGACAAAAGTATTTTAGTTAAAGGAAATCCGAACGATGAAGTGAGATTCTTGATGGAGAATCCAACTCGTTCGGGTTTTTTGTTGATTTTATTGATATGGTGAACGTAGGTTTCCTGTATATAGGTGCTTCTAGCTGTGGATTGGAGGGATTTCGTTATGTCTCCACTTTTTTTGCGTTTGGATTATGTAGTGCTGCGTGCTTAGTGAGTTCAAAATTTACGGTATGATAAACGTACTTTATACGCTAAGCTGTCAGATACCTGTGGTAAACTGTCAGAGAATAATAGTTATTCAATCATATATGCTTTATTCTGCACAGTTTCTTCAATTGTTACTTCTATAATGAAAGCAAGGGATGTGAATAAATGAATAGACTTTCTATTAAGCTTGGACTCTTGTTTTTAATGTTCATTTTACTAATTGAAGCGGCTCTCTTTTTTTACTTATATAGCGGTCTTGCCAACACACGAATTTCGGAGGAATTAGAAAGTTTGCGTTTAAGAGGAAACAGTCACCGGGAAGTATTAGAGAAGCATCATGATTCGGCTACGCTTAACCATGTTGCACTGATGGAATCTGAAGCAGAAACTGATGTTGTCATAACAGATAAGACAGGAAAAATTATCAGTTCGTCTCGGCCTTTAATTCAAGGTGCAAGAAAAGCAGTAGAGAAATGGAAAGGAAAGTCTCTTACATACAAAGGTGAAATTATGCAAGGCGACTGGAAAAGAAAACCTTATATCGCCACAGCATCACCTATTAAAAAAGGCCGTCAGCAGTTCGGAACGGTTTATATGTTCAAAAACACAAATGACATTCACGAAATGATTGCGAGACTACAGCATCATTTTTACGTAGCGGGAGCTGTTTCCATTTTATTTTCAATTGTGACTATTTTTGCTCTGTCTAAATTTATAACCGCTCCTTTAATCAAGATGAAAAAAGCAACAGAGAAGCTGAGTCAAGGGGATTTGTCTGTAAAGCTTGGCGCTCATTCAAGAGATGAACTTGGACAATTAGGAATGTCCATTCAGTCGCTAGCAAATGAGCTGCAGCGGTTACGAAAAGAGAGAAATGAATTTTTAAGCAGCATTTCACATGAACTTCAAACTCCTTTGATGTATTTAAAGGGATACGCAGACGTTGCTAGAAGGCCTTCTAATACACCGCAAGAACATGATAAATATCTTGCTATTGTGGAAGAAGAAGCGGAAAGAATTTCACAGTTAGTCAAAGATTTGTTTCAGCTGGCGCAGCTGGATCAGCATACGTTTTTTATTCAAAAACAAAAAGTAGAACTGGCTACGTATTTGCACACCATATGCGCGCATTTTCATTTAGCTTTAAAAGAAAAAGAGATGGATCTGGACATAAGCTGCTCTCAAGGTCTTTACATTTTACTAGATCCTGAAAGATTTCAGCAAGTGATTATCAATTTACTTGATAACGCAATGAAATATTCAAAAGAAGGGACTAAAATTGATTTGATTGTAAAAAAATCAGCTGAATCATTGACAATAACTCTTAAAGATCAAGGAATAGGCATTCCAGAACAAGATCTGCCTTACGTATTTGACAAGCTATATCGAGTGGAAAAATCTCGCTCGAGAAAAAGCGGAGGCTACGGATTAGGCTTATCAATTGTAAAGGAGATTGTAGAAGCTCATGGAGGAGAGATAACAATCATAAGCGAGAGGGGAAAAGGAACGACCGTAGAGATTGTATTAAGAGAGGATGGATAGGATGGCCACTATTTTATTAGTAGATGATGAAGCAAGGATGCTGGATTTACTAGAACTTTATCTGCTGCCAAACGGATTTACATGTATAAAATTTGAAAGGGGCACAGAAGCGCTGCGCTATCTTTATGAAGGTAACAAAGCAGATTTGATGTTATTAGATATTATGATGCCAAGCGAAGATGGGTGGGAGATTTGTCAAAAAGTAAGAAAAATGTCTGATCTACCGGTCATTATGCTCACAGCCCGCAGCCAAACCTTAGATGTAGTAAAAGGATTAAATATAGGGGCAGACGACTATATTACTAAACCGTTTAGCGAAGAAGAATTGGTTGCACGCATCAGCGCGGTTCTTAGACGTTCCTTAAAAGAAAAGAATGAAATCACCTATAAAGGCTTAGTATGGAGCAAGGAAGACCACGTATTACAATATAAAAATCAGTACATTCAAGTGACCCCTAAAGAATTTGAATTAGTGGGATTACTTCTTCAGCATTTAAATCGTGTGTTCAGCCGGGACGACTTGCTTGTGTTAGTGTGGGGATATGAGGCTGAGATTGGAGATCGTACTATTGACTCTCACGTGCGAAATGTTCGGGATAAGCTTAGAAAAGCGGGTTTTCCTGTAGACGAATACCTGCAAACCGTATGGGGAATAGGCTATAAGTGGGTTGATGTTAGTTGAAAATGATATGAGCATAGCTATCGAAATTGGTGAAAAGATAAAGTAAGCGAACTTTTCCCTTTACATAGGGTAGGGGGGTATAGTATGATGAAGTCATGAAGGGAGGATGTTAGATGGTCGAAGCGAATCACATGAACAGTGAAGAAAAATGTTGTACGATAAATAGTGAAAGAAAAAGTCACCATTCTCCAGAAGTGAAAAAAAATCTAACAAGCCGATTAAATCGAATTGAAGGACAAATTCGAGGAATTAAAGGATTAATCGAAAAAGATACGTATTGTGACGACGTGATTACTCAAATCGCAGCTGCGCAGTCTGCTTTAAATAGTGTAAGTAAAATTTTGCTTGAAGGTCACTTGAAGCATTGCATTGTAGAACGTGTGCAAGATGGTGATGAAGAAGTAGTGGATGAATTATTAACAACCATTAAACGATTAATGAAATAAAGGAGATGCTAAAAATGGAAAACGTAACATTATCGGTACAAGGAATGTCTTGCGGTCATTGCGTCAAAGCTGTTGAAGGCGGCGTAGGCGAACTTAATGGCGTTAAAAGCGTAGAAGTAAGCTTAGAAGATGCAAAAGTAACAGTTGCATTTGATCCAAGTCAAGTAACGGTCGAAGATATTAAAGAAGCTATCGATGACCAAGGTTATGACGTAGCATAAACAGCATCGCGTGCGAATACCTTCGCACGCTTGATTTAGGAAAAATATATACCCCTATTAGGTATATAACGGGAGGCGAAGCGTGATGAGTGACAAACAAAGAGAAGCCACCTTGCAAATTACGGGTATGACATGTGCAGCGTGTTCTAACCGAATTGAAAAAGGATTAAAAAAAATAGAAGGTGTAAAAGAAGCAAACGTAAATTTGGCTTTGGAAAGATCTACTATCATATTTGATCCGTCTAAAACAAGTCCACAGGCCTTTGAAGAAAAAATCGAAAAGCTTGGGTACGGAGTTGTAAGTGAAAAAGCCGAATTTGCTATTACGGGCATGACGTGCGCCGCTTGTTCGACTCGTATTGAAAAAGGGTTAAACAAATTAGAAGGCGTGACAAAGGCAAGTGTTAACCTTGCTTTAGAAACGGCTTCTGTTGAATACAGCCCTTCTCAAATAGCTCCGCAAGATATAACGCAGCGAGTTGAAAAGCTTGGATACGGAGCAAAGCTAAAGTCGGAAGAAAAAGAAGAAGAGCAAAGCTATAGAGAAAAAGAACTGAGTGAACAAAAAGGAAAATTTTGGTTTTCTTTTATTTTAAGCGTACCGTTATTATGGGCAATGGTTAGTCATTTTACGTTTACGTCGTTTATTCCTTTACCTCATATGCTGATGAATCCATGGGTTCAGCTCGCTTTAGCTACGCCTGTTCAATTCGTGGTAGGGAAGCAATTTTATGTAGGCGCATTTAAAGCTCTGCGTAACAAAAGTGCCAACATGGATGTTTTAGTAGCACTAGGCACAAGCGCAGCTTATTTTTACAGTCTATACTTTTCTCTTAAATCACTTGGGTCATCAGCTCATACGAATCAGCTTTACTATGAAACGAGCGCTATATTGATTACGCTGATTCTTTTAGGGAAATTATTTGAAGCAAACGCCAAAGGCCGTTCTTCAGAAGCAATTAAAAAGATGATGGGCTTACAGGCTAAAACGGCCGTTGTCATAAGAGACGGAGCGGAAGTTGAAATTCCAGTGGAAGAAGTTCAAAAAGGCGAAGTTATTTTTATTAAGCCTGGTGAAAAAGTGCCTGTAGACGGAGAGATTATTGAAGGGCAATCGGCCTTAGATGAGTCCATGCTGACAGGTGAAAGTGTACCGGTAGATAAAAACATTGGAGATAAAGTAATTGGAGCTACACTCAATAAAAATGGTTTTCTAAAAATAAAAGCTACAAACGTTGGCAGGGAGACGGCGCTTGCGCAAATTATTAAAGTAGTAGAAGAAGCGCAGGGTTCTAAAGCGCCTATTCAGCGATTAGCTGATTATATCTCAGGTATATTCGTGCCAATTGTAGTCGGAATTGCACTTCTTACTTTCTTTGTTTGGTATATTTGGATTGCGCCTGGCGAATTTGCACCAGCTTTAGAAAAGCTTATTGCCGTATTAGTGATTGCATGTCCATGCGCGTTAGGCTTAGCTACTCCAACTTCCATTATGGCGGGGTCGGGCCGCGCAGCAGAATTTGGTATTTTGTTTAAAGGTGGCGAGCATTTAGAAGCAACGCACAAAATCGATACGATTCTTTTAGATAAAACGGGAACTGTTACAAATGGAACTCCGGAGTTAACCGATGTACGTATTGCACAAGGCTACGAAGAAAATGAGCTATTGCAGTTAGTTGCATCGGCTGAGCGTTTGTCGGAGCATCCTCTCGCTCAAGCACTCGTAGCAGGTATAAAAAATAAAGGTATAGAGATTCAAGATCCGTTATCTTTTGAAGCTATTCCAGGGTATGGAGTGAAAGCAACTGTACAAGAGCGAGAGCTGTTAGTGGGAACAAGAAAGCTTATGAACCAACATAAAGTGAATATTGATACAGCTTTAGAAGAAATGACAAATTTAGAACGAGAAGGAAAAACGGCTATGCTCGTTGCTCTTGACGGAAAATATGCCGGCATGCTTGCTGTCGCAGATACCATTAAAGCGACTTCTAAAGAAGCAGTTTCCAGGTTAAAAGAAATGGGCTTAGAAGTGATGATGATTACAGGTGATAATCGTCAAACAGCTCAGGCTATCGGGATGCAAGCGGGTATTGAGCACGTTATAGCAGAAGTGTTGCCAGAAGGCAAAGCAGAAGAAGTGAAAAAGCTTCAGCAGCAAGGTAAAAAAGTCGCAATGGTAGGAGACGGTATTAATGATGCTCCTGCCCTTGCGCTAGCTGATATTGGAATGGCCATCGGAACAGGAACGGATGTAGCGATGGAAGCCGCTGATATTACGCTGATGCGAGGAGACTTGATGAGCATTGCAGATGCGATTGAAATGAGTAGAAAAACGATTTCTAATATTAAGCAAAATTTATTCTGGGCAATGGGCTACAACACGCTTGGTATTCCAATTGCAGCAGTTGGTCTGTTAGCCCCTTGGGTCGCTGGAGCCGCGATGGCCTTTAGTTCTGTATCGGTTGTATTAAATGCACTGCGATTGCAGAGAGTGAGGCTATAAGATATGAAAAAATGGATCGTCTCAGCTATTTTGTACGTGCTCGCAGTCATAGCAGTATATGCTATTTGGGCAATATAAACTAAAAAATATTAGAGTCATCGAGTCATTCTCGGTGAAAGTGATCTAAAAGCAAAGCTGCTAAAGAATATTCTTTAGCAGCTTTGTTAGGTGCAAGGAATTTTTTTGATTCAATTCATACCCTTTAAGATGAAGGTCTTCTGGGTGTTTTTGCCGAGCAATTAACACATCACGTCCATCATCCATAATCCAAATGAAATAATGACGGCTAGAACCATCTCCATAGGTAATGGTCATTTTGCAATCGATGCTCCCAGCAGATTCTTCATCTAAGAGAAGTTTCATATGCTGCGCTTTTTTTATACTGTTAGTGAATGCATTCATATCTTGTTCATCGATAAATGTTTTGAGCGTTTTCATTTTAATGGACGTTACTTCTATTTTTTGTACGCTAGATGAGAGGGTGGAGTGTGCGGAAGCAAAAGGGGTTCCCATCACCAAGCTAAACGCAAGTAACAGTGAGGACAGAGCAAAGCGTATTTTTAGCATGTTTCTTTCCTCCTTTTATTTTTATATTTTTTCCTTATGGTAAGTGATTCATACGAGGGCCTTTTTTAGGCACAGGAATTATTCGTGCCCAATTACCTTCATCTTCACAAAATCTGCACAAATTCTGGCTACAATAAAGAAAAGAAGAAGAGTAGGCAAAGGTAAGTTGTTTCTAATGATTAAATGATTTTTATTTTAAAGTTTATTATGTGGAAAAGAGGGACTGTTATGAAAAAACAGCTATTTATTCTTGGGGCATCTGTCATTATTGGACTAAGCGGATGCGGAAACGATTCTAGTCATGAAAAGCCTTCAGCTGACAAAAATGAATCCATGCACGATCACTCAGAGATGAATCACTCTAGTTCAGGAGAGGTTCCAAAAGGATTAAAAAAAGCAGAGAATCCAACATATAAAGTTGGAGATAAAGCCGTTATAAAAGCAGATCATATGAAAGGCATGAACGGGGCTGAAGCAACGATTGTTGGTGCTTACGACACTACGGCCTATACCGTTTCGTATACGCCAAAGACTGGCGGAAAAAAAGTAAAAAATCATAAGTGGGTTATTCAAGAAGAAATAAAAGGTGCGGGTAACGAGCAGTTAAAGCCAGGTAGCGAAGTAACGCTTGAAGCAGATCATATGAAAGGTATGAAAGGGGCAAAAGCAACGATTGGTTCAGCCGAAAAAACAACGGTATACATGGTAGACTACGCACCGACTACAGGCGGAGAGAAAGTAAAAAATCACAAGTGGGTAACCGAAAGTGAACTTTCAGCCAAATAGACTGTTAGTGAAAAAAGAGGCTAGTACAAAAGTGTTTTAGGTGAAGGAAGATCCGAACGATGAATCGAGATTCTTGATTGAGAATCTCGATTCATCGTTCGGATTTTTTCGTTGTTATGGTGAATGTAGGTGGTTGCTTCTAGCTGTAGTTTGGATTGATTTTTTTATGACTCAATCTCTTTTTGTTTACTTCTTGTTTTATGTTTTATCATGAGGGATTTCTTGCATGATGGATGAAGAAAACGCATGTTTCTTTCAAAAGAAGTGGTGGTATTAAGTAGAATGCTACGGTAATAAAACGAACAAACTACTGATGAAAGGAGCTAGCTATGAGTGAACATACAGTAAAGCGGACAGGACGCACACGATGGTTCATTTCATCTTTGTTAAGCAGTATGATTATTTTAAATTATTTTGATCGTGTAGCGGTGTCAGTGGCCGCTCCTGCAATACAAGATGCATTTCACTTAACGGGAACAGAGCTCGGAATTGTCTTTTCTATTTATACGTATTCTTATACGATCATGCAAATACCTGCCGGAAGCTTGCTTGATCGGTTCGGAGTAGCATGGGTAACAAGAGTGGGTATGGTGATTTGGAGTTTATTAACTATGTCGATGGCATTTTTGCAAGGAAAACTTCTTCTCTATATCGTTCGATTTTTAATAGGAATAATGAGTGCTTCAGCTTTTCCAGCAGCGTCGAAAGCTACGTCTCTATGGTTTCCTCCAAACGAAAGAAGCTTGCCAAATTCTTTGTTTGATTCAGCGGCAAAATTTTCAAATGTACTTGGCGCGCCTCTTGTAGCATTTCTCATCACTAAATTTGATTGGCGCACAGCATTTTTATCCATTGGAATGATAAACGTGCTGTTTACGCTGCTGTTTTGGTTTTATTACGAAAAACCAGAAAAGCATAGACGCATATCAGATGATGAGCTGAAATATATTCAAGAAAATAATTTAAATGCGAACGATGAAAAAACATCAAAATTTTTACATACCTTAAAAGTATTATTTACAAATCGAAAAGTTTGGGGGCTAATGATTGGGTTTACAGGCTATGGATATACGTTTAATTTACTGTTAACGTGGCTGCCAACTTTTTTAAAAGAGAAATACGGCATGGATATCATGTCATCGGGTCTGCTTACGGCAGTCCCTTGGCTAATTGCTACATTTGCTGGCATTTTAGTTGGCGGTTGGCTTGTTGATTACCTCATAAAAAAAGGATATAACAGTCAAAAAGTATATCGCACGATCATTGTTGTAGGATTATGCTTAGGGTTTGTTTTTTTAGGTTCTATTTTCACCAATAGTGTTGTAGTAGCGATGATTTGTATCTCGATTGGACTGGCAGGTATATCTGCAACGGCACCAATCGGCTGGTCAATTTCTGCTGAAATTGCGCCTGCAGGCTCCATTTCTCTTCTCAGTTCTATTGTTAATTTAGCTAATAATTTGTTTGGTGGAATTATAGCTACAGCTTTAACGGGATATCTTTTGGATAAAACCGGTTCTTTTAATCTAAGCTTTATTGTAGCGGGAATTGTATTGTTGTTAGGCTTAATTTTTTATATTTATGTGTTGGGAGATATTAAACAAATTAAAATTCCAAAAAAACAAAGTACGAAGTAAAACCCTATGACTCGCTATGGGGTTTTACTTTTGATTATAAATAACGACCTTGCTCATGCACTTAGTGATGTGAAAAAGTCTAGTCTTCTGATCTGATGCTATTAAAAGGAGAAACAAGATGAATTGGTTTGTTTGAAACATATGATAGGGACTTGTTTTAAAACAGAATTGTTGGTATAGCATGTTCTTAAAAAGGTTAAGATGATTTTTATGAAGAAATTCTGTGTCTACTTTTGTGATTTCAGCAGAAGTAGATATGAACCGCACTATAAAAAATAGAAAGGCAGAGGAACATGAATCATAAAGAAAGTGAAAACAATACTGAGTTAAATCAAAGTCATTTGTTAAAGGAGCCTCAACGTATAGAATTATCTAAGTATCAAATTTTAAAAGCACTGATACCTGTTATTATACTTGGGATTGTCGTTTTAGTTGCCGTATTACAAAATGATGGTCTTCTTAATTGGATTTAGGCATGCAATAAAAAGAAACTGCATATAGTGTAATTCAAATCGCTTGTACACAGTAGAGGGAAAGAGGGAGATACATGCCAAGAGTAACCGTTTTAGGATACGGAAGTTTTGACGTGGCAAAAGGAAAAAAGCTTGTCTTGGCACTCGAAGACAACGGTATAAATATTCTTCATCGATGCGGCGGGAAAGCTAAATGCACGACTTGCAGGGTAGAAGTGCTTGAAGGTGAATATTGTGATTTAACACACGCAGAGAAAAATGCATACTCAGAAAGTTCAATTGAAGATCACTTGCGCTTATCATGTCAAATTCGTGTAAATGAAGATATCACCGTTCGGCCCATATTAACGGTAGAGAACTCAGGACGAGAAGCAGGACCTCGACCCGCAGAGTAGTCCTGTAATCGCAAAAAGCAGCGTGTAGAATGTTCAATATGCTGATTTTTTTCATTTTTGTTAAAAAATAACAAGAACAGCTGCGGGGAGAAAAAGCTGTTCTTGTTCAAGTAAAATACCTACGGAATAATTCCTTTAAATTTCAGCATTCTGTAAGAGAAATAGTAAATCACTCAAAAGAGTGATTATGAAGGCTTTTTTCGAACCGTTATTTGTAAATAGGTTTAATTGGATGCTTCAATCACATCTCCATTTTTGTAAATATGATACCACCCTATGGTACCTGATCCGCCTTGATCCATCCAGTCTTTGTTTTTTGCTACGAATCTGTAGTAAGCTTTATCGTTGTTATCTTTCCGTAAGCGGTCGTCTGTACTGAAGACAATGTTGTCACCGAGTTCTTTTTTACCGAATGTAATAGCTGTGCTGACAGGAAATTGCTTTCTTTCTACCTTGTTCTCATCTAAAGCTGCCCATGTTAAGGGGCCAACAATACCATCTGGAGACAAGCTGTGATCGGTTTGAAATTCTTTTACTACGTTTTGTGTCTGCGTACCGAAAATTCCATCAACTGATGTGTTATACTTCACATCTTTTAAGCTTTGCTGTAAGTCCTTTACGTAGCTAGAGTGAGAACCTTTACGAAGCGTAGGCCTTGTTTCTGCTTTAGTTTCAATTTTTTGTGAGTAGGTATCTTTAGCAGCTGCTTCAGTAGTTGGAGTGCTGAATGCTACGCATGTTGTTACAAGGGTGAGAGTAGAAAGCATGATAAGTGTTTTTTTCGTTAACATGAAATAACCTCCTTGTTTTTAGCAACTATTTGTCGCTTTTCATGAGTTTTATAACTAATCAGTAGCTATAAAGTCAATTTATTATAGCGCAGACAGTTTTCTATTTGTTTTTATATTCCTATGATTATATAAGATAGTCATAAAAAACTAGTGAAGTAGATAAATCGTTCTACGTTTTCACTATAATTTCATTTTTCTCTGTTACAGTACGGAGGGAAAAAACAGCAGGTTTGAGCGTCTTGTGTACCTAGAGTATGTCTTACTCTATAACGCTCATAATAAACGAATGAAAAGACTGCAAAGGGAATTTAGATCTCTTTGCAGTCTCTTCATGTTCAAGAGCTCTGCGTTCAAATAATAACCAGAAAGGAATTATGTGATGTCACCTCTGTATTCCCAGCATATAAGGAATCTTTTTTCGAAGCAAAAGTTTAATAAATTATCGCGTAAACAAATCTTTCTCTATATACTAGGAATTTGCTGTTTGTGTATAGCGCTAATAGTAACAAACCACAATTATTCGCTTTATAAAAAACCGATAGCGGAGGTAGTGAAGACGAATGTTGTAGAACAAAATAAATCTACTGATTTAAATCACAACAAAGATACCGTATATTCTCAAAAAATTGTTGCTAAAATCATGAACGGAAAATATAAAGGGAAGCTTATCCATTTAGAGAATACGTACTCATACTCAGGGGCTTATGATCAAAAGTACACTGTCGGAACAGATCTTTTTGTCTCCTTAGAAAAGAATTCACAGCATGCTTTAAGCGGCACGATTGAAGGAGTGAAGCGGGACACGCAGGTTACCGCTGTCGCGGGCTTATTTATACTGATTTTGCTGGCTATTGGAAGAAAGCAAGGTTTTTATTCGATCATTAGCTTATTTATTAATATTGTCCTTTTAATCGGGGCCCTTAATGTATATTTAGCACTAGGGAATGTGAGCTTGCTAGCTGTATGTATTGTAGCTGTCGTTCTTTTTACAGTTATTTCTTTGTTATTAGTAAGCGGTAATCAAGAAAAAACGCATGTAGCGATTATTTCAACTTTAATAGGTACATTTGTTTCTCTTTTAATCGCGTATGGTGTCATGCAACTGACAGATTCTAATGGCCTTCATTATGAAGGAATGGAGTTTGTGACGATTCCTCCTCAAAAAATATTTATGAGTGAGGTACTAATAGGATCTCTAGGAGCTGTTATGGATATAGCGATTACGATTACTTCTTCTGTCTATGAACTATATGAAAAGAATAAAGAGATAGCGCACAAAGACTTGCTGAAATCGGGCAAGGAAATTGGCGGAGACATTATGGGAGCCATGACGAATATTTTATTTTTTTCATATATAAGTGGAACAATTCCAATGGTTCTTCTTTATTTAAAAAACGGTTCTCCTTTAGGGTACACGTTTTCAATGAATTTCTCGTTAGAGTTAATTCGTGCTCTTACTGGCAGCATTGGCATTGTTTTAACGATTCCAATTACACTCTATCTTTCGATTCTTTTTATTTTTAGGAAGGGGAACAGAAAGTGAACGTTTTACTGTTGCTTGCTCTTATTTTATTTATTCTGATGAGTATGGTGGGCGGAAAAAAAGGAATTAGATCTTTCCTTGCTTTGTTCTTGAATTTTGGCGTTATTTTTCTAACCATTCTCTTTATGCTGTCTATAAAAAATACGATTATTGTTACGTTGATCGCTTGTACAATCATTAGCTGCATTAATTTATTTTATATTAATAAATTCAATCATAAAACGCTTGCTGCGTTTGTTTCAACGATTATTACCTTAGCCGTTTTAGTGTTCTTTATTTTTATCATTGAACATCATGCCATGATTCAAGGGTTTGGAGAAGAACAAGAAGAAGAAATTAACGCTTTTTCACTTTACGTTGGAATTGACTTTGCTAAAATAGCCATTTGTACAATTATTATGGGAGCCATAGGAGCGATCATTGATATTTCGCTATCTATTTCATCTTCTATGAATGAATTATTTGTTCATGACCCATCCGTAACTAAAAAAAATCTCTTCAATTCAGGACTGAAAATCGGAAGAGATATTTTAGGCACTACAACCAATACACTGTATTTTGCATTTGTAGGGGGATATTTGACTTTAATTATATGGTTTAAGAGATTGTCGTATTCGTTTGGAGATATTATCAATTCAAAAACCTTTTGTGCAGAAGTCATTTCTATCTTAAGCGGAGGCATTGGTGTAGCCATTATTATTCCAATTACTTCGTGGATTAGTGCCTCTATTTTTTTACAAAAAAGAGGAAAAGCGAACCATATGTACAAATAAAAAAAGAAAAATTATAAGGAAATGCCCATCCAACTGGTAGTCAGTAATATTTGGATGGGCATTCACATTATTGGTGGAATGTTGAAAATATATTTGTAGTATTATGTGCTAGATTTGGTTTAGATTAGTAAGGAAAAATAACTTCTTTAAATCCTCAGACAACTACTAAATCACTTTTAGTTTACTAAAAAATTGTAAAATATTTAGAAATCAATTATAGTAATGAGCATTAATACATAAGCACATTATTATCTATCAACTGAAAGGGAGTAGGAGGTATTCATTAATGAGCACAAAATCTATAGATAGTATTGAAAAGGCAGCCCAAATCTTAAAATTATTGGGAGATAAAACAAGGCTTTCGATGGTTAAATTAATAGAGAACAATGAATGCTGTGTTTGTGAGTTCGTAGATATCTATCAAGCTAGCCAACCTTCAATTAGTCAGCATTTACGAAAATTAAGAGATGCTGAACTTGTGAAGGAAAGAAGAAAAGGGCAATGGGTTTTTTATTCTCTTAATAAAGAAAGCCAGTACTATGAGTTTGTTCTGGGCATACTTGAATCTGTACCAAGTCAGGACGAACGTTTAAAAGAGCTGGAAAAACAAGGACTGCGTATTAGTTGTTGTGAATAATTGGAGGTTTAAAAAGTGGCATCAGTTGTACTAGCATCATTGATTTTTTTAGTAACATTAATTTTTGTCATTTGGCAGCCGAAAAATTTATCAATCGGCTGGTCGGCTTGCGGGGGAGCTATGATTGCTTTACTGGCAGGCGTTGTTGATTTTCAAGACGTTCTTGAGGTAACCAGCATTGTGTGGAATGCGACTCTTACGTTTATTGCTATTATTATTATTTCTTTAATTTTAGATGAAATTGGTTTCTTTGAATGGGCAGCGCTTCATATGGCTAGAGCTGCAGGAGGGAACGGCGTGCGTATGTTTGTGTACGTGTCTCTTCTTGGAGCCGTTGTAGCAGCGCTATTTGCTAATGACGGAGCAGCGTTGATTTTAACACCCATTGTACTAGCCATGGTTCGGGCATTAAAGTTCGACGATAAAATGGTTTTTCCGTTTATTATCGCAAGTGGATTTATTGCAGATACAACGTCGCTGCCCCTTGTTGTTAGTAACTTAGTAAATATCGTATCAGCCGACTTCTTCGGTATTAGCTTTTCTGAATTTGCATCACGCATGATTGTTCCAGATTTGGTTTCTCTGTTTGCAAGTATTATGGTCTTATATCTGTATTTCCGCAAAAGAATTCCTAAGAAATACAATGTAGCAGATTTACAGAAGCCAGTGGATGCCATCAAAGATGAAAAGATGTTTCGATTATCTGGAATTGTCTTAGTTTTGTTAGTGCTAGGCTATTTAATTGGAGAATTCTTTAGCGTCCCTGTTTCGATTATTGCAGGTATTATTGCTATTCTGTTTTTGATGATGGCTAAAAAAAGCCGAGCGGTTCATACAAAAAAAGTGTTACGGGGAGCTCCATGGGCGATTGTCTTTTTCTCTATCGGCATGTATGTTGTTGTATACGGCTTGCGTAATGCCGGTTTAACAGAAATTCTGGCTGACGTGATCCAAGCAACGGCTAGTCATGGACTGTTTGCAGCAACAATTGGTATGGGATTCACTGCGGCTATTCTTTCATCGATTATGAACAATATGCCAACCGTTATGATTGATGCACTAGCAATCGATGCCACACACGCAGCTGGAACAATCAAGGAAGCGCTCGTTTATGCAAACGTTATTGGATCGGATTTAGGTCCGAAAATTACCCCGATTGGTTCTTTAGCGACGCTTTTGTGGCTTCATGTTCTTTCAACAAAAGGCGTGAAAATTTCATGGGGAACGTATCTTAAAACGGGTATTATCTTAACGATTCCGACATTGTTTATTACGCTTGTTGGTTTGTATATTTGGTTATTGATTATTTCATAACACGTCCCAAAGGAGATCTGTTTTTAGTCGATATGATAATGGCTGTTGCCAGAAAAATTCAGATATGCATCAAAGCTGTAGAAAATGATCTACAGCTTTTTTATTGAAAAGCTATAACGGACAACGACACGTTTTTAAAATGAGATAGGTATCTCTCATCTAAACTACTTTTCTCCTCATTCATACTCCAACAGCTCTTTCTATGATAAAATAATAAAACTGACTAAGTTTCACATGGAAATTTGAAATGTAAGGTGATTAAATACATGAAGTTAATTATTGCAGAAAAGCCGGATCAAGGGTCAACGCTCGCTTCACAGTTTAAGCCGAAGCGTCACGACGGCTATTTAGAGATTCCACCGAATGAAGTGTTTACAGACGGAGCATATGTAACGTGGGCAGTGGGTCATTTATGTCAGCTTGTGAGTCCGGAAGATTATAAGCCGGAGTGGAAAAAGTGGTCAATTGACACGCTGCCGATGATTCCAGACCGCTTTCAATATGAAGTGACGCGATCAAAAGCAAAGCAGTTTCAAGTGGTAAAAAAACTGCTTAAAAAGCCGACGGTCACAGAAATTATACATGCGGGAGATGCGGGGCGCGAAGGAGAATTAATCGTTCGTAATATCATTCAGCTGTCAGGTGTGCATAAGCCGATGAAACGATTGTGGATTTCTTCTTTAACGCCAAAAGCCATTTATGATGGGTTTCAGCAGTTAAAAGACGAAAGTGATACGCGTAACCTTTATTATGAAGCATATACAAGAGCATGTGCAGATTGGGTCGTTGGGATGAATGCTTCACGGGTGTATAGCATTTTGTTAAAAAAACATGGTATGTCAGATGTTTTTTCGGCAGGGCGCGTACAGACGCCAACTCTTGCTTTGATCGTGAAGCGTGAAAAAGAAATTGATAACTTTAAATCAGAGCCTTTTTGGGAAGTGCTTGCTAAGTTTGATATTGAAGGAAAGAAGTATGAAGGCAAATGGCATCAAGACGGAGAATCGCGTCTTAAAGAAAAAGAAATGGCCTATAAAATTGCTCAGTTTTGCGAAGGAAAAGACGCGGAAGTTCATGAACTCGTAACGGAGCGAAAAGAGTTCCAGCCGCCTTTATTATTTAACCTATCATCACTTCAAGCAACCGCCAATAAAGCGTTTAAGTTTTCTCCTAAAAAGACGCTTGATGTGCTGCAAGGGCTGTACCAGAAAGGAATTGTTTCTTATCCACGATCAGACTCAAACTATGTAACAGAAGGAGAAGCGGAAACGTTTCCTGAGATTTTAGAAAAACTGAGTGCTTTTTCTGAATACGAACATTTATTTCCGCTTCCTTACTCTTCAGTCCTGGGAAATAAACGCTATGTAAATGCAAAAAAAGTGAGCGATCACTATGCGATTATTCCAACGGAACAAGTGAAGGACCCCAGCAAACTGTCAGGAGACGAACAGAAAATTTACGACCTAGTCGTAAGACGTCTAATTGCGGCACACTATGAAAAAGCGATTTTCGACTATACAACGATTACGACACTCGTGGAAAAGCGAGCAGCTTTTATTTCAAAAGGAAAGCAGCAAATTCAAGAAGGCTGGCGCAAAGTAATTTTTCAAAACGAGAAAGACGACGACGTTATTCTTCCGAATGTCCAAGAAGGGGAAGAAGGAAAAGTTGTTAAAGTAGACGTAAAAGAAGGTAAAACACAGCCTCCAAAACGCTACACGGAAGGTCAGTTGATTACGCTGATGAAGACAGCGGGTAAGCATTTGGATAATGATGAGCTGGAGAAAATTTTAGCAAAGTCAGAAGGGTTAGGGACTGAAGCTACGCGTGCGGGAATCATTACAATGCTTAAAGACCGTAAATATATTGATGTGAAAAAAAACCAAGTGTTTGCGACTGATAAAGGAAAGGTATTGATTGACGCGATTGGCGATAAAATTTTAGCTTCACCAGAAATGACGGCTAAGTGGGAGCAGCGTTTAGCTGAAATTGGAGAAGGAGCAGCATCGGCCGCTGCTTTTATGGAACAAACAAAAAAGCTGTCAGCTAAAATTATCGAAGACGCTGTCGAAGCAGAAAGTAAGTGGAACTTCAGCGGATACGACACTGAATCCATTCAGCGAAAAGGAAAAGGTAAAGGTAAAAGCTTCTCTTCTAAATCGTTTGGTTCGTGTAAGCTTTGCGACGGAAAAGTAGTCGATAAAGGTTCATTTTACGGATGCTCAAACTATGCAAAAACCAAATGCACGTTTACCGTATCGAAAAAGATTTTAGGTAAAACAGTCACCCAAGCTAATTTAAAAAAACTGTTAAGTGAAGGACAGACAGATTTGATTGAAGGCTTTAAAAAAGGCGATAAAACCTTTAATGCCAAGTTAGAATGGAAAGAAAATAAAGTGCAGTTTTTATTTGAAAAATAGAGGAATAAAGAGAGATTAGGACAAAAGCCAGTCAATCAATAGTAGAGTAGACTATTATAATCAAAAGCAACATGAACTAGGCAATGATAGTGGATTAAATGAACATTACCTTTTAATTAAAACAGCGGATCAAATATTAGACATGATAACTTTAGATGGAATTGTTGTTCCATATGCGGATATTTTTGAAGGGCGAGATATTAGAATGACATTTAATTGTACATGGGATATGGAAAATGGCTTAGGCATTCGCCTATTAAATGAAAAAGTGGTGGAAGTAGGCTACCAGGATGTTGCAATTTAAATAGAACTATTTCCTAGGAGGTAATGAGGAATGGATAGTAATTTAGTTGCAAAAGAAATTCGTTCGGCTATAAAAAAAGGCGATATTGAAAAGGTAGTTGAATTAATTGGCTCCGATGCTGAACGTTTAAATATGATGACCCCTTTTGGAACGTGGCTTCATGTTGCAGTTTCTAGAGGAGAGTTAGATATTGTTAAGAAACTAATAGAACTGGGTGCAAATGTTAATGTACTTGGAGGAGTGTATGGTGGTGGAGCATTGAACGAAGCAGCTTCTGCAGGTCATATTGATATAGTTAGGTATCTATTATCTCGTGGAGCAGATATGGATGTAAGCGATCCAGAAAGAAATCCATTGTTTGGTGCAATTAGTAATGGCCACGCTAATATTGCAGAACTATTAATTGAAAGTGGTATAGATACGAATGTTACATATAGTGGTGAATCTATGAGAGAGGTAGACGCATTGACTTTTGCAAAGGAACAAGGTCAAAAAGAAATTGTTAAGTTGTTAGAAAGTCAGGGAGAGCTCTCTACGGGTGTAACTACAACAAATCATAATGATCAGGACCGTCATGTTGAGATTTTAAATCATATTACGAAACACTTCGGTCCTATTGAAAATACTATAAGTGAAACTGTTCCAGGTAGTAGAGTATCAGTCACTATTCACATAATCCCTCCCTCAATGAATAAAGATTTCGTCACGCTTGTAACTACCGGCATGAGTGATGAACCTATGGATTATTCAGATGAAGAAAGAACATTTAAGTATGCAGAGCTGTTACTAAAGTTACCTTCAAATTGGGTAGTCGAAAAAGATAATATGCAAGACCAAAATCATTCTTGGCCCTTTGGATGGTTAAGGAAAGTGGCTCATATTCCACACCTTTATGATAGGTGGCTTGAGGAAGGAGTTATTCTTCCAAATGGAGAACCTCCTCAGCCATTTGCATCAAATACAAAGTTATCATGCGTAATGATCTGTCGTCCTCAAGAGTCCGGACTGGCTAACGTCCATACTAGAGATAAAGACATAAATATGTATACACTTGTTCCTATCTATGAAGAAGAAAGAAAGCTTGCATTGGAAAAAGGGTATGAGTATCTGCTTGAAAGAATGAATGAGAAAGGAATCACCGATGTTTTGGATATAAATCGGATAAATGTTGGTATGCAATAAGACTTGTTAATCCGGGTAGTTTTTTACAATCACCCGTATGGAAAGAAAACAAAGTGCAGTTTTTGTTTGAAAAATAGAGGGATAAAAAGCGTTTGCTAAAGAGCAGGCGCTTTTTACATGCGAAGAAACAGGATTTCTCCAGTTTTTCTAGAAGTTCTTACATAGCTTATTTATCTAAAGGATGAGATTGATGAAACGAATGAGTAAAGGGATGATTCCGTTTTGGGATTATATTGGCATTGAAGAAACGCTGCTTGAAAAAGGATATGCGGAATTAAAAATCACGATTCAGCCGCAGCTTCTGCAAGGAAGGGGAACGGTTCATGGAGGCGTTATTGCCACGCTTATCGATGCGGCGGTTGGTTCAGCTGTGCGGTCTTCTCTTTCTGAGGCTGAAAGTGCCAGTACAGTTGAATTAAAAGTAAATTACACAAGGCCGGGTATAGGTGAATATTTAGTTGCTAAATCCACACTGTCTCATCGCGGCAAAACGCTTGCTGTTGGAGAAGTGAAAATTGAAGACAGCAGCGGTAAGCTTGTTGCGCTTGGCAGTGCAACATATATGATTTTTTCAGCAGAAAAAGCTTAGGATTCTAAGCTTTTTTTGCTGAATGCAGCTGCTGGCTAATGAATGCAATGATCGTTTTATAGTAAGCTTTGGGATGAGGAGCAAATTCACTTTTATGGGCTGTACGGTGAATCGGCTCTTTTTTATTTGTTATCCCTTCAATGATCAGTTCTGTTTGATTTCCAAGCCACAGTTCGCAAAAGTGAGAAAACGGCGCTTTTACAAGCCCTGATACTTCTTCTTGCTGCAACGTAAACGCATTAAGAGGGTGAGAGCTGTAGTATAAAAATACGTGTGCAAACTCTTTGTCAATATAGTGCGGCTCAGATACTTCATATTTAAATACATCTAAAGGAAGCAATTCATCAAACGAAATGTTTACGCCAAGCTCTTCGTGAATTTCTCTTACACCGTCCACAGCGGTTTCTGTATGAAGCAAATGTCCGGCAGCTGTGATATCAAGCGCACCGGGATAATCTTGTTTTTGTTCGCTGCGAATTTGAAAATAAATATAGTCTATATCATTTTCACGGCTGACAAACCAGCAGTGAAACGCTTCGTGCCAATAGCCTTTTTCGTGAACTTCTTTGCGAGACGCTGTTCCTATGCGCTCTTGTTGGTCGTTAAATACGGTTAACACTTCATCGTTCATTATAAAACCCCCATTTGTTTCCTACTTCTTTCTACTCTAACCTGCCATGAAAGTTATGTAAATAATGGAAGGTGGAAATCTGCGTTGATCCATATAAATATGCACAAAATAAAAGATACATCAATTTTAGTAAAGAAGGTGCATGCGTTGAATCATTGGATGGAAGTGGTACTTCGTTCAGTGCTGATTTTACTTGGCTTGTTTTTTATCACAAAGCTGTTGGGGAAAAAACAGTTATCCAAACTTTCTTTTTTTGAATATATCGTTGGCATTACAATTGGAGATATTGCAGGAACAATTTCAATGGATGTAGATTTACAGGTAAGTCACGGGGTAGTCGCAATTTTAGTGTGGGCATCGTTTCTTATTGTTGTATCAAACGTATCGTTAAAAAGTATAAGCTTTCGAAAAGCGGTGGAAGGGACAACAACGATCCTCATTAAAGAAGGAAAAATTCTTGAGGGAAATGTAAAAAAAGAAAAATATACAGTAGATGAGCTCATGGAGCAGCTTCGGAAAAAAGACATCTTTTACGTAGAAGACGTAGCTTTTGCTATGCTCGAAACAAACGGCGAATTAAGCGTGCTGTTAAAAAAAGAAAAGCAAAACGTTACGAGAGAAGATTTATTAATAAAAGGAGAGGCGACACGATTACCTCAAACGATTATCATGGACGGAAATATAATGAAAGAAGCCGTTCATGAGCTAGGGTATAGCGTATCATGGGTTAAAGAGCAACTCCAAAAGAAAGGTGCTGCAGTCGATAAGGTATTTTTAGGTCAAGCAGACTCAGCAGGTCATTTGTATCTTGATTATTATGAAGACTGAGGATGGGACAAAAGCATTTTCCCCGAAGTGAAAAACGAACCACTAATCAACATGTTTGATTAGTGGTTCGTTTTTTGTGATTGTGAATATAGTTTTATCTGTTTCGTTCCTTCTAGCAGTTGATTGGAGGGCAAGGCGAAGACTCCTGCGGGAAAAGCGGAACAGGTGAGACCCCGCAGGAGCGCAAGCGACGAGGAGGCTCAGCGCCCGCCCGCGGAAAGCGAAGCCATGCACGGAAATCAACTGCGGTGTAATAAGCAGTCCAGCTGATTTATATCTCATTTGTTCGTCTTTAGGTTGGATTCATTTAGTTATGTCTCAACCTCAGCGAGGCTCTACTTCTTGCCCAGATTTTATGTCGATTACTTTAAGGTTATTTTGAGGTGCTTTAATATCTTTACTTGCAGGCGCTGCTTTTTTATTTTCCACCCAGTCTACTAACAAATCAAAAGATTGATGGGCATATGGAAGCAGAGGCTGAAGCTCTTGATTTGGATCCGTTTGTTTATTCCATACTAAGCTGTCAACGTGATTTCCGTTTTTAACGGTATAAAGACGATGAAGGCTTGCCTTGCCAGCTTTTTTAACGAGTTTTTCATAGCCTTCCGCGTGAATAGACGGGAAGATAAGTGAATCGAGAGAGCCGGCCATACTGATAAGAGGTACATCGATATCACCCGTATTTTCTACTTTTGCTACATTTTCTTTTACACTTTTTGGACGAGTTTGATAGCGATAATTTTCAAAGATATAATCCCATGAGCGGTCGCGTAGACCTGCTGAAGTAAAGTTTAAATAGTTGTGCCAGTTTGTTCTTCCTGGAGCAGTTGGATCAAAGTGATCACGGTAAATGTTTAATGTGACCGCCCAGTACACTTGATCATGATAATTCCATAATTTTTCTGATCCTTTTGGAAGACCTGCTTTATACATTTGTTTAATGGCTTTTTGCTGTTCTTTTCCCGTTCCGTACAGCGCTTCTTCTGCGTTGTTGACAACAGGTGTTAGTGAGCTAATTAAATTGGGCGCTTTTGCACTCCATAATACGCCTTCCCAATCGACGCCCCCATCAAATAAACGAGGCTCTTTTGTTTGCTTTGGATCATCATGTTCAAGTGCGTATCTGACAACGTATCCACCGTTTGAAATGCCAATTGCATACGTCGGTACTTTATGATTGTTTCGAATCAAATCGCTTGCAGGATTTTTTCGATTGGACGGGTTGATTAGCTTGTCTGAATAATGAGTAATCAAGTATTGCTGGGCAGCTTTTGTCAGTTGACGATAGCGCATATTCCATTCTGCTACGCTGTCGTCATCGTTAGCGAGTGCATTTTTTACTTTAGCAAAAGGATCGTTAGGGTCACTTTCTCCTTGCGTTCCTTTATCGGTGGCTGCAAATGCATAGCCTTTTTTAAGAACGTAATCGCTGAATAATAAATCGGTGGACGTTTCGTTGCGCGTGGCAGGAATGCCGGCTACTACAAGTTTTCCGTTCCAGTTATCAGGAACGCGGATGACGAACTGAGCGTCTTCAAAAATGCCATTTACTTGCGTTCCTTTGACCGCAGCGGGCTGATTGATTCGATACCAGCCCGATCCATCTTCAGGTTTCCCCCAGTTATAAGGAGTAAGCCCAATATTGCCATAGAGCGTAGCCTGCTGATATTGAGCGGGGTTTTTAGTGGTGAGCCAATTCCCGTTCGCTCCGTCAAAATAGGTTTCTGCTGACTGATCAGCATTTGGGATTACATCTGTGTTGTTAGAAGCTTCAGCAAGAGATCCTGAAGCTGAAAAACAAAGAACAGCAGAAAAAGTAAGCGCTATCATTTTTCGTTTCACGTTTCTTCCTCCTCATAAAAATACTACATACCTTTTAAATAAATTCCATAAAAAAGAAAAATGTCCTGTTTTAAAATCAGTTTGGAGGAAATTTTTTTCATTTGTTTCTAAGCTGTTTGTGTCTAACAAACAGGTAAACTGCATCCAATTCTCTAGTTTCTTTTTAAGCTGCTTATATTATAATGAAACAAGGATTAAAAAAGACAGGGTAAAACAATCGATTAAATAAGTATAAAAGATATGAAGAACGTTTCTATAAAACGTTTATCTTAGAGGGCAAGGGAGTAGGTCTATGAGCAGCTTTAACAGTCAGTTTTTGTATTCCGTTACAATCATTCTATTAGGATACATACTAAAACGAACAAACCTCCTTCAGCAAAAAGACGGGGAAGCTTTAGCCAGAATTATTTTTAATATTACAATGCCTTGCTTGATTATTGTCACATTCAGCAGTATTAAAATTGATGGATCGCTTATCTTACTATTAGTTATTGGGATTGTCTATGGCTTGCTGTTAGCTGCTGTAGGGGTTTTTGTTTTTCGAAAAGATGAGCGAAAAGTGAAAGGCATGCTGACGATGATGATTCCAGGATTTAATATTGGAATGTTTGCTTATCCACTAGTAGAAGGTATCTGGGGAAAAGAAGGGCTTAAATACTTTGGTATGTTTGATGTCGGAAATGCCTTTGTTATTTTTGTTTTATGCTATGTGATTGGCAGCTACTACTCAGGAGATAATATTGACATTGAATTTAAAAAGATTTTATATAAAGTATTAAAATCAATGCCGCTTCTTACCTATGTAATCATTTGTCTTCTTGCGATTATAGGCATTCATTTACCATCATACGTATTAGACGTTTCAGGCATTATCTCGAAAGCGAATATGCCGCTCTCTCTTTTGCTTTTAGGCGTATATTTAAATTTCTCGTTCCAAAAAAGCTACTTGAAAAAAATTATTATGTTTTTAAGTATCCGCTACGTAATCGGACTCGGCGTAGGAATTGCGCTGTTTTTCCTGCTTCCATTTGAAGATATGTTCCGGTATACAATCTTAGTTTGCTTCATTCTACCGGTAGCGGGTTCAGTTTTACCTTACGCAGTAGAATTCAAATACGATCAAAAATTTGTCGGCACCGTGTCAAATATGACGATTCTGCTGAGCTTTTTGTTGCTGTGGGGAATGACAAACATTTTAATGTAAATAGCAAAGGACGCTCACACTTGTGAGCGTCCTTTTTGATGAAAAAAGGATATTCCCAAATAAACAGAGGTAAGCTAGGAGAAGAGAAAATCCATCATACATACAACCTGACGGGAGGAAAAAAAGTGGAGTCCTTAACTTTTGTTTTATTTGGCGCAACGGGTGATTTAGCAAAAAGAAAAATCTTTCCCGCTCTTTATAATTTATTTACAGACAAAAAGCTCCCTGATGCTATTTCTATTATTGGATCGGGGTACGAGCAGATGTCTCATGAGGATTTTAAAGAGCGTGTAAAGCAATCTATAAACGATTTTTCGAGACGGAAAATGGAAAGTAACGAAGAAGATTTTTTGTCCCTGTTTCATTATCAAGCAGTAGACGCAAGCAAAACAGAAGATTACGAACAGCTGCTGAAACTTGTGAATGAGCAAGAAACAACTCATGGAAGTAAAGGAAATCGTTTGTTTTATTTGTCCGTAGCACCCGAATACTTCGATGTAATTGCTCTGCATATAAAAAAAAGCGGCTTGGATCAAACCAGCGGCTGGAAGCGTCTTATGATTGAAAAGCCGTTTGGACATGATCTTGTTTCAGCAAGGGAGCTTAATGAAAAGCTAACCAGTACTTTTAAAGAAGAAGAAATTTATCGAATTGATCATTATTTAGGTAAACCGATGGTGCAAAATTTAGAAGCACTTGAATTTACGAACCCCGTGCTGCAATCGCTGTGGAATAATAAACACATTGCAAATGTCCAAATTACGGCAAGTGAAACAGTCGGTGTTGAAAATCGTGCAGGGTATTATGATCATACGGGGGCCATACGCGACATGATTCAAAATCATATGCTACAGCTTCTCATGATGACAGCTATGCATCTTCCAAAACGAATTTGCTCAGAAAACATTTTAGAAGAAAAGCAAAAAGTAATGGAGTCACTGAGGAAAATTCAAGCGAAAGAAGTAGCTCGCGATGTTGTACGAGGGCAATACGGAAGCGGAGAAATCGATCACAAATCTGTTAGAGGATACAAAGAAGAGCCTGGCGTAGAAGCAGACTCTAACAATGATACGTTTGTGGCAGCACGTTTATGGATTGATAATCCATTTTGGAAAGGCGTTCCTTTTTATATTCGAACGGGCAAACGAATGAAAGAAAAATCAACTCGCATCGTCGTAGAATTTAAAGATTCTTTAAAAGGTCTGTACGAAACTCCTTATGACAAAGTAGCGCCAAACTTATTTATTATTGAAATTAGTCCAAGCGAAAACGTCGCTTTGCAGCTTAACAGCAAAAATCCATTAAAAAATGGTGTTATTGAGCCGGTTCGTATTACGTTTTCAAGAGAAGAAGAAAGTGTACCGGAAGCATATGAACGAATTATTTACGACGCATTAATCGGCGACTCTACATTTTTTGCTCATTGGAAAGAAGTAGAGCTATCTTGGCAGTGGGTGCAGCCTGTATTAGATGCATTTGAAGCTGACATGCTGCCGCTTTATGAATATCCATCGGGTTCACAAGGTCCTGAAGAAGCCCAGAAATTAGTTGAACAAGAAGGCTTTAAGTGGTGGCTCGATGACGATGAACATGGGGAAGCACCTGGAGTGTTTTTACCTATTTAAAAAAAGAGGCTAGGACAAAATTTTTTTCGTTGAAGAAAGATCCGAACGATAAATCGAGATTCTTGATGGAGGCTCTCGATTCATCGTTCGGATTCTTTTATTTATGTATCTCATTTGTTCGTCTTTGGATTGAATGAGTTTAGTTATGTCTCAATCGCTTTTGGTGTTTAATCGTTTTTGTAAATGAACAAGGTCATGATGTAAATGTTTTTGCATATGTTCAACAGCTTTTAAACTGCGTTTTTTCATAAAGGTGAACACTTGCTGATGCTCATCTAAAATCTCAGCAGCGCGTCCTTTACCTTTAAAATTAAGCACCCGACAAAAATAAATCAATACATTTACGCTATCGAGCTGTTTTTTTAGATGTTTATTATGACTGGATTGAAGAATCAGCTGATGAAAATGTTCATTTAGCTCAATAAGTCGAGAATCCTCCGCTCCTTGCTTTATTTCCTCAGCGGTTCTATCTAACAGCTGCTCAATGAAAAGAAGCTCTTCATCAGAAGCGCGAGTAATACACAGCTCAATGGCTAAAGACTCTAAAGCCGTACGAATTTGATAAATTTCTTCTATGTCTTCAGGAGACAGGGAATAAACAATAAAGCCTGTTTTTTGATCTGCAACTAAAAGGCCGTCTTTTTCTAATAAACGCATTGCTTCTCTTATCGGAGAGCGGCTAACCCCAAATGCTTTAGCTAGCTGGGTTTCATTGATTCGCTGGCCCGGTTTATATTCACCGTTCACAATCATTTGCTTAATTTTTTCATAAAATTGAAGATAGTATGGCAACGGCTTATGTAAATCAAAATTGTTCATTGATATACCTCGTTTATTTATAATCATTTATTTCCTAATTATAATACGCTTGTTAATAAGAGTCATAATAATTTTGAATTTTTGAAGAGAATGAGTATATTCAGAATTTTCTTGATGAAAGCGTTCTTTTTACGTATAATCAAATAGATAATACCAGTCGACGGTCGACCGATAGGTTTTTTACATAAAAAGACGCAGGGGGACTTTTGATGAAAACGTTAAAAATAGCGAACATACCAGGAGATGGAGTAGGAAAAGAAGTTGTGCCGGAGGCGGTTAGGGTCCTTCATACGATTGCAGATCTTCACGGGGGGTTAAAATTTGAATTTACAGAATTTCCTTGGAGCTGTGATTATTATTTAAAGTACGGACAGATGATGCCGGAAGATGGGCTAAAGCAGCTTCAACACTTTGACGGAATTTTTTTAGGAGCCGTAGGAAATTTAAATCTTGTGCCAGATCACGTGTCGCTATGGGGTCTGCTCATTAAGATTCGTCGAGAATTTCAGCAGGTAATTAATATTCGTCCAGCCAAGAGGTTAAAAGGCATTGCATCTCCACTAATGAACCCAAACGATTTTGATTTAATTGTTGTT
This sequence comes from Priestia sp. JV24, assembly GCF_025910025.1. Taxonomy (NCBI): domain Bacteria; kingdom Bacillati; phylum Bacillota; class Bacilli; order Caryophanales; family Bacillaceae; genus Priestia; species Priestia sp. JV24. Next base: position 136,327 of record NZ_JAPCIN010000015.1, read on the forward strand.
CGTGAAAATAGTGAAGGAGAATACAGTGAAGTAGGAGGCCGGATTTATCAAGGAGAAGATCAAATTTCTATTCAAAATGCGGTTTTTTCTCGAAAAGGAACAGAACGAGCGATGCGCTACGCATTTGAATTAGCTTCTAAAAGAAAAGCAAAAGTTACAAGCGCAACTAAGTCAAATGGAATTGTTCATTCCATGCCGTTTTGGGACGAAGTGTTTCAAGATGTTGCCAAGAGTTATCCTCATATTGAAACAGACTCACAGCACATCGATGCGCTGGCGGCTTTTTTCGTTACAAATCCAAGTCGTTTTGATGTCATTGTGGCAAGCAATTTATTTGGAGATATTTTAACAGATATCGGAGCTGCTATTATGGGAAGTATTGGCGTTGCTCCTGCTGCAAACATTAATGTGAACGGAAAATATCCTTCGATGTTTGAACCGGTACACGGGTCTGCTCCTGATATTGTCGGAAAAGGAATTGCAAACCCAATCGGACAGATTTGGACGGCTAAAATGATGTTGGATCATTTTGGTGAACAAGAAGTAGGCAGTCATTTATTAGAGGTTATCGAGCAAGTGACAGAATCGGGCATCATTACACCAGATGTTGGAGGCAGCGCAACTACTAGTGAAGTAACGGATCAAATTATTTCTCATTTAAAGAAGTGAAGGTTCTAAAAGAGGCTAGGACAAAAGAATATTAGACGAAGTGAAAAACGAACCATTGATCAAAGTGTTTGATTCATGGTTTGTTTTTTTTGTGGTAAACGTAGGTCTCATGTGTGTAGGTCTTTCTAGCAGTTGGTTGGAGGGCAAGGCGAAGATTCCCGCGAAAAGCGAAGCCTTGGACGGAAATCAAAATCGATAAATACATGTTGACACTTACATATATGAACCCTATAATAGTTTGAGTTGAGATAATTCGTATACATATTATTTCTAGACTATGATTTAGTTTGTTTTAATAAATAGATACGAATAAACAAATAAAAGGAGGAAAATCATGCAGAAATCGAAATTATGGACAAAAGATTTTTTAGCGGTCTCATTGACCAGCTTTTTTGTTTTTGTCATTTTTTATATGTTAACTGTCACATTGCCGCTGTTTGCAACAGATGAACTTCATGCAAGTAAACAAAGCTTAGGGCTAATTGTGACAATCTTTTTAGTGTCCGGTATTGTGTTCAGACCGCTAGCCGGTAAGTGGATGACAACATTAGGACAAAAGAAAGTACTATTAATAGGTGTCTTTATCTTTTTAATTGGTTCTATTTTATATATGAATATTCACTCATTATCTGCGCTGCTGCTGCTGCGTGTGCTTCATGGTATTGGTTTTGGAATGAGCACAACTGCTACAGGAGCAATCGTTGCAAATGTAATCCCAGAACAGAGAAAAGGAGAAGGGATGGGGTACTATGCGACGTTTATGAACTTAGCGATGGTAGTAGGTCCGTTTGTAGGCTTAACGTTAACAAATACTTTGAGTCATACAGCGGTCTTTACCGTTGCGGTTGTATCTTCTGTTTTAGCAGTATTATGCAGTCTAGTACTTCGTGTACCTGATGTCCAAGCTTCTTCTGCAACAAATGAAATACAGCCAGCCAAAGGTCTTGCGGCGTTTTTTGAATACCGTTCGCTGCCTATTTCTGTTGCTGGCCTTGTGGTAGCTTTTTCATATGCAAGTGTTATTTCGTTTGTGTCTATTTATGCAAAAGAAATGGGCTTTACGCAAGCTTCAAGCTTTTTCTTTGTTGTATACGCGGTGTGCTTATTAGCTTCTAGACCTTTTACTGGAAAATGGTTTGATCAATACGGAGAAAACAGCGTGGTATATCCGTCCATTTTATCTTTAGCTATCGGTATTTTTTTACTTAGCCAAGCGACAACAAGCTGGGTGTTTTTATTAGCTGGAGCATTGATTGGATTAGGCTTTGGAACGATTACATCAAGTTTTCAATCCATTGCTGTAAAAAAAGCTTCTCCTCATCGCCGAGGTGTCGCCACCGCTACGTTTTTTGTGTTTTTTGACTCTGGAATGGGTTTAGGGTCCTTTTTATTAGGCATTTTATCTACAGCAGCCGGGTATAAAGGAATGTATGTCTTCTGTTCCATTGTTGCTCTTTTAGCTATAGCAGTATACCTTGTATTGCACGGCCGAAGAAGCCAGAAACAGCGCATTATTTCTCAAAATGAATCATTAGGAAAATAACATAAATAAAAAAAGGCGTGCTCAAGGGGAGCATGCCTTTTTTATTTATGGAGCTCTAAAGAAAACGAAAACGGCTGTGAGTATATCGATATAGAAGCCCTCCTGATTTCTTTAGAGATTTCTTTTATTCCACTTCTTCTTTTGTAATCCACTCACTGGACCATGTCTGAATTTCCTGAATTACCGGCGCTAGTGCTAATCCTTTGTCGGATAATGAATACTCGATTCGAACAGGAGTTTCCGGAATAACTGTACGAATGACGATTCCTTCATGCTCTAATTCTTTTAAGCGCTCGGATAAGAGTCTTCCGCTTACTGGAAGTGCTTCTTGCATTTGAGAAAACCGCTGTGAGCCGGAAAGTAGCTGAAAAATGATCAAACTCGTCCAACGTTTCGTTAGTATAGTAACAGCCTTTTCAAAACGTGGGCAGAGTGCTAAACCGTCCATGTTATTACCTCCATTCTCTTCCTATATTATAAAACAAAGTCAGTATTTTATCTAGTGTTGTGTAATTTAATTACTTAAAGATTATAAATTACTTTACGTATTTATATTTTGATTATATAATTTATATAATTATAAAAGTTAATTACTAAAAGTAACAAAAAGAGTATAAAAGCTTTACAAGATAAATGTATCGTCATATAATACTTTAAGCAAGTAAAGTCACTTACTTTTAGTAAGCTGATACATCAATTAAAAAAGATAAATGTAGTGAATTGCTAAAAAAATGGTTGTTCATGTGAGAGATTGAGCACAATGTGAAAATAGTAGATAAGTGAAAGACACATAAGAGGAGGAAATGACTGTGATTAACCAAAAAGTTGTTTCAATTTTAAAAGATAAAATTAACGTAGTAAAAAATGAAGACCATTTTATTTATATAGTAGGACCTATTACGCTTCCTGTGAATCTGGATGGCGAGACACAAGTATTTAGTTGGTATTCATGGTTGCGTTCTGATAATGTAAAAGAAGGATCTTTAAGTACGGAAGAGCTTATTGAAAAAATGCAAGGAGCTAATTTAGCTGACATGCAGCAATCTAGTGTTCTTGTGTACGGAGATTTTCAAGAATCGCATGAGGCACTCATTCGTATGCACAGTATCTGCCATACGGGAGATATATTCGGAAGCAAACGCTGCGACTGCGGTTTTCAATTAAAACAATCAATGAAAATGATCGTCGAAAATGGGAGCGGAGCGCTATTTTATTTAGCAAATCATGAGGGACGCGGCATTGGACTATTCAGCAAAGCAATGGCATACGTTCTTCAAGAAAACGGATTTGATACGGTAGAAGCGAATGAAGGGTTAGGATTTGAAGATGATACTCGCAGCTATAGTGATGCCATCAGCGTGTTAAAAGTGCTGCGCCAAAAACCGGTTACGCTGATTACCAATAATCCGAAAAAGCTAATCGCGCTTGAGAAAAATGGCGCACTTTTATCAGGGCGCGTTCCACTTTGGGGAGATGTATCGCAGTTTAATGAAAAGTATTTGGATACTAAAGTTAAACGTTCAGGACATTTAAAAGAGGAGGTTCTTCTTTGATCAATCACGAATTTTATATGAATATAGCTTTACAAAACGCAAAATCAACAAAAGGACAAACAGAGCCAAATCCGCTTGTAGGATCGGTCATTGTAAACGATAATCGAATCGTTGGAATTGGTACGCATTTAAAAGCTGGCGAACCGCACGCTGAAATTCACGCGCTGCGAATGGCTGGCGAACAAGCAAAAGGAGCGACTGCTTACGTAACGCTAGAGCCTTGTTCACACCACGGACGTACAGGTCCTTGTGCTGAAGCGCTAGTTGAAGCGGGTGTAAAAAAAGTGGTCATAGCAACTTTAGACCCCAATCCTTTAGTAGCAGGTAATGGGGTCGAAATTTTAGAAAACGCAGGCATTGAGGTTATAACAGGTGTATGTGAAGAAGAGTCACGTCAAATGAATGAGGTCTTCAATAAGTATATTGTAACGAAGAAGCCGTTTGTTTCATTAAAGTCAGCGATTACGTTAGACGGTAAAATAGCAACTGCTTCTTCTCACAGCAAGTGGATTACGTCTGAGGAAGCTCGTTTGGATGTACATCAGCTACGTCATGAAACAGCGGGTATCTTAGTAGGGGTGAATACGGTCATTAAGGACAACCCCGAGCTGACAACTCGCATTGAAGGCGGCCGCAGTCCAATTCGTATTGTGATGGATTCAAAGCTGCGCATGCCGCTTGAATCTAAGCTAGCAACGGATTCTTTAGCTCCAACGTGGATATTTACAAGTCAGGGCTATTCAAAAGAAAAAAAAGAACAACTCGAAAAGCAAGGCGTTGAAGTATTTGTTACAAGCGGTGAGGACAAAGTAAATCTTGAAGATATGCTTTCTATACTAGGTGAGAAATTTGTGTCGTCTCTTTTAATTGAAGGAGGGGGCGAAGTGAATGCCGCATTCTTGGAAAATCGTTTAATTGATAAATTGGTGCTGTATATGGCTCCAAAGCTTTCAGGAGGAAAAGAAGCTCCTACTTTCCTAGAAGGAAAAGGCGTAGAGAAAATGTGGGACGCAGTGGACGTGGAGCGTCTTTCTGTGACGTCAATCGGCAAAGACTTTAAATTTGTTGGATATCCTGTTTATAAATAAAAATGTGAATGAGAATGGAACAAAAATATGTTAGTTGAAGGAAGATCCGAACGATTTATCGTTCGGATTTTTTGCTGTTATGGTGAACATAGGTTTCATGTATGCAGGTGCTTTTAGCGGTGTAACAAGTGATCTATATTAGCTTATTCATCCTATTTGTTCATCTGTAGACTGGATTGATTTCGTTATGTCTCAATATTATTTTTTCACAGGATTTTTTAGAGAAGAGAAATAATACACTATTTTACTCTTATAGATTAATTTGCTATTATAGGGAATGGTCAATTTCGAAACATTGTATAAATTTTTAACGTGTTTACTGTTGACTATCTAAATAAAATCACTATATGTTTATAGAGAGAATATATTATGTGAAAGTAAGGGTGAGAAAAGAGATGAGAGAGTATAGAATTGGGAGTGTTATGAGAGACCTTCGCAAAATGGCAGGGTTGACACAACAAGAATTATCAAGAGACATTTGTACACAAGCGCAAATCAGCAAAATTGAAAACGGTGAAGAATATCCATCAAGCATTACCCTCTATAAAATTTCTAAGCGCCTTGGCGTAGATGTTAACTACTTTTTTGATAGTGTAGAATCACCTCGACTTGATTACGTAGATGCGGTTCAATCATTAATTCGTCAATATATTCGTCAGAGAGATTATGATGCTATTCATAATATCATTGTAAAAGAAAAAGAAAGTCCGCTGTTTCAAAATCCGCTGAACAAGCAATTTTTAATGTGGCACGAAGGTATTTGCGTGTATTACATTCATCATAATAAAGAAGATGCGCTGTCTAAAATGTACCAAGCGATCGAGCTTACTAAGCAATCGGCAACGTTTTATAAAGAAAGAGAAATTGAAATTTTAAATAGCATTGGAATTATTCTTTATGAAGAGAAAGAGTATGAACAGGCTCTAGATACATATCAAACAGCACTCAAAAGCTTAAATGAGCTGCCCCAAACAAAAGACGAAAATATAAAAATTAGAATTTTAAATGCACTTGCCAAAACGCTTGGAGATATGAGTAACTATGATGAATCATTAATATATAGCAACCGAGGAATCGATTTGTGCATTAGTAATGAATCAATGTATTTATTTGGAGAACTTCATTACCAAGCAGGAGAGAGTTTGATCAAATTAGGTAAAATTGAACAAGGTAAAGAATATATGGAAAAGTCTATGACCATTTTCACCCTGCAACGAAATGAGCGATTCGTCAAGCTAGTAGAAAAAGAACTTGAAGCTCTATTTGTTTAAAATATTCCTATCATTATAATTTTTGAGAAATTTCTATCAAAATGGAGAAAATCCATGGTTTTAAGGTGATAAATGCTGATAGAAAGGAATTCATCTACTTTTATCCTGTGATACACTAGAGTCAAATCAAAGAAAGAGGAGGAAATAATTATGAAAAAAGTATTAGTCGGTATGGCATTAGCGTTTACATTAGTAGCAGGTGTTGCTTCAGTTGGAACAAGCGTGGCAACAGGAGATTTTTCAACATTAGGTCTTCCTAGCCAACATTAATAAGAAAAAGCCGTGCTAAGAAGCACGGCTTTTTTTATTGTGTTTTACTTGACTGATCTTTGTTGCGTTTGTTTCCCTTTGAATTATCCCCGCTTGAAATTTCTTCACCCATTTCTACAAGGTGGTGCTGTGTTTTTGGATTACTTTGATTAGCGCTTCCTTTGTTATTCTTTTTAGTCATCTTCATTCTCCTTTAAAACGATGGCAATGCATCGAGATTATTTGTTTTGTCATGGTCAGGAATGCTGCGAATATACGTACCGCCGTCTTTCCCTACAAACGTACTCACATGCTCAACGTCCCCGGCTTCTACTTTCTTTAACGCTGCTTCATAGGCTAAAACGTCTCCTGAATCCGTTTGGAATTCTAAGAGGTCACCGTCTGCATTTTTACGTACTGCAACGAAACGTTCTTTCATACAAATAAACACCTTCCTTTACATCTATATGGTTGCTGAAATAGTCGTTTTTATTCATTGTAAAAAGTGATAAGGTAAAGAAAAGAGTGCAAAGGGGATAAAAAATGACAACATTTAATTGGCATGATCAAGCTCAAGACGAGTGGAACCAAAAAGTATCATTTTGGAATAGCCGAAGTGAAGAAATGTGGAAAAACGGAAGCCGGAAAACAGTGATTCCATTCATTCAAAAACATCTTAAAAAAGGCGCTTTGCTAGCAGACGTCGGCTGCGGTGATGGGTTTGGGACGTCTCTTCTAGCCGCTTCTGGATATAAAGCAATCGGTCTTGATTTATCAGAAGAAATGATTCAAAAAGCATCTCAACTGCATAAAAGTGAAAATTTGTCGTTCGCTCAAGCTGATATTATGAAGCTCCCGCTGTCTTCTGAATCAGTAGAAGGGGTTATGGTAATCAACGCCCTGGAATGGACGGAGCACCCGCGATTAGCTCTGAAGGAATTGCACCGAGTTGTAAAAACAGGAGGATATGCATGTGTAGGTATTCTTGGACCAACTGCTCAGCCTCGTACCAATAGTTTTCAAAGACTATATGGTGAAGACGTTATTTGCAATACGATGATGCCGTGGGAGTTTGAACAGCTTGCAAAAGAAAATGGATGGGAAGTAATCGATGGCGAAGGTGTATATAAGCGAAATGTTACAGATAAGCTGATTGGACAGCTCCCAAATGAATTAAAGCAAGCCTTAACGTTTCTATGGCTATTTATGCTCAAGAAACAATAAAAACAGCACACCTCTCCTTATATGTAGCTGTACAAAGGGTACACTACAAACTGGAGGTGAGTGACATGAGTAAAATTAAAAAAGACCGCTCAAAATCAGAGCTAGGTTCACCAAATGTAGAAGGACAAGGGACGACCACTTCTGAACAAGGTGTTCAAAGCAGTTCAGCTAACAAAAAGCAGAAGCGTTCATAACAAAAATAAAACGAATTTGCAGGGAGAACAACGAGCTCCCTGCAAGTTCGTTCTATTTATGGGGTCAGTTTTATAAATAAGAAGGTATTGTGTGCAAGATTATAGATAGCTTATAATAAAATCTGAGCCAATAATTGTAATTTTATACAAGCTTGGTTTACAGCCGATGTAAAGTGGAGGTGTAATAAATGGTAAATAAAAGATGTTTACCGGATACTGCAGCGTCTCATGCAAAGCCTGATATTAGAAAGGCGATACTTTGCATGGGGTGGACGGTTTAGTAATAGACATCGCCTAACCGCGCATATCTCATTTCTAATATATACGGCTTTGCCCCTTATTGTATAAGCAAAACCACATAAGGAGCTGGCAGAAATGACGTATGTAAAAGCAACAAATATTTTACCTGAAGAGCTGATTAGTGAAATTCAAAAATACATTCAAGGAGAAACCATTTATATTCCAAAGCCGCAGAAGGAAAAAAGAAAATGGGGAACTTGCTCTGGTGGAAGAAAGTTGATTGACGAGCGAAACGAACGGATTAAGAATTTGTTTGAAAAAGGAACTTCAATTGAGGAACTAGCCCGTGAATACTTTTTATCAACCGAAACCATCAAAAAAATTGTATATAAAAAGCAACGGTAGAAATCAAGCGCTGGCAACTGAATGCCCGCGCTTTTTTAGGTATAGTTTATTTCTGATTTATTTTTTACATTTCATAAAAAGAATTCGTACGGTAAAGTAAAAATTAGCTAATTAAATGAAGAAGGAGTGAAGAACGTGGAAGCGTTTATAAGAAATGATCAATATAATTTTATCAAAAGCCAAACGCAAATTCTTATCAATGGGCATGGAACAGTAAACAATTCTGATGTGCTGCAGGCTTTAAAAGCTCTTGCAAAAGAAAAAGTATTAAATGTGTTTGAGGTTCTTAGCGAGGAACAGAAAGAATTACTGCTGTCAGTTGCTGAAGTTAGAAATAAGGAGCAAGCAGAGGTGTTTTTAGAAACAATAAAGCCTTACGTGATTCCATTTAAATCTTTTACAGAAGCTGGCGTGAAAAAGCTGTTTCCAAAAGTGAAAAAGTTAAAAGTTCCTTCTGCTGATAGCATTGATCTAACGAGCATTTCCTATGTCAGCTGGATCGATAAAGGCTCAAACAGAAAGTTTATCGTAGCGCAGGAGCCGTATACCCAGAAGTTAAAAGGCATTCAAGGAACGTTTAAACCTATCAACCAGAAAGGAATATGCACGCTTTGCCACAGCTACGAGGAAGTCGGTATGTTCACTGCTGAAATCAAAGGAACTGTTCAAGGGACATTTACACAACGAGGAAATTATATTTGTCAAGATAGCGAAGCATGTAATCAAAATCTGCTTACCTTAGAGCGGCTTCATGACTTTATATTAAGGCTCAGTAAATAACATGCGGCTAATAAGAAGAATACAAAAAGAGAAGGTTCAGCCTCTATACTTTTGGTGAGACTGAGCCTTCTTTGTGCTATCTTGTTTTCTCAATGGGATTGTCACGATAGCTAATCCAATCGCTCCAGCTGCCGGCATATAATTTTACATTTGGAAAACCTGCTGATTTTAAAGCTAAAACGTTCGGGCAAGCAGATACACCCGATCCGCAGTATACAATGATTTCAGCATGAGAATCAATAGCTGAAAACATTTCCTTCCACTCTTTATCTGTTTTCCACAAACCTTCTGAAGTTAACACATCTTTCCAGAAAGAATGAATGGCGCCTGGGATATGTCCTGCCACAAAATCAATGGGTTCTTCTAAGCCGAGATATCTCCTTTTTTCACGAGAGTCGATCAGAATAACATTAGGGTTATGAAGATTCTCTTTTACGTATTCAACTCCTGCAAGTCCCCAATCTTGTTGAACGAAAGGTACAAACGTTTGAGGAGAAGCTTCTGGTACGTTCTTCGTTGTTTCATATCCCGATTGCTTCCAGTTATTAAAACCTCCATTTAAAATTTTTACGTCTTCAATTCCTATATATCGCAGTAGCCACCATGCTCTTGAAGCCATCATTCCGTTTTGTTCATCATAAACGACGACTTTTGAATCAGCATTAATTCCTAAGCTGCCGAGCTTTTGAGCTAGCTTTTGAACGTCAGGCAGCGGGTGTCTGCCTCCGAGAGAAGCAGCTGCAGAAGACAAATCTTTTTCTAAATCCAAATAATGAGCATCCGGGAGGTGCTCATTTTGATAAGCGCTTGCACCTGCCTCAGAATTCCCAAGGGTAAATCGGCAGTCAAGCAACACAATGGAGTGTTGGGGTTGCTGTAATGCAGTATGTAAGTCAACTGGTGAAATAATAGTATTCATAACATTCACATCCTTTTACCAAAATTCTAGTTGAAATAACTAAAAATGAAAAGCGTTATATGTAAATTACGGCAAAGCTATTTTGTTTTCCTTCAATTATTCCCCGTAGAATAATTAACCATTTTAACGCTTATCTGGTGCAGAGCGAAATGCTCCTGTGCTACAGTTATAATAAGAGTTACATAGTGTAAGTCAAACGCTCAGCGTAATGTTATACCTACTATTGATGAGAAGGAGAGAGAAAGATGCAAACAAATGAAAAGAAAGAATTTAAACTGATCGCACTAGATATGGATGGAACGCTGCTGAACAATCAGCAAGAAATTTCTAAAGAAAATCGTGAGGCCATTGCTAAAGCCCAAGAACAAGGTGTTCATGTGGTGCTCAGCACGGGGCGCTCCCTTTTAACATGCCGTGAATATGCGCAGTCTCTTCAGCTATCTTCTTACCTGATTACAGTGAACGGAAGTGAAATTTGGGATGAATCTGGAGAGCTTGTAGAACGAAAGTTAATTGATGCTTCTTCCATCGAGAAGATGTGGAATTTAACGCAAGAGCATAAGCTTAACTTTTGGGCGGTGACTACGGATAAAGTATGGAGAGACGAATTTCCAGAAGATATTGCCTCACAGGAATGGCTGAAGTTTGGCTACGATATTCCAGATGATGCTTTACGAGAAGAAGTGCTGAAACAAATAGCAGGCATTTCAGATTTTGAAATTAGCAACTCTAGTTTAACGAATCTAGAAATTAATGCACTTGGTATTAATAAAGCAAAAGGGATCATGACTGTATGTGAACGTTTGGGCATTACAATGGATGAAGTCATTGCTATGGGAGACAGCTTAAATGATATGGCTATGATTGAAGCGGCAGGGTGTGGAATCGCTATGGGAAATGCTCAGGAAGCTGTAAAAGAAGCAGCGGACTGGGTGACAGATACAAATGTCAATAACGGAGTAGCGAAGGCTATCAGCCACTGGGTGCTGAAATAACAGCAGCTCTCCATGTTGCACAACTCAACTGCTTCCCGCATAAACTGATACTGGATGCTTCCCTTAGAGTTCGTCTTATACGTCTATATAAGGAGAAGCCATCTAGTTAAGGAGTGGGGAGTATGAGTGATTTATCATTAGACAAGCTGTTACAAAAAGCAGAAAATAAGTTGCAAGATGTACATGAAATAGTGCAAGAAAAAGCGTACGAGCTCATTGGGCAATCATATAAAGAAAGCATATTTGTTAGTATCACTGAAGGATTTAGATCGATAGAGCATCAGCACAAACTATATTCACAAGGCCGAACAACACCAGGAAGTATTGTGACTAATGCCAAAGGCGGGTATTCTTATCATAACTATGGACTAGCTTTTGACATTGCGCTGCTTGATAACGACGGAAAAGTTGACTGGACCATTGATCGAAGATGGAACAAAGCGGGAGAGATAGGAAAAAGGATTGGGTTGGAATGGGGAGGAGATTGGACAAGCTTAAAAGATTACCCTCATTTTCAATATACATTCGGTTTATCTTTGTCGGAGCTTCGAAGTGGAAAAGGACCTAAAAAACAGGCGCCAAAGGCTTCAAGGATGTTAATTAAATACGGAGATCGAGGAAATCACGTACAGTTAATTCAGCGTATGCTTATTCACTTAGGTTATTCTCTTTTTGGAGGCGCAGACGGTATATTCGGGTCTTCTACTTTCAAAGCGGTAAAAGCTTTTCAACAAGCACTTTATCTGCAGGTAGATGGAATAGTTGGACCGAACACACTCGAAAAACTCTACAGTAATTTTAATAAAACTATGTTCTAAATAACCATAAAAAACGATAACGAGAAAGGAAGAAAGGAGATGGATGGAAATCGTCTCCTTTCTTCCTTTTCTGTAGTTATAGTAGAAAAACTGAAATTTATAAAGAAATAAAAAGGATTTTCTAAGCGTAAGAAACGTTCACGTGATCTAACTGGATAACATTGCTCAACAACACGATATCTTTATATATTTCACTTTTTACAGAGGCGTTTGAACAGTTTTGATAGTCTTTCAACAAGCGGCCAAGTTCTTTAATAAATAACAACGTCTCTTGTTCATTAATCATAGTCAAAACTCCTTGTTTAGAAATGAATCCAGGTCATTATATAGGAATTCTATCATATCTATACGCACCTGTTGACAAAAAAAGTTCGTCAATTTTTTTGTGAGAAGAAGAAATTTAGGGATATGTGGAATGCGTTCGACTCTCTCATTTTATCTATATGCAGCTTGTCTAAAAACATGAGAGTAGTTATAGTAATATTTACTCCTAATCATGCAACTTAAAACCTATTTTAGAGGTTATCCGTAAATTCCCTCTATTGTAGAGCGATGGAACAAAAAAAGAATGCCTCTTTTTGTATCTTTAGTACGATAACGTTTTGAAGAAATAAGGCATATTTTTGAGTATTAAGATGGATTTGAATTAGATCTTTTGACACGCTCTTTTTGTAGGAGAGGCATATTTACTTTCTATCAAGGGAAATCGTAAAGCTCCAAAGCGTTTCTAAATCAGAAACGCTTTGGAGCTTAATTTTTTGGATAAGGGATGTGCAAAAGTTCTGGGACGGTCACAAAATGATATCCTTCTTGCTTAAGTCTAGGAATGATGGTATCGAGCGACTTTGCGGTGTTAGAAAGGTCCATGGTCCAATGGCCGCCGTCGTGCATCAAAACAATTGTTCCGGCGTGCATGTTCTTAAATACATTATTGGTGATTTCTACTTCTGGAATTTGCTTCCAGTCTAATGAATCAGAAGACCAGTTAATCGCATAGACATTTTCATTTGGCAGCTCGTTGATCATTTCTTGCGTTAAATTTCCATATGGAGGACGAAACAGCTGTGTTTCAAAACCGGTAATGTTTTTAATAATAGCCTGAGTTTTGGCAATTTCCCAGTGAAACTTTTCAGTAGATTCCTTTAGTAAATTGGGGTGCCAATAGGTATGAATCCCAACAGCATGACCTTCAGCGACCATTCTTTTCACCAGCTCAGGGTGTTCGTGAGCTTTTGCCCCAATAAGAAAAAAGGTTGCTTTAATACCATGCTTTTTCAACTGATCCAATACATGTGGAGTGAAGCGTGGATCCGGTCCATCATCAAATGTTAGGGCGGTTTGCTTTAGTTGGTTATTACCTTGATAAAGCAAACGGTCACGCACAGCTACATTTTTTACTTGTTCCGCTTTACATAGTGCAGGAAGGGCTCCATTAAATAAAAAGCACAGTGTAAAAAGCAGTATGCTAATTCTTCGTATCATGTACATGCACGCTCCTTTCGAGGGCAAAGTATAACGTTATGATACCCGATTAAAAATTTTGTATGAAGCTGAATTTCCCTTTTGTGTCAAAGCGTATGATATGCATGAAACAGCGTACTATAATAAACAGTTACTATTAGGTGAAGAAAGGAAAAAGCAGATGAAAAAAATAATGATTGCCGTAGCATTGATTTTTTCGCTAAGTTTATCTCCCTTAGCTGAATATATTTCCTATCATGATGACTATAACGTAAGTGCAAGGTCGTACCGTTCGGGGAAGCGGTCCTTTAATAGACAGCCAAGCATTAGACAAAATGAGCCGAGGTCTAATTTTTCAAACCGCAGAAATGGAACTGTAAATCGAGGATTTACCCGTTCAAAACGAGGAGGATTCGCCCGTGGACTGCTTTATGGCGGCCTGGCAGGGATGTTATTTGGGGGTTTGCTTGGTCATATGGGTGCACTGGGCGGGATTTTTGGGTTGTTAATTAACATTTTAGCTATTGTGCTTATAATTAATTTAATTCTGCGTTTATTCCGCCCTTCTCGTCGCGACAATAATTGGAGATAGACCGTAATTGCTGTCATAAACTAACAAGAAAGCTCCATATAAATAAGAAAACGCTTTCTATAGTTAATCGAAAGGATGAAACGTATGTCAGCAAACAGACAGCGCAGCAAATACCTGGCGTTTTGCACAGAATGCGGTCTCCCAAACAGGTTAACATTGTTTCTTCTAAGACAGTACGTTGCGACAGACGAATATAGCGGATTTTATTGTGGAAATTGCGGAATTCGAAACGAATTTCCAGATTCGGTCATTGAATACATTAAAGAACTTTAAAAAAAGCTGGGACAAGAAAATCCGAACGCGTTTGATTCTCCATCAAGAATCAAACGCGTTCGGATTTTTTTATTGGTAGGGTGAACGTAGGCTGTATGTAGGTGCTTCTAGCTGTTGATTGGAGGGTAAGGTAAAGACTTCTGCGGGAAAAGCGGAAGAGGTGAGACCCTGAAGGAGCATAAGCGGCGAGGAGGCTCATCGCCCGCCCGCGGAAAGCGACGTCTTGCACCGAAATCAACAGGGGTGAAACAAGCGATCCATATTAGACCATTTATCTCGTTTGTTTATTTGTAGATCGATTTCGTTATGTCTTAATCTCTTTATTTATTTGATAAAACTATGTTCTAAATGCAAAATAAAAAGAAAAACATAGCTGTGCACAAAGATGACTAAATAAGTTTCTTTGTTAAGGATAATCAATAAATTCCTCCCTTCAGGCTTGCTGATTAGGAGCAGTGCAAAACGATCTATAAGAAGAATAGATATAATGAATAACTGTAAGACCTAGCTAACATTTTTGATTGCAGAAAATCGGTTGAACCATACTTTAGAAGGAAGCATATACTACATTAAAATTTTAGAAAACGGAGGAATTGACTAATGCCTGTTTCCGTCATTTTCAACCAAATAAATGTGGTAAGTATGGTTTCCAATTCAGTAATTGCTTCGGGTCAAAATAGCCAGCCAGATTGGAATTCCCAAGGTAAATTTAACTTAGGAAACGGATTCTCTGTAAATTCAGCTATATTGGGCAGTACAAATATCATTAATGATCAAGATGTTTGCGACACTCCAATTACTCAGCCGGAAAATATTAATCCTCAGCCAGTTTCTCAATTCTAGGGAAAAAGAAGATGAAAGAAGTTGAAAAAGTTGATTATAAAATTTACTAATCTTAATGTTACGTATATTTCTACTAATTCTGGTATTTTCACGGGGGAAAATACTCAATCAGATTGGCAAGTAAATTGGAAAAGTAATACGGGGTTTGGTGAAATAATCGGCTATAATAACTTTGCCTCTCAAATTGTAAATATCATTAACGATAATGACGTCGTTGATTCCTATTTTTCTGAAAATATAGATGTCAACAACGCCCCTGTTACACAAAGTTAAACCAGGAAAACCAGGTTCCGCGGATACTCGTTTAATCACTCTATTAATTATTCTGTCAGATCGGCGAAAATATATTAGTAAGAGATTTAAACCATCTTTTATACAGATGGTTTTTTGCTAGCTTATTTTAGGGTGTAATCGTAGCTATTAACATAGACTAAAAGGTAATGACAGGAATACTTTTATCGTAAACGGAGTAAGTATCATAGAAAAGACGTAAAAGCTCACATGATTAAAGAGACGTTCAATTTGAGGCAAACAGATAAGAATGTAAACATAAGATAATGTATTTTCAGTTTTATATTGAATCAGACGAAGCAAACTTCTATCTGTGAGGGGTTGTCTATGACTAATATTCACTATCAATCGATTAAAGTAAATAAAATCCAAAACAGTTCAGGCCTATTTTACGGCGTTAATATTCAATATAAATGGAATCATAAAAGTCAAATTTCTGACGGTTTCGGAAAAATAGTTGGTGATTCTAATAAAATTTTAAATAATACCACCGTGACGAAAATTTCTAAAAAGAATGATGACTAAAAGCGTAGAGTCAAGCTTCCTTTTCAGCCTGCTCAAAAGAATCATTTACATCATCTTCACCAAGAACAAGGTGTGTGTTATAGGATAGTTGGTTATCATCTCCGGAAATTGTGCCGAAACCTGAATTACTGCTGATGATCGTAGTTTCCCAATTTTGCTGAACATTTTTCCCTATAAAAACTCCTGCATTGTTTTTAACCGCATTTACGGTGAGATCATCAAAAACGATCTGAGGAGAACGAAGATGTATTTTCATAATTCCTCCCGATACATATGAGACATTAATAGAAGTCATCTAATACACTATTATATGTTGTAGATGGGCTAAAGGTGTTAAATCAAATAAGGGGTCAAACTCTATGGATGAAAAGGTGCTGAATATACTCCAAAACATTGAAAAAAGGCTTACAGATTTAGAAAAAAACATGAATGAACTTTCAAAAAAAACGGTTCATTCTTTTCATTTAGATATAGAGAACGTTCAAACACTAAACTTGGACGAACTGTCTTATTATTTAGAGCATATTGATGTAAAGGAACTTAGTGGAACGTTGAATATTGGCAATACTTTTCCTTCGCAAACGAATCAATATCAAGTGCCGGGAAAGAAAGGTAAAAAAACAACAAATGAATCTGATGTCAATCGAAAATCGGGTAGTCAGAATAATAAAGAAAAGGGTCCTTCTGAAATATCAGTTAAAATTAATGAAAGAAGTGTCCCTTATACACTAACCCATACGGAAGAAATGAGGGAGTCTGATCAAGCTCTAGAGTCAACTTTTAGCATAGGTGACATCCACATTGGCACAATTGAAGATGCTTCAGCTGTGAATTTTGGCAATAACTTTCCGACAAACTTCAGAAGTCATAAAAAAGTGAGTCAAGGATTTGGCAATATTTTAGGCAATCAAAATGACATTCATGACATCTTATCCTCTTTGGAAGAAAAAGATATATCAGAAGTGTACAATGAAAATCAAGACGGTAAGCCGCCTGAGTGGCTGGACACAATGATAGAAGAACAAAAGAAGGAAATGGTGGATAAAACAAAATTAAATAAAGATGAAAAGGGGGAATGAGCAATAGTATGTGAATGTTGGATCTCAAAAGCAGTGTTGTTGATGCTGAATTTCCGAAAGAAAGCTTTAATTGCGGAATAAAGAAGAATTAGTAATAGAAAACCTGCTTCTCTAAACGAGCAGCAGGTTTTCTATTTTATTTCTCATTTGCTGCAGTTTTAACATAAAAAAGAGCATGCGTAATTTAATTGAACACTGGGACAGATCGGTTCTTTCATTCCCACAGATAAGGAGTCTCTTGGTAAACATAATAGTTCAACCAATTCATAAACAATAGGTTGGCATGAGAGCGCCAAGTTTTTAAAGGTTTTTTGTCGGGATCATTGTTTGGGAAATAGTGTTCCGGAAGCTTTGGCTCTAGTCCTTTTTCTGTATCTCGAAGAAATTCTTCTTGCAGTGTTTGAACGTCGTACTCTGGGTGCCCTGTAACGAAAACAAACTTTTCGTCTTTAGACATCGCCATATACACACCAGCTTCTTCAGAATAGGAAAGAAGCTCAAGGCCAGGATGATTTTGTACTTCATTCATGTCTACATCAGTGTGACGGGAATGAGGAGAATAAAAGACATCATCAAATCCTCGCAGCAGCTTAATTGGTTCTTCACTCGATACAACATGTGTAAATACACCCGTGCATTTATCAGAAAGAGGTCGCTTGTCAATGCCGAAGTGATGATAAAGTCCAGCTTGAGCTCCCCAACAGATATGAAGGGTAGAAGTCACATTTGTTTTACACCAATCCATAATTTCTTGAAGTTCTTTCCAGTAGTTTACTTCTTCAAATGGTATATGTTCTACAGGTGCTCCTGTAATAATCATTCCGTCATATTTTCGTTCTTTAATTTGTTCAAACGTTTTATAAAACTGATCTAGGTGATTTTTACTCGTTGTTTTTGCTTTATGGCTTGCCGTGTAAAGAAGTGTAATATGCACTTGCAGCGGTGAGTTCCCGAGTAAACGTAATAATTGCGTTTCAGCTTTTTCTTTTTCCGGCATTAAGTTTAGGATAACAATATTAAGCGGGCGAATTTCTTGGTTAACCGCGCGCACGTCGTCCATAATGAAAATTCTCTCTTTTTCTAAAATTTCTTTTGCCGGAAGATCACGTGGAATATTAATAGGCAATAAAATTCCTCCTATTCGATTTCGAAGTAATGACGCGTATAAATGTTCTTTCTCACGTGAAAATGAGGTTCAACATTTATGTACAATATACTATTATAGGAATATACAGAATATTAAGCAATTGAATTTTGAAAAAAAAGAGCATTAATATGCGTAATGGCTAAAATGAAATGGTACAATAAGGTTAAACTGGAGTGTTGCTATGCTTTTTTAGCGTGACTGAAACTCATTAAAAATTATAGCGCAGTCGTTCCTGTATTTAGTAAACTTCATATCTCCCCCAAAAAACGGATTTTATCCTTTTTTGATGAAGTGTTTAAAAAGAATTCTCAGCAGAAAAGGGGTTATTATATGACAACTAAGAAGCAAATAAAAAGTGATTTGCAAATTGCACAAGAGGCAACGATTAAACCGATTAAAGAGATTGCCGAGCAGCTAGATATTTTAGAGGGCGAGTTAGAGCCGTACGGACATTATAAAGCAAAGCTTTCTTTGTCCGTTATGGAACGTTTACACACAAAACAAGATGGAAAAGTGATTTTAGTTACAGCTATTAATCCAACTCCAGCAGGAGAAGGGAAGTCGACAGTGACGGTTGGCTTAGCTCAGGCATTACATAGATTAGGTAAAAAAGCGATTGTAGCCATGCGTGAACCATCTCTTGGTCCGGTAATGGGAATTAAAGGAGGTGCCGCTGGAGGCGGTTATGCTCAAGTGCTTCCAATGGAGGATATTAACTTGCACTTTACCGGAGACCTGCATGCCATCACAACAGCTAACAATGCGCTGGCAGCTATTTTAGATAACCATATACATCAAGGCAATGAATTGCGTATTGATACACGTAAAATCACGTGGAAACGAGTGGTGGATTTAAACGACCGCGCGCTGCGTCAGGTTGTCGTTGGATTAGGTGGTCCGATGCAAGGTGTTCCTCGAGAAGATGGATTTGATATTACCGTTGCATCAGAAATTATGGCTATTTTCTGCTTAGCGTCAGATTTACAAGACTTGAAGCGTCGCTTAGCGTCTATTGTGGTAGCTTATAACATAGACAATGAGCCTGTAACGGTTGCAGACTTAGGTGCACAAGGAGCGCTTACTCTTCTTTTAAAAGATGCGATTAAACCAAACCTTGTACAGACGTTGGAACATACTCCAGCCCTCATTCACGGAGGTCCTTTTGCTAATATTGCCCACGGCTGCAATAGCGTCATTGCAACAAAAATGGCTGTAAAACTAGGCGACTATGTAGTAACAGAAGCGGGATTTGGGGCAGATTTAGGTGCAGAAAAATTCCTAAATATTAAAGCTCGTATGGCAGATATTAAACCAGAAACGGTAGTAATCGTTGCGACAATTCGCGCTCTGAAAATGCATGGAGGCGTTCCTAAAGAGCGTTTAAATGAAGAAAACATTGAGGCTTTAGAAGCGGGAATTGAAAATCTTGAAAAACATATTGAAACGATTCAGGCATTCGGCGTTCCTTATGTTGTAGCCGTGAACCGCTTTGTAACAGATTCAAAAGATGAAGTAGAAGCGCTTATGAATTGGTGTGCTTCAAAGAATGTTCCCGTTGCTTTAACAGAAGTATGGGAAAAAGGTGGAGAAGGCGGCGTCATGCTTGCTGAAAAAATTCTTGAAGTCATGAACGAGATAGAAAGTCAGTTTTCGCCTCTTTACGATGTGTCAGCTTCGATTCAAGAAAAAGTAGAAGCTATTGCTAAAACCGTCTACGGAGCACAAGGCGTAGATTTTGCTCCAAAAGCGTTAAAGCAAATACAGCAATTTGAAGCAAACGGATGGGATCACCTGCCAATCTGTATGGCCAAAACACAGTATTCGTTAAGTGATGATCAGACGAAGCTTGGGCGACCAACTGATTTTAAGATTACGGTGAGGGAATTCCGTCCTTCGCTCGGAGCTGGCTTTCTCGTTGCGCTAACAGGTTCAATTATGACAATGCCTGGACTTCCAAAAAAACCTGCTGCGC
This sequence comes from Priestia sp. JV24, assembly GCF_025910025.1. Taxonomy (NCBI): domain Bacteria; kingdom Bacillati; phylum Bacillota; class Bacilli; order Caryophanales; family Bacillaceae; genus Priestia; species Priestia sp. JV24. The sequence goes on from NZ_JAPCIN010000015.1 coordinate 156,458, forward strand.
TCAATATGGATATTGACGAGAATGGACATGCACTAGGGATTTTTTAAGAGAAGAGGCTAGGGTAAGAGTATTTTAGTTGAAGGAAAATCCGAACGATGAAGCAAGATTCTTGATGAAGAATCAAACTCGTTCGGATTTTTTCATAGTTATGGTAAAAATAAGTTTCATGGGTGTAGTGGCTTCTAGATGTAGATTGGGTGGACTTAGTTGTGTCTCAATCTCATTCTTGCAATATAAAATAACAGGTATTTTATGAATTAATTTGGCAAGAAAGAAGAAGAGCTGACTGTTCGCATTTTATAAAAAAGGAAGTAGTTGAAATGTTTGATCCAATTGTATTTGATAATTTAAAAGTGGTTGTAGAAGGAGAGATCTATGATCTTGACTTATCTGGGCAAGTATCTGTTACGAATCGCGAAGATTTTGTAGACTTAGCTCAATTTACTCGAACGTACCGCATTTCTTTTCAACCGCATTTTTGCTGTACCGCGTCCCTAACTTTATCAACCGACTTAGACAACATTCATGCGGAATTAACGCCTTCCCGTGTAGAAAAACCAGGGTGTACAGTTTATATTCATTTTCAGCTAAAAAAACAAAAACCGTTTGAAGAAGCTGAGTTTCGAAATATACAGGAAATGTGTGAGAGGATCTGGGGAACAACAAGAGTTGTGAAGCAACGTATTACTCATGAAGTTGGAGGAAGCGAATATGAAAACAATATTGCGGTAACCTTTAACCGATTTATTTACGAAGATCAAGTAGGAGATTTAATCGAGATGATTGATTATATGCTGCAAACGACTGATCAGCTAAAGGTTCTTTACGACAAATCATAAGAGCGTTTCAGTTGTACTTCAGAAATGAAGTGAATTACAATAGGAAAAAGGAGGCGTTTTGATGAGCGTGTATGAATACTCGGCAAAAACAATTAAAGACGAAGACGTATCGCTATCTAACTATCAAGGTGACGTACTGTTGATTGTGAATACAGCTAGCAAATGCGGCTTCACCCCTCAATATAAAGATTTGCAGGCGCTGTACGAAGAAGAAAAAGAAAATGGCCTAACGGTTTTAGGTTTTCCTTGCAATCAGTTCGGTGGTCAAGAGCCAGGAAGTTCAAATGATATTGAACAATTTTGTGAGTTAAACTATGGCGTTTCGTTTCCGATGTTTGCAAAAGTAGATGTAAAAGGGGAGCACGCACACCCGTTATTTACATACTTAGCAGAACAAGCACCGGGCCTGCTAGGTTCCAAAGGGATAAAATGGAATTTTACAAAGTTTTTAGTGAATCGTCAAGGTGAAGTCGTGAAGCGATACGCACCTCAAACTGCACCAAAAGATATTCAAAAAGATATAAAAGAATTGCTGTAAAAGCAGGTGGATTTCCATCTGTTTTTTATTTTTCAGCAAGGATTTTCAAAGGGTGACCAGCTGTCAGTGAGACGAGCGCCTTACTTTGTGCTAAAATAATGGTGGATATAATTGAGGTGAGCAAATGAATAAAATAGCGGAAACGGAAAAGTGGGTTCAAGCAAAGCTTGCGCACGACACGACGGGTCATGACTGGCAGCATATCGATCGCGTGCGTCAAAATGCAGTGCTTTTATATAAAAAAGAAGGCGGCAATCGGGAAGTTATCGAACTAGCCGCACTTTTACACGATGTTGTAGATGATAAGCTAGTGGAAGATGTTGAAAAGGCGTACGAAGAAGTGTGGGAGTGGCTGAAGAGTCATCAGGTAGAAGAAGAGAACTGCAAGCATATCGTTCACATTTTACAAACGATGTCATTTAAAGGCGGAAACCGTCCGGCTATGGCTACGCTTGAAGGTCAAATTGTTCAAGATGCAGATCGTTTAGATGCGATCGGTGCAATTGGTATCGCACGTACGTTTATGTATGCAGGTGCTAAAGGCACGGCTTTGTATGATGAAAACATTGCTGTACGAAGTGAGATGACGGAAGAAGAATACAGACACGGGAAATCAACGGCTATTGCACATTTTTATGAAAAGTTATTAAAGCTCACTGCGTTAATGAATACTCAAACAGCACGGTCTCTAGCGCAAGAGCGACATACATATATGAAAGAATTTTTAGTTCAATTTAAGAAAGAGTGGAATTATCATTATGAAAATGCTGACTGTTGAAAACTTAACAAAAACATATGGAGAAAAAGAGCTGTTTCATCAGCTAACATTTACAATTACGGAAAATGAGCGAATCGGCTTAATCGGTGTAAACGGAACAGGAAAATCGACGCTTCTTAAAATTATCGCAGGTCTAGAGCTCGGAGACGAAGGAGATATTGTTCATGCTAAAGACTACAGCGTGACCTATTTACCTCAGCATCCTGATTTTGATGAAGACTTAACGGTTTTGGAGCAAGTTTTCAGCGGAGATACGCCTCTTCTTAACTTACTAAAAAACTATGAGCTAGCTCTGTATGCGTTAGAGCAAGATTCTGCAAACGAGAAAAACCAGCAAACATTGTACGATTTACAGCAGAAAATGGATGCGATGAACGCGTGGGAAGCCAATTCTAACGCACAGTCGATCTTAACGAAGCTGGGAATTTCAAATATGAGTGCAAAAATCGGTGAGCTTTCAGGTGGACAGAAAAAGCGCGTGTCAATTGCGCAAAGCCTAATTCAAACACCTGATTTATTAATTTTAGATGAGCCGACTAACCACTTGGATTATGAGACGGTTAAATGGCTCGAAGAATATTTATCCAAATATCAAGGAGCCGTATTGCTTGTTACTCATGATCGCTATTTCTTGGATGCTGTTACAAACCGAATTTTTGAGTTAGACGGTGGGAATTTATATAGCTATAAAGGAAACTATGCTGCTTTTCTAGAAGGAAAAGCGATTCGAGAAGAGCAGGAAAAGGCAACTCAAGCAAAATTAAGCAACTTATATCGCAATGAATTGGCTTGGATTCGCCGAGGAGCAAAAGCGCGTACGACTAAGCAAAAAGCGCGTATTCAACGATTTGATGAATTAGAGGGGAAGCTCGATTCTTCTGAAAAAGAATCACTGGATTTAAGTTTAGCAGGCAGCCGCCTTGGGAAAAAAGTGTTTGAATTAAAAGATGTGTCTAAGACGTATGAAAATAAAATCATTCTTTCAGACTTTACGCACATTGTGAAAAAACAAGACCGGATTGGAATTGTCGGAAAAAATGGAAGCGGAAAGTCTACACTTTTGAATATGATTGCAGGGCGAATTGAGCCGGATAGCGGTGAAATTGACAGAGGACAAACGGTTAAAGTTGCTTACTATACCCAAGAAAGCGACGATATGGACTTAAATCAACGCATGCTTGATTATATTAAAGAATCGGCAGAAGTTGTGCATACGACGGATGGGAAAATGATCTCTGCGTCGCAAATGCTCGAGAGATTTCTATTTCCTTCACATACGCACGGAACACCAATTCAAAAGTTGTCCGGAGGAGAGCGCCGTCGTTTATACTTATTGAAATTATTAATGACATCGCCAAATGTTTTGCTTCTAGATGAGCCGACTAATGATTTGGATACTCAAACGCTAACGGTGCTTGAAGACTACCTCGAAGAATTTCCAGGTGTCGTTATCACCGTATCACATGATCGCTATTTCTTGGATAAAGTAGCAGATTACTTACTAGTTTTTGAAGGAGAAGGAAACATTTCGATTTATTTTGGCGCTTATACGGATCAATTGGAAGAAGCGATGAAGAAGAAACAGGCAATGGTTCAGCAGGCTAAAGTGAAAGAAGAAAAGCCAAAACAGCCGGAGAAAACGAAAAAGCGTCGCTTAACGTATAAAGAACAAAAAGAATGGGAAGAAATCGAAGGTAATATTGCAGCAAAAGAAGAAGAAATTGAACGCTTAACAAGTGAAATTGAACAGGTGGGCAGTGATTATACAAAAGCGCATAACCTATCGTTAGAACAAGAAAAAGCAAATGAAGAATTAAGTACACTGCTTGATCGCTGGGCAGAGCTTTCAGAGCTGATTGAAGAAATTGAAAACGCGTAAACAAGTCGTTAGACTGAGTATAAGCCACATGCTACAATTTTAATGAGAGGAGTACGATACGACATGAACATTAAATCAATTGAGCCAACGCCAAGTCCGAATACAATGAAAATTAATTTAGACGAAGTGTTATCAGGCGGAAAAAGCAATAACTATACGGAAAAGAATGCTGAAGCGGCCCCGGAAGTTGTTCAAGATATTTTAAAAGTAGAAGGGGTAAAAGGAGTCTACCACGTAGCGGACTTCTTAGCAGTAGAGCGAAATGCCAAATATGATTGGAAGCAAATTTTGCCGCAAGTTCGTGCAGCGTTTGGTGAAGATTTGCAAAGTAACAGTGAACAACACAAAATGAATGAGCATTTTGGTGAAGTCAATGTGTCCGTTCAAATGTTCAAAAACGTACCGATGCAAGTCAAATTAACGGACGGAAATGAAGAAAAGCGTTTTGGCCTGCCCGAACGATTCGCAAAAGCGGTAGCAGAGCTTCAAAGCTTTTCAGATAATGTAGTGTTAGAACGGAAATGGAAAGAACAAGGCGTTCGTTACGGAGAGTTAGCGGCTATCGGAGACGAAGTAGTCGAAGAATTAGCAGCAGCATATCCTCAAGAAAGATTAACTCGCCTTGTAGCCAATGCACAAGAAGAAAAAGAAGGCGGAAAAGTTGTACAGCCGCGTAAAACCTATAAAGTTACAGAAGAGATGCTAGAAGACAAAGATTGGTCAGTGCGCTATGCTCATTTAGAACAAATGGATCCGACAGAAGCTGATTTAGACGTTTTAAATAAAGCGCTTGATGATGAAAAAGCATCTATTCGCCGCTTAGCTACCGTCTATTTAGGAATGATTGAATCAAAAACGGTACTACCTTATTTATACAAAGCATTAAAAGATAAATCAGTCACTGTGCGCCGTACTGCTGGAGACTGCATGTCAGATTTAGGCTTTGAAGAAGGTATTCCGGCAATGTGTGAAGCTCTTAGTGATAAAAACAAGCTTGTGCGCTGGCGTGCAGCTATGTATTTATACGAAGTAGGGGACGAGACAGCTCTTCCTGCATTAAAAGCAGCAGAGAATGATAAAGAATTTGAGGTAGACTTACAAATCAAGCTAGCGATCGAACGTATCGAAGGCGGAGAAGAAGCAAAAGGTTCTGTTTGGAAACAAATGACAGAAAGCAGAAAAGCATAAAAAAGATCATTCACTTGAATGATCTTTTTTTATGACTGCTTTGCAGTAGCAGTTGGAAACTGCATAGGCTGCATGGTGTTATCAATTTTAATAGGCTGATAGCCGGACTGTTTTAAGTAAGTCAAAATAGTCGGCAGAGACTGTGCAGTAAAGGATTTGTCATGAAATAAAATGACGGGTGTTCTTCCATTGGAGTTAACCCCTTGAATATGAGGTTCAAGGCCCTGAATAATTCTAGGTGCAGAACGAAGTGCCCAGTCTTCACTGTCTACATTCCAGTCCCATAATTTAAAGTGGCTTAGCAACTCTGTACGGTGTGGCTCTTTTAAATAAGGAACGCTGCCGTAAGGAACGCGGATTAACTTACTGTCAACACCGGTTACTTTCTTAACTGTTGCTTGACACTCCTGCATTTCTTTTAGCGCAGCGCCGTCTTTACTATACATGACATGAATATCATGGGAGACGCCGTGACAGCCGATGGCATGACCTTCTTGTGCTACTTTTTTAGCAATTTCAGGGTGAGCGTCAATTTGATGCTTTAACATAAAGAAAGTTGCTTTTACGTTATATTGACGCAAAGCATCTAAAATATGAAGAGTATCAGGTGTTGGACCATCGTCAAACGTAAGATAAACAGGCTGTGTAAGAGCTTGATTTTGATCGTTCACCGTATTTCCTACATACATATTATGGTGAAGTGTATTAAGCAGCTTCTCAGGCTGTGCTGAAGATGCAGCTTCTTTCAGCGGCAATGCAGTAGATGCTAAGACTTGCTGAGATGAAGCAGATTCACTTCCTTTGGCTTCTGTAATAAAAAACAAAGAAGCGACAATCACTAACACTAAAGACAGAAATGCATAAAATCGTTTGTTTGGCTTAAATCGCTGGTTCAATTTGAAAATCCTTTCTACTAAACTACTATTTACTACTATAGTACAAAAAATGGAATATTAATAGTAAAAATCGACATTTTTATGGAAAAAACTTAGATGATATGACCCGGTTTTGATCTTTTTTTGTCAAATGAAAAAGGAGAACGGGACAACGATGAGGATTTGAAGAGTGAGTAGCTAGATTTTTCCTGGTTTTTATAGTATGCTTTTAGCGTGAATGATTGTTAGGAGGAATGTTAATATGTCAATGGCATATGAAGAATATATGCGTCAGTTAGTTAAACCAATGCGTCAAGAATTAACTCAAGCTGGTTATGAAGAATTAACAACAGAAGAAGCAGTAGTTGATTTTATGGAAAATGTTGAAGGAACAACTTTTGTTGTCGTTAATTCAGTTTGTGGGTGTGCTGCTGGTTTAGCACGTCCTGCAGCGACACAAGCGTATTTACAGTCTGAGCAAAAACCAAATCAAGTGGTAACAGTTTTTGCCGGTCAAGATAAGGAAGCAACAGCTAAAATGCGTGAATATTTTGGGGACATTGAGCCCTCATCACCGTCTATGGCGCTTTTAAAAGGAAAAGAAGTCGTTCATTTTATTCCTCGACACGAAATTGAAGGTCAGCCGTTAGAAGTTATTTTTGAAAACATTTTAAATGGTTTTAAGCAGCACTGTTCATAAAATGTCCTGCTTTTGTCACATCTAGTATATAGATTTTTAGAGAAAAATCGCATATACTTTATAAGAAAAAGGATGTCTATAGACATCCTTTTTCTTTATGTAAATAGCCAAACAGTGTAGGGGGAGTTATGAAAGTGATTGTTACGACTGCTGGTCGAACAAATGAACAGATGATTGTAAAAGCCAAACAAGTAGCCACTGATTTAAGTATACCTTTTGTAACAAGAGAGAAGAAATCCGTTGCAGATCTTCAGAATCTTCAAGCTGCAGACGTGCTGGTTGTCGGTAAGAATAGAGTAGAATTGCATGTCCAAAATGAAGAGGAGCCTATTTTTTTTCATCCAAATTCCGCTATGTTTAGAGTGAAGAGATGGCTGCGAGGAGAACGTGATTCGTTTATTGAAGCTGCTAGTTTGGAAAAAGGAATGAGCGTGCTTGACTGTACACTTGGTCTTGCATCGGATAGTATGATGGCGAGCGCAGCGGTAGGGAAAAGCGGAAAAGTTGTCGGACTAGAAGGCAACCGCTATGTAGCTTATTTAGTCAAACAAGGACTCTTAAATTGGGAAAGTGACGTACAAGAGTTGAATGATGCAATGAAGCGTATAAACGTGGTTCATCAAAATTTTGAATCGTTTTTGGCGTGTTGTGAAGATAATTCTTTTGATGTTGTCTACTTTGATCCTATGTTTCAAGAGCAAATTGAGGAATCGAATGGAATTAACGGTATTAAAGCAATAGCACTGTATACCACGCTGACGCCCATGGCTATACAAGAAGCAAAAAGAGTAGCCAAACAAAAGGTCGTGCTAAAAGATCATTGGAAAAGCAGTCGTTTTGAAGAGCATGGATTTACCGTGCAAAAACGAAAAACATCAAAATTTCATTACGGGACAATTGATATACAAAAATAAACAAAAAAGTAAAAAGAATCACGCTCATTGAAAAGACTTCCAAAACCTTTTAGGAATTAAAAAGTTTTGGAAGTTTTTTTTGTGAATTTCATCTAAAGTTCATAAAAGTATGATATATTTTTGAACATAAAAATACTTTTGTGTTTAAGCATCCAGCAAAAAAGGAATATCTTGTATAGGTTTCCGCTCGGTGTGACAACCTCAAACAGAAGAAGGAAGGTGCTAACTAAAAAGTTGTCGAATGCCCGTAGACAGCATAAATGAATAAGCAAATATAGGTAAAAAATTAATAAGTATGTTACAATACCTAGTGAGTTATGACAATGAATTTTACGATATGAAAAGACCATATGGGAAAAGATGAGAAAGGAAAGATACGAATGCCTAGATGGATAAAAAGAATGCTAGTTGTATTTATTACAGTATTTACATTTGGGCTTGTCACTCCACCAGAATATTTATACGTTGATGATGCAAAAGCGGACAAGCAACATAAAGCAGGGTATGTAAGAGAAACAACTCCTGTCACAGCTGTTATAGAAGATATTCATTTGCCATATGAAGAACCAAAATATGAAGACGTTTCATCATTTGTTACGTATGCAATGGAATCAGCTGAAAAACAGTCAGTGGAAAAATTCGGAACAAAAATTGGACCTGTCATTGAAGATGAATTTCGTCAAGCAGTGTTACCTAAAATTGAAGAAGTGCTGACCGACATTGGCACTGAACGTGAACAGTCAATTCAGAATCTCGAGATAAGCGAGCATCCTGCTGCTGGCTACGGTGAAAAGATTTTCCATGTATATGACCGGGAAACCGGTCAGGACTTAATACGATTTCATGTACGGCGTGAAAATCCTCCAAAAGATGGATACTGGTTTAATTTTCACTATCATGCGGCTGCAGATAATTTTCAGAAGCATTATGATTTAGGGAAAATTTATTGGAACCGAAACATGCCGCCTAAATGGTTTAGCTGATAATAGACACAACATTCTGCGATTTCGAAATGTTAGCTTTTTTAAGCTAGCATTTTTTTACGTCTAAAACCGTTAGGGTCTAAATAAGCTGAAACATTAGCACAACGATAAAAAAATCGTTTATAATGAAGTCAGACTTCTTACCATAGAATAGTGAGAAGGAACGAATAGATGCTGGAGGTAACACAATGAAACAATTTACGGAAGAAAAACAATTTCGCGAACAAATTAAGAACGAAACACTAAGCGTTGGGATTTTTACGACAACGTGGTGTCCTGATTGCAAACGTTTGGATATGTTCATTGATGAAATCGTTGATGAAAATACAGATAAAGCATGGTTTAAAATTGACAAGGATGAGTTTGAAGAACTTTCTGCTGAAAACAATGTAATGGGTATTCCTTCTCTTCTTGTATATAAAAACGGTGAAAAAATTGCACACTTGCACAGTGCAAATGCTAAAACGCCTGAAGCGGTCCGTGAATTTTTAGCAACTCTTTAATTCCTTAAGCTGCGAGAGCATTCTTGCAGCTTTTTTTTGTGAGAATGGCTATTTCCATTTTTCCATGAGTGGGGTATACTAGGACAAGTGAATAATCGTAAAGCAATAAGGTCTCAATTTAAAGATTGAGTGAAAAGGGAAGTCTGGTGAAAAACCAGCGCGGTCCCGCCACTGTAAGCGCTTTGTGCGTAAGTCAGGAGACCTGCCTTATTGTTAGCTGTGAAACCTTCGAGGAAGGGTGAAGCAGGGTAATGAACATACATATCAAGTATAGTGAACGGATTCTTTTCCTGCTTATCTTGACGTTACCTGCTTTGCTTTCAATTGAAAGTAAAGCTTTTTTATTTTGAAGCTGCCGGCGAGCAGTATACATAGTCAAAGCGGAAAAACGGGATAGCGCTGCTTTTTGCATGATCATTTGCTTTTTCTTTAACGTGGAGGTTTCGTATTCACAATGAACAATATATAGGGGGAGTATTTAGATGAAAAAATGGCTTTCGTATTCCATTATTGCACTGTTAGTCATCGTACTTGCTGCATGCGGTGCAGGCAGCCAAAGCAACAGTGATAAAAAAACGAAGCAAGATACGGCACAAACGTCACAAGCTGCATTTCCAGTGAAGGTAAAAGACGCGCGTGATAAAGAAATTACGTTGAAAAAACAGCCTAAGAAAATTGTTTCCTTAATGCCAAGTAATACGGAAATTGTATATGCCCTTGGCCTTGAAAAAGAATTAGTCGGTGTTACAAGCAACGATGATTATCCTAAAAGCGTAAAGAAAAAAGCGCAGGTAGGAGATATGAACGTTAATGCGGAAAAAGTTATTGCTTTAAATCCTGATTTAGTGCTAGCACACGCTTCAAGTATGGGCGTTTCGGATGAAGTATTTAAACAAATTGAAAGTGCGGGTATTCCGGTATTTGTTGTAAAAGATTCAACAACGTTTGACACGGTTTATGATTCTATTACGCAAATCGGTAAATTAACAGGTAAAACAAAAGAAGCTAATCAAACAATTAAAGACATGAAAGAAAAAGTAGCTTCAATTGAGAAAAAAGCAAAAACGATTTCAAAAGAAGATCGTAAAAAAGTATGGATAGAGGTATCAGGAGCTCCTGAGATTTATACAACAGGAAAAGGTACGTTCATGAACGAAATGCTTACTATGATCGGTGCTGATAACGTAGCGGCTAGTGAAAAGGGTTGGGTTAAGTTTTCTGAAGAGCAAGTTGTTAAGTTAAACCCTGACGTTATTATCGCAACGTATGATGCAGATAAAAATGAGATTATGAAGCGTCCCGCTTGGAGCAGCATGACTGCTGTAAAAGAGGGTAACATCGAGAAGGTTGATCAAAACAAAATCAACCGCTTAGGACCTCGTATTGTAGATGGCTTAGAGGACTTAGCAAAAGCAGTATACCCTGAGGTGTACAATAAATAAGAAGAGGGACCATATTCCAGTTCGAATTGAAAAGGGGATTGGTCCCTTTTCACATCTTAAAATTGAAGAACGGCCTGAGCTTTTAATCATGAAAACCGAGACTTCTTATAAAACATACAGCTCAGGGGTTTTAGGAACAGGCATTACGGAAACGGACACCTTTTACAATCGATTTGTTCACAAAGACTATTATTCAGATACTCCTTCTTTGGAGTATGAGCAATATTTGATGAAAGAAAATGTGCGCCATGAGCAAATCGTAGGGTTAATGACAGCCGTTTGGTTAAAAGAAAGAGCGATTTACTGTTATGAAGGCTACGGAGTAAGAGTAGCTTCCGTGATAACGGCTGGAGTAGGAAACGCAGTAGATATTACAGCTGACGAAGCTGTCCCGTTCTATTCTTCTCCCGGTACAATTAATATGTTTTTTTTCGTGGAAGGTACGCTTACGGATGCAGCGTTTTTACAGCTTTTTATTGCGGCCACAGAAGCTAAAACAAAAACGCTGTCACAGCTGGGTGTCATAGATCCGGCTACAAAGACGATTGCTACGGGGACATCTACGGACAGCATCTCAGTTGCAGCGTCTCAGCAAGGACCATTATATGAATATGCAGGCTCTATGACCGCTTTAGGGCAAGCGGTAGCCAAGCTGGTGAAAATAAGCTTAGAGCAGGGACTTAAGGGAAAGAGGTGAAGAAATGAGTATTACACAAGCGATAATTGCACACATGACGGCCATGACGATTGCTTTACTAATTGACCGAATTATAGGCGATCCCGAAAATTGGCCGCATCCCGTTCGCTGGTTTGGCAAATGGATTTATTGGATAGATTCTAGATTAAATAAAGGTGCAGGAAGACGATTTAAAGGATTGCTTCTTGTGATAAGTATGGCTGTGCTCGCAGGAGTTGTTCCCTTTTTGTTCCTCCATGCTTTGTACGGAGTTCATTTTATAGCAGGTGTTTTAGTAGAGGGCGTAATGATTGCGACTACTATATCCACTCGTTCTTTAAGCGAAGCTGCCTATAAGGTACAAAAGCCGCTTCAGCTAGGAGATATGGAGAAAGCTAGATATGAAGTAAGTATGATTGTGGGACGAGATACAGATCGTTTGTCAGAAGGAGAAATTGCCAGAGCGACGGTAGAGACCGTGGCTGAAAATACAAGTGATGGTATTACAGCTCCGCTTTTTTATGCATTTATAGGAGGAGGAGCCCTAGCCTTTTTTTACCGAGCTATTAACACATGTGATTCGATGGTTGGGTACAAAAATGACCGCTACTTTCTGTTCGGCTACTTTAGTGCAAAAACCGATGACGTATTAAACTATATTCCAAGTCGGTTAACTGCAGTGGTGATGACGGCTGTTAATGTAGCAAAAAGCCAGTATTCTCTTGGGCATGTAACGAGTTTGATTAAGCGTGATGCTAAGAAGCATCCCAGCCCAAATAGCGGATACGGGGAAAGCGCAGTGGCTGCTCTGTTAGGTATTCAACTCGGCGGGCTTAATACATATAAAGGCATAGAATCTAATCGTGCAAAAATGGGTGAACCACTCATTCCTCTGCAAGCCGGTCATATTGAACAAGCTGTTTTCATTATGAAAAGGACGGTCTATGCTACGTGGTTATTATATCTTTTGTTAGGAGGAGTTATTAGTGCTATTACCTACACATGGAGCTAATCCTAATGTCTTTTTAAAAGCAATAGGGGCTGAGAATTTGTCGCATATAAAAGACTTTAGCGTGAATACAAATCCTTTAGGGGCTCCCCTTGTGCTTCACGAAAAGTGGAACGAATTCAAGGGTGCAGCGTTTAGTTATCCTGACCCTCAAGTAACGGAGCTGAAAAATAAACTTGCAGCTCATCATCATGTTTCAGCTGCTCAAGTGCTGCCTACAAATGGCGCCGCTGAAGCGTTTTTCCTTATTGCTTCGTTATTTTCAGGAGAGAAAGCAGGGATTGTACAGCCGACTTTCGTTGAATATGAACAGGCAAGTAAAGCTTATGGATGTGAAGTGACATACGTTCCTTTAGCTGAAGAAAATGGCTGGAGCTGGGATATAGAGTTGATTATGAGTATTCTTCCGGACATAAAAGTACTGTGGATTTGTCATCCAAATAATCCAACGGGCGTTATGTATAGTCATGAGGAATGGATGAAAGTAGTAAAAGCTGCTGCTCATCATGGTACATACTTAATGATTGATGAGGCATTTATTGATTTTGTCGAACATCAGCCTTCATTTGATTCTCTTATTCTGGATTATGAGCATATCATTGTTGTGCGTTCCATGACAAAGATGTTTAATATTGCCGGGGTTCGTCTTGGCTATATTTTGGCAAATGAAAAAATCATTAGCAAGATGGCTAAAAAGCAGCCTCCTTGGAGTGTAAATGGATTGTCGCAGCAAATAGGCATGATATGTGTGGATGAAAAAGATTTTGTAAAAGAAACCGTACATTATATTAAACAAGAACGGGAACGGACCTTGAGTGAACTAAAGGAATGGGGGCTTTTGGTTTCTCCTTCTCAAACAAACTATTATCTTTGCAGCGTTCCGTCTTCTATTAAAACGCGCGAATGGCTTGTCTATTTAGCAAGCCATGGCGTGGTAGCTCGTCATACTGAAAACTTTCCATTTTTAAATGGACGCTATATCCGTTTGGCTGTGAAAACGAAAGAAGAAAATGACTATTTACTTAACGTAATCAAACAAGGACTTGATGAAATATGATCATCTTTATTAGCGGAGGCGTTCGAAGCGGAAAATCAAGTGCAGCGGAGAACATGGTTCAAACTTTTTGTACAAAGCGCGCTGTTTATATTGCCACAAGCAGGCAAACAGATAAGGAAATGCAAAAACGCATCCAGCTTCATCAAAAAGAACGCCAAGCAGCGAACACGCCTTGGGTAACGATCGAGCAGTCTGTAGATTTACAACAAATTCTGCCAAATCTTCAAAGTGATGATGCTATACTTTTGGATTGTGTCACGAACTGGCTTGCCAATGAGCTTTTTTTAACAGAAAAAAGGTGGCAAACAAAAGAAGGGAAACAAGCGGTTTTTCGTCATATGACAGAAACGCTCGATAAGCTGTTTGCGCAGTCTCAGACGGTTGTGCTAGTATCTAATGAACTGTTTGAAGCGGGCGTATTAGAAGAGCCCACATATAGCTATATGAAGATATTAGGGAAATTACATCAGTATATTGTAGAAAAAGCAGATGTGGCTATTTGTGTAGAAGCGGGAATCTATCGTTTTAAAAAAGGAAAGGAATGTGTAGATATATGAAAGAATGGATAGCCATACTACGGATTTCTCTCCAGTTTTTTACGATCTTACCACTAGCTAAAACTGTTCAATGGACTGAAAAAAGAACGGCACGCTCACTTTTTGTACTGCCTTGGATTGGTATGTTACTAGGCTTGATGTTTTATAGCTTTTTACAGCTGCTTCAATCTTCACCTATCACTACGATTGTTGATAGTATTTTAGTTTTGCTTTTACCGCTTGTTTTAACGGGTGGCCTTCATTTAGACGGCTGGATGGACGTAAGCGATGCGTATTTTTCTCATCAGTCAAAGGAAAAAAAACTGCAGATTTTAAGTGATCCGCACGTTGGGTCTTTTGCTATTCTTTCTCTTATGGTTCTGCTGCTGCTGCGTTTTAGTGCGATCTATGAATTAGTGTCTCTTTCTTCCTTATCAATTTGGGCATGCTTAATTGTCTTTACCCTTCCAAGAATTGGAGCAGCCTTTTCGTTGATGAGAGATAAGCCCGCTAAAGATACGGGTCTGGCTGCTTATTTTCAACAAGGAGTCACCAAACGGTCTATTTACGGATTTATCATCATGAGCCTATTCTTAGTTGCTATTTTCGTTATTTTTATGGACAATAAATTCATTATTCTTTTCTTTGCCGGTTTTTTATGGCTCTGGATACGATTTTATCGTTCGCAGTTTGGTGGCGTAACAGGAGATGTTATAGGGGCAACCATTGAAGGAGGAGAAACATTTTTATGGATAATTCTTTGGTTATCACATGTATTCGTCACGGCATGACGCTTGAAAATCAACAGAAAAAATATATAGGGTGGAGTGATCCGCCTTTAAGTATAGAAGGGAAAAATGAATTGAAAGAGCTTTTTCTAGAACCTCAGCTCGTTATTTCCAGTGACTTAAAAAGGGCGCTAGAAACAAGTGCAGTTGTTTTTCCAAAATCTCAGGTGGTTAAAAATAAAAATTGGCGTGAGCTGCATTTTGGAGATTGGGAAGAGAAGACGTATGAAGATTTAAAAAACATACGGGCGTATAGAAATTGGATTGATCACTGGACAGAACATACGCCTCCGAATGGTGAAAGCTTCTCAAACTTTTCAAACCGAGTTTGGGCAGCGTGGGAAGAAGCGGTCGATTTGGCGGCCAGTCAGCAATTGCGTCACATTGCTATTGTGTCGCATGGCGGCCCACTGCGTTTACTTGCATCCCATTTTAAACAGACAGCGTCGCTTTGGGATGTTTCTTTTTCTTATGGAGAAGGTTTTTCAGTAGCGTGTACATACAAACAGGCAAAGGAGAGAAGAGCATGCATTTCGTATTCGGCGGTGCATTTACCGGCAAAAGAAAATGGGTGAAGCAGCATTATGCCAGTGAGTCGGTAAAATGGCATTATTTGTATGAAGACCCTGTTTTACCACTGCTTGAGTTCGAAGAAAGTTACATAGTGCTAGAAGGATTTGAGCACTATGTTAAGGAATTAATACATAGCGAGTTGGAGTCTCCGCACCTTGTTGTTAAAAAGTTAATACAGAAGTGGAGAGACAGCGGTGTATGGGAAAAGTTAATAGTGATTGGAACTGAAGTCGGCAAAGGGATTGTTCCTTTAGATCCAACAGAGCGGCAGTGGAGAGATGAATGCGGGTATGCGTATCAGCATTTAGCGGCACATGCCCGGAAAGTAGATCACATTTGGTACGGAATTGCTAATCGATTGAAGGAGGAAATACAATGAACATTTACACAAAAACAGGGGACAAAGGGCAGACAAGCTTAATTGGAGGACGAGTAAATAAAGATGATATTCGAGTGGAAGCATACGGTACGATTGATGAGCTAAATGGCTTTGTAGGTCAAGCGATTTATCAGCTGGATGAAACAACATTAAAAGATGTAAAAGAAGAGCTAATTACGATTCAACATGAGCTATTTGACTGTGGAAGTGATTTAGCATTTGCAAAAGATGATCATCCGTACAAAGTAACAAACGACATGATATCAGTACTTGAAAAGCGCATTGATGTCTATATGTCAGAAGCGCCGACCATTGAGCGTTTTATTTTACCTGGAGGCACACCTGCAGCGACAACGCTTCACATTTGCCGGACGATTACACGCCGCGCAGAACGGCTTGTTGTTGGCGTGCAGCGTGAGTATAAAATTAATGCGGCGGTGCTTCAGTATTTAAATCGTTTATCCGATTACTTCTTTGCTGCGGCTCGAATCGCTAACGCGCGAGAAAATGTACAAGATGTAGAGTATATTCGCAGTGCCAAAGTATTCAAACAGCCTAAAAAATAAGGTATAAAAAACGGTCGAGCTAAAAGCGATCGTTTTTTTATGAGCTATTTCGATAGGCGAAATAAAACTATAAAAAAGAGGTAAATGCATCTATAATGATAAGAGACAGAGAGATAAAGAAAAGAGGTTGAGAAATGAATCAAGATTCTAAGCGAGCAGGTATTGTTTATACAGCCAGCGCTTACGTTATGTGGGGGCTTTTTCCGCTTTACTGGAAGCTTCTTGGCGAGGTGAATGCGAATGAAATACTCGCTCACCGTGTCATATGGTCATTTGTTTTTATGCTTTTACTTTTGCTTGTGACAAAGCAAATGAGTGCTTTAAAGAAGACGCTTGGTTTATTATTTCGTAATACGAAACAAGCGGTCATTTTATTTGTGGCTTCAGTGCTGATCAGCATCAACTGGTTCGTTTACATTTGGGCGGTTAACCATAATCATATTATTGAAACAAGTTTAGGTTACTACATCAACCCGCTCGTTAGTATTTTACTTGGTATAGTCGTTTTAAAAGAGAAGCTTAATTTTTGGCAGGGTGCTTCTGTTGGATTAGCTGCTATAGGTGTTATCGTTATGACAGTTACATACGGGCATATCCCATGGGTATCATTAAGCTTAGCGTTTAGCTTTGGTTTGTACGGACTTGTAAAAAAGACTATTCAATTAGAAGCAAAAGTAGGATTAACGATTGAAACGATGATGGTTGCACCTATTGCGGTTATTTATTTTATTTTTCTTTTAGTGAAAGGATCTTCAAGTTTTTCTCTTCAGTCGCTTGATCTGAGTGCTCTTTTAATTGGAGGCGGTGTTGCTACAGCTATGCCACTACTATATTTCGCTAAGGGGGCCCCTCTTATTCCGCTATCGATGGTCGGTTTTTTACAGTACATTGCTCCTACCATGACGCTTTTATTAGGGGTATTCGTGTATCATGAACCGTTTTCTAGCGTAGAGATGATTGCCTTTTTGTTCATTTGGGGCGGATCGGTTATGTTCATTTTATCTAAAACGAAGTTCATGAGTTCTCATCAGCCGAAATTCTTTAAAGGGCGCTCAGCTTAACGGACAAAAAAGCGGATATCTTTAGATATGCGCTTTTTTGTTTGCCGTAAAGAAATAAAAACGGAGACGGGAAAGTCACCGTATGTATACTTTATAGCTTCCGCTTGAAATGAGCGTTCAACTGCCCTTGAAGCATTTGGTTTTTTACTTCTTTCATTTTTCTCGCTTCATCTTTTTTGGCCAATTCTGTGCGTATTTCACTCGTTTGAACTCCTTCTTCTATGCGATCGGCAATATCCATTAATCGTTCGACGTCTGAAAACGAATATTTCCGGATACCCGTATTGGTTCGGTCCGGAAAGAGCAGGCTTCTTTTCTCGTAGTAGCGAATTTGTCTTTCTGATAAACCGGTTAATTCTTTTACAATCCCAATAGACATGACTTTTTTATCTCGATATGACGCTTCATTCGTAGACAATCTCCCTCACCCCTGAGTACGTAGTAGTATGTTATTATTATAAAGGAAAAAAATACAAAAAATTATAACATGTAATATATTCTAACATATATATGTTATATTATTGAATTATTATGTGAGAAAAAATGACATAAATAATGAAATAGGGAAAAGAGTCCTATAAACTAATGATTAACTCGATCCCAAGTGGTTAACCATACAGGATAAAGCCTTGTGGTTAATCACTTGCTTTCAAAATGATGAATAGAAAATAAATGTGAGAATATACATAAATTCTAAAAGGAAAGGGCGTTTTAAATGGCTGTGCAACAATTGAAAAAAGAAGAGATTATTGAGCTGGCAAAAGAAATTATTGAACTTGATTTGAAAAGAGATGAAAAATTTGAAGAGTTGACAGAGTTAGCCGGAAATCGTGCATATGAAATTTTGCGCAGAGTACAAAATGCCTGTTTATAAGTAATAAAAAAATCCCGCTCTAGGCGGGATTTTTAATTGGACTGCTGTTCAAGATTAAATAATTCTTGTTTCATCTTAGTGTGGTCGAGGTTTTCCCCTATAAAGACAAGAGTGGTGGGCAGCTTCATTATTTCTTTCATATATAGAGGCATGCCGTATGAATATTGAAACGAATACGTATCATCCGAATGAGTAAAGCGCATATAGCCTTTAATACGATAGATGGTATCTGGCATTTGGCGCAGCCAATTTTCAAATAATTCAAGATCCACGTTTTTTGTAAACTCATATACAAATGTTTTCAAATGAAGATGATCTTCAACATGAGCCTTATGGTGCGGCTGTTTTTGAGACAGCTGAGCTCTTTGAATCAGGTCAAGCTTCACGCGGGAAAATGTCGTTAATAATGTTATTGCACGAGCGTTAATTGATTGAACCTCAAAAAGCAGGGAAGACTTTTCTGCCTCAGACAGCATGTCCGTTTTATTTAATAAAATTACATCCCCATGTTTTACTTGTTCTTGAAGAAGTTTTTGAAGTTGAATGCTTAAGGACCCACGTTCTTTCCACCTTGTTGCATCGAGTGTGGTGATAATACTTTTAATCGTGACTTGATGCGCAAAAAGAGGAGACATACAGGCATCCAACACTTCAATGGGATGTGCAACTCCGGTTGTCTCTATATAGATAGCATCCAATGTGTTCTCCTGTAGAAGTGAATGAAGCTGAGTTTCAAATTGACCTTGAATAGTACAGCACACGCAGCCGTTTAGCAATTCTTTTAACGGCGTGTCTTTTTCTACTTCATTTGAGTCAATCGAAACTTGGCCAAGCTCATTCATCACAACAGCAATGTTGCGATTACGATCTTTTTCTTGCTGAAGCAGCTGTTTAAGCAACGTTGTTTTTCCGCTGCCTAAAAATCCAGATAAAATGTAGATTTCTGTTTTCATTTCAGTCTCTCCTATGTAAATAACATTGTTTAAATCGAAACTTTTCCGATTGCGGATTGGTAAATAGTATATCCAAGAGGGGATAAATGTTTAAGCGTAAATTTTTATGCTTTTTTTGTATTCATTATAACAACTTTAAAAGCACTATGGCTATCTTTTGTAAAAAACTCAAAATACAATGAAATAAGAATATTATAAAATTTCAAACTAGCTGTGCTACAATAAAAGAAAAAGAAAAAGGGGAGCAAAAGTTATGCGAATATTAGTTTTAGGCGCAGGCGGCGTTGGAGGTTACTTTGGAGGCAGGCTCGTGGAAAAAGGAGAGGATGTGACTTTTCTTGTCAGAGATCGCAGAAAAAAAGAGCTGGAACAAAATGGACTTGTTATCAAGAGTATACACGGTGACTTCACTTCACCTGTACAAGCTATTACAAAATCTGAGGTGAAAGAGCCTTATGATGTTATTTTGTTCACAACTAAGGCTTATCATCTTAAACAAGCAATTGAGGATGTGCGTCCTTTTGTAGGGAATCAGACAGTTGTCGTACCTTTGTTAAATGGTATGGCTCACGTGGGTCCTTTACAAGAAGCATTTGGGGAAGAAAAAGTCATTGGAGGACTGTGCTTTATTGAAACAACTTTAAACAAAGATGGAGAGGTCGTCCAGACGAGTCCTGCTCACAGACTTGTATTCGGTGAATTTAAGCAGAAGGAAACAGAAAGATTACAACTGATTGAGCAAGCGTTCAGTGGTACAAAAGCTTCGTTTGTAAAAAGTTCATATATTGAACAGGATATGTGGCATAAGTATTTATTTATTACGGTTATGTCAGGCATGACCACTCTTATGCGCGCACCTGTTGGCCCAGTGCTAGCGGCAAAAGGAGGGCGTCAATTCGTACAAGAGCTTTTTAAAGAAGTTGAAAATATTATGATGGCATACGATGCACCATTAGCTGAAGGGATTATTGAACAGCATATGAATACGATGGACAAAATGACGTATGACATGAAGTCATCGATGCAGCGTGATATGGAAAAAAGTTTTCAAATTGAAGGAGACCACCTTCAAGGATATTTGCTGACATTAGCTGAAAAATCGTCTATACACGTACCGCTTCTTCAAACTGTGTATACGCATCTAAAAGTGTATGAAGAAATGTTAAAAGGTTATCAAAAATAATGACAGCGAAAATTGATTTAGCAGTCATGCAGGTACTGCAGAAGCTGCTAAGTACAGCAGAAATAGGACAAATTCCTTCCGCTCCCGGCATTTATTTTTTCTTTGATAAACCGGGCAGGCTTTTGTATATCGGAGCAACGACGGGCTCTCTATTAGAAAGAGTAAGAGCTCACGTTGCAGGAAAAGGCGTTAGCAACACAAAAAAATTCCACAAAGAAATTTGTGCTGTTGGATATATTGAAGTGCATGGATTAAAAAAAGAATTAGATATGCTGAGAACGATGCTTGTAAATGGTTATTTTCCAAAATACAATAAACAAGATGTAAAAAGAGAAAATGAATACGACATTTACACCGTTCACGGCAGGGTCCTCGGAGATACAGGAGTTGATAAGAAAAAAGTCTCCAAGCGAAAAACGGTGCTAAAGCCAACGTTAAAAGAGATAGAGATTCGTCAAGAAAACAGTGATATTACATATGCACGAGTCGCAAATATGAATGCTGAAGATCGAGTGAAAAAGTTGTGGTCTTGTCAAGAAGCAGGAGCGCAGCTACATCTTCCCGAGTCGAAAGTGTTAGCAATAAGTGACCGGCTCTTAAAAGAGCAGTATACATTTCAGCGGGATATGAAAAAGAATATGATGTTTACGATGCGGGATTTAGTTGTTATTCAAGTGTTGTTAAATTTAAATCCGACCCATGATTTGAAAAAACGAGAAATAAAGGAAGCCATCAGTTTAGTGCGTAAATTTGGCATAGAAGAAGCTCTTCGCATCTCTGAAAAATTACTCAAAACGTAATAAAATCCATGATCATTGTGATCATGGATTTTATCATTTATCATTCACACTTAAGCTAATTCGTCAATAACTTTTGGTAGAGCCATAATGGAAATAACGCAAAGTGAACTGACAACTTGATGCATTTCAAAAATGGCAATGATGAATAACATCAGTGATATATATAATTGAAGGCCTTTTAATCCCCACGGCTTGCGATCGAAAAAAAAGTCGCTAAGTACAAATACAAAGAAAATGAGCGAACTGAACAAAATAATCATGGATGTAGACATGGAACGATCATAAGCAATGATAAATAACAAAGCGAGAAGCGACACAACAGATATAACTTTTAATGTTTTAATCATCGTGTTTTTATTCACTTTTTTCACCTTCATTTGTAGGATTGATCTTTCATCCTCATTTTATAGGATAGTCAAAAGTTCTAAAAGCCAAACGAATAAATCATAACAACAATTTAACATCTTTATACTACATTTACATTGAGAGAAAAAAATGGGCGTGTTTTGAGCTTTGTGCGCTTCATTGACGCGTGCAAAGAACAAGTGCTATAGTATGTTTGCTCTAAAAGCTAAAGGAGCAAAGTTTTCAAAGGACGTGACTATGTGAACGAAACACTATTAGTAATTGATGGATTTAATTTATTAAGCCGCTGTTATTTTGCTACTTCTTATGGCAGAGATGAAGCAGCGTTGACAAGAAATAGTAAGGGCCAATTTACGAATGCCCTCAGAGTAACGATTCAAAAAATGAATGCATTGATTCACCAATATGAGCCAAGCCATATTTTCGTCGCTTGGGATGTTAAGCGTGAGGATACAAAACGTAAAGATACATACGCCCTATATAAGCAAACAAGAGCAGAGCTGCCTGAGCCGCTGATTCAGCAGTATGAAACGTTAAAACAATTTTTTGACACAGTAGGCATTTATCAAATGTCATTGTCTTCTTATGAAGCAGATGATTTAATTGGAGCACTTGTAAGCAAGTGGAGTAAGGAAAAGCAAAGTCCAGGGTACATCTATAGCAATGACCGAGACTTGCTTCAGCTCCTAGATCAACATATTTCGCAAATTATTGCTAAAAAGCAGGTTGGCGATCTTGTTTATGGCTTCAAGCACTTTCAAGAAGAATATAATATTCATCCTCGTCAATGGGTGGACGTAAAAGCATTGCTTGGTGACAAATCGGACAATATTCCGGGTGTTCCTGGTGTAGGAGAAAAAGCCGCACTGCCTCTTATTCAACAATATGGCTCTATCCATGAAATTTATGCACAAATTGAACAATTAGATCCAGCTTTTAATCGTTACAAAAAAAAGCTGACCGAAGGAAAAGAACTAGGTATGCTTAGTCGTGAACTTGCTGAGATTATTATAGACATTCAAGAAATCAGTATGTTAAATTGGGAAGAATTAACATTTATGTATGATTATGAACGATGGAATAAAGAAATTCAAAGTCTAGAACTAAACATTAGGATTCGCTCATGATTTTTAGTACAATACAATTTATGAACATGAGAAAGGAGTAACAAGCGTGCAACCAATTCATAAAGAAACAGTCCAAAAAAAAATACAAACATTTTTAAATAAAGACGTATATGTACACCTTGAAACGACAAACGGTGCATATGCTTCACACGTAAATGAAAAAGTAATGACAGTTGGGGCTTTTATTCGCAATGGTAAAGTCACTATTTCAAACGGAAAGATAACTGGAGAAGGTCCTTATCGTGTAGGTCTTCAAATTGATTTAGGATGGATTTATGCAGAGGGATTAACAGATTGGGAAATTGATGAAGAAGGCCGACTTCTTCTAGCTGGGCATGACTTTGAAGGTCGTTTAGCAGTTGCCCTTCAATTAAGTGAACATCCGTTTTCATAAGAGAAAAGAGAGGAGAATAGAATATGGAAGAAAGATTATTAATTGTATTTCCGCATCCTGACGATGAAGCATATGGAGCAGCAGGAATGATCACGCAAGCTAGACAAAAAGGAACGCCCGTTACATATGCCTGTGTTACGCTAGGTGAAATGGGACGAAATATGGGTAGACCGCTGTTTGCTAACCGTGAAACTTTACCTCAAATCCGAAAAAAAGAACTTTTAGATTTAGCGAACGTTTTAGATATTCAAGACTTGCGTATGCTAGGGCTTCGTGATAAAACGCTGGAATTTCTTGATATTGATGTTTTTGCAGATAAAATTGAAGAAATCATTAACGATGTAAAGCCGACTCACATTTTAACACATTACCCTGGCTTTGCGGTACACCCTGATCATAATGCTACGGGTGCAGCTACAATTCAAGCGGTAAAACGTATGCCAAAAGAAAAGCGTCCGGTTGTTTGGTGTCATGCGTTTTCGAAAGATCGTATTGAACATATTGGAGAACCAGATGTTATTTTTGATGTAACAGCGATGAAAGATAAAAAAATTGAAGCGTTAAAAGCCCATCGTTCTCAAACAGAAGGAATGATGAACGCAATTGACTTCGATCGCTTATCTGACTATCCGCAAATGGAACGTTTATTAACTAGAGAAGAATTCTGGACATATAACTGGGAGTAACAGATGAAAAAACAGCGAATTTTATTTATTGGAGCAGGACGAATGGCTGAAGCTGTAGCGGCTGGTTTGGTTACGAGCAGCGCTGACAGTATTGAGGCAGTGGTGATGTCAAACAACGGAGATATTGAGCGGTTACAGCGTGTTGAAACAACGTACGGCGTACACACGACGCAAAATTGGTGCCAAGAAGTTGACAATTCGGATGTTATTATTTTAGCGATGCCTCCCGAGGCCCATCCTTCCGTGCTCAAGGAACTTTCGACTCATTTAAATCAACAATTTGTCGTAACGTTAGCGGCAGGGATTGGTCCGAGTTACTTAGAAAGTCATCTTCCGCAGGATACGCCTGTCGCTTGGATTATGCCAAATACAGCTGCTATGATTAGACAATCGATGTCACTATATACACTTGGAACTTCTGCCACAAAAGAGCATAAAGAAGTGCTTCAAATGATTTTAAAAGGAATTGGTAAAGCGCATGAGTGTTCAGAGAAAGAAGTACATGAGCTAACGGCTGTAACTGGCAGTGCACCGGCGTTTTTATATTATTTTGCAGAATCGTTAATTGATGCAACTACTGCTTACGGTGTGGACGAAAAAACAGCCAAAGATTTAGTTATTCAAATGATGTATGGCTCTGTACAAATGCTGCATGAAACCAAAGATCCTGCGTCTTTAAGAGAGCAAGTAACAACTCCAGGCGGCGCTACTGCCGAAGGGTTAAAAGTGATGAAAGAACAAGACTTTTCCCTAATAATAAAGCAGGCAATTGAAGCAACGAATAAAAAAGCAATGGGTGGAAGCTAAAAAAGCTCGTACAACCATATGTTAGCTGAAAAATCCGAACTATAGTTCAGCATTCTTTCATTGGAATGTTGAATCAGTTCGGATTTTTTAATGAATAGACTTCCTTAACACACATATATTCCTCTTTGGAACTGTTTTTTCTCTATGCCCCAAACTTTTTTAGTCATCAACAAACCGCTTTTTCATATCAGAAGTTGGGAGCATGCAGTGCTGCTGTTTGCCAAACCACTTATATCGGTTACGAGCGATCCAGTTGTATACTATATCTCGAATAGGTGCAGGAATGATAATGAAAGCATATAAAAATTTAACGGGTCCATCTAAGCGCTTGGCGATTTTTAAAGCAGCCGTTGACTTTACATATCTTTGGTTTCCATGAATATATACAATGCTGTCTAATTGCTCAGGAAGTAAGCCGTGAGAGGCTAGCTGCTGCTTTCCGAAATCTGATTGAAGAGAAGCGAAAGAAAACAAAGCTTGTTCATCATGTTTAATAATATATTGAACACTGCTATTACATAAATTACATATACCATCAAAAAGAATTAAATGTTTCATCGGACGATTTCGCTCCTATTCCATACAAAAAGTATAATTACTTGTCATTTTTGAAAAATAAAGGTACGTTTAAAAGATATGAAAGTGATCCAAATTCAAAGGTAATTCGATTATATAATAAGGACTCATAAGAGTTAAAGGAGAAGGGTATGAAAGAGCAAAACGACGTTGTCTTATACAATAGAATAAAAGAACGAGACAAAAAAGCCCTTGAACTGCTGTATGACAAGTATGAGCGAATTCTTTATTCGTTTATATACCGGTTAACAAATAGCTCTGATATTGCTGAAGAAGCTGTTCAAGAAGTGTTTATTAAGCTGTGGAGAGGAAAGGGAGTTTACAGCGATGAAAAAGGGAAGTTTTCATCATGGCTGTTTACGATTACAAGAAACACCGCGATTGATATTGTAAGAAAAAGAAAAAACGATCCTATTTTCTCAGAAGAAATTTTTGATTTTATTGAAGATGATTATCCT
Source organism: Priestia sp. JV24 (assembly GCF_025910025.1). NCBI lineage: Bacteria > Bacillati > Bacillota > Bacilli > Caryophanales > Bacillaceae > Priestia > Priestia sp. JV24. The sequence goes on from NZ_JAPCIN010000015.1 coordinate 181,966, forward strand.
CAGATTGACGAGCAGCTTCAGTGGAAAGAAGAACAGCAGAGAGTACGGCACGCTGTATCAAAATTGTCTGAAGACCAAAAAAAGATTATTCAATCCGTTTATTTTAAGGGATTAACGCAGCAAAAAGTAGCAGAAGAGCAGCAAATCCCATTAGGAACAGTAAAGGGTAGGGTGCGATTAGCGTTGCGGAAATTAAAAACATATTTAGGTACTGATGCAGAAGGGAGAGCTGATTCATGAGTATGTGCAATAAACTAATTGATTACTATAATGATCAGTTGACTTCCCATGAGAAAAAAGAGTTTGAAATGCACTTAAAAAACTGTCAAAGCTGTCAAGAAGAACTAAGAGAGCTAGAGGAAGTTCTTGGAGATCTAACGTATTTGACACCAGAACAATCTCCTCCGCCAGAAATGAAACAGCGAATACTTGCGAATGTATTCGAAGAAGAACAAGGCGAGACAAAGAGGGAACCAATCGCTTTAAAAAATGAAAAACAACATGCTGCGTCTAAGAAATCAAATAAAAAGTCCATCATTATTGGATTAGCTGCGGCACTTCTTTTATCTCTTGCAGGAAACAGCTACTTTCTGTTGAAAGATGGAGACAAAGGCAAACAAGAGCCAAATGTTTCGGTTGCTCCTCAAAACGAACCTCTTACATCTGAAAAAACAATGAAGCTGCAGGCAGAGCCGAACGTTTCTGGCGAAGCAACAGCATCTCTTACGAAAAAGGGTGGAAATCTAAATGTGGTTATTCAAGCGAATAACTTGAAAAACGTAAAGGGGAATGAAGTCTATCAGGTGTGGCTCATAAAAGGTGATAAGCCTCATCCGGCAGGTGCTTTTGTAACAGATAAAAATGGAAACGGGACAGTGGTCTATACGATGAGCCAAAAAGAACAGACTGAAAAGTGGGATGTTATGGCAATTACTTTAGAACCGAACGCGAATAATAAGACGCCAAAAGGAAACATTGTGTTAAGTTCAGCGCTCTAACAAAAACCCTTCTGCTAACAGAAGGGTTTTTGTTACGTGCAGTTAATCATCTTCAAATTGTATAGCAATGGTTTGATCATTTTCTATCTTATTCAGTCGAATTTCCAATAATCCATTTTTGTACTTAGCGCGAACTGGTTCGTCTGTGTAGTGAAAAGGAAGTTTGACCGTGCGAGAAAATACGCCTGTATGGCGCTCGTTGAGCTTTAACTTTTGTTTAGATGCTTCATAAGCATAAGGAACGTTTCCTTCAACTGTTAATATATTTGCGTCCAACTTGATTTGAATGTCGTTAGTTGAATGCAGTCCAGGAACCTCAACGACAATAATGCCTTCTTTATCAGTTTCATATAAGTCGACGTTTGGAAATCGCTTGGGCAAGATGTGATTTAAATCGCTCCAAAAGTGATTTCCAAGCATATCTTCTACCTTATGCTGAATCGAACCCCAATCAATCTCTTCATATTTTTTACTCAAAGGAAACCCTCCTTATATTCACGTAAATTCCTTCTATATATATGAAAAAAAGAAAATTCAATGCCTGCTTACAAAAAATGAGAAAAACACGTAAATAAGTGAAAAAATGTGAGAAAAAAAAGAGATTTTGAGTGAAAAAGAAGGATTATGTAGAATAAAAAAAGTATAATTACGTATAGAGCTTTCTATTATCCTGAATGAAAGCAAGTATGTGAAGGAGGAAGTTGAGATGAGAGAAAAGCGTACATCCAGTGGTTTTCTATTAAAACAACGTGCTTTCTTAAAATTATATATGATTACAATGACGGAGCAAGAGCGTCTGTATGGCCTTCGGTTATTAGATGTGTTGAGAGATGAATTTCGCCCTTTTGGGTTCAAACCTAATCATTCTGAGGTATACAAAGCTCTTCATGACTTGATTGAAGACGGTGTCCTCAAACAGGTGAAGCGTAAAAAAGAAGGAATGAAGCTTCAAGAAGTGGTTTATTATACATTTACAAATGAGGGAGAAGAGAAAGCTAAATTATATAAAAAACAATTAAAAGTAGAGCTGGAGCGGTGTGAAGCTATGATTCAAAAAGCTATTCGTGACAACTTCGGGTCCAAATGAACGTGTCTTTAGTTAGAAAAGACACGTTTTTTCTATAGCTGATTTTGTCGTCTTATGTCGGAATAAAAGTTATAAAATGGGTACAAAGTAGTGTAAAAGATGGATATATAGTTATATTATGGATAAAATACACACTTTTAACATATATGGATGAATTCGATTTTAAAGATTATGCACTATTCATAAATAGTGTACGAATTGATATGATACAAAGTGTATATAAATCTATTTAATACGTTATTTGCCATATTTTAAGAACTTATAAACCGTTATCAGACCATCATTCAAGCATTTTGGTTTTAGCAACTCTGACGAATTTGACTAGATTTGTATCGAGAAGATATTATTTGTTTACTATGAAAGGAATGGATTTTATGAAGTCTACAGGAATTGTAAGAAAAGTAGATGAATTGGGTCGCGTAGTAATTCCTATTGAATTGCGCCGCATTTTAAATATCAACACAGGTGATCCAGTAGAAATATATGTTGATGAAGATATTATTATTTTACAAAAGTATAGCCCGTATGGTGCTTGCTTAGTAACTGGGGAAATTACGCGTGAAAACTTAACCTTTGGGAATGGAAACGTTGTGTTAAGTAAAAAAGGTGCGGAACAGCTTTTACAAGAGTTAGAGCGTACCTTAAATAAATAAGAAGTTTTAGGCCTTAGTATAAGGAAGAGTATCAATCCATTTTTAAACTAAAAAAGAACGTTCTTTTGAGAACGTTCTTTTTTTGATTAAGCCGTTCGAGAAGATTTATTCTCCTCTAGCAGCTGCTTTTTTTGTATTTTTATCAAACGATACGCAAGTCCTGTTGCTCCTGCAGCAAGCCCCGCAATTAGTCCAATCCAATAGCCCAACGCCTGCAAATCGGTGTATTTTGCTAAAACAATGCCTAAAGGTAGACCAATTACCCAATAAGATACCAAGGACATTAAAAAGGTAACATTTACATCCTTATATCCTCGTAGAGCGCCTTGAATAGGAGCTTGAAGAGCATCAGAAAGCTGAAAGAAAATTGCATAAATCAAAAAATGAGAAGTTAATGCGAGTACCTCTGCATCTTTTGTATACAAAGAAGCTACTGATTCTCGCAGAGTAAATAAAAGACCTGCGCAAACAAAAGCCATGCCAACAGCGATAGTTACACCGATCCTGCTATAGCTTCGTGCATCTTGATGCCGCTTAGCACCTGCTTCAAATCCCACAACAATCGTTAAAGCCATAGAAATACTCAGCGGAATCATATAGAGAAATGAGGCAAAATTAATAGCTGCTTGGTGAGAAGCGATCGTAATGGTATTATATGAGCTCATAAACAGCGTGACGGCTGAAAAAATACTTGTTTCGAAAAAGACCGAAAAACCGATAGGTAAACCAATTTTTAATATTTCTTTCCAAGTAGGAAAAGAGATACGATGAAATCTTTTAAATAAATCGAAGTTAGAAAAAGGTTCTTTTTTATGAATAATTACAATGGATACAATGAGTATGCACCAATACGTAACGGCAGTTGCATAACCAGAGCCTACTCCACCCAAGTGGGGGAAGCCCAGCTTACCGAAGATTAATACATAGTTTAAAGCTACATTAACCGGAAGCCCTAAAATGGTGATAAGCATAGACGTACGAGTTTGCCCTAAAGCATCAATAAAGTTTCGTAAAACCGTATAAATAAAAAGCGGAATAATACCAAAAGATAAAGCAATTAAATACTGTTTGGCAATGCGCATTACGTTTGCTTCTAAATTCATCCCTTTTAAAATAGGATCAACAACAAAAAAGCCGATTAAAATAATAACAACGGCCATTAAAATGGAGACATAAAGCCCTTGAATGACGGAGAACGGAACTTTTTTCTTTTGATTAGCTCCGACAAGCTGTGCAACAATTGGCGTAATAGACATTAAAATTCCGCTTAGCCCTGTAAAAACAGGTACCCATAAGCTTGAACCAATTGCTACCCCTGCCAAGTCATCTGCACTTACCCTTCCTGACATCATCGTATCAAAAAAAGTCATTGAAAACATTCCAAACTGGGTGACCAATATCGGAAATAAAATAAAAACGAACTGCTTAACTTTTTGAGACGTTGAAAACGTTTGTTGCATTAAAAAACCCCCAATTTGAAAACATTTACACCAAAAAGCATTATATCACGCCGTGGCTTGTTTTTGCTAAGGCTTCTGACAATAAATTCAAAGAATGTATCCATAAAACGCGGTGATTTAAAAGGAGTAAAAAGGTAAAACAGTATATGATTTTAATTTTGACATGCAGTGAGCTATGATAGAAAGTATAGTAATTATCATTTAACGTGGAGGGATACGTGTGGATTTACAGTTGCAAAGTAAAAATGTACTTATTACCGGCGGGTCAAAAGGAATTGGGAAGGCTATTGCTGCTTTGTTTATTCAAGAAGGAGCAAACGTTGGAATTGCGGCAAGAGGAGAGGAAGCGTTACAGGATGCACAGTCAGAATTAGAAAACGTGCGTACATATACAGCAGACCTAACAAACGAATCAGACAGAGTTGCATTAATTGAGAAGTTCATTAACGATTTCGGAAGCATTGATATTTTAATTAATAACGCTGGAGGAAGTAATGGAAGCACCGCCATGGAAACAGATTTATCCCTTTTCAAAGAAGCAATGGAGCTTAACTACTTTTCAGCTGTCCACTTGAGCAAGCTAGCAGCGACGCGTATGACAAAAGATGCGGCAATCGTTAATGTTACGTCTATTTTCGGAAGAGAAAGTGGAGGGAAAGTCACGTACAATAACGCAAAATCAGCACTTATCAGCTTTACAAAGTCGTTTGCAGATGAAATGATTTCTAAAGGAATTCGTGTAAATGGAGTAGCGCCGGGAAGCATTTTGCATGAAACGGGTAATTGGAAAAAAAGAATGGATGAAAATCCGGAAAAGATTAAACAATTTGTTGAAAACGAAATACCAGCAGGGCGCTTTGGAGAGCCGGAAGAAGTGGCAAACGCCGTTGCCTTTTTAGCATCTTCTAAAGCTTCATGGATAGTTGGTGCGACGTTAAACGTGGACGGTGGACAGTCAAAAATGAACTTTTAACAAAAGTGCAGGAATTTCCTGCACTTTTTCATTATCCAATATCTTTTTGCATACGAGGAATCTGAAAATCTTCATTAATTGCGTCCGCTGTAAGCTGACCAGATAATGTCACCATTGGCACGCCGCCTCCAGGGTGTGTAGAGCCGCCTACAAAATAAAGGTTAGAAAGAAGCTGACTTCTTGCCGGAATTTTAAAACCTCCATTTTTCTTACGGTCAGTTGCTATGCCATAAATGGACCCGCCGTTAGAACCGTAAAGCTCCTGGATATCGTTAGGAGTAAACGTATATTCAAACTCAATGCTTGAACGTAAGTCTTCTAATCCCATTGCCTCAAGCTTTTTCAATACGACATCACGGTAGCGGTCTTTTAATGCAGCCCAGTCGTCTCCTTCTTTTAAAGGAGGTACATGAGTAAGAACGAACAGGTTTTCTTTTCCTTCAGGAGCTTGCGTAGGGTCTGATTTAGACGATACGCCAATGTAAATTGTCGGATCCATGGCTACTTGACCTTTGTTAAAGATTGTATCAAACTCTTCTTTCTGATCCTTTGAGAAGAAGAAATTATGATGTTGAAGCTGCTTGTACTGTTTGTTAACCCCTAATAAAAGAACAAGGCCAGAAACAGTAGGTTCAAATTTTGCAAGCTGCTGAGTTTGCTTAGCTGCTTGCGCATGATTTTTTAATAAATAGCGGTAAGTTGGAATTGCTTCTAGATTAGATAGCACAATATCTGCTGATAGATTCTCGCCATTTTCTAGTGCAATTCCAGTTGCCTTTGCTCCGCTTGTTGTGATTTCTTTTACCGGCGTATTTAGATGTACAGTGACGCCGAGTTCTTGAAGGAGCTTATCCATCGCTTCAGCAATTTTGTACATTCCGCCTTTTACGTAATAAATACCTAATCCTAGCTGAACATGAGCAAGCTGTGTTAATACAGCTGGTGCATGATAAGGAGAAGAACCGATGTACATAATTAAAAAATTAAACAATTGACGCAAATGTTTGTTTGAAAAATATTTGCGTGTAGTAGCATCCATAGATCTCATTGGATCCATTTGAAGCAGTTCTTTTACCGTGTGCATCGTTCGTAAATCGTGAAGTCCAGATAAACTTTTTTTATAAAAACTTTTTAAGTTCGATTCATACATTTTATTTGCATAAGATAAATAGTCAAAAAAACCTTCAATGTCTTCTGGAGCAAGTTCTTGAAGCTGCTGAAGCATGCGAGGAAGGTCACTGGTCAAATCAATTTGTGTTCCATCTTGGAAAAAAGTTCTCCACTGAGGCTCAATTCGTTCTATTGTTAAGTAGTCGTGGATATTGCGGCCTGCACTGTCAAACAGCTGCTCTAGCACCCACGGCATTGTTAAAATAGAAGGTCCCGTATCGAAAGAAAATCCTTTGCCGCTGCGAATATTTAACTTACCGCCAATTCGCTTGCTTTTTTCAACGACTGTTACATCATATCCATCAGCTGACAGACGAATAGCAGCTGACAGACCACCTAAACCTGCGCCTACAACAATTACTTTCTTTTCCATATTTTTCCTCCTTATAAAACAAAAGCGAGTTGTCAACAATGTGTATAAAATGACTTCACGCAAAATAAAAATAGGTCTACAACTTTTTATTTTGTCCAGTTCGCTAATTTTCATACGTGAAGGAAAGGAGAAAAGGATGTCTTTTTTACTGGTTGCTCTTGTCTTGACAGCTACGCTTGTCATCACTATCCCTACATTTAAACGTGTAAAAATAGGAAGAAACGATATGTCATGTTTGTCCATTATTATTCCAGCTAGAAATGAAGAAAGAAACCTTACCTTTTTATTGCAGTCACTCCAGTTACGGAACGCTGACTTTGAAGTGATTGTTGTAGATGACAACTCAACAGATAATACTGAGAGGGTAGCCAAAGCATTTGGCGTAAAAGTAGTGCAACCGGGCGCACTTCCAGCTGGGTGGCTAGGAAAGTCATGGGCATGCTGGAATGGAGCACGAGAAGCAAAAGGCTCGGTGCTTTTGTTTTTAGATGCTGATATTACAGTAGAGAACGACGGAATTGAAAAAGTGTTTTTCTATTATCAACAGCAAGGGGGTGTGCTATCGGTTCATCCTTATCACCTTGTTAAGAGGCCTTATGAAATGTTTTCTGCTTTATTTCACTATGTTACGTTTGCATCGATTGGCGCGTTTCATCCCTTTAAAAATTGGAAAAGTCCTTCTGTCGGTTTCGGGCAGTGCTTGCTTTGCAGCGCAGCCTCCTACTTTCAAAGCGGAGGCCACGAAGGGATAAAAAAAGAAGTGGTTGAAAATATGGCGCTAGTTGAGAAAATGAACAAACAAGGTGAATTTATTACGTGTATGAGCGGACAGGGAGCTCTTTCCATGCGCATGTATCCAAATGGTATGAAAGGCCTTATAAGAGGGTGGAGTAAAAGTTTTGCTTCAGGTGCGGGGAAAACGGAAGCCATTTATTTATTTCTAGTAAGCTTGTGGCTTACTAGCATGATTAATTATATCCTTTTTTTACCTACTCTATGGAATCAACATGCAGGCTTGGCAATTAGCAGCTATGTTTGCTATGTAAGCCTCTTATTTAATAGCTTAAGAAAAATAGGTTCGTTTACTTTTTTTTCTTTGTGCTTATTTCCTATTCATGTACTGTTTTTTCTGGGTCTATTCGTATGGTCTTTCGTCCAAACGGCGGTGAGAAAGCAAGTTAAATGGAAAGAACGCAGCATATCTATAGAAGAAGAAAAAAAGAAGAAAGTGATAAAATGACAGGTGCTCAGCTCTTAATTAATATCATGGCATGGTTTGTGATTCACATGTTGATCGCCTACAGATGCACAAAAATTTCTACCTTTTATTTAAAGAAGGACCTTGCGCTGTTTAAGGTTCAAAGCTGGGAAACAGTTGGGATATATAAAAAATTCGGGGTGCACCGATGGAAAACGTGGCTTCCTGATGCAGGAAAGCTATTTAAACGAGGATTTTATAAAAAGAAATGGGAGAGTAGAACGAAGGAATATGCACAGCTTTTTTTAATTGAAACAAATCGAGCAGAGTTAACTCACTGGATCAGCATACTTCCTTCTATTCTTTTTTTTATATGGAACTCTCCTTCTATAGGTGTTTGGATGGTTATTTATGCGATTGTCGCAAACGTACCGTTTATTTTGGTTCAACGATATAATCGAATACGAATTCATCAAGTCGTTTTGAAACTCAAATGAAATTAATTCACGTGCCTTTGGCTACGAGTAGGGGCCTCGGTTTTTATTTTTTTCTCCTTATTCGAAGACAACAACCTCTTGGATAAAAGAAAAAAAGAAGCAAAGGCGATATAAATACTAAAAAAGACTAAAAATCCCCATAAACCTGCTATGGCATCATCAAATTCCATATTGCCCCGGGTGGTAATTCCTTGCTGAATTTCAATGGCAAAAACTAAGACAAGCATAACGGTAAGGGTATAGATAAAAGAAATAGCTGTAATACTAAATTTCCACTTTGACAATAATTTAAAGATCATATAAACGCTTAAAAACGTGAGCAGTCCAATAATACCAATAATCCAGAAGTGAAGTTCTTTATCTGAAAGAGAAAATCCTAGTAAATAAAAAATATAAATTAATCCGTCGTGCAATACATTAATAATATTTGTAATGAAAACAATACACTCTTTCATTTTTTCTCCTTTATAAAAATGTAAGACGTTTAAACTTTTAGGTATACAAGCATGCATAGCCCATACTCATTCCAATTTTATATAAAAAATGCACTTTCTAGATCAGACGTTAAAGAGATCTGAAATTTCAAATAATATTTATAATTTATATTATAAACAAAAAGGTAAAAAAATAAAAATTTTCGATGCAAACTGACACATTTTTTTCAAATTTAAAGAAAGAAATAACTCAAAATATGTGGTTTACTGTAGAAAGAAAAGAAAATAAGAGGTATTGGTATAACAAATATTCACAAGTGCTTTTATGCATTCTCTTGTAAAGGAGAAGGAAAACTAAGGCAAGTGTTAAATTTATATGTATAGTGGACAAAATAAAAAATAAATATAAAATAGTGAAACTTAAAGAGAAGCTGTCCGTATTAAATAGTGAGAAGAAAAAAAGCATAGGAAACATTTGTGTTTGAAAGCCTATATAGCTGGGAATAAGAAAGTAGTTATTTTCTCACGTTTGGTGAAAATTATACGTAGCGGTGTTGACAATTTTTTTTAAAGAGTTAAAATGTGAAAGAACAGATTAGCTCTCTTACATTTTTTGTAAGGGAGATTTCTTTTTACATTTACTATAAAAATAAAAGTGAGCTTAAATTTCAATAGAGACAGAGGTGGGAATATGAAACAGCTCATGACAAACGGTAAAAATATTTTTTCGAAACAGCTGCCGTTATTTCTAATTGCAGTTTTGTTGTTTTGGATTAAAACGTATACCGTTTATCGTATCGAATTTAACTTAGGGCTAGATAATTTTATGCAAAAGTTTTTACTTTTCATAAACCCAATTGGTTCGGCAATTTTCTTTTTTGCCATTGCACTACTATTTAAAGGGCGGGGAAAAGTACGAGCACTGCTTGGAATGAATTTTTTACTTTCATTCATCCTGTACGCAAATGTAGTATACTATCGCTTCTTTAATGATTTTATTACTGTTCCTGTATTGACTCAGTCAAACAATTTTGGTCAATTAGGTGGCAGTGCCATGGCTTTAATTAGCCCAACTGATATTTTATACTTCACAGATTTCTTTATTCTTTTAGTTTTAGTACTATGGAAAAAAGTTGACTTACCAGCAACAATTAGTCGACGTACTGTGACAGGTGTATTTTTATCAGGGATTTTATTCTTAAGTGCCAACATCGCACTAGCGGAAATGGATCGCCCTCAACTATTAACAAGAACATTTGACCGCAACTATTTAGTAAAATATTTAGGAACGTATAACTATACGATCTATGACATCATCCAGAGCTCGAAATCTTCAGCACAGCGCGCGCTAGCAGATAGCAGTGATGTGGCTGAGGTAGAGAACTATGCAAAAGCAACATATGCTGAGCCGAACAAAGAATATTTCGGTCAAGCAAAAGGCAAAAACGTCATCTATATTTCATTAGAGTCACTTCAGTCATTTATGATTGGTTACAAGTTAAATGGTGAAGAAGTAACACCATTCTTAAATTCACTATTAAAAGATCAGAACACAATGTATTTCGATAACTTCTTCCATCAAACAGGGCAAGGTAAAACGTCAGATGCTGAATTCATGATGGAGAACTCATTATTCGGCTTACCTCAAGGTTCTGTATTTACAACAAAAGCAAATAACACCTATCAGTCGCTATCTGGTATTCTAGATCAGCAAGGCTATACAACATCTGTGTTCCACGGAAATGGAAAATCGTTCTGGAACCGTGATGAAATGTATAAATCAATGGGTGTAGAAAAATTCTTTGATTCAGCTTATTACAATATGTCAGACGAAGATACGCTGAACTATGGTTTAAAAGATAAACCATTCTTTAAAGAATCAATGCCGTACCTAAAAGGCTTAAAGCAGCCATTTAGCGCGAAGTTCATTACGTTATCAAACCACTTCCCTTATCCGCTAGATAAGGAAGACCAAACGATTGGACCTCACAATACGGGAGATAAGTCAGTTGACCAATACTTCCAAACGGCTCGTTATTTAGATGAATCAATTAAGCAATTCTTTGAGGATTTACAGGCCTCTGGTTTAGCAGACAATACGATGGTTGTGATGTACGGTGACCATTACGGTATTTCTGAAAACCATAAGCGTGCAATGGGCAAAGTAATGGGTAAAAACATCAATGATTTTGAACAAGCTCAGCTGCAGCGCGTACCATTATTTATTACTTCACCAGGCCTTAAAGGCGGCGTAAATCATACGTATGGCGGAGACGTAGATGTTCGTCCAACAGTGATGCATTTATTAGGTCTTGATACAAAAGACTATATTGACTTTGGTACAGACTTATTATCAAAAGAACATCAGCAAGTTGTACCTTTCCGTAACGGTGACTTTGTTACACCTAAGGTAACAAAAGTTGATCAGAAAGTGTATGACAACGCAACGGGCAAGCAGCTTTCAGATAAGGAAGCGAAACAGTATGATAAGTATGATGAACTAGTTAAGAAAAAGCTAGAACTATCAGATAAACTTGTTTACGGAGATTTACTCCGCTTTCATACACCAGAAGGGTTCAAACCAATTGAACGCTCGAAGTATGATTACAACAAGCGCGAAGATCAATAAAAAACAGGCAGCTTTTAATAGCTGCCTGTTTTTTTGGTTTATGAAACCTTTAAAGGTTTTATCCGTATATAAATTATAATAGTAATCGTTTTAAGACACGGGAAGACAATGGTATAATATGTATACGTTTAAAAGTTCGGTCACATTTAAGATAGGAGTGAAAGCGATGAAAGTCGTTCGAATCATAAAAAAGATTCTTGCCATTTGGGCAACAGGAGCAGTAGCCGTTCCGGTCAGCTATTTTGGATTTAGTACCACGATGATTCAATCCCTTGGCATTAGTATAGGAGTAATGGTTGTGATGAGCCTGTTTTTTATTATGAGCAGTGCTCGACGTCATTATCAAAATCCGTATAGAGAAGAAATTGCATACGTTCGTCATCAAGTAAAAGAGGCAAAAAAGCAATTAAGAACCATTGGAAGCTATCGTTTTAAAATTCGGTCTGTTCATATGTGGACAGAACTTTCTAAACTATACAAAGTAGGTAAAAGCATCATTGAAATGGTAGAAAAAGAGCCCGCACGATATAAAGATGTTCAGCCCTTTTTTACGAACTACTTACAATCAACGGTTACCGTCATTGAAAGGTATATGTTTTTATTATCAAAACCAACGAAAAGCATAGAAGTAAAAGAAAGTCTTCATGAAGCGGAAGACATGCTGCGCGGGTTATCAGGGAAGTATGAGCATTTATTAACAAATGCCCTTTCACAAGATAAGCTGACATTAGATGTAGAGCTTAAAGTGCTAAAACAAGCATTTGAAGAAGAGCAGCCGTATATACCGACAGCTACTAATCGCACAAAGTAACGTAAATGCAAAGGATGGGATTTTATGATGAAAGAATATAATCAAAATCAATCGTTAGATGCGCTGCTTGATGATCCTTTTGCGTCGCCTACCCCGCAGATACAATCGGACTCTCGCGCTGCAAAAAGAAACACATACGATGATTTGACGCCGGAATATCAGGAAAAAGCACAGAAAATCGCAAATCAAATTGATTATAAAAATCAGCAGGCTATCTTACAGTACGGGGTAGCAGCTCAGTCAGAACTATCTCAGTTTTCTCAATCTGTACTACAGCATGTACAAACGAAAGATACGGGACCAGTAGGAGACGTTATAGGAGATTTAATGAGTAAGATTCGCCAAGTGAATCCCGATGATTTTTCTGCAAAGAAAAAAGGAGTCATCGGTCGATTATTTTCAGGAGTCTCTAGGCCTATTCAAAATTTATTAACAAAATATCAAAGCATTAATGTTGAAATTGATAAAATTGCAGATAAGTTAGAGCGCTCAAAACAAATGCTGTATCGAGACATTACGATGCTAGATAGCTTATATGATAAAAATAAACAGTTTTACGAGGCGCTTAACGTCTACATTGCAGCGGCCGAATACAAGTTAGTGGCGCTGCAGAATGAAACGCTGCCCCAGCTTCAGCAAACAGCATCTCAAAAAAATGACTACTTGATGGCTCAGGAGGTCAATGATTTAAATCAATTTATCAATAGGCTAGAAAAACGAGTGCATGATTTAAAACTGAGCCGTCAAATTGCCATTCAAAGTGCACCGCAGATTCGATTAATTCAAGAAGTCAATCAGACTCTTGTGGAAAAAATTCAAAGCTCTATTTTAACAGCTATTCCACTTTGGAAAAATCAAGTAGTAATCGCAACCACTTTATTACGCCAAAAGAAAGCAATGGAAGCCCAAAAGCAAGTATCTAAGACAACAAACGACTTGCTTACTAAAAATTCAGAGCTGCTCAAGCAGAACACGATTGAAGTAGCTCGTGAAAACGAGGCGGGGATTGTCGATATCGAAACATTGAAAAAAACGCAGTCCGATTTGATTACCACGTTAGAAGAAGTGCTAAAGATACAAGAAGAAGGACGTACGAAGCGTACCGAGGCAGAATCAGAGCTGTATCAAATGGAAAAAGATTTAAAAACTAAACTATTAGATATGAAATAAAGAAAAAGTCGGTTTACACACTTTGTAAACCGACTTTTTCTCTGTTTTATGCATTTTGAAGCGTTCTCGCCATTTCTAAAAATGGAGTTAAATCTCTTTCAGATTTAGGAGCAAAGATCGTTAACCGGAAAGTAGGGTGTTGATTTTGCTTTCGAACGAGAAAACCGTATGCGTTACTTTTATCATCTGATGCTTTGTACGCAGCTGCTATCTCTAAGTTATGATGAATGAGGTGTGTATCAAGGGAAGCCACTTCTGAAAAGCCAGCTCTTAAAATTTCTTTTGTTTCTTTATTGATCTCCTTTACACTTTTATTTGGTGGAAACACTTCAATCCGCATCCACAAAGCATCATTTTTTTTGTTGTAAATGACATCTCTTCGTGGCTCTTCTTCTGTAAACTCGTATCCTTCTAGTACGTAAAGCGTATAGTTTTGATTGGTGCTTCTTTTAAGATAACCCGCATCTGTTCTGCTGCTTCCTTTGTAAGGATAGGTGAACTTTTGCTGTGGCAGGCGTTCTTTTGGAATTTCTTCTTGTGTGTTAATAAGCTCTTCACGAAAAGCAGTTGAGCAGCCACTCATCAAACATATAAAGCAAACAAGAAATATCTTTTTTTTCATAGCTGGCTTCCTTATCTATTTTCATTCATGCATTTTTACTGAGTTAACAATTGAAATTAACTTTTTTTCATCATCAGAATTTTTAGCTGTAACCATCGTGATTTTTAAAGCAGGGTGCCCCTTTGTTTCTCTCAGTACATACAGCTTTGCCGTTTCTTTTTTACTCCCTGATGTAGATGCAAACACAACAGGTTGAATAAATAGGGATGTAGAAGAAATTTTTAACGATTTTCCAAACTGGTCATCAAACAATTCTTTTGAACGATCAAGATATGATTTACTTGTACTTTCTTTCCCGGAAAGGACTTCAATTCGCATCCACGTATAGGGAGTCTTGGTTGAAAAAAGAATATCTTTTCCATCCTCTTCTTTTTGAAGCGTATATTCACCGGGCAATGAAAGAGAATATCCTTGTTCGCTTACGGTGAGTTGCTGATGTTTCTCGTTGCTTTCACTGACTGCTTTAACAGAAGGCAGTATAACCATGGTTGTGCTTATCATTAACAGAAAAGCTAAATAAAATTTTCGCATGTATATATCTCCTATTCAAAACGCTAGACAGCGTGTAGTTACTATAAAAAAATGTTTTCGCCATGTTAGAACCCGTAGGTTTATTTTTGACTTTTTGGTAAAGCTAAAAACACAATCAATTAGTAATGGAGAGAAGACTATGAAAAACCGTAAATCAACTTCTGCAGCTAATCGCCGTCAACAGCGCGTGTGTTTGGGTGATGAACGATTATTTGCAGTTGGTATCAAAGCGTTTATTGACAATACGCATGAATCACACCTAGACAAAAAAGGAGGTCATTGAGTGAAATGGTGCTTGTCAATTATTATTATTGTTTCCATTAATTTCTATGGTATTCAGGCGGATGCTGCAAAGAAGAGCAGATTTTATTATGAAAAAAAAGGAGATATCGTGTGGGAAGTTCCCATGAAAGACGAAAAGTTGATTGCGCTTACATTTGATGATGGACCAGATCCTAAATATACGCCGACCATTTTGAATTTATTGCAAAAGTACGGTGCCAAAGCAACTTTTTTTGTAGTGGGCGATCGAATAACGTCTTTTCCCAAGCTTGCTCAAAGAGAAGTTCGTGAAGGTCATGAACTTGCTAATCATACATATAGCCATTTGAAAGTAAGGGGCCAGGAAGTAGAGAGAATTGAACAAGAAATTGAAAAAGCGGATGAACGTATACAAGCTATTACAGGAATAAAACCTTACCTGTTTCGCCCACCTACTGGCTATTATGACGATCGGGTAGTAAAAGCTGCTAAAAATCAGCAGTATACCATTATTCTTTGGTCTTGGCATCAAGATACATTTGATTGGAGAAATCCAGGCGTAGGTAAAATTGTAAGTCAAGTGCTTAACCATGCCAGGTCAGGAGATATTGTATTGTTTCATGATACGGGAGGAGATCGAACCCAAACCATTGAAGCATTAAAACAAATTTTACCGAAGTTAAAGGAAGAGGGGTATAAATTTGTAACGGTCTCAGAACTTTTAAAACATCACCCCAATTATAAATCTCTTTATTTGATGCAGCAGCAAAAACAGCACTCCGTTCAATAATCGGGTGCTGTTTTTCTCGTAAAGACTTTAACCAATTTTTTAACTGGTTTTTCCTTCTCTTTCGTCCCCATCAGACGTATTTTTTTGGAAAAATGCTTTTACTTCATCTCGTTTTTTCTTCGAAATAAGAATATATAATGTATCACCTGCAAAAATTTGTGTACTTCCTCTAGGTGTAAGTAATTTATCATCTCGAATAACAGCAGTCACTAAAATGTCTTCAGGGAGGTGAAGTTCTTCAAGCGATTTTCCTGATATATCTGCATGTTCCACGAGCTTCAACTCAATCATTTCATTTTTGGTTTTGCCCATCGAAACAAGCTCGAGACTGTGAGGAACCGTCTCTTTTTCACCTTGAGAAAGGTTTAGAAATTTGGCTAAAGGAGCGATTGTTGCTCCTTGAAGAAGAGCGGAAGTTAAGACAACAAAGAAAACGACGTTAAAAATCAGCGTGCTGTTCTCCAAACCTGCCATCATAGGATAAGTAGCCAATACAATTGGAACAGCTCCTTTTAAACCGGCCCAAGAAATAAACAGTTTTTCTTTGGATGAGTATTTAGCAAACATCATCGAAAGAAATACGCCGAGTGGACGAGCGACAAACATAAGTAAAAGAGATAACAGTATACCCTGCCAAATGATATCTAACAGTTGATTAGGAAAGACAAGAAGGCCGAGTAAAATAAACATTAAAATTTGCATCATCCATGCAAAACCTTCGTTAAAGCGGACAATTGTGTGACGATAAGTTAGATCTGCATTTCCTACTACCACTGCCATTACGTATACAGCAAGTAGACCGCTTGCTTCTACAAATGTGGAAATTCCATAGGTTAAGGCGGCCAACGACAATGTAAGCACAGGGTAAAGACCTGAAGAATCTAAATTAATTCGATTAATAATCCAAACGGATGCTTTTCCGAGTACTAAACCAAGTACCAGCCCGATTCCCATTTGCCAAAAGAAATTAAGGATTAATGAGAGGATAGGAGAGTCCGGATGTTGAATTAATTCAATAATAGAAACGGTTAAGAAGATGGCCATCGGATCATTGGAACCAGATTCTGCTTCTAGCGTGGAGTTTAGTTTTTGGCGGATATTCTGTGTCCCTAGTACAGAGAACACGGCTGCAGCATCTGTAGAGCCAACGATTGCCCCAAATAAAAAGCCTTCAAGCCAAGTAACGCCCAAAATATATTTGGCAAGTACACCCGTTAAAACTGTCGTAATGAGGACTCCGAAAGTAGCTAATGAAACGGAAGGGCGAACAACGCGTTTGACATCTTTCCATTTGGTCTGCACGCCTCCATCAAAAAGAATAATGATAAGCGCTAATATTCCGAATCCTTGTGTTAAAAGAGCATTGTCAAAGTAGATGTAGTGGCTAACAACCATTCCTACAATAATAAAGAGTACAAGCGAAGGGACGCCAAGGCGAGTAGAGAACTTGGCAGTGAGTACCCCTATGACAAGGAGAATAGATAATAAAAAAATTGAATGGTCTACCGTAAAATCCAAAAAATACACCTCATTTGGTCAAAATTTTTATGTAAGCAATAAGTGAGGTTCCTTTATAATAATTGTAGCATAATGAATTTAAAACCTTGAGAAATCTGCTTATCAAAAAAAGAGATGCATAAACATCTCTTTTTTGGTCATGTATGAATAACAGGGATAGATTCTTATTTGACATCTTGCTCGTGATAAAGATGAGGAGCTTTAAATGTTGCTTTCTTTTTAACGGAAGAACCTTGTTGATCGGGACGGGAACGATCGTAAATAGCTGTTCCAACAATCTCAGCCACATCTTGAAGTTTTTCTTTGCTGATTTTATCAAGGGTATCTTCAGGCGTATGATACCAAGGTTCAGACGGACTGTGAATAAATAGAGCAGCCGGTATTCCTGCCTCTGCAAAAGGAACGTGATCACTGCGGCCGCCAGCTTGGAATGGCGTAGGTGCTCCATTTAATCTTGTACTTGAAGCTTGAGCTAATTCTGTGACAAGATTTGGTGTTCCATCAGCTGTATTCATTACCAAATCTCCCGCATCTCGACTTCCCACCATGTCTAAATTAAACATTCCAACAATACGATTTTTCTCATCTTCAGATAGCTCACTAACATAATGCTCGGATCCTAGTAAGCCTACTTCTTCGGCTCCGAATGTAACAAATCGCAGTTCTGTATCAGTAGGAAGAGTTTTAAATACGCGAGCTAATTCAAGCACCATTGCTGTTCCAGAAGCATCGTCATTTGCCCCAGGCGCTCCGGCCACAGAATCATGATGAGCACCTACTACAATAATATCATTTGTTCCTTTTTTCTTAAAAGTAGAAGGTTTAGTAGCGGTTACATTATAAGATGTTCGCTCACTTACGACAGCTCCTTCAATTTTTACTGTACCTGAAGGCTTTTCGCCTTTTTGAATAGAAGTAAGAATCTTTTCACCTTCTTCTTTGGTAACAGCAAGAGACGGAATGTAGTTATCATTAGCGCCGCCAAGCGTTCCGTTTAGCTCACCGTCTGCATTATTAAAAATAATGACGGCTGCAGCCCCTTTTTCAGCAGCATTTAATACTTTTTCACCAAAAGTAATAGTGCCTCGCTGAACTAATACAATTTTACCTGTCACATCTTTGTTTGCTAAATTATCTTTTGTACCCAGCCCTCCATCTACAATTTCAGCTGTGACATTTCCATTGGTGCTATAAGTAAAAGTTGTGGGAGAGTAGCTGGTACCGTTTACGCTTAGTGAAAAACTAGCTGCTGGTGTGTAACCGGTAAAGGTAAAAGGCTCTACTGCGCTCTCATAGCCTAGTTTAGACAAACGCTTTTGAACAAATGTAGCAGCTTCGCGTTCAGCTTCAGTTCCTGCCACACGAGGTTTTTTTGAGAGATACGCAATGTCTTGATAAATTTTCTCAGTATTGACTTTTTTTAATACTTTTTGTTCAGAACTTTGATGGTGAGAAGCATTTGCAGAAGTAGAAGCTTGTACACTTGTAAAAGATAAAGTCAAACTTGTTGCTACAGCCAAAGAAATCACGGTTTTTTTCATTAAAATCCCCCTAAATTTATCGATGTAGTTGGTACTATTCGAATTTACAATATTAAGAAAATACAAAAAAGAGCATTACTACCTAAATGTTCCAGAGTATTCCGTATCTAAATTCCTATTTTGATAGAGAAAATAATTCAAATAAATGAAAATGCGGAAAAAAATAAAGGAGGATAAAAGAAACTGTGTCAAAAGTAATGAAAAAAGGTATTAGATAAGAATAAAAAAATAAGGTAAACTAGTTTAAAAGTAAGAAGAATGTTCAGAACTTAATTGATGAGACATAGAGAGTGTTAACGTAAAAAACAAAGGCTGGTGGGAAATATTGATAAAAAATAGGGAGGGTATACGAAAAGCAGCGGCGGTAGCGGGTCTTCTGCTTGTAGGGGTGTACATCGTCTTTCAAACCATGGCATTTTTTAAAGGAGCATATGCTCTTAGCAGTTTGATAAAAGATAGTTTACTAGTGGGCGTAACGGCTGGCACGTTTTATTTACTTTATAAGCGTTCGGTTCATACCCAGGTGTCTGATGAACAATATCAGCTTGCTACATTAATAAATTCAATGCCAGATTTTATTTGTTTTAAAGATGGGGCTGGCAAATGGGTGGCGGTGAATGATTTTGGAAGAGAACTTTATCATTTAAAGGGTATTGATTACAGGGGTAAAACCGATGCAGAACTTGGGGAACTTGTGCCTTTCTTTCAAGCCGCTTTCTTACACTGTATTTCATCGGATGAAGAAGCTTGGATAAAAAAGGAAAAGGTACGCACGGAAGAAGCATTTGAAATACCAAACGGCGAGGTCAAAACATTTGATGTTATTAAAGTACCTGTGTTTTTTGATGATGGCTCAAGAAAAGCTCTTATCACGATTGGACGAGATATCACTCAGCAAAAGCTTGCAGAAGCGCTTCTCATAAAAAAGGAAAAGCTTTCTGTAGTAGGCGAATTAGCTGCCGGAATTGCCCATGAAATTAGAAATCCGCTTACGAGTATTAAAGGGTTTGTTCAGCTCATGAAAGAAACAGACCGATCCGCAATAGGGTATGCTAACATCATGCTTGATGAGCTGGAACGAATTAATGGTATTGTCAGTGAAATGCTTCTTTTGTCAAAACCTGAAAGTGAACATTTTCGCGTGTTTTCTCTTACCGAAGCGGTTAAGTATGTAATGAGTTTAACTTCCCATGAAGCTTTATTGAAAAACATTGACTTCTTATACGATGAACAAACAAATAACGCTAGTGTGTATGGAAATAAAAATCACCTTATTCAAGTATTACTTAATGTTTTTAAAAACGCAATTGAAGCTATGGATAGGCCTGGAAATATTTACATTACAATCAAAACAGCGCAGGATAACCATATTTTTATAGAAGTTAGAGATGAAGGAGTAGGAATTTCTAAAGACCGTCTAGAACATATAGGAGAACCGTTTTTTACTTTAAAAGAAAAAGGAATGGGGCTTGGATTAACAATCAGCTCCAAAATTATTCATGATCATCACGGTACCATGCAGATTGAGAGTGAGCAGAACAAAGGGACGATTGTTAAAATCCGACTGCCTCTGTATGTCAAAGATACGGCGGTTTTTGCAAGCAAATGAAATGTTGTAAACGAAAAGTAATGAAAACGTCATCCATTTCTTATTGCTAAACGCAGCCGTACATGATGTAATAAAAGAAACGAACATGTCAGGAAGGTAGCAAAATGAGACGTGCAGATCAAAAAATTATATTACCGTATACACCGGAAAATTTAAGAATGCTATTGCTTCAAGTATGTGACGGAGAAAATCCGTTTTCCCATCAGGATCTTACGTATTGGTGTGATAAATATACTCTCCATTATTATGAGTATGAAGCGGATGAAACGCAGTGGATGAATGATATGCAGCAGACAGATAATAGACAAGATCTAGCTAAATCCTATGCCATTGCTAAAGATATTGGCTGGCAGTGGTACTTTTATATGGCTAGAGGGACGACGCTGTCTGATATTCAATATGTCGAGCTTCACGAACTAGAATTACCCAGACATTTGTTTGTAAAATGGCTAAATGAATTATATGAAATGTAATCTTATATATGAATTGTAGTACATCCGGTGTGATGAAAGAAAGACTATCTCTGGTAACGGAGCAAAAGACCACTGAAGTACATACAAGCGTAAAATAGAAAGCTAAGGAAAATCCTTAGCTTTTTTGTTTTGTCAAAATTATTCAAAAAAACTGTCTTCAGGAAAAAACATAAAACCTAGTTGACTTATTGGTATTGTTATATTATAAGTAATAGAGACATAATTTATGGGAAAAATTACAGGGGGAACATCTATGAATAACTTATTAGTCATCATAAACATCCTCATTATGCTCGCATTGCTTGCGGGGCTGTTTATGATGCAGAAAAAACATGTATCATTTTCAAAGCGTGTGTTTACAGCGCTTGGACTGGGGATTATTTTTGGCTTTGCTCTTCAGTGGGTGTATGGTCCGACTCATGAAGTAACGATGATGACCGCCGATTGGTTTAGCATTGTAGGAAGCGGATATGTTAAGTTTCTTCAAATGATTGTTATGCCGCTTGTATTTGTATCGATTGTAGCGGCATTCACTCGCTTAAAATTGACGAGCAATATTGGAAAGATTAGTAGTTTAATTATTGGGATTTTGCTTGTCACAACAGCGGTAGCAGCTGCAATTGGTATTTTCACAACAACGAGCTTTAATTTAGAATCTGTCCAAATCACAAAAGGGGAAGCGGAACTTCAGCGCGGAGAGGACTTAGAAAACAATTTATCTAGTTTAGAAGCAAAAACAATCCCGCAGCAAGTAGTAGAATTATTACCTGCTAACCCGTTTCTTGATTTAACAGGCGCACGTTCAACTTCCACGATTGGCGTTGTCATCTTTGCGGCATTTGTTGGAATTGCGTATTTAGGTGTGAAGCGTAAAAAGGCTGAGGAAGCGGCGTTATTTTCAAAAATTATTGATACGCTTTATGCAATTGTAATGCGTGTAGTGACGCTAATTCTTCGTTTAACTCCTTATGGGGTACTTGCAATTATGACCAAAACAGTAGCAACGAGTGATATTGATGCAATTGTTAAACTGGCAAAGTTTGTTGTAGCATCGTATGTCGCATTGGCAGCTATGTTTATTGTTCACTTAGTTATTCTAACAATTATCGGTGTAAATCCGATCACATATGTTAAGAAAGTATTTCCTGTATTGGCTTTTGCCTTTACTTCCCGTACAAGTGCTGGAGCATTACCTTTGAATGTTAATACACAAACAAGACAGTTAGGGGTTCCAGAAGGAATTGCGAATTTCGCAGGTTCATTTGGTCTTACAATTGGTCAAAACGGATGCGCTGGAATATATCCAGCTATGTTAGCCGTTATGATTGCGCCAACGGTAGGTATTGATCCTTTAACGCCTTCATTTATTTTCACGTTGATTGCTATTGTAGCAATTAGTTCGTTTGGCGTAGCAGGCGTTGGCGGAGGAGCGACATTTGCGGCTTTACTTGTATTATCTTCTATGAATTTGCCCGTAGCGCTAGCAGGCTTATTAATTTCAGTAGAGCCATTGATTGATATGGGGCGTACGGCGCTTAATGTAAGTGGAAGCATGACAGCCGGAGTC
The DNA here is from genome assembly GCF_025910025.1 of Priestia sp. JV24. Classification (NCBI taxonomy): domain Bacteria; kingdom Bacillati; phylum Bacillota; class Bacilli; order Caryophanales; family Bacillaceae; genus Priestia; species Priestia sp. JV24. Next base: position 204,331 of record NZ_JAPCIN010000015.1, read on the forward strand.
GTCACTAGTAAATTAACAAAAGAGCTAGATACAAACGTATACAACGATCAAACCATCTCACCTGAAACAGCAGAAGTGTAAAAGAGATACTTCATCCATAGTTAACATTGTTAACTATGGATTTTTTTTCTTTATCCACATAAAATAGGAAAAAATACTTATGATAACGCTTTCAAAAAAGGTTATAGTGAAAAATGTGTACGTATTTTATTTTATGGGAGGGTTTTCATTGAAATGTAGTTGGACTAAATATGCAATGGTACTGACGGCTTTACTCTTACTAGTAAGCTCTTTTTTTAGCCCATTTATGCAATCGTTTGCATCTGCAGCAGACTCAACAAAAATCACGATTCACTATCAGCCTGCTCCAAATGATACAAAGGAATGGGGGTTATGGATTTTTCCTGAAGGAGGAGAAGGGAAGCCTTACACATTTACAGGGGAAGATCAATTTGGAAAAGTAGCGGAAGTTGAATTACCCGGTACTTATGACAAAGTAGGTTTTATTGTTCGAACAGAGTCGTGGGAAAAAGATGGAGGAGACCGCTTCGTTTCAGTGGAGAACGGTGAAGGAGAAGTATGGGTGAAAAGTGGAGATGAACATACATATATGTCTCCTCCTGACGGTGAATACCGAGATTTACCAAAGTTTGATAAAGTAAACGTTACCTTAAATTATCATCGGTACGACGGAGATTACAGCGGGTCGAACATTTGGACATGGCCAGGTGATGAAAAAGAAGGCAAGCAAATCGAATTTACAGAAGACACGAATTTTGGGAAGAGAGCGACTTACACGATTAACAGTGGAAGTGGTAATTTATTTGACAAAATTGGTTTTATTGTACGCCATTCTACTAGTGACAGCGATTGGGAAAATAAAGACGGAGGAGACCGCTTTATTACCAAGGTTGGTAAAGATGGGAATGTAGAAGTATGGATTGTTCAAGGACAAAATCGGATTTACTATGATAGAGCTGGAGTAGATATCACTCGGAAAATCACGAAAGCGACGATGGATACATTTAATCAAATCACCTTAGAAACAAACGTGCCGTTTGACTCTTCTAAGAGCTTAGGAGACATTGAAATTGACGGAGCTCAAATTGAGAAAGTGATACCTTATAAAGAGGGAGCAGACGCTGCTACTACTAAAGTTAAAATCATAACAAAACAGCCTTTGGACGTTACAAAAACGTATAAAGTTAAGCAAAAAGGCTACGGCTCAGCTGATGTAGTTAATGGAAATGTCGTTCGCACGAAAGAATTTGACGAAAAGTATGCATATAGCGGAAACGATTTAGGAAACACGTATTCTAAGAAACAAACAAATTTTCGCGTATGGGCTCCAACCGCAAGCGAAGCAAAGCTAGTGACTTATTCGTCATGGAACTCCAAAGCTGTAAAAGAAATTTCTATGGCTAAAAGTGAAAAAGGAACCTGGAAAGCGGAGTTAAAAGGAAATCAAGATGAACTAATTTATACGTACAAAGTAAAAATTGGGAACAGCTGGAGCGAAGCGGTTGATCCATATGTACGAGCAACAACGGTGAATGGAGATCGCGGAGTTGTCGTAGATTTGGCTAAGACAAATCCGAGAAAGTGGAGTGCAAATAAGCCGAAATTTAAAAATCCAGAAGATGCGATTATCTATGAACTTCACGTACGAGATTTATCGTCTCAAAAAGAGAGCGGTATCAAAAATAAAGGAAAATATTTAGGCGTAGCGGAGTGGAATACGAAAGGACCAAATGGAGTAAAAACAGGACTCAGTCATATTAAAGATTTAGGTGTGACGCACATTCAGTTCCTGCCTATTTACGATTATCGTACGGTGGATGAAACAAAATTAAACGAGCCGCAGTTTAACTGGGGATATGATCCAAAAAATTACAACGTCCCAGAAGGTTCCTATTCAACAAACCCATATAATCCTAAGACGAGAATTATTGAGCTTAAACAAATGATTCAAACGCTTCATGACAAGCAACTTCGTATGGTAATGGACGTTGTCTATAATCATGTGTATGCAGTGAGTGAGCATAGCTTTGATAAACTAGTTCCAGGCTACTACTTCCGTTATAAAGAAGATGGAACTTTATCAAACGGAACAGGTGTTGGAAACGACACGGCGTCTGAACGGGAGATGGTTCGGAAGTTTATTGTAGATTCTGTTGCTTATTGGGCAAAAGAGTACCACATTGATGGGTTTCGATTTGATTTAATGGGGATTCACGATACAAAGACAATGAATGAAGTGAGAAAGAAGTTAGATGAAATTGACCCTTCCATTATCGTCTTAGGAGAGGGCTGGGATCTAGGAACCGAGCTTGATGCTAAGCTAAAAGCTAATCAGAAAAACGCTCAGGATATGAAGCGCATCGCTCACTTCAACGATGGTATGCGAGATGGTCTTAAAGGCAGCGTGTTTTTTGATCGTGAAAACGGATTTGTTAATGGAAAACAGGGTCAAGAAAAGCTCATACAGCAAAGTATAGCAGCGGGAATTGATTATGATCGTTCAACTGCCACGTATGAAGACCCGGATCAAGTTGTGACGTATGTAGAAGCACACGATAACCATACGTTATGGGATAAGCTTCAGCTGACGAACCCTGCTGACACCGAGCAAACGAGAAAGCAGATGCATAAGCTTGCTTCTTCTATTATTTTAACATCTCAAGGAATGAACTTTATACATGCAGGTCAAGAGTTTATGAGAACAAAAGGCGGAGATCATAATAGCTATCAGTCACCCGATTCTGTCAATCAGTTAGATTGGAAGCGTCGAGCAGCTTTCAGCCAAGAAGTAGATTACATGAAGGGACTTATTGCGCTTCGAAAGCAATATTCCTCATTTAGAATGACGAGTGCACAGGCTATTCATCAAAATTTACGCTTTGTTGATGCACCAGCAAACGTAGTAGGCTATACGTTAAATGCTAAAGCCAATAAAGATAAAGCAAACGAAATAATGGTGATTCATAATGCAAATAAACAAGCTCAAACGGTTCATCTACCTTCTAACAGAACGTGGAGATTACTTGTTGACGGCGAACAGGCAGGAACAAAAACGCTCCATACGGTGAAAGGAAATACAGTAAACGTTTCGCCTCTTTCCACATTTGTGCTAGTAAGATAAATTTTAGATAACTAGAATACGTGTAGAAAAATTCAGAATATTGTGTGCGAAATTGTTGATTTTACTGAATAACATGGTAAAATATTCATTGTTAGCGTTTTCAAAATTCGTGGGGAGGTATGTATTTGATGCAAAATCTTGGAGCGAAAAAAGTTGAAATGAGTCCGAAAGTAGTGGAGTTTTTAAAAGGAGTTAAACAGCTATACATTAACGGCGAATGGGTAGACTCTGTTTCAGGAAAAACGTTTGAAACAGTAAATCCAGCAACGGGTGAAAAGTTGGCAGATGTAGCTGAAGCAAATCCAGAGGATATTGATCGTGCCGTCAGAGCGGCTAGAGAAGCCTTTGATCATGGACCTTGGACAAAGATGTCAGCAGCTGAAAGAAGTCGACTTATTTATAAATTAGCTGATTTAATGGAAACACATCAATTGGAGCTTGCGCAGCTTGAAACGCTTGATAACGGAAAACCAATTCGTGAAACATCAAATGCAGACATTCCATTAGCAATTGAACATTTCCGCTACTTTGCTGGGTGGTCAACTAAAATGGTTGGACAAACTATTCCTGTGCAAGGAGCGTATTTTAACTATACAAGATATGAACCAGTAGGAGTTGTTGGCCAAATTATTCCGTGGAACTTCCCGCTTTTAATGGCCGCTTGGAAGCTCGGAGCTGCTTTGGCAACTGGATGTACAATTGTGCTTAAACCAGCAGAGCAAACGCCGCTTTCTGCACTTTACTTGGCTCGACTAGCCGATGAAGCAGGGTTCCCAAAAGGCGTGCTAAACATTGTGCCAGGCTACGGGAAAACAGCAGGTGAACCGCTCGTTCATCATGATCTTGTCGATAAAATTGCTTTTACAGGGTCTACTGCTGTCGGAAAAGCAATTATGAAGCAAGCTAGCGACTCCTTAAAACGTGTGACGTTAGAGCTTGGAGGTAAATCACCAAACATTATCCTCCCGGATGCAGACTTAACAAAAGCAGTTCCTGGTGCGCTTTCAGGTATTATGTTTAATCAAGGACAAGTATGTTGTGCTGGGAGTCGTCTGTATGTCCAAAAAAGCTTATATGATAATGTCGTAGCTGATTTAGTTTCTCAAACGAAATCTATTAAACAAGGAAATGGATTAGCAGATGAGACGACAATGGGTCCGCTTGTATCTGCGCAGCAGCAAAAACGAGTGAAAACCTATATTGATAAAGGAATTGAAGAAGGAGCGGAAGTACTCGCAGGAGGAAACATTCCATTTGATCAAGGCTATTTCGTAGAACCGACTATCTTTGCAGATGTCGATCATTCAATGACGATTGCTCGTGAAGAAATCTTCGGTCCGGTTGTAGCTGCTATGCCGTTTGACGATCTCGATGATTTAATTGCCAAAGCAAATGATACAGCATATGGTCTAGCAGCGGGCGTCTGGACACAGGATTTAAAGAAAGCACACTATATTGCTCATGGTATTAAAGCAGGTACAGTTTGGGTGAACTGCTACAACGTATTTGATGCAGCAAGCCCGTTTGGAGGCTATAAACAGTCGGGAATTGGTCGTGAAATGGGAAGTTATGCGCTTGATAACTACACTGAAGTGAAAAGCGTATGGATTAATATGGAATAATAAGTAAGAATTTTTGTGAAAATCAATAGCATATCTTTGTGTGAAAAAGAGTAGTCTTTAGTGGACTACTCTTTTATTTGTTTAAGTCCCGCATTTTTAGAAAAGGAGTGATAACATTGCCGGTTATACAGGGCCCCTCGTCGTATAAGCTTACCGGTCACCTGCAAAAGTTTAGAGAGAACCCCCTGGGTTTTTTGGAAAACTTGACTCAGTATGGAGAAATTGCAACATTTAGAGTTGCGCACAAACGCTTTTATGTAACGAGAGACCCTCAACTTATTAAAGATGTAGTCATTACAAACAGCAAGGCGTTTCAAAAAATTAAACTAACGCATATGTTTAAAACGCTGCTAGGCGAAGAAATGTTATGGACAGATGAAGCATTATATATGAGCCCCATTCAACCCTCACAACTAAAACAACATCTAACTTTTAATAAGGAAGCAATCGCAAAAATAATTGAAAAGCATACGGAAACGTGGGAAGAAGGGCAGCTTCGAACAATAGTAAAAGACATAAGACAGATAGTCATAGCTGTACTCCTTCAACTTGTATTTGGCATTTCGATTGAGGAGAAAGATAAAATTCACTATGTTCAAGCGCTTATGAGAAAAAAAGAAAAGTTAGGCAAAATTTATATTCGTCTACCTTTGCACCAGCCTGACTCAGATGAGCAGCTAGAACAACTCCTTTTTGAACGCGTTCAAATGCGTGTTCAAAACAAAACCGCAGGAAATGATTTACTGCAGTATATATTGAATTCTTACGGAGAAGACAGCGATGAAAGAGAAATATACGAACAGCTAAATTCTATATTCCTTTCGATGTATGAAATGATTACGCACGTATGCAGCTGGTCTATTCATTTACTATCTCAAAATACTAGGGAGCACCTTCAGCTGCATAAAGAAATTCAAGCCTATGCTAGCGGCGAATCACTTTCAACCAAAAATCTAACCTATATGCGCAAAATAATTGCTGAAAGCATGAGGTTGTATCCGCCTCTTTGGCTATTTGGGCGTCAAGCACGTGAAGATATACAAATAGATGGCTACAGTATTAAAAAAGGGGAGATTATGTTAATTAGCCCTTATATGATGCATCGCCATGAAGATTATTTTTTAGAGCCAAGTGAATTTTTACCTGACCGTTTTGAAAAAGGAGGGTCCATTGATGTCCCAAGCTATATGTATATGCCACTTGGGATTGAGCATCAAGCGGAAAGGGGCATGGACTATATCACTGAAATAGTCACCATTTTTCTGTCAGAAATGACAAAGCGCTTTTTATTTCAGCTGACTAAGCCCGAATCTATTGCTCCGATGGCGGGCGTAATGCTGAATATGAAAGAAGAACTGAAGGTGAATGTTCACAAAGTTCACGCGCAGTCTTGAATGAACGGGAATACTTTTCCTCTTTATATCAGGCTGTCAATTTATTGACACATCCTGCATTGAGATTTATCATAGGGTAATATTTGATAGAGATTACTGAAGGATTTTTAGAGGGGACTATGGATAAAACAATTAAACAGTTGGTGTCGCTAGTTGAAACATCATTACTAACGCAAGTTACGATTCAAAGTGAAAGTGACTATGATCCAGTTGAAGTTACGAACAAAACAAAAGAGTGGGTACTTATTGGTAAAGGAAACTATGCCGGTGTGTTTATGCACGAAAATTATCCTGAATTTGTCGTGAAAGTATACGGAAGAGAAATTTATGGTGTAAAGAAAGAAGCGCAAGTGTATAGAAAGCTGGGCGTTCACCCAGCTTATTCTCAACTTTTTCATGAGGGAAAGACGTACTTGATTTTAAAAAGACTTACAGGCGTTACCTTGTATGATGCCGTCCAGCGGGGAATAAAGATTCCAGAACAAGTCATAAAAGATGTGAACGCAGCTTTGGACTATGCAACAAGCCAGGGTTTAAACCCGTATGATGTGCATGGTAAAAATGTCATGATGAAAGACGGAAGAGGGTATGTGGTGGATATCTCTGACTTTTATAAAGAAGGTTTTGATAAAAAATGGACAGACCTTGTAAAAGCTTATTACACCTTTTATCCGTTTATTGATAAGTACCATATCCGCTTGCCGTACCCGCTGTTAAACGTTATTAGAAAAGCATATCGTCTATATCGTAGAATCAAATCAAAAAGGAGTTTCCGCTAAAGGGAACTCCTTTTTAAGATGAAATACAGCGCAATACATGCTGCTGCTCAAAAGTTGGTTTTAATTTGAATAGAATGGTTTGTAGTATTTCAGATTGATAGACAAATTTTAGCGTATGTTTAAGGGAAAGAGGATGTAAGAAAGAACGTATTCTTTTTTCAGCATAACGTATCACCTGTTCTTCATAAAATAAAGTACGTGCGGAGATTTTAGCGTGAATGTCTTTTGTTAGTTCGATTGTAAACTGGATAATCAATAAATCAGTGTCTTTACAGTATTTTTCTAGTAGCATGATATCACCTCCATTTTGTCAACTCGTTTACACAATCTTAATATAAAATTTACAAATGTCAATAAGACACGGAAAAATAAATGGTAAGACTGTTCTTTTTATATGTTGAATAAACAAGAACGTGACAGAGGTGAATAAAGTTGAACATTAACGTCGGATTTGCCATTTTAGCTGATATTGATAATAAGATGACGGCTGCTATTTATGTGGAAAATCAAATTGTAGCGATTATAGCTGGACCTTCAGATATTCTGTATGAAAAGTTGAAAAAAGTGTTTTTATAATAGAGAAAAGCTGTAATTGTAAATATGATTCATAAAAGGCTTAAAAATTCTATGAAATAGTCGAAATAAAAGATGAGGATAAAATACACAAAAAGAAAGAACAGGAAGTTAAGGATAGGAGAATTACATATGGATAAAACATCTTTTATTGGACTGATTTTAGGAATAGCCTCTCTTATTGTAGGTATGTTTTTCAAAGGGGTTAATCCATCTGTGTTAGGAAATCCGGCTGCTATTTTAATTATTATTGTCGGAACCGTCGGAGCAGTAGTGATTGCATTTCCTTCAAATGAAATCAAAAGAGTCCCAAAATTGTTTGGTGTCCTGTTTAAAGAACAAAAAATGCTGCAGCCCGTTGATTTAGTATCCATGTTTTCTGAATGGGGACAAGTTGTTCGAAAAGAAGGGTTACTATCACTTGAAGCCCAAATTATTGATGTAGATGACCCTTTCTTAAAAAATGGTTTGAATTTAGCTATTGATGGTCAAAGTGCGGATTATATACGAGACGTGTTGTCTGAAGAAATTGATGCTATGGAAGAAAGACATCAAACGGGTGCAAGTATTTTCGCTTTAGCAGGTACATATGCTCCAACTCTGGGTGTACTTGGAGCTGTTATAGGGTTAATTGCTGCGCTTGGGAACATGGAAGATACAGATACGCTAGGACATGCGATCAGCGCGGCGTTTGTTGCTACGCTTCTTGGTATTTTTACTGGGTATGTACTATGGCATCCGTTTGCAAATAAACTAAAGCGTAAATCGAAACATGAAGTAAAGGTAAAGTATATGATGATCGAAGGAGTGCTTTCACTCCTAGAAGGAGAAACACCAAAAGTAATTGAGCAAAAGCTGGCTTCTTATTTGCCAACAGCGGAACGTAAAAAGCTTCTTCAAGAAAGTGAAGTGGGCATAAATGAGTAGACGCAGAAAACGAAAGCATGAAGAGGACCATGTTGACGAAAGCTGGCTGCTTCCTTACTCAGATTTGCTTACACTTTTACTTGCTTTATTCATTGTATTGTTTGCAATGAGCTCAGTGGATGCGCAGAAATTTAAGAACCTTTCTCGCGCATTTAATGAAGCGTTCGTTGGAGGAACGGGCGTGATGGAATTTCAATCTCTGCAGGAATCTGAAGAAGCGGTTCAGCCTTCAAATACCCCTGCAGCTAAAAGTACGGAAAAAACAAATGAAGTGGAGACAGCCCCTAATCAGTCTCCTGCTTCTTCACAATCGTTAACGAGCGAACAAAAGGAGCAAACCATTCGAGAAGCTGATCAAGAAGAGCTTCAGCAAATTCAATCTAAAATTAATGCGTATATTCAAAAGAAAAACTTAACAAATCAATTACAGACTTCGTTAACCGAGGAAGGTCTCTTAATTTCCATTCGAGACAATGTATTGTTTGATTCAGGAAGAGCACAAGTTCGGAGTGAAGATACAAAAATCGCAAATGATATTTCAGAGCTTTTGGTGATTGATCCTCCTCGTAATATTATTATTAGCGGTCACACGGATAACGTACCTATTCGCAACGCTGGTTTTGAATCCAACTGGGAGTTAAGTGTGATGAGAGCAGTTAACTTTATGAAAGTTATCTTAAAAAACGATAAGCTTAATCCAAGCATGTTCAGTGCAAAAGGATTTGGAGAGTTCAAACCGGTAACATCTAACAATACAGCAGAGGGACAAGCGAAAAATAGGAGGGTTGAAATATTGATTACTCCTCGTACAGTTAAACAGCCGTAAAAGTAGGACTGCTTTTACGGCTGTTTTTCTATGTGTTATAAAGCTAAGAGTCTTCTCTTTTCAAAGTTTCCTCGTACTAACTTGAGATCCATTCCATCTAAAATCAAGTCAATGAGAGCGCCTTTAAAGACATCCGCTGTTTTTTTCTTATCATTGGACTGCAAATATTGCACGCGATACCACTTGTCTTCAACTTGAAAGTACATAAAACGTCCGTGCGTAAAATCAATCCAAAACTTTGTAGGTTGTCCATTGAGATTTTTATAAACATATCCCCAGCTTCGTCCTTGGTGAGCGTCCTTCATTTTAGGGCGAGCTGTATTAAATACTTCGTAATATACTTTGTGCTTAATATCATAGAGCATCATGTGACAGTCCTCCTATCTGTAGACGTGCTAGCAGGTAAAGATATATTTGTATACAACAAGTATACTCAGCTGAATGGAATCGTAGACTATTTTTTTGAGACAAGCAGAAAAGCAGTTAAATGAAAAAGACAGTTTAAATTAGCTCAATCATTCCGCTTTTTTTTATACTGTAAGTAAATGCGTTAAATAAGGAGGAAAAAATGAGACGAGTAGGAATAGTAGGTGCTGGAATGACGGGCCTTACAGCAGCGGCTGAATTACAAAAAGAAGGAATAGAGGTCTTTCTTCTTGATAAGGGTAAAAGTGTAGGGGGACGAATGGCTACCCGAAGAGTAGGAGAGGGAAAAGCAGATCACGGAGCTCAATTTTTTACAGTGAGATCCGATGAATTTCAACAAGACGTAAATAAATGGATAGCTGATAGAAAGGTTAAGAAGTGGTTTGGTGACCATCACCCTCGGTATCAAAGTATGAATGGGATGAATGCGCTAGCTAAATATTTAGCTGAAGATCTACGCGTATACGTGAATCGAAAAGTTCAAGCCATTGATTTTCAAAACGGAAGGTATCAGCTGTATACAGAAGAAAATGAGATTTTTGAAGCGACTGATATCATTCTTACAGCTCCATCTCCTCAGGTTGTTGAGGTACTTAATAATAGTAAGCTGCAAACGGACCAATCAATTCTTAATACACTGAAATTTAATCCCAGCTTGGTTGCTATCGTGGAGCTTTACACAGAGATGATGTATGGTGATCATGGTCAAATCACGAATCCTTCTAGCACAATCCAAAGAATCGTTAATCATGAGCAAAAAGGAATATCAAAGACGCCCGTTCTTAGCATATATATGAATAAAGACTGGTCAGAAAAACATTTTGATGAACATGAACATGAGCTGCTGCGGGCGATAAAAAATGAAATAAAAGAATGGATAGGTGCAAATCATATTAAAAGCATTCAGTTAAAGAAATGGCGCTATGCAGAGGTTAAACAAGTTCTTCATCAGCCCTTTGCTAAAATTATGCCGTCGCTACTGGTGGCAGGAGATGCTTTTTTAAGAAGGGAAGACGAAACAAATCACTCACGGTTAGAGAGCGCATATTTGTCAGGGAAATCGGCAGCTGCTGAATTAATGGGAAAGAACATCTAGAAAAAGGAGGGACCAAGAAGTGAAAAATAATTGGATAATGAAACAAACGTGGAAAGATTTACTGTTTATTCATTGGCCTGTAGATCCGGCATTTTTGGCTTCTTTATTGCCTAGTCAGCTAGAGCCTGACACCTATGATGGTCAAGGATGGATTGCACTTGTGCCTTTTACGATGACAGACATTCGATTTAAAGGAACGCCCGCAGTTCCTATCTTTTCACAGCTATATGAGCTGAATGTGCGTACATATGTTACATATAAAGGGGAAAAAGGCGTTTATTTTTTTAGTTTAGACGCAAGCAATCCACTAGGGGTATGGATTGCTCGTCAGTTTTTTCATTTGCCTTATTACCACGCTGCTATGACATTCAACAAAACTCAGAACCATATTTCTTTTCAGTCAGTTCGAACGCATAGAGACTCACAAAAAGAGCGAGTAAAGCTTACATATAGAGGTATTTCTCCGTCCTATCGCAGTAGAGAAGGAGAATTAGCTCATTGGCTTACAGAGCGCTACTGCTTATTTACCACTCATCAAGGAAATGTCTACAGAGGAGACCTTTATCATGATCCTTGGGAGCTGCAAAAAGGGGAGTGTGAAATAAGAGATGATTCTATTACTCAGGCTTTTTTACGTCCGGCGGACAATCGCAATTTAATTGTGCACTATGCCAATCAAGTCACGGCTTATTTTTATCCTTTTAAAAAAGTATAAGTATCAAAACAAAATTAAAAAGTCTTCATACCCTTCTTCTTTAAGCTTCTCTTTTGGAATAAAGCGCAGAGCCGCGGAATTTACTTGATAGTATTCGCTGTTTTCTTCTGTTAAAAGTAGACCCAGATAGTTATTTCCTTCTTTGCTTTTTAGCGCTGTTGAATGCTGCGCCGGCACTCTTTTTATGTTTCCGTATAAGATAGGGCGCTTAAAAATGGGCCAGCCTGTATGAGAAGGAAGCTGATCTGATGTTTTGAACAGTGCTTCTCCCGTTAGAAGGTCAACGTAAATTCCTTGTTTTTTGTTATTCCAATATAAATTCGTAAAAGGAGGTTCGGTTCCGTTTTCCTGCGTAACAAAATATTGCATGGGCGTTAGGACCTTTTTTAGATAGGAGCGGTCCTTTGGCCAATGCTGTGTCAAAAAATCAGTTCGACCCGAGCCTTCTTTGTATAATTTATAGTGAAATGCGTTTTTTCGATAATAATCCTGCTGCTGCTCTTCTGCTTCGTAAAAAGAAGAAAAAGGTAAAATAGATGTGACGATAGGGTTCTTAAAACGTCCGCTTTGGACGAGCTTTCTTTTAGAATCGAGAGCCGCTTCTTTTTGCTTTTCGTTATGGTAAAAAATAATGGCTCGATACGACGGTCCGCGGTCTGAAAACTGTCCGGCGGAATCCGTAGGGTCAATTTGCTGCCAATACAGGTTAAGCAGCTCTTCAAACGTAATGTGAGAAGAATCCCATACAATTTGCACGGCCTCTACGTACTCGTTTTCCTTTTTTACAAGAGCAGAAGCTTCAGAACTGATTTGTTCATCTCTAGCGTAGCCCGAGCGGATACTGAGGATTCCTGTAAGATGATCAAAAGGAGCGACCATGCACCAAAAGCACCCTCCCGCAAACGTTGCATATTCTTTCATGTTACTTTCCTCTTTTCGTTGAATAAAATAAATGAAAATATATTTATATATTAAAATGTATAAACAAACAGAAAGCGCTTTATAACGAGTCTTGTAAGAAAGCATACTCTTATGGTATTATGACCACTGGATAAAAGAAAAATGGCTTATTGTTTATGCGAGTATCCTTATTTTATGTTCTTAAAAAGATGCAGTTTATTGTTTAAGCACTCATAGAAATACATACGTTGGAGCAGTAAGAGGAACAATTAAAAAATAAGGACGTTTTGCTCTTAAACGATACCACATTCCAGAATCTACATACCAGTTTAGGAGGAGCTAGTTTGAACACAACCCGTTTACCATCTATGTGGGAAATAATGATTGTGCTTGCTTTATTTTTAGCTGTTGTTATTTCATTTGCAACTGTTTTTGATTTACCTATTCAGCTCGCTTTATTTATTTCATGGTTTATTGTTATGGCGCTAGGAGTACGACTTGGGTATACGTATAATCACCTGCAAGGGGCCATTACAAGAGGAATATCAAACGGCTTAGAAGCTATTTTAATTTTATTAGCCGTCGGTACGTTAATTGGAACATGGATTGCCGGAGGAGTTGTTCCTTCTCTTATTTATTTTGGATTAGAGTTTATTAATCCAACATTCTTTTTACTTGCTACACTTATCATTTGCTCTATTACCTCGATTTCAACAGGAACATCTTGGGGAACGGTTGGTACAGCCGGAATCGCGATGATGGGAATCGGACAAGGCCTAGGTATGCCGCTTCCTTTAGTAGCTGGAGCCGTGATCTCAGGAGCTTATTTTGGAGACAAGCTTTCTCCTCTTTCTGACAGTACCATTTTATCTGCGTCAATGGCTCGAGTGAATGTTATTGATCACGTAAAAGCAATGTTAGTGTTGGATATTCCTGCTTACCTCATTACGGCAGTATTATTTACGGTAACAGGATTTATGTATGGGGGAAAAGATTTTGATGCTGGACGGGTAGAAGAATTAAAATCTTCGCTGTTGGATACATTCCATATCAGCGGGTGGATGCTGATTCCGGCTTTGGCTGTCATTGTCCTTTTAGCATTAAAGAAACCTTCTCTTCCAGCAATTGCGATTGGTTCATTATTAGGAATTATATGGGCAGTTGTCTTTCAACATATGGATGTGGCTAGCGCATTTAATACAGCTTATGAAGGGTTTAAAATTAATACCGACAACACATTTTTAAGTGAGCTTTTAAATCGTGGCGGAATTTTAAGCATGGTCGGTTCTATTATTGTCATTATTTTTGGACTAGGATTTGGCGGGTTATTAGATGAGCTCGGCGTCTTAGAAGTCCTGCTATCTAAATTTGAAAAAATTCTTGTCAATTCAGGAAACGTTACGGCTTCTACTATTTTCGTTGGGTTATTAGGGAATATATTTGGTTGTGCGATGTATGTTTCATTAATTTTAACACCGAAAATTATGGAGAAAAGTTATGATAAGTTAAGAATACAGCGTCTGGTGCTTGCCCGTAACTCAGAAGTAGGAGGAACCTTAACTTCTGGAATGGTTCCATGGACGGATAACGGTGTATTTCTAGCTACAACGCTTGGAATTTCTACATTCGCTTATCTGCCGTTTATGTGGCTCAGTTTTGTCTCTATTATTTTGGCGATTATTTACGGATATACAGGGAAATTCATTTGGTACGTAAAAGAAGAAAAACAGCGTTCTGCTATAGCAAAATAAAAGAGGCTGGGACAAAAGTATTTTAGTTAAAGAAAAATCCGAACAATGAATTGAGATTCTTAATGAAGAATCAACTTCGTTCGGATTTTTTTTATTGGTATGATAAACGTAAGTTTCATGTATTTCGTTGCTTCTAGCTGTTGATTGAATTGATTTAGTTATGTCTCGAGCTCTTTGATCAAATCATTTCTGGATATTCAATGTTCCAGTGGACATTTTGAAGGTAAAGCTGAACATCCGCCTTTTTTTTCTGCTTCAGAAGTTTCAGAATATAGCGGTGATGTTCATTCATCACATGTAAAATGGCGTATAGCTCTTTATTGTCATTGCTAAAGTACGTTTGTCTGATGAATCCATCTTGTAAAGATATAAGCTGTTTTTTTAAGGTCACATTACCGCATCGGTTCAAATAGACTCGATGAAAATACGTTTGATATTTTTGATAATCCTGATAATTTTCTAATTCAATCGAAACATCGATTTTTTTAATAAGCTCATCCATCTTCGTAAAATCTTCTTCCGTTAAGTGATCAATCGACAGCGCAGCTGCAAGACCATCTAAAGCACCGACGATTTCAAATACTTCTAGTTTTTTTGGTGTGTCAATTTCCTTTACAGTAAACCCTCTGCGCGGTCTGTATTCTAATAGATTGTCTGAAGCCAGTTTAATAAGCGCTTCTCTCACAGGCGTTCGGCTGACATTCAGCTGAGAACAAATACTGGCTTCATTTATTTTGTCGTTAGGCAGCAGTGTACCGTCTTGAATTTGACTTGCTATGTAGTTATATACATGATCTTTTAATGAATGATAAATCATAGGCCCCTTGTTCATTGTTTCCCCCCTAAAATAAATATCGCATCAGCCGTTCTTTCTCTTCATGTCATGGTGATGAAAAAGTATAAAAATAGCGTGAAAGAACGTACAGGTGTAAAAATAATCATATCATATCACTTCATTTAATCTTAGTTAGGATATAAAAAATAGAATTATTGAAATATTTTTTACTATTCATTGTTGTAAAAAATCTGAAAAATGATATAATCGTAAAAAGATTTAAGAAGTGTATATTGTATACAATATACAAAATTCGTACATATCGAAGAAATAGATCCTACTCCTGCAGAGAAGAGACTGTAGAGAATATGTAAATAAACCAAGTTTTTTGATGGGTTTACTATAAAAAAGGAGATACATAATGGGTGAGAATACAACATCTATAAATCAGTTACAAAGAAAAATGAAAAGCCGTCATTTATTTATGATTTCCCTTGGTGGTGTGATCGGTACGGGGTTGTTTCTTAATTCAGGCTATACAATTAGTGCAGCAGGTCCTGGGGGAACGCTCCTTGCTTATTTAATCGGTGGATTAATTATGTATTTAGTCATGATATGTCTAGGGGAACTAAGCGTAGCAATGCCTGTGTCAGGATCATTTCAAGTATACGCTACAAAGTTTATCGGGCCGGGAACTGGTTTTGCGGTTGGCTGGCTCTACTGGCTGACTTGGGTGGTATCTGTCGGTTCGGAGTTTACAGCGTCTGGATTGCTTATGCAAAGATGGTTTCCTGACGTTTCGGTTTGGATATGGAGCGCGCTGTTTGCCCTTTTATTATTTGGTTTAAATGCAACATCTGTACGTTTTTTCGGCGAAACAGAATTTTGGTTTTCAAGTATTAAAGTATTAACGATTATTGTATTTATTATTTTGGGCGCAGCAGCGATGTTTGGATTCATTCCTCTTAGCGGTCATGAAAAAGCGCCGATGCTTTCTCATTTTACAGGGGAGGGCGGTTTATTTCCAAATGGACTTATGCCTGTATTAATTACGATGGTTTCCGTTAGCTTTGCTTTTTCGGGAACAGAATTAATTGGTATTACAGCAGGAGAAACAGAGGATCCGGAAAAGAATATACCTCGCGCAATTAAAAATATCATTTGGCGTACGTTCTTCTTTTTTATTGGCGCCATGTTTGTACTATCTGGATTGATTTCATGGAAACAAGCAGGAGTGTTAGAAAGTCCTTTTGTAACGGTATTCGATCAAATAGGTATTCCTTACGCAGCAGATATTATGAACTTGGTTATTTTAACAGCTTTATTATCAAACGCTAATGCAGGATTATACGCATGTTCGAGAATGCTCTGGTCATTATCCGATCAAAAAATGGTCAGCACTTGGTTAGGGAAAGTAACGTCTAAAGGAGTTCCATTTAATTCGTTACTTATCAGCATGGGAGTGGCATGTCTGTCCTTGCTGTCAAGCGTAGTTGCACCAACAACTGTTTACTTAGTATTAGTTTCTATTTCTGGATTTGCGGTTGTAGCTGTATGGATGGCTATTGCGGCTTCTCACTTTATGTTCAGAAGACGCTATATTAAAGAAGGAAATGATGTATCGAAGCTTGTTTACAAAGC
Organism: Priestia sp. JV24; assembly: GCF_025910025.1. NCBI lineage: Bacteria > Bacillati > Bacillota > Bacilli > Caryophanales > Bacillaceae > Priestia > Priestia sp. JV24. The sequence continues at coordinate 220,898 of NZ_JAPCIN010000015.1, forward strand.
TCCTTTATATCCTATTGTACCTATTTTAGCGTTTGTTTTATGCTTTGCTGCTTGTGTAGGACTGGCTTTTGATGAGAGTCAGCGTATCGCATTATACTGCGGTATCCCATTTGTCCTTTTTTGTTACTTGTTTTATTATTTGAAAAATAAAAAAGGAAACAAAAAAAACGAAAGTCAGCCTATAGCAAAATAAAAAGCAGAAGACCTAGGTCTTCTGCTTTTTTTGCATACAAAAACACCCTATCCATCCGTACTGGTTAAGTGTCCCGCAACAAGCGAAATTGAATTGGATAGGGTGCGTATCTATATAGTAGAGAAAGAGGCGCCATTTGTCAAACTTATTTAGAGGCGCCTTATTTAAAAATAGAAAAAAGAAAAGTTTTCACTGTTTTTTCATTTTCACTATGTATAGTAAGGGATGTAAAGAAAAGATATTCGCAGCAGCACGTTGTACAAATCCATAGAACGTAAAAGAAAGGAGGAAGTCAAATGGCTAAGCGGGATGCGTATTTTGATAACGTGAAATTTATCTTAATTGTACTGGTAGTGTTTGGCCATTTGTTAACTCCCTTCATTAATGATGAACAGTGGTTACGAACACTCTACATATTTATTTATACTTTTCATATGCCAGCATTTATTTTAATAAGCGGCTATTTTGCAAAGGGATACCGAAAAAAAGGATATATGTGGAAGATGGCGAAGAAAGTATTACTTCCTTATATTATTTTTCAACTTATCTATGCGGTATACGACTATAAACTGTATGATGAATCCACATTTGAAGTTTCAGTGTTTCAGCCAGCTTGGTCGCTATGGTTTTTATTGAGTTTATTTTGTTGGAACGCCATGTTGTTCATTTTTACAAAAATCAAATATCCTTTAGCCGTTGCGGCAGTTTTAGGAATTATGATTGGCTTATGTGAACCGCTGGAAACAACGTTAAGCCTTTCTAGAACCTTTGTGTTCTTTCCCTTCTTCTTAGCAGGATTTTATATGAAAAAAGAACATTTTAAAAAGTTGACGTCTGTTTCTTGCAAAAAAGTAGCTGGAGGCACTTTGCTGATTATTGCTCTATGGATCCAGTATATAGCACCGGATTTTGAGAAAGAGTGGTTATTTGGTTCAAAATCTTATGCCTCTTTAGGTGTAAATCAATTAGAGGGAATGACCATTCGTATGCTATTTTATAGCATCAGCTTAGCAATGACGATTTCCTTTCTAGCTTTGATCCCTACACAAACGATGTCCTTTACATCTCGAGGTGCTCAAACCTTTTATGTATATGTGCTACATGGGTTTCTGATTAAATATATCCGCCTATCTTCTTTTGGAGACTGGATAGAAAGTGTACAAGGATACAGTATTCTTCTAATTGGAGCTTGTGGAGTGGCGTGGTTGTTGTCGAGTAAATACGTATCTACTATTGCAAGACCTTTAATTGAGCTTAAACCGTTACCAAGGCGCAAAAGTTTAAGTTTAGGTAAGTAATGAGAAATGGAAAAGGAGTTTAACGATGTCTAAAAACAAAATAATTATGATTATTGCAGCCGTTGTGATTATTGCTGCAGTAGCTATTGGTGCCGTAGCAATGAATAAATCAAAGGTGGTTGCTACCGTTGGTGATGAAAAAATCACAAAAGATCAGCTGTACGATGCTCTTCTTGCTCAAGGAGGATCAAGTGTCCTTGATTCACTGATTGAACAAAAAGTTATTTCAAAAGAAGCAGCTAAACAAAATATTAAAGTAACCGATAAAGAAATTAATGCTGAATTAGAAAACCTTAAAAGTCAGTACGGGGGAGAAGATGCATTAAATCAAGCATTAGCATCTAGCGGTGTAAAATTGTCAGAGCTGAAAAAAGATTTAAAGACGAATATTGAGGCAAAAAAAATGGTCGAGTCGACTATTAATATTAAAGATAGTGAAATGAAATCGTATTTTGATCAAAATAAAGATTCACTAGCTACAGAAGCACAGGTGAAAGCTAGTCATATCTTAGTAGCAGATGAAAAAACAGCGAAAGAAGTAAAGGCAAAGCTTGATAAAGGAGAAGATTTTGCGAAGTTAGCAAAAGAATACTCAACAGATACAGCTTCTAAATCAAATGGCGGAGACCTTGGATATTTCAAAAAAGGTGATATGGTCGAAGCTTTTGCCAACAAAGCATTTTCAATGAAGGTAAATGAAGTAAGTGATCCAGTTAAAACAGAATACGGTTATCACATTATTAAAGTAACAGGCAAAAAAGAAGCGCAAAAAGCAACATATGAAAATAGTAAAGCAAAAATCAAGCAAACGCTGCTTGATCAAAAATACCAAACAGAGTATCCAACATGGTTACAAAAGCTAAAGAAAAAATATGATATTACAAACAAACTTGATTCATAAATAATACCTTAACGAAATGAGGGGATGGATATGAAACAAACAGCGTCTTATAGTAAGTTAGAAAAAATCGTCGAACAATTGAAGCACAGAGGTGTACGAGCTGAGATATGTCGGCGTGTTGTAAAGGTCACAGAAACTGTTAATGGATCAAATCCTTCATATTCAAATCAAATCGTTAGGCATTCATAAAGAGTACAAAAGGCGCGAACTGCTGGACAGCGGTTTGCGCCCGTGCTGAGTATAGCTAAGGGAATTTAAAGTGAAAAGAGATCAGTAGAGGCAGCTTGTTTCTGCTGATTCTTTTTGTATAATAAAGTAAACAAAAGGATGCAGCGAAATGTATCGAAGGAAGGAGTTACGCGGAATGAATGTACTGCTAGCAGAAGATGATTTGCAGCTAGGTGAATTAGTTAGTTATATGCTAAAGAAAAAAGGAGGCTATAACGTCGAATGGGTGACGGAAGGGAATGATGCATATGATTATGCATCTGAAGCGCATTATGATGTGTTAATTCTTGACTGGATGATGCCCAATGGCGACGGAATTGATGTATGTAAACGTCTAAGAAAAGAAGGATACGCCGGAGCTATTCTTATGTTAACAGCAAAAGATGCGGTTCAAGATCGTATACAAGGCTTAGATGCAGGAGCGGATGATTACGTTATTAAGCCATTTGAAATTGACGAGCTGCTTGCAAGGCTTCGTGCTTTGTCTCGTCGTAATTATGCACCGATTTTAGAAGAAGAAGTAGAGATTGCCAGCATGATATTAAAAAGAGCAAGTCAAACCGTACAGTTTGACGAGGAGTTTATTCAATTAAGTCCTCGTGAATTTCAACTCCTAGATTTTTTAGTGAAAAACAAAGGACAGGTTCTTTCTCGAGATATTATTTTAGACCGGGTATGGGGATATGAATCAGATGTTTCCATTAAAACGATTGATGCGACGGTTAAACTTTTGCGAAAAAAACTAGAGAAATTTAACAAACAGGATCTTATTCAAAGCATTCGCGGAGTAGGCTACAAAATTGAAAGCTAAACTCCTTACAAGAGCTAAACAGAAAGTAAAACAAAAAGTAAAGCAAGATTTATTCAGCCAGACGCAAAATCGTTTAACATTCCGATATAGCGCATTACTAATGCTGTTTTTGCTATTATTCGTGTTTATTGTTTATGCATTGGTATATGTGGTTGTATCCAACAGTCAGCAGCAAAACTTAAATAGCATGCTAAAGCAAGAGTCCCGAATTGTCCAAAGCATCTTAATTAAACAAGCGATAAACAGCTCGAATCAACAGTCAAAAGAAGAGTACAAAAACATTGTCGTAGCCGGTGAAGATCAGTTTTTTTATTATGTAATCAGTCCTGAAGGGGACCTTATTATGGGAAACGAAGCGAGCGAGCGGCTTCGCTCTAACTTATTAAATTTAATTGATGGCTGGATCCCTATTGAGAATGAAGTGCGGAAAGAACGAATAAAAGCCCCACGCCCTAGTTTCGAACATATTGAAGGAGTAAAAGGGCAAAACGGGGAAGGCAAAATAGATATTGATTTGATGATGGCGGGTGAACCTATTTTTTATAAAGGTCAATTTTTAGGGATGCTTTATATTGGAAAAGACGTTTCATTTCTTTATCAGCTGTTAAAGTGGCTCCTTATTATTATGTTAAGCCTTACCGTACTGTTTGTAGGAGTAGCCATTTATATCAGCCGCTTAATGTCAAAACGGGCTATGGTTCCAATTGAAACAGCTTTTCAAAAGCAAAAAGAGTTTGTGGCGGATGCATCCCATGAGTTAAGAACGCCGCTTAGCGTTATGCTTTCTTCTATCAACGCTTTAGAAATGCAGGAGGAAGTAACAGAAGATCCTTTTTCTAAAAAATTAATCAATAATATGAAAGCTGAAGTAAAGCGGATGACGAGTCTCGTCAGTGATTTGCTTACGCTTGCACGCTCAGACTCTAATAAAGTAGAAAAAGCAATGATGCCCTTTGATATTACAGATGCGGTGCAAAAGGTAATGGAATCCGTTGAAACCCTAGCGATTTCTAAACATATTGATTTGCAGCTGGATACACCGGAAAAATTAGTGGTAACTGGAGATCAAGAGCGTCTAACTCAGCTGATTTACATTTTGTTAGATAATGCGATTAAATATACGACTCCTCATGGAAATGTCAACATTCAAGTAGTTCAGCATGGAAGTGAATGTATATTAAAAGTACGTGATACGGGCGTTGGGATCCATCCAGATGAAAAGGATCGAATCTTTGACCGCTTTTATCGTGCTGACAAATCGCGATCTCGTCAAATGGGAGGTCATGGGCTAGGCTTAGCAATCGCTAAATGGATCGTAGAAACACATAAAGGGAAAATTGACGTAGAAAGTGAACAAGAAAAAGGAAGTACATTTACAGTAAGGTTGCCAATGTCACAAAAAGTGAAAAAGAGTTAAAAGAGGCTGTGACAAAATTAGCTGAAGGAAGATCCGAACGAGTTTGATTCCTGATGAGGAATCAAACTTGTTTGGTTTTTTTATGTTTAGGGTGAACGTAGATTTCATGTATATAGTTGCTTCTAGCTGTTGATTTGGTTATGTCTCAATCTCTTTTTAGTTAGTGAAAGTGACCAAATGAAAAAGAAAAGTTTAGACAAAATGGCGAATGTAAAAATCAGATAATTCAGTTATATTTACTAGCGTAGTATCTAGTCTATATGTCAGGTTTCTTTACAAGGAGAAAGACTTTTTGAAGGAAACAGTGCATGATAGAACAATAGCAGACTGCTTCGTTTAATAAGAAGATGGAGTAGTTAAATAAAGGGGAGTTTGATAACATGTACGATTTAATTATTCGGGATGGTTCGGTCGTATTAGAAGACGACATAGTAAAGGCGGATATAGGGATTAAAAAAGGAAAGATTGTAGAAATAGCGCAAGGTGTTAGCATACCAGCAAAAAAATACGTAAATGCTAAAGGCAAATATGTTCTGCCTGGAATGATTGATATTCACGTGCATTTTGATGAACCGAGCCGAGACCATTGGGAAGGGTTTGATTACGGTTCAGCATCTATGGCCGCAGGAGGCTGCACTACATATTTTGATATGCCTTTAAACGGCGTTCCTCCTACCGTAACAGAAGCAGCGCTGTGGGAAAAGAAAAAGCTGGCTGATCAAAAGTCAGTAGTAGATTATGGTCTATGGGGAGGGTTGGTTCCTGGTAATAAAGAAGAATTAGCCAAAATGGCTCATTCGGGTGTAATAGGTTTTAAAGCATTTATGTCAGAAGCCGGTTCTGAATTTGATTTCTCAGATGACCTCACATTATACGAAGGAATGAAAAAGATTGCAAAACTAAATAAAGTGCTTGCCCTGCATGCTGAAAGAAATGACTTAATACAAAAGCTTGAACAGGCTAAACAGAAGCAAAAGCAAACTGCTATTAAAGATTATTTAGAAACGCGACCGGTTGTAGCAGAAGTAAACGCAGTAAAGCAAGCGCTTGAGTACGGTGAAGAAACGGGATGTCCGCTTCATTTCGTACACATTAGCAGCTATGAAGCAGTGCAGCTTATTACGGAAGCAAAGAAGAATGGAAGGAACGTTACGCTGGAAACTTGTCCGCATTATTTACTTTTTACAGAGGAAGACTTTGAAGAAATTGGGGTAACGGCTAAGTGTGCACCTCCTCTTCGCAGCAGGAGTCAAAAAGAAAAATTATGGGCTTGTATTCAATCAGAGGAAATAGATATGATTTCTTCGGATCATTCTCCTTGTCCAATTGAGTTGAAAACAGCTCATCAGAATGATTTATTTAAAGTTTGGGGTGGAATATCAGGCGGTCAGTACTCTTTGCAAGCAATGATTAGTGAGGGAGCCATCACTAGAGGGATTTCTCTTTCTCACATTTCAAAGCTTGTATCAACGAATCCAGCTAAACGATTCGGTTTATACCCTAAAAAAGGAAGCATCCTGCTGGGATCCGATGCGGATTTGGTTATCGTTGATCTGGATCAAACTGAAAAAGTGACAAAAGAAGGAATGGTTTTCAAACATAAGCACAGTATATATGAAGGAACGGTATTTAATAGCGTTATTTTAACTACCATTAATAGAGGAACGATTGTATACAATAAAGAAGAAGGTGTGTTTCCTCTTCACAAAGGACAAATGGTAAACGGTGAATACGTAAAATTGTAGGTACGGTGAAAAAAGAGATAAAAAAATGAGGATGACTTATATTAAAGGTAATACATAGGGGGAAAATAAGTATCTACTATAACAAAACAGATATTTTTAAAGAGGTTTTTATTATTCTGAAAAAGTATATTTTCGATTGAGGGAAGCATAATGAAAAAATAATAAAGTTTCTTTTTTAATATAGAGAAAAATTTCCAAAAAGAAAAATATTATCTGGTTGTATGAAAAGTAGATAATCAGATGCTTTGTAATCAAGGGTTTTGTATAAAAAAAATTTCAAAAAGATATTTCAAGAAAAGAAATCTTGATTTAAAGCTTTTTATAGGTACAATTTTATAATGAAAAACCGTATTTTATGCACTCATTGTAAAATTCTGATATTGACAGAATCATTTTATAAGAATAAAATTTTCTTGTTTCTATTTTTTTATATCATCATAATTTTTTGACAGTTTTGTCTATGGTGGTTTACGGTTGAAAGAGAGGTTAAGGAATATGTCGGTAGAGAGAGAAAAAGTGTATGAAACAGTTCCTCAAAAAGGATTCTTCGGACATCCTAAAGGGTTATTTACCTTGTTCTTTACAGAATTCTGGGAGCGTTTTTCATACTATGGAATGCGTGCGCTACTTGTATTGTACATGTACGATACAATTGCAAACGGTGGATTAGGAATGGAACAAGGAACCGCTTTAGCGATCTTTTCTATTTATGGTTCCCTTGTTTATATGTCTGGAATTATTGGTGGTTGGATTGCAGACCGCATTTTAGGTACGTCTAATACGGTGTTTTACGGTGGTATATTTATTATGTTGGGACATTTAGTCCTTGCGTTGCCAGCAGGTGTAACCGCGCTGTTTATTTCAATGTTCTTAATTATCATCGGAACAGGTTTATTAAAACCAAACGTTTCAAGCGTTGTGGGCGATATGTATAGCCCTACTGATAACCGTCGAGATGCTGGATTTAGTATCTTCTATATGGGTGTAAATGCTGGAGCATTTATCGCGCCGCTAGTTGTTTCAACAGTAGGTGAAAAGTATAACTACCACTTAGGTTTTGGAATCGCGGCAGTAGGAATGCTTTTAGGTCTAATCGTATTTATGGCTACACGAGGCAAAAACCTAGGTCGTGCAGGCAGACAAGTTCCAAACCCTTTAAAACCAGAAGAACGCAAAAAAGTTTTTGGTACCATTGCACTTGCTGTAGTTGTACTGGCAATCTTTATTGTACTGACTTCTTTAGCGGGCATTTTAACTGTTGAAGGCGTTATTTTATTTGTAAGTATTTTAGCGATTGTTATTCCTATTATTTACTTTGTTGTTATGTATAAGAGCCCCAAGACAACAGCTGATGAGCGTTCACGCGTATTAGCGTACATTCCTCTTTTTATCTCTGGAGTAATGTTCTGGGCGATTCAAGAGCAGGGATCAACAATTTTAGCAACATATGCAAAAGATCATACGCAGCTAACGTATGGTGGTTTTAAAATTCCAGTTGGCTGGTTCCAATCGTTAAATCCGCTATTCATTATTATATTTGCGCCAGTTTTTGCAGCGGTTTGGGTAAAATTAGGAAACAGACAGCCTTCTACACCAAAGAAGTTTTCGTTAGGACTTTTATTTGCAGGGCTTTCTTTCCTTGTCATGGTTATCCCAGCTAGCATTCATGGAAATGAAACGTTAGCGAGCCCCCTATGGCTAGTGCTAAGCTTCTTCTTAGTTGTAGTTGGAGAGCTTTGTTTATCACCAGTAGGGCTATCAACTACAACAAAACTAGCACCTGCAGCGTTTTCTGCTCAGACGATGAGTTTATGGTTCCTAACAAGCGCAGCGGCGCAGGCAATCAATGCTCAGCTTGTTCAATACTATGAAAACATTTCGCAAGTTGTTTATTTTGCTGCATTGGGCGGAGTGTCGGTCATTTTAGGTGTAATTGTGCTAATGATTTCGCCAAAAATTCAGCGTTTAATGAAAGGTGTTCAATAAGAAAAACCGTCCTTAAGGACGGTTTTTTTATGATTTATTTGAAAAAATATTCATGAAGGAGGCGTAGGTCTGATCGTCCTCACCCTCATAGAACGCAAGATTTAAAAGTCTGTTAAGTTCGTTTGTTGATTTTTCAGTTTCTGCAATAATTTGATGCATATGAGCAATTTTAGACATAGATCCGTTGCCATGAGCATTTTTGATTTGATTTAATGTTAAATGAAGCGATAAGACCTCTCGGCGAAGAGCTTGTCTTAATTCAGACGAAGCAGGGATAAAAAAGCGTTTATAAAAATAACTCGCTTCTTCAAACACCAATTCTCCATTTTCTAGCTCTTTAGCCGCAATTTCTTTAATCTCTTGATCGTCTAATCGACTGGCCGCTTCTTCGATAAGAAATCCAAAAATAATAGCCGTATCTGGTTTTAACATACAGTAACCTCCATTATTATAAAAAAGAACTATGTAGTTAATATGTATAGATAGAAAGGAAAAAATATTCATAGTAATTCACTAATCAGCATAGACAAAAAAATAAAAAATATTCTTTATAGGTAAACTAAAATTATTTCAAAATAAATTTTTTATAATTAAACATTTTTTCCATATTAAAGGATTATTTTGACTTTTAAAAAGAGATGAATAGAATAAAGAGGGTTCTTAGTACCTATATAAAAAGAAAATTTATAAAAGATATTAAATTCAGAAATTTCTACCTCTTTTTAGGTAAAAAATTGCTCTACTAAAATAGTTGACAGCAGAAATAGATAGGCATAAAATATACTATTGTCAAATGAATTAGCAAGCTATTCATAAAAAGTTAACGGACATTTGAAGAATATGAGTAATATTCATATAAGGTATTAATTACTTAAATCTAACCAACTTGTATGCTTGTCATACAAGTCTACAGAAAGGAAGATAGTCGTATGCGCAACGTATTTTTTGCAGATAATGAAACAATTGAAACGACTTTACGTGGGAAAGAAATTTTAGGAGCTCCAATGTTAAACAAAGGAGTAGCTTTTACAAAAGAAGAGCGTAAAACGTTAGGATTAGAAGGTTTACTTCCTCCAATGACTTTAACTTTAGATGAGCAGGCAAAACGTGCATATGAGCAATTTTTAGCTCAGGCAGATAATCTTGGTAAGAATGTGTATTTAAACGATTTACAGAACCGTAATGCTGTATTATTCTATCGTTTATTGCAAGATCACTTAAAAGAAATGCTTCCAGTTGTTTATACACCAACAGTTGGACAAGCAATCCAAGAATACAGCCACGAATATCGCCGTCCGGGTGGCGTATACTTGTCAATCGATAATGTAGAAGGCATTGAAGAAGCTCTTAAAAATATCGATGCAAATAGTGAAGACATTGATTTAATGGTTATTACAGATTCAGAAAGTATTTTAGGAATTGGTGACTGGGGCGTTGGCGGTATTAATATTGCTATCGGTAAATTAGCCGTATACACAGCTGCAGCAGGAATCGATCCAAGCAGAGTACTTCCAGTTGTTCTTGATGTAGGAACAAACAACGAAAAATTATTAAATGATCCTTTATATATCGGAAACCGTCATGAACGTATCCGCGGTGAGCGCTATGATCATTTCGTAGATCAATTCATTTCAAAATCTCTTGAAATATTCCCTAATGCACTGTTACACTGGGAAGATTTCGGTAATGTAAATGCTCGTAACATTATTAACAAGTACGGAAAAGAAATTCTAACGTTTAACGATGATATCCAAGGAACAGGTGCTGTAACGCTTGCCGCTATTTTCTCAGCAGTTCAAGTGTCTAAAATGCCACTTCGTGACCACCGCGTTTTAATCTTTGGACCGGGTACAGCAGGTATCGGTATTGCAGATCAAGTTCGTGACGCAATGGTATTAGACGGTATTACAGAAGAAGAAGCATACAAAAACTTCTGGGCAGTTGATTTCCGAGGCCTTTTAACAGATGACATGGACGACTTATTAGGTTTCCAAACGCCTTATGCACGAAAAGCAGAAGAAGTGAAGGGCTGGAACCGTGAAGAAGACAAAATTTCTCTTTTAGAAGTTGTCAGACAAGTTAAACCAACAATCTTAATTGGTACGTCTGGTGTAGCAGGCGCATTCTCAGAAGAAATCGTAAAAGAAATGGCGAAGCATATAGAACGCCCAGCTATTTTACCAATGTCAAATCCAACTCCGCTTGCGGAAGCTACTCCTGAAAACCTATTAAATTGGACAGAAGGAAAAGCGCTTGTAGCGACTGGAAGTCCGTTTGAACCAGTTAACTATGATGGTGTGGAATATGAAATTGGTCAATCTAATAATGCTTTTGTTTTCCCTGGTCTTGGTCTTGGATCAATCGTGGTAAAAGCAGAAGTTATTACAGACAGCATGTTTGCAGCATGTGCACACGCTGTAGCTCAAATGGTAGACAGCAGCAAGCCGGGTGCTTCATTACTACCACGCGTAGAAGAATTACGTGAAGTATCCTATAACGTTGCTTTAGCGGTTGCTAACGCAGCAATTAAAGATGGCGTTGCAAAAGAAGTTCCAACAGATGTTAAAGCGGCAGTAAAAGCAGCAATGTGGGAACCAACATACAAAGAAATTAAAGCTTTAGAAACAGTAAATGCTTAATTTTTAGATAGAAAAAGCACAGCTTCTGAAAAAAGAAGCTGTGCTTTTTTTAGTTACAAAAAGAATTCTTAAGTTACATAACGTATATAGTTTTTTGGAATTTGTGTATGATTCTCTATATTAGAACCACAGGGGGTTATGAGATGAATACAGCACGTAAATTGGAAACGTTTACTCAAGATTCACAGCCTGAAAATAAGGGTTTTTGGAACCGAATCAACAATATTAAAGTAGGAGTTATTCCTCTGCCGCTATACGTTTTACTTGCATTAATTGTATATGGCGCGGCCGTTTACAACGAGCTTCCTCCAGATATGATTGGCGGATTTGCGATTATTATGGTAATGGGAATGCTGCTTGGTGATTTAGGATTAAAAATTCCGATTTTAAAAGATATTGGCGGACCAGCTATTTTATCACTGCTTGTACCTTCCGTATTAGTTTTTTATAATGTTTTAAATCCCGCATCTATGGAAGCGGTAACAACTTTGATGAAAACATCAAACTTTTTATATCTTTATATTTCTTGTTTAGTAGCCGGAAGTATTCTTGGTATGAACCGTAAAGTTTTAATTCAAGGCTTTACACGTATGTTCGTACCGCTTGTATTAGGTACGTTAGCCGCTGTATCTGCAGGCGTAGCTGTTGGGATGTTATTTGGCTACGGAGCAAAACATACATTTTTCTATATTGTTGTACCAATTATTGGAGGAGGGATTGGTGAAGGTATTTTACCGCTTTCACTTGCTTATTCTCAAATTTTAGGTAGTTCAGCAGAATCTTTTGTGTCGCAAATGATTCCAGCTGCTGTTATCGGAAACATCGTTGCTATCGTATGTGCTGGCTTAATGAAACGTCTAGGAGAGAAAAAGCCAGAATTAACAGGTAATGGAGTTCTTGTGAAGACAAAAGGCGGAGATGGCATCTCAGAAGATACAAATATCAAGAAACCAGTAGATTTTTCGTTAATGGGCGCAGGTCTTTTAATTGCATGTAGTTTCTTTATTTTCGGAGGCTTAGCACATAAGTTTTTAGGAATTCCAGGTCCAGTTTTAATGATCGTAGCGGCAACGCTAGTCAAATGTTTACAAGTAATGCCTGCTAAGATGGAGCAAGGTGCTTACCATATGTACAAATTCATTTCTACGAGCTTAACATGGCCGTTAATGGTGGGGCTAGGGATTTTGTATATTCCTCTTGAAGATGTAGTGAAAATTGTTACACCAGGTTATGTGGTCGTATGTGCAGCAGTTGTTATTGCTATGGTAGCAACGGGTTATTTTGTAGGTAAAATGATGAAAATGCATCCAGTGGATGCTGCAATTGTAACAGGTTGTCACAGTGGTTTAGGAGGTACGGGAGACGTAGCGATTTTATCAGCTTCCAACCGTATGTCACTTATGCCATTTGCTCAAGTAGCAACAAGACTCGGAGGCGCTTCCACTGTTATTTTAGCTACGCTTCTTATGAAACTTTTAGGAGTATAAAATCAAAACAAAAAAGCAGCTCGGTTCGTACGAGCTGCTTTTTTTGTCTTATGAAACGCTAACAGGTCTTAAGATAAATTCTTCCACAACTTTTGCCACACCGTCGTTCATGTTTGTATCTGTTACATGGTTGGCTTTTTCTTTAATATCTTCAGGAGCATTTCCCATTGCTACGCCAAGTCCTGCAAATTCAATCATGGCAAGATCATTATAACTGTCGCCAATGGCAATCACTTCATCGCGTGTAATGCCAAGCTGTTGAATTAATAAGTGGAGACTTGTCCCTTTTGTGACGCCTTCTTCTGTAAATTCAAGGAAGTATGGTTTAGAGCGCATTACACTTAGCTCTCCTTGAAGCTGCTTTTGAAGTTTCTTTTCAACGTGAACCAGCATTTCCGGTTCTGCAAGCATAAGTACTTTTACAACAGGTTCTGTAACGGCATCAGTAAAAGATGTAACAACACGGATCGGCAGACCTGTAATGTCACTTTCAATATCCGTAAATTTATTTTCTACTTCGGTTATAATTTCATCTCCCACGTACGTATGAATTAAAACGCCTTCTTCGCGGCTAATATCGTCGAGACGTGCAACAGTTCTCGGAGACAATGTACTGCTAAATAGCTCTTCATTTGTTAGGCAATTAATGATTTTTGCCCCATTAAACGATAAAATAAAGCTTCCGTACTTTTCTAATTCGAGCTCTTTCGCAATGTGAACCATTCCGTAAGTTGGTCGTCCAGAAGCAAGTACAACTTTCACTCCCGATTCTTGCGCCTTCATTAATGCTTCTTTTGTGCGCGGAGAAATAGTGTGATCATCGCATAATAGTGTATCATCCAAATCTAAAACAATCATTTTGTAAGCCATATTTTTAAATTCCCTTCTTCTACTAGACTCATATCTTCATATGGTACTATAAAAAAACGTTTGATTCAATTTAATGATTTTTTGAAAAAATGAGAGGTATGCGTATACTTTGTTTGAACTCCTCGGAAGTAGATAAAACAATGAAAAAACGAACTAATAATCGATAATTTTGATTGTTAGTTCGTTTTTTATCTCAGCTTCTGGATTAGTAAGCAGCTAGAGTTTGATTAATTTTCTGCGCATCTCCTTCATTGAATGCTTCTTTTAAGAGCGTATAAGATTGCTTTTTTTGTTCGAAATTTTGAATAGCGGTAAGTATGATAAATTCATCAATAGAAAATTCCTGTTTCAAAGCTTGAAGCTTTTGACGAATGGTTTCTTTTGTACCGTATATAACGTTTGCTTCTTTTTCTTCAATTCGATAGCTTTCTTTGGATTGCTGACCAAATTCTTCAGCTTTTTCTTTGGAGCCTAATGTAGCGGACTTCCCATTTTGTAAGTATACTTTAAATATTTTTGTGCTGGATGCTAATGCTTTTGCTTCTTCTACGGTATCCGCTACGATGACGGAAAGGGCAACGACAAGCGAGCGTGCGCGAGATGAAACGTGCTGATTATAGACAGAAATCGCTTCTTTCAGCACTTTTTGATCGCCATTAATAAATTGAGCAAATACATAAGGAAGGTTTAATGAACCCGCAAGCTCTGCGCTTGAAGCACTTGCTCCCAGTAAAAATATATCTGCCGATTTTTTGGGCCTTGGATAGGCTTTTAAACCGTAAAGAGGGTGATCTTCCGGCAGCGTATCGTTTAGGTATTGTTTAAGTTCTATCAGTTTGTCTGTTAAGGACTTAGTGGGCTGAGAGTTTTGTTGCAAGGCTTGAGTAGAATGAGGTAGTCCTCCTGGTGCTCTACCGATTCCAAGATCGATGCGATTTGGAGATAATGAGGCTAAAACATTAAAATTTTCTGCTACTTTATAAGGGCTGTAGTGCTGAAGCATAACACCACCTGAGCCGATACGGATATGATGCGTTTTAGCGAGCAGGTGAGAAATTAACACTTCAGGTGATGATCCTACAACATGTTCAGAGTCGTGATGCTCGGCTACCCAAAAGCGATGGTAACCGAGTTCTTCTGCTAGCTGAGCTAATTGTATAGTATGCTGAAATGCATCTTCAGCACGCTCACCCTCATAACGTGGGCTTTGATCTAAAATACTTAATTTCACTGAAAACACTCCTTAAAGTTGATAAAAAAGGTAAGAATAATTGGGATTTATTTTAGCAAAGGATTTTCCGAATGAAAAGAGTTTTTTAAAAGAAAAATATTTTTTGAAAAATAAGTTGACTTTGCCATTTTGAGGCTATATAGTTGAATCATCAAATAGAAAAGCCGATAAAACAACTTGGATAAATAAGAATTAAGTGAGTATGTTTCAAAGACACTTCACTTCATTCTCCAGTTTTATCAAACAAACAGTTAAAGCTGATTGGTCTACCAAAGGCTCCTGAGTAAACTCCAGGAGCCTTTTTGCTATAAAAAGGAGGGGGAGAAAGTGAGCGATGTATGTATTTTATATAACGGAAGCTCTCATAATTATCAACAAATAGCCTTAGTAAAAGATGAGCTAGAAGCTTGCTTAACCTCAAAAGGAGTGCACGCAGAAACTATTTTGTATCATGATGTACACGCTTTGAAGCAGGAAGCTCAGAAAGAAGTAAAGGTATTCATTTCAAAAGTGAACCAAGCTAAAAGTATTGTCGTTCTGTTATCTGGAGTAAATGAAACATACGTACAGTCTTTTGAACGGCTAACAAAAATATTGCCAGAAGATTTATTGCATGAAAAAATACTTCTGCCAATTCTTGTTGGGGAAAATGTGAATTCTTTACTAAAAGCTAAATATGATTTAAAACTTTTAGCGTCTTTTTTAGGTAGACCTTATTGGCTCAGCAGTCTTTTTCTGCTGCATGAATACGTGTCTTTTGCAGGCATCAACAATATGAATGCTAAAAGTCGTTTAAAGGAAGCGGTGGATGAGCTGATTTATAAAGCAGGTCTATCTCTTCAATCATTTATAAAATGAGGTGGAGAAAATGAGTGAATTATTTCGATTAGCAACCGTAGAAGATGCTGAAGAACTGTTGAATTTAACACTTCGGGCATACGAGCCGATTCGAGAGCTAGGAATTAAGTTTCCAGCCGCAACGGCAACGATTGAACTTGTAAAAGAAAACATTCAAAACAGCCGTTGCTACGTGCTGGAAAGTGATAAAAAAATCGTAGCTACGATTACAGCAAGAACGTATAAAGAAATAACGAACTGGCCTTTCTTATGGTGGTTTGCGGTAGATCCTTTGGTTAAAAAGAAAGGAGTAGGTTCTAAACTCTTAACATGGGTTGAAGAAACAATTATTCGGGATCAATTGGGGGAACCTGCCGTTACATTGGCTACTTCTGATCGACATCCGTGGTTGATTCCTATGTATGAAAGGAAAGGGTATGAACGTTTTTTTGAAGTCGATCAAGGAGAAGAAGGAAAAGGTGTATTCTTAAGAAAAATCTTACATCCTGAAAGATACGAGTTAGAAAAGCACAAGGAGTTGCAAAAAGCTAATTAATAATTTAAAAGAAAAGAGGAAAAACCATGTCAGCAAAGATTTTATTATGGAATCGAAAAGGTTGTCATCATTGCGAGGAACTAAAAGCATATTTTCATGAGAAAGGATATCAATATGAAAGTATCGATGTAGAAGGAAAAGATTATTTGCGGGATTTACTTGAAATTAGATACGGTATTCGCCATGTACCGGTGGTTGAAATTGGAGACGAGGGGCAGTTTAAAGGAGTAATTGAAAAAGATTATGAACAAATAGAAAAATTGATTGAAGACTATTCATCAATCGTTAAATAGCTGGAACATCTATTTTATTAATTCATTAAAACAATAAATTATTTTGAGACATAGTGAGGGACAAAACACATGAAAAAACTACAGCTGACAGCTATCTTTTTATCACTTCTTTTATTACTAGCCGCTTGCGGAACACAAAATAAAGAAACAGCGGCTAACGCAAGTAAAGACAAAGTACAAAAAATTATTGTAGGAACAGGTACGCAATTTCCGAACATTTGCTTTCTGGACGATAAAGGAAATCTAACAGGGTATGACGTAGAACTTGTTAAAGAAATAGACAAACGTCTTCCAAACTATAAGTTCGAATTTAAGACAATGGATTTTTCTAATTTACTTTTGAGCTTAGAATCGAACAAAATTGATTTAGTAGCCCATCAGATGGAAGTGAATGAAGAGAGAAAACAAAAGTTCCTGTTTAATAAAGAACCTTATAATATCTTTCCGCTACATGTAGTTGTAAACGAAAAAAATACGTCTATTAAATCAATTAAAGATTTGAGCGGTAAAAAGGTAATTGTAGGAGCAACGAGTAATTCTGCTAACTTAATCGATAAGTATAACAAAGAACATGGAAATAAAATTAATATCGTCTATTCAGGCCAAGGATCTGATGATACAAAAACGCAGCTGAAAACAGGGCGTGCGGATGCCACGATTAGTACGCCGTTTGCAGTTGACTTTGTCAATAAACAAGCGGACGCAGAGCAAAAAGTTGTAGGGCCTGCTATTTCAAATTCAAAAGTATATTTTATGCTTCGCAAAAATGAAACAGGTTTACAAAAAGATGTGGATAAAGTGCTAAAAGAAATAAAAGAAGACGGAATATTGACAAAATTAAGTAAAAAATGGCTGGGAGAAGACTATACAAAAGCAGCTGGAAATAACTAAAGCACTTACTGTGACCCAAGCCTTGAACTTGGGTCCTTTCGCTACCTGTAGAGGGAAACAAAGGAGAGAAAAAGATGGGAAAAGCATTTGATATAGAGCTGATTTTCACCTCTATTCCTCAATTATTATCTTATTTGCATATTACAATTTGGATTTTGATTGCTTCACTTGTGATTGGCAGTACCTTGGGATTGTTTATTGCCCTGCCTCGTATTTATAAAGTACCGGTGTTAAGTCAAATAGCAGCAGTTTATATTTCTTTTATGAGGGGAACCCCTATTTTAATTCAATTATTTTTAGTTTTTTACGGGATACCTGCTCTTTTACAATTGATTCATATTGACGTTTCAAGAATGGCCCCGCTTGTATTTGTTATTATCACGTATTCACTGAGCACAGCGGCGTCTTTTTCTGAAATGATGCGCGGTGCCATTAATAGTGTAGATAAAGGGCAAACTGAAGCAGCTTATAGTATAGGAATGAGCGGAAAACAAACGTTCACTCGAATTGTGCTGCCGCAAGCTCTCGTTGTAGCCTTTCCTAACTTTGGAAATCTTGTGATTGGGTCCTTAAAAGATACGTCTTTAGCCTTTACCATTGGTGTGATGGATATGATGGGAAGAGGAGATACCATTATCGCTGCAACGGCTCATGCAGTGGAGGTATATATCGCACTTGCCATTATTTATTATTTGGTGGCGATTATATTAGAGAAATTTTTTGTGAAATCAGAACAGAAGCTGCAAAAACATGATCAGCCTGTTCATGTATAAAACGAGCTTACTAAAAGAGGTGTAAACATGATTATTGATGTACCGTTTATATGGACAGCGTTTGTAGAAATTTTAAAGGCATTACCTTTAACGCTACTTATTACCATCGGTCCGTTACTAGGCGGGTTGCTTATTGGTATTGCTGTTGCGGCTGTGAGAATCAATTCAGTGAAAATAATAACGCCAATTGCCAACGTATACGTATCATTTTTCCGAGGAACGCCTGCTATTCTTCATATTATGGTTATTTACCTAGGGTTCCCGCTATTTATTAATAAACTATCGAGTTACTATGGATGGGGCTTCAATGCAAACAGCATTCCTATTGTCGTATTTGTATTAATCGCTTTGTCTTTTACAGCGGGAGCTTATATGTCAGAGATTATTCGCTCCGGTTTGTTAGCTGTAGAAAAAGGACAAATTGAGGCTGCGTATGCCATTGGGATGAATCGTTTTCAATCAATGAAACGAATTGTTTTTCCACAGGCGTTTGCTTTGTCTTTACCGAATTTATGTAATATTTTCATCGGCTTTTTGCATACGTCTTCTATCGCATTCATCGTATCGCAAAAAGAGCTAAACGGTGCTGCTAATATCGTAGCTTCGAATAATCTCAAGTTTTTAGAAGCCTATATTGCTGCTGCTCTTATTTATTGGATGCTGACGATGTTAATAGAAGGGATAACAGCGCTGCTTGAACGAAAATTAACTGTTTATAATCGAGGAGGGGTTGTATGATTGCACTAACAAATATAAAAAAAACATTTGGTGATAATACAGTATTGGACGGTATTGATTTAATTGTTAAAAAAGGCGACGTTGTGACCATTTTAGGACCGAGTGGTTCTGGAAAGACTACGTTTTTACGCTGCATTAATTTCTTAGAAAAAGCAGATGAAGGAGAAGTTTCGATTAATCAATTTACGGTTCAGTGCCAAAAGCCAAACCGCAAAGACATTTTAACTCTTCGACAAAAAACAACGATGGTTTTTCAGCAATACAATTTGTTCAAACACAAAACCGTTATTGAAAATATTATGGAGGGGCTAGTTATTGTTCAAAAGCTGCCAAAGGAAGAAGCGAAACAACGCAGTTTAGACGTCCTTGAAAAAGTTGGGCTTGCTGAAAAAGCAAATGCTTATCCAAGTCAGTTATCAGGAGGTCAACAGCAGCGAGTGGGCATTGCTAGAGCGCTTGCTTTAAATCCTGAAGTCATTTTATTTGATGAGCCGACGTCTGCTTTGGACCCTGAACTGGTGGGTGAAGTACTGTCTGTTATTCGTAAAATTGCTGAAGAAGGAATTACAATGATCATTGTTACGCACGAAATGAGTTTTGCCCGTGAAGTTTCTAATCACGTGGTATTTATGGACGGAGGAAAGATTGTTGAACAAGGTCATCCTGAAGACATATTTTTAAACCCAAAAGAAGATCGAACAAAGCAATTTTTCAAGCGTATTAACCCAACGCATTCTCCTTACTCTTATATTTATGAAAAAACAATCTAATATTTTAATTAAAAACCAACTTGACTCATAGGAATAATAAGTATATGATAGAATCATCAAATTAAACAAACCGACTAGATCACTAGAGGTTCTTTGCACAATGTGTGACATTGTGCAAAGAACCTTTTATTTTTTACTAGACTTAAGGGAAGAAGGGTGAACGTAGTGAATAGAGGAGCATTAAAAGCTAAAACAAGCAAAAAACTTATTATAAAAGGGCAGGTTGTACCTGGAAGGCAGCAAGGAAGACACTTAGGGTTTCCAACAGCTAATATAGATACTCAGCATGAGGAATTAAAAAATGGCGTGTATGGTGTCCTCGTTCATCTGCGGGGACTTGAACATTTAGGAGTTATGAATGTAGGGGTTAAGCCGACATTTGGATCGAAATTATCTAAAACATTTGAGGTTCATATTCTGGATTTTAACGACGTTATTTATGGAGAGACAGTTCAATGCGACGTGATCTTTCGGGTGCGAGGAGAGAAAAAATTCCCTTCTATTGAGTTTTTAAAGCATCAAATTAAAGCTGATACGCTACAAGCAAAGCAAAGATTTCAACATATGGGCTATGTATCTAGTGAAGCTACAGCTTCCAAGCTAGGGCAAGCGAGATATTTAAATCTGCCTGATCTCCAGTTTTTTAATTGGTGCCACAGTCAATTCAGAGTCAATAAAGGGATTTACAATACAATTGATCAATGGTTTTATGACGAAGGAATTGAAAATATTCATCCTAGAAGAGTTCACGTGATCGCTTTTTTACAATTTGCACAAGAAGGAAATGGAAGAAAGACAGAAAAAGAAAGAGTCCTTCGCTTTGGAGCAGGTGGTTTAACCAATCAATTACGAGAATTTATGAATGGGTATGAAAAAGGAGAATGGTAATATGACACATCAAAGACAATTAAAGCTAGGGGCTATTATTCATGGAGTCGGAGGAAATATGGGGGCGTGGAGACACCCTGAAATTTTGTCAGATGCCAGCGTTAATTTAGGTTTTTACAAGCAGCAGGCTCAAAAAGCGGAAGAAGGAAAATTTGATTTAGTGTTCATTGCCGATGGGTTATATATCAATGAAAAATCGCTTCCGCATTTTTTGAATCGTTTTGAACCTCTTACTATTCTATCAGCACTTGCTTCTGTCACTTCTCATATTGGTTTAGTCGGCACTCTATCGACTTCGTATAGCGAGCCGTTTACGGTGGCTAGACAATTCGCTTCACTTGATCATATTAGCAGCGGCCGAGCGGGATGGAATGTTGTAACATCTCCATTAGAAGGATCTGCGCTTAACTATGGAAAAGAGCACCCGACTCATGACAAACGCTATAGAATAGCTGAAGAGTTTCTAGAAGTAACAAAGGGATTATGGGATTCTTGGGAAGATGATGCATTTATTCGAAATAAAGAAACCGGACAATTTTTTGAGGAGAAAAAGCTGCACCGATTGCATCATAAAGGCGAATTTTTCTCTGTAGAAGGTCCGTTGAACATTGGGCGCTCAGCTCAGGGGCAGCCCGTAGTGTTTCAAGCAGGATCTTCTGAAAGCGGAAAAGATTTAGCAGCAAAAACGGCTGACGCAGTGTTTACGGGACAAGACAATTTAGAAGAAGCAAAAGCTTTTTACCAAGATGTAAAATTGAGAGCTGCAGCGCAAGGACGCAATGAAAACGAACTTTTAATTTTTCCGGGAATTGGTCCTATAATTGGTAGTACAAACGAAGAAGCCGAAAGAAAATATGAAGAACTTTCTCAATTGGTGACAATTGAACATGCGCTAAACTACTTAGGACGCTTTTTCGATCATTTTGATTTTTCACAGTTTCCATTAGATGATGCATTTCCTGACTTAGGAGATATAGGAAGTAATAGTTTCCGCAGTACAACCGAAAAAATTAAAGAAAACGCCAAAAAATATAAGTGGACACTGCGAGAAGCAGCGCTGCGAATTGCTACACCTAAAACACAATTTATTGGGACTCCAGAGCATATCGCTAATTTGATGGAACAGTGGTTCGAAGAAAAAGGAGCTGACGGCTTTATTATTCACTCCAGCGTTCCGCATGGTTTAGATGACTTTGTTGAACATGTTGTACCGATACTGCAAGAAAGAGGCCTGTATCGTACAGAATACGAAGGGAGTACGTTAAGAAGTAACTTGCAGTTGAATGTTCCTAAAAATCGCTACACACAGGTAAAAGTTAACTGAAGCGGATTCAAAGAGACTCGAAGGAGTCTCTTTTTTAATATTCTTAATATTAAAAATATGGTAAAATTCTTTTTGTAGGTTATTCGTTTCAGTTCATAAGGCCTAAAGGGTTTTGAATACCCGGAAAGGAGTCAAATGGAAAAAAGACATAAAAGTAAGAAGAAGCGTATGATCATTTCGATATCTTTATCCGTTTTTTTAGTCGGGGGAGGAGCGATAGGGTGGATATTGTACCAAAACGGAAAAATTCCTTTTTTATCACAGCAAAGTATAAAGGCAAGTGCCATTAAAGTGGATCAACAAAAAGTTGATAAGCTGGAAAGCAGCGATCAGCAGGCAAAAGACTTTATTGCTGAACATCATGACGTACTAAATGATTTGACGGGGTGGAGTGCCATTGAGCATCCAGACTGGCCTGCCGTACAAGAAGAAGCCACAGCCATTAACAATACGATTGGCACGATTGAAGTAAAAGATTCTGTTTTAAAGAAAGACTTTCAGCATATGGAGAAGCTCGCTGGACAGCTAGAGCAGACGGAAGATCAAGCACTGTTAAAAGAGCTTCATCGTTATTTTCATGACTTAGATGTTGTGATCAATGAAGACGATGGATCAAATACATATTTTGATGTTACCAGCTATGGTAAATCAGTTGTAAAGACTTCTAAATGAGCCATAGCAAAAAGCTTTATACATAAAAGTAGTTTTATATAACAAACGTCTTCGCTTATTCATGCATATGCTACGGATAAGGAGGAGACAGGTTATATGAAAAAAATTTATTTAGATGCAGGTCACGGAGGGGCAGATCTAGGGGCTGTCGCCAGCGGGTTATATGAAAAAGACTTAGTGTTAGCTGTTCAACAGTACATCATCTCTTTTCTTTCTACTCACTATGAAGGATTTTCTCTTTGTACAACCCGTACAACCGATGTGTTTTTGTCATTAAATGAACGGGTTAACAAAGCCAATGCGTGGGGTGCTGATGTATACTTATCTATTCATATAAATTTAGGCGGCGAAACGGGATATGAAGATTTTATTTATAGCAAAAATATAAATAACCAAACCATTGTGTTACGAAACGATATTCACGATCATGTGAAATTTGTTCTCACTAAATACAATCACTCTAACCGAGGCAGGAAATTAGCTAATCATAGTGTGTTAAGGCGTTCATATATGCCGTCTGTACTAACTGAAATTGGGTTTATTGATACAGAACACGATGCAAAGCTTTTAAAAAATCCTCAATTTCTAAAAGATATGGGGGTGGCATATGCAAAAGGGATTGCGCAGTTTTTAAACTTGGAGCCTAAATCTACAAATCCTGTGGGAGATTCTGACGAGGAAGGTTTTCCAAAGCCGGCTTTTTTATATAAACCTTTATGGATAAAAACAACCGAGGATACGGAGACGTATAAGGATGCAAATATGTCAGAGAGAACAGGTTATTTAAAAAAGAATACCTTCTTTCAAGTTTATGGTGAAACGCGTGCAGCCTGGGTGATGGATGGACAACATTTTATTGAAAAAAAAGATACAATCATTGAAGGAGAAACCATTACAACTGCGGAATTAACAAAAGAGAATATGGAAACATTAAAAGTGTTTGTGACAAAAGAGAAATTAGAAACAGCCGTAACCTTTTCCAAAGAAGGAGCCGCGGCAGCCATCATTACCCTTCGCGATAAAAAAATACTGAATGTAAAAGCATTTTTAGATAGAGAAAATTGGTGGTACAAAGCTGAACGGATAAAAAAATAGTGAAAAAACCTGCTTGTTTTTTGAAGCTTTCACCCTAGTAATTTTACTTATTTTTGATAGAATATAAAGAGCTGAATCGTAAAGATGCATAAAGGTGTGATGAAAATGGAAGAGCAACAAGAAGCGATTGATTTAACAAAAGTATATGTATATGAGGAGTTTCCGGATAAAGTTGCAGGCAGATGCGATAACTGTGGACATGTGAAATTTAAAAGCTTAGTAAAAGACTTTATTTTTATCCGTACATGCGCAAAGTGCGGCATGAAAAAAAGCATTTAAATCCCTACTTCTTTATAAAAAACGCTCTTTTCTGAAATGAAAAGAGCGTTTTTTCTCTATTTAACGTATAAATGATCGCTAAGCTGCTCTGAAATAGTCTCTACATCTTCTTGTACATGTTTTTGTTTTTTCATCATTTCTAGTAGGATTTCTTCAAGATTCTGTGAATGGTTTTGCTTATCTTTTGGTTTATGTAAGTACTTTGCAATTTGATGCATATTATTGCTTAGCCGGCTTAGTTCAGACTCAATCTTTCGCAGGTTAACCAATAGTTCCACACCTGCTTCTTTGCCGATTAAAGGAGGCTTAACTTTTCCATCCATAATAAATTTTCGAATGAGAGACGTTCGTTTTAAATTATAGTGTTCAATAAGTTCCTCTAATTTTTCTTTTTCTTCTTCATTCAACTTAATTGCTGGAATGCTGTGTCCTCTCATAAGGTATCTCCTTTCAAGAGCAGTTCTTGCTGCGTTCAATCATATGTAAACATTCTCTTGTCTTTAATAATAGCAACCTTTTCCATGGTTAACTATGGTGAAAAGTTACTAAAATGTCGAACGTACAGTCTGTTAAAAAACTGGTAAATTAAGAAATTTGGTTTAGTAATAGTTGAATTATAGAAGGAATGTCATTATCTACAATATTGCTGCTTTATTAAAAAGGCAGCAAAAGGGATGAATGGACCACTGCTGTACTCAACCATTTTTGAGAGCGCAGCTTTAAAGAAGAGGGATGATTTTTATGATTTTTTTCTCATACCACATCTTTCCTCCTAGTAACTCTGTCGAATCTTCTAGACTATTGTCTCAAGGGAATAGAAAGAAAGAAGACGAAATGGTTGAGAACGAGGTAAAGTCATATTATGTCTTTATTGACCTCATTTACATACTTTACGGGGGAGGAATACGTTTGAAACTAAAAAAAAGATTAAAACTAAATAAGATAGGGGTAGCCATGCTTACGGCTGGTGTCATATGTACAGCTTATATGCCCCTTCATACGCTGCAAAAGCCTGTAGTCGCTTTGGCGGCAGAGAATCAGTCAGATTCTTTAGAGCGAGCATTTGCACAAGCATCTAAAGAATTTGGTGTGCCGGCTTCGCTTTTAAAAGCAATTTCCTACAACAAGTCGCGCTGGGAAAGTCATAATGGAAAACCTAGTGCAGCCGGGGGATACGGTCTTATGCATTTAACAGACATCCCTTCTTTAGAAGATGGAAAAGGAAACGGAGCTGTGCCTTCAAAACCAGCATATGATAAACAGCAAACTCTCTCCTTAGCTGCTAAGCTGCTTAACTCAGATAAAGAAAGATTAAAAAAAGATCCTGTGCAAAATATTCGCGGTGGCGCTGCTGTGCTGGCTTTTATCGCAAAAGACAAAAATGGAAACATACCGTCCACTGATCAAAAATGGTACGATGCAGTCGCCGCTTACGGTGCTTCTCAGGATAAAAAAAACGCTCAAGTATTTGCCGATGATGTATATGAAACGTTGGAAAAAGGAGCAGAGCATACAACGTCAGACGGACAGCATCTTAAAATTCCCCCTCAAAATATAGATAAGTCGATTCCTCGTGCTGAAAATTCCAATACGAATAAAGCGGATTGTCCGGCATCTTTAAAATGTGAATACATCCCTGCTTTTTACGGGAAATTCAGCGAAAGTCCTTCAGATTACGGAAACTATGATATTGCAAACCGCCAAAAATCAGATGTTCGCTATATTGTTATTCATGATACAGAAGTAAGTTATGATGGAACGATTGATTTGTTTGCTAACCCTAATAGAGCCGCTGCAAACTATGTAATCCGTTCAAGTGATGGCCATATCGCACAGATGATCCATAACAAAGACGTAGCATGGCATGCAGGAAACTGGTATTTTAATATACACAGTATTGGAATTGAACATGAAGGATTCGCCCTTGAAGGATCTACTTGGTTTACGGAAGAAATGTACCGTTCTTCGGCAAGACTCGTACGCCACCTTGCCAAAGAATATAATATTCCCTTAGACCGAGCTCATATTATTGGTCATGATGAGGTGCCGGGTTTGTCTCCTAAGGCTCAATCAGGTATGCATTCAGATCCCGGGCCGTTTTGGGATTGGGGGCACTACATGGATTTAGTAGGAAGCCCAGTCGAGCGCCAGCATACAAACAAACTAGCCGTTACGATTAATCCAGTCTTTCAAAACAATCAGCCAGAAGTATCAGATGCACCAAAGCAGCCGGCCAACTTTGTGTATTTGCATCAAGCTCCCAGCAATGATTCACCGCTGCTGAATGAGCCTGCAGCTTCAGGGCCTGGAACGAAACAAACGTTAGACTGGGGAAGCAAAGCAGTAACTGGACAAACGTATGCAGTAGCTGAGACAAAAGGAGAATGGACAGCGATTTGGTACGGAGGACAAAAAGCGTGGTTTTATAATCCTCATAATAAAAATACAAGTAAAGGTACAGGCATATTATTAACGCCAAAACCAGGGAAAGAAAGCATTCAAGTGTACGGAGGAGCTTTCCCGGAGGCTTCAGCCTATCCTTCTGATATACCAGTTAAAGCTATGGTGCCACTTCAGTATAAAATTTCTCCAGACCAGGTGTACGTGGGGGTAGAGAAAGTAAGGAGTGACTATTACTATGCCCCAACTTTTACAACAAACCCAAACGATCACAAAATGATTGTTGGAAAAGACGAATATTATCAAATTTATTTTAATCACCGCTATGCGTTTGTGAAAGCGTCAGATGTAGAGGTTAAAAGACAATAGAATAGAGTGTTAAAAGAAAGGAAGAGACAGGGTGTTCAAACGGTATGTCTCTTTCTTTTCTTTTAAAAACCACAAAAATTCAGAAGGTTATTGATGATGTTTTCTTATAATGATTTTCTAGCTTATTATCTTTTTAAAAAAGGAAGGAATGTCCTGTGATTATAATTAAGCCTTTAAGCCAGTGTTCTTTTTCTGATGCGCTAGAAGCATTCAATAAGGGTTTTGAAGATTATTACATTCCGATTGAGCTGTCGCTAGATCAATTCACTTGTAGATTTGGTTTCGATCAGCTATCTGTCGACCATTCTTTTATGGCTTTTTATAATAATACACCAGCCGGAATTATGTTAAATGGAATAAAAAAGGTCAAGGGAAAAAAACATGCTTGGAATGGAGGCACAAGTGTAGCCCTACCTTACCGAAAAATAGGAATTGGAGAAGCCTTACTAAAAGCTACACTTGAGAGATATCAGCAGCAAGGAGTAGTGGAAGCCAGTCTGGAAGCATTTAAAGTGAATGAAAAAGCCATTCACCTTTATCAGAAATATGGATATGAAATTGTAGATACGCTTTTATTTCTAAAGCATAGAGGTAGTTTTCACGCTTCTCTACTTAAAAAGAAGAATCAGCTTACGTATTCGTTCAAGCGAAGGCTTGCAAAAGATATTCGAAACCTACCCTTTTATACATACGACGTTCCGTGGAAAAATCAATTTGATTGTATTCATGATGGAGAAGCGTTTATTGCGTTGGATGAAAAAAACGAAGAAGTTGGCTATCTATTATTTCAAAAGAATTTTTCTTCCATAGGCATCGTGAATTCCGTTACTTTTTATCAAGGAAGCGTTAAGGAACATATCTCAAATTCAGAGGACGTTCTGGACTTTTTATTAGCAACCATTTTTAATATGTATGGACCAATTGCTTATAATACATATAATGTACCTGAAAAAAGAAATAGCTTACTCGTGAAAAAGTTAAAATCATTTGGTTTTCAAGATTTATATACAGATGAAGGAATCAAACTTGAGCAGGTGTTTATGAAAAAACAACTTTAAAAAGCGGCCATGGGCCGCTTTTACTGCATTTCCGTAATTGGATGTGCATCATAAAATTCCTCGATTTTTTCTTGCTGTCCTTCGAATTTTTCTTTCCATACTTGTTTCACGTCATTATAATTCCGAAGATCTATTCCGTAGAAGTCTGTTAACTCTTTTCGAGTAATAGTGATTGTCTGAGGAACAGTCGTATTAATAGTAAAGTGAACGCTGTCAGCATTTTGTACGGCAGAAAGTAAAATGGTTGCGTTATGTAAAAGTATGCGTTTGGTCTTAACAGACGTCCAGCTTTTTTCAAACGTATGCTGATTAGTTATTGCAGCGTAATTAATTGCTAAGTAATAAGGTTTTTGCGTATCTTGAAAGGCTATACCTTTTAAATAAACGTGTCCTGGAAGTTTATTTGTAATTTCCTCTACTGAAGCCTCATGTTTTGAAGAAGAAGTATATTGAATAGAAGAAGCAGAGACTCTTTCGGCAGACAGATTATTATGAGGTGCATAGGCACACCCTGATAGCCAAGTGAACACTGTACAAAGTGTAAGAGAAGTATATATTTTTTTCATAATGGTAACTCCTTTTGTTTATATCTACTTGTAAAGACGAAAGACCTATATATTTTGTTTCATACAAAATATAAGTTTATTCATTAAAAAGACAGATAATCCAAAATAATAGAAGTTAATAACCCTAATGAGGCAATAAAACCAATAACAGGACCACCTTCTTCAAAAGCTTCCGGCAACATCGTAGAAGCAACCATTGCCACAATTCCACCCCCGGCGAATGAGGCAATAAAACCCATCATCTTTGGGGTAGCGTCTTGAAGAAATAAGTATCCAATCCAAGAGCAAAGAGCTGATATAAAAAAAACTGAAAGCCATAATGAAAAAATTTTCTTTTGGCTGTATTGGCTTTTTAGTAGTCCGCTTGTCCCGGAGATTCCTTCCGGTATATTGCTGATAAAAATAGAGACAACAAGCAGCCAGCTAACGTGGTGCTGTTCAATCAAACTTGCGCCAATCATAAGTGACTCAGGTATAGCATCCATAATAGTACCAATAAAAATGGCTAGTCCCGAGCTAGCGGGGACAAGGTGGTCCGAACGTTTTCTTTTGTGAGCGCCTTTTTTAGCTAAGGTCATGTCAAGAAGAGTAAAGAGTCCTGCACCTGTTAAGAAGCCTAAAGAAGAAGGAATAATTCCCGCTTCTTTTACCGAATCTTGAATAAGCTCGTAAGCGGCAGCTCCTAACAAAACGCCCGTGCCAAAAGCCATAATATAAGCAGTCAACTGTTTTTTTAAAGGTACAAAAATAGCTATAATAGCGCCAATTAATACAGCTGAGCCTGAGGCACCACCCCACATAAGGGCATCCATCACATGAGATCCCTACTTTCTTACGTACTTACTTGTAGTGTAACCATCTCTATGATTATTATGAAACAAGATAAAAGAACTAAAAAAATGGGAAAAAATAACTTATTTAGACCTTAAATAAAATAAGTCTTCGGTATAATTGACAAAATTTTCTGATTATGTCCGTTGAAAGTGAAAAAACCTTGTGATAGGCTTATCAAAAGATAAAAGATGGAAAAAAATTCTTTTATCTATAGTCGATTAAAAACCTTACCGAGTTTTACTTTTAAACGAAAGAAGGAAGACGAGATGAATCCAAAAGCAGTGAAAAGAGAAAATCGTTATGCTAATTTAATTCCTATGCAAGAAATTAAATCCGTTGAACAGCAGCTTTACCCATTTGATATTTATAATAGCCTGCGTCAAGAGGCACCTATTCGTTACGATGAAAGCCGAAACTGCTGGGATGTATTTGATTATGAAACAGTAAAGTATATTTTAAAAAACCCGTCGCTTTTTTCATCCAAACGAGCAATGGAAGAACGCCAAGAAAGTATTTTAATGATGGATCCTCCAAAACATACAAAGTTACGAAATTTAGTAAACAAAGCTTTTACGCCAAGAGCTATTCAGCACTTGGAGGGTCATATTGAAGAGATTGCAGATTATTTATTAGATGAAGTAAGCAGCAAAGAAAAGTTTGATATAGTAGAAGACTTTGCTGGACCACTGCCGATTATTGTAATAGCAGAGCTGCTAGGAGTACCAATACAAGACCGAGCACTGTTTAAAAAGTACTCCGATGACTTAGTGAGCGGTGCCGAAAATAATTCAGACGAAGCTTTTGCGAAAATGATGCAAAAGCGTAGTGAAGGCGTGATTTTTTTACAAGGGTATTTTAAAGAAATTATCGCGGAGCGTCAGCAAAATAAACAAGAAGATCTCATTTCGCTTCTTTTAGAAGCAGAAATCGACGGCGAGCATTTAACAGAAGAGGAAGTGCTGGGGTTTTGTATTTTATTGCTAGTAGCAGGTAATGAGACAACAACAAACTTAATTACGAACGGAGTTCGGTATATGACAGAAGATGTAGACGTGCAGAATGAAGTTCGTCGAGACATATCGCTAGTTCCGAACCTGGTAGAAGAAACGCTTCGCTATTATCCTCCTATTCAAGCGATTGGACGCATAGCTGCTGAAGATGTAGAACTTGGAGAGTGTAAGATTAAAAGAGGACAGCAGGTAATTAGCTGGGCAGCGAGTGCAAATAGAGATTCAGCTAAGTTTGAATGGCCTGACACTTTTGTCGTGCATCGTAAAACAAATCCTCACGTGAGCTTTGGATTTGGCATCCATTTTTGCTTAGGAGCACCACTAGCAAGAATGGAAGGGAAAATTGCTTTTACTAAGTTACTAGAAAAAGGGGGATTTTCCAAAGTTCAGAATCAGTCTTTAAAGCCAATAGATAGCCCTTTTGTTTTTGGTGTAAAAAAATATGAAATTGCTTTTAATAACGCCTGAAAAGCGAGCGCAAATGATGCGCTTGCTTTTTAGCTTTCAGTGTTCCATTTTTGGTCCTCTGAAGGAGACGTGTAGGTGTCCATTGAAGAGATGAGCTGTTCGGGAGTATCAGAAATGTTGATTAGACGAATAGCAGAATCCGTAGAAAATCCTTCATCTACGGCATGCTGAACCATTTGCATAAGCGGGTTGTAGTAGCCGTTCACATTTAATAACCCTACTGGTTTTTTATGTATACCAATTTGAGCCCAGCAAAGAGCTTCAAACAACTCTTCAAATGTTCCGAAACCTCCAGGAAGTGCAATATAAGCATCAGCTAACTCGTGCATAGTTGCTTTTCGCTCGTGCATGCTCTCTACTTCGATAAGTTCTGTCAGCGCGGTATGAACAATTTCACCGCTAAACAAACCGCGGGGCATAATGCCAATGACTTCGCCTCCGTGCTGAAGCATTTCATTTGCAACTTCTCCCATCAGACCCATTCGTGAGCCTCCGTAAATCAGCCGGTAGTTTTTTTGGGCCATATAGCGTCCTAGCGAGACGGCGGCCTCTTTATATTCTGTTTTTATTCCAGCGCTTGATCCTGCAAACACACAAATTGATTTCAACTGCTTCACTCCTTTGTTTCTTCTCTATATAAGTCTTTTCTGTTTATGAAGAACAAATTCCTTCTTAATAATTTAT
Source organism: Priestia sp. JV24 (assembly GCF_025910025.1). Lineage (NCBI taxonomy): Bacteria > Bacillati > Bacillota > Bacilli > Caryophanales > Bacillaceae > Priestia > Priestia sp. JV24. The sequence continues at coordinate 252,209 of NZ_JAPCIN010000015.1, forward strand.
GAATTTTCACAATGTCATCGCTTGATTATTCTAAAAACTTTGCTTATAATCAAAGCGAAACGTCTGTTTGAAAGCGTTATCTATTTCTTTTCCTTTGGTGAAAAAGATAGTATGTATAGATCTACTTGTAAGATAAGTAGATAACATGAACTTATGGGGAATTCGACCGTTTTAAACGCTTCATTTAGTAAGCGTACGTACTTGCAGGATTAGGACAAGGGGGATATGGGGATATGATGAATAATTTAATACGCACGTTAATGGTACAAACACCGACTGTACCCGGAAACTTAGGAAGAGTAGCAACAGCTATCGGAAATGTTGGAGGAGACATTGGCGAGGTTGAAACCGTTAAAGTAGGACATAACTACACCATGAGAAGCATTACGGTTCAAGTAGAAAGTGAAGACCAGCTTGAGGAATTGCTTGAAGCGGTTCGTAGTTTAGAAGGAATTATTTTACATACAGTATCAGATGAAGTCCTTCATGCGCATGAAGGCGGTAAAATTCAAATGAAAAGCAAAATGAAAATTGAGTCGATCGCTGACTTAAGAAGAGTGTATACACCAGGCGTAGCAAACGTTTGCCGTGCTATTCAAGAACAGCCGGACAAAGCGAAGATTTATACGAGCATTGGAAACACGGTTGCAATTGTAACAGATGGCACCGCTATACTAGGATTAGGAAATATTGGTCCAGTTGCAGGAATGCCCGTTATGGAAGGAAAAGCCGCGTTATTTGATCAGCTTGCCAATGTAAACGCTATCCCTATTTTATTGAATGTAAATGAGCCGGAAGAAATCATTCAAACGGTTAAAAATATTTCACCGGGATTCGGCGGCATTTTACTAGAAGATATAGGGTCGCCTCACTGCTTTGAAATTGAAGAACGTTTAAAAGAAGAGCTCGATATTCCAGTTATGCATGATGATCAGCACGGAACAGCAGTTGTGACGCTAGCAGCAGCTATCTCAGCTTGTCGCAGCACAGGTGTGAATTTGAAAGAAGCAAAAGTAGGGCAGATTGGCTTAGGAGCTGCCGGTATCGCTACTTGCAGAATGTTCATGGCTTACGGTGTCAAACAGGTGATAGGAGCTGATAAGTCTCCTGAAGCGAATGAACGCTTAGTCAGCTACGGTGGAAAAGTAGCGGATTCATTAGAAGAGCTTATGGAGAACTGTGATATTGTTATTGCGACAACGGGTGTACCTGGCTTAATACAAAAAGAATGGATCCGAAAAGGGCAAATTATTCTAGCACTTTCTAATCCAAAGCCAGAAATTGAACCTGAAGATGCTCTTGAAGCAGGAGCTATTTACGCTACTGACGGAAGGTCAGTGAATAATGTGCTTGGCTTCCCAGGTATTTTCAGAGGAGTGTTAAATGCAGGGGTGCGCGATATTACGCATACGATGCTTGTAGCTGCAGCTGAAGCCATTGCGAATTCAACGCGTCCAGGCGATTTAGTTCCTCACCCTCTTAATCTAGCTGTACATGAAGCAGTATCTGAAGCAGTTGAAAGAGCGGCTGTTGTACACGGAGAGAAAGACGGAGTTTATCGATAACAAACAAGGTTGCCTCGAAATAGGCAGCCTTGTTTGTTTTTCATCAAAAAGTAATAAAAAAATAGCAAACTATGAAACTTTTTTCCTTTTTTAACGTAATATAGTAATAGAAATAGTGAAAAAGGTAGAGAAAGGAGTTTTTATGGAGTTTGAACATTTAAAGGGCAAATTGCCCCTCGAGGCTAAAAAAGCGATGCGCTGGCAATCCATTTTTACGCATAGCCTTTGGCTTCTAGCAACAGCGGGTTATTTTCTACTCGTTCATTTTTTTGATTGGTGGTCAATTATTGGATGGATATCAGCTGGACTATTAGTCGTGAGCTTTATCATATATACAATTATAGCTCCAAATGTATATATGAATGTATATTCATATGAAGTAACAGATACTCAAATTGATGTACAAAGAGGGCTATTCATCTGGTATCATACGAAAATCCCGCTTATGAAAGTGCAGCACGTTGAAACATTGACAGGGCCGATTTTTCGAAAATTTGACTTGGCATCTGTTAAAATCATCACAGCCGCTGGAAGTGTTGAAATTCCTGCACTTGGACAAAGAGATGCTGAAGCACTGCGGGAGTATATTGCTAGACTAGCAGAGGTAGATGATGAAGATGAGTAAGCGGCTGCATCCGCTATATATTGCAATAGCATTTATAGAACATATAAAAAATAATATCCTGCCTTTTGTGTTTGTATTTATTGTCAATCGGCACCTGTTGTTTACATATTGGTGGGCAACGCTATTAGCAGGAGGCGTAGTCGCTTTATTTGCTTTTTTTACTTGGAGGGAATTTCGTTATGAAGTAACGGAAACGGAAGTGCGTCTGCATAAAGGGATTTTAAAAAAAGAAAAACGATTTATTCAACGAAATCGCATTCAATCGATTCAGTTAGATCAGCCGTTTGTTTTTAGAATTCTTCGCTTAGCCCGGCTTCGTATTGACACGGCCAGCAGCGGTAAGGATGCTGAAATTGATTTATCTGGTATTTCACTAAAAGAAGCGCACCATCTTAAAGATACGTTAAAGCTGTCGGGAAGTCAGCCGGAAATAAGAGAAAAAAGTCCTGAACATATGATGAAAGTGTCGGTGAAACAGCTGGCGTTAGCTGCTGCGTTTTCCGGGAATTTTGGCTATATATTTGCTGCTCTTGGTTTTCTCTATCAGTATATTGATACGTATATCAACCGCTGGGTGAAGACAGCTTACGAAGAAGTGATTCATCAATCAATGCTTGGTTTATTTGTATTAGTGGCTGTAATTGTGGTGCTTGCTTATGTGCTGTCTATCGTTTTATATGTGATACGATTTGGCGGTTTTACAGTAGAACGCTACGATCATTATCTACATATTAAATACGGACTGTTAAATAAGAAATCCCTTACGATTCCTTTTCATAAAATACAGGCTGTTACGATAGAGGAAGGGTTGCTTCGACGCTTATTTGGATGGTCTTCCGTTTCGTTAAACGTCGTAACCTCTGATTTAAAAGAAAAGGTTTATTTACACCCGTTTATCCAGCAAAAAGAGATTTCAGCATTAATGAACGTATATGTCTCGCACTATGAATATATAAAGTGTCCAAGAAATACAGCGATTCAATATGCATGGTACCCATTACTATTACCGCTCTTGTTATTTGCAGCGGCAGGGATTGGCATCAGCTTTTGGAAATCAATGTTCGTGTGGGTTATTGCCGTGCTATGCCTTGCGTACGTATTTATTCACTGGTTAGGGTATCGCCAAGGCGGCTTAATGATGGACGAGGTATTTGTCAGTATTCGCTCGCAGTTTTTAACACGAAAAACAACGATTATAAGAAGAAAGAAAGTGGAACAAATTGAGGTGTTTGCAGGAACCTTTTTATGGAAAAAAGGATACAGGAAAATAAAAATTTCAACTATGGGTACAAGCGGCAGCTATAAGTCGGGATATTTTCCATTTGAAATTTGGCATCCTATCTTTCTGCAAGCTACTTCTTCTAAAAAGGCATGAAGAACATCATTGTTCTCCATGCCTTTTGACGTTATCCATTCATTAAATTTTTTCCTTGCTCGTAATAGCTATTCATCACCTCAGCTGGCACCATACTGCCTCCAGTTGACCATACAAGGTGAGTAGCTTTTGACATATCGTTTTCTAGTGCTTGCGCTTGTATATATGAAGACCCGCTTTCCATCAGGTGAAGAGGTCCTTGTAAACCAGCCGCTGCTGAAGGTTCTATATACATATTTTCACGATTGGCTAGCTCATAAATGAATCGGAAAAGCTGATCATCTTCTACAGTATAAATTCCGCTAATAAGCGATTTTATCGTTTCGCCTACAAAGCTAGATGACCTTCCTACGGCTAGTCCATCGGCAGCTGTTACGTTATCAAGTCCAATATCCGTAACGGAAATGCCATCATGCAGCTCGGTCATTAATCCAAGCAGCATGCAAGGGGAGTGGGTAGGTTCAGCAAAAAAGCAGTGAACGTGATCACCGTATATTGCTTTTAATCCAAACGTAATACCGCCAGGACCTCCGCCTACTCCGCAAGGTAAATAGACAAATAAAGGGTGTTCGGCGTCTACTTGAATCTGCAGCTCGGCTAGCTGCTTTTTCAAACGTAAAGCCGCAACGGAATAACCAAGAAATAAATCTCTAGACTGCTCATCGTCGATAAAATGACAGGCGGGGTCTGCTTCGGCTTGCTTTCGTCCTTCTTCCACGGCTTTTCCGTAGTCAGACTGATATTCAATAACGGTTACGCCTTTCGAACGAAGCAGATCTTTTTTCCATTTCTTCGCATCGGCTGACATATGGACGGTGACGTTAAAGCCGAGAGCGGCGCTTATAATACCAATGCTTAAACCTAAATTACCGGTAGATCCTACTGCAATAGAATAAGAAGAAAATAACTTTTTACATCGTTCTTCAGCTAGAAGAGCGTAGCTGTCTTCCTCGGTAAGGAGTCCTTCTTTGATAGCAAGACTTTCAGCAAATTTTAATACTTCATAAATACCGCCTCTTGCTTTAATAGAACCTGATATGGGAAGATCATGATCGCATTTCATCAGCAATGTCCCTTGCAGCTTGTTAGTCATTTGTTGATTTAAATAGTCTTTCATGTGCGTAATTTCTTGAAGAGGTGATTCAATGATTCCTTTTGATGCTTTTAGCTCCGGAAAAGCGATTTGAAGAAAAGAAGAAAAGCGAGAAAGTCGCTCTTTTGCATCTTTTATATCTTTGGTATGTAAAGAAAGAGATGAAAGTGCTTCTTGAGCAGGTTTTAAATAAGGATTTATCCAAAGTGTTTCCTGCTTATTGATTAAAGGTGTTAATAAAGGATATTCACGCATCCATGTAGCAAGGGGTTTTTGGTGAAATAAATGTGTCGTCATAAAGGCTCCTTTCTCAATATGTTATTTCCTTTATATGTATAGTATCAAGAATAAGAGAAGTTGAAAATGAAAATATCAAAAAGTAGAAAGCGCATTTTAACTACCTCTTGTATACTAATAAACATAACCTATACAACTGCATAGAAAAAAGGAGAGGAATTTATGGCATTTTCAGGCGATGATAGCAGATGTCCTATCTGCGGAGAGAAAAATAACTGTGCTTCTGTGCAAGGCAGAGAAATAGAAAAGTGTTGGTGCATGCAGAAAGTTTTTACTTCTGATCTGTTTAAACAAATTCCTTTAGAAAGCAGAGGAAAAGCGTGTGTATGCGTCAAATGCGTTGGGAGACAGAAGAAAGAAGGTGAGGATTAACGTGAAAAAAGGAGTTATTTCATACGGTGAGGCATTTATTGATTATATTGCTAAAAACGAATTTAACACCAGCTTTGACCCTTTTTTAGGAGGCACAACGGTTAATATAGCAGTCGGAGTTCAGAAGTTAGGAGCAAAAGCATATTATATCTGCAAGTTAGGCAGTGATGAAACAAGTGATTTTGTAAGAAAGAAGCTTTTAATTGAAGGAGTGAATCAAAGCGGCTGTGTAATATCGGAGATTAAAAAAGTTTGTGAAGTGTATGTACATAAAAGTAAAGAAAGAGATCGTTACTTCCATTCCTACATAGATTCTACACCTCATGAGCAAGTGTACAAACATGAGCTGCAGGAAGCTTTATTTGAGCAGGCAGCGATTTTTTATTTTGGATCAGGGACGTTGTTTCATCCGATTTCCCAGGAAACTACAAAAGAAGCTGTGAAGCTCGCAAAAAAACATCGTATGCTTGTAGCGTTTGATCCAAATATTCGAATGAAAAGATGGGAAAGTGAAGTAGCATGTAGAAATATCGTGACACCGTTTTTGTCCGAAACAGACATTTTGAAAATCTCTCAAGAGGAGCTCCTATTTTTGATGAATTCAACAGATCTGACAGAAAGCCTAGAAAAACTGAGAGCGTATCATATTCCGTACGTATGGGTCACTCAAGGAGAAAATGGCGCAGTAGCCGTTACTGCAAATCAAGCGCTTCATGTAAGTGCAAATGAAGTGCAGGCGATAGACACGACGGGAGCGGGTGATGCATTTATGGCAGGAATTCTCTGGTGTATTCATGAAAAAGGATTACCTGAAAGTGAGGAGTCACGGAAGCAGTACACAAGGTTTGCCAACGCGTTAGGTGGAGCAGTTTCGGCGAGATACGGAGGAATGATTTCACTGAAAGCAAAAGATGTATCTAGTATAAAAGCAGGTAGCTGATAGCTACCTGCTTTTGAACGTTTATTATTTAAAAAATGACAGTATAATCATCAGGGCAAAAATAATCGTAAGATGGTTCAATGAGAACACAAACATTAAAGTAGCCCATTTTGTATCTTCTAATTTTTTAAATCCAACAATCCCAAGAAGCATCCACACTAGTGTTAAACCGAACATTGTAAATGCGATAATTTTACTAAACGATAAAAATAAGAAAGATGACGCTAGTAAAATCACTAGGTATACAAGCGTTTGGACTTTGGAACGACGGATACCTTTTACTACAGGAAGCATTGGTACACCTGCGGCTTTATATTCCTCAAGTCTTCTAATCGCAATAGCGTAGAAGTGAGGAGGCTGCCATAAAAACATAAATACAAACAATCCAATTGCTACCGGATGAAATAAGTCTGGTGAAATAGCGGCCCAGCCAATGATTGGAGGCATAGCTCCAGAAATACTTCCGACTTCGGTATTATAAATGGTTGTACGTTTTGTAAGCATAGTATAAGGCACTACATAAAAGAAAAATCCTAAAATACCCATAATGGCGGCCATGTTAGAAACTAAAAATAAAATACCTACACCGATAACAAATAAAGCCAGTCCTAACCATAGAGCAAATTTAGGGTTGACCGCTCCTGTTACCGTCGGTCTGTCTTTCGTACGTTTCATGATTGCATCAATATCACGGTCATAGAAGTTATTAACTGCCCCAGCTCCTCCTACGACAAAGGATGTCCCAATTAAAGCCAAAATAATGATAGGAATTTGTGTCACAAAGCTTAAGTCATTAACAGCAATTGCGAGACAAAGCCCAGCAACCATTCCTAGTGAGTTCGATTTAATAATCCCAGTTTTTATAATAGCACTGATTACTTCCCGGGAAAAATACTGATTGATAGGAAGTGATTCCTTTGTGATAACTTCGGTATTTTTCACAGCAATTCTCCTTTTTGAGCTTATTCCTACATGAATAAACCTAATCTTTATTAATCAACTAAACTATTTTAACAAAAAAATATCGTAATTACATCAAGGTTGCTCGTAAAATTTGTTAACATTCCTTGAACTTTTTAAAAAAACAAAGAAAAATGTCGAATTACCAATTAAAAATAAGTACATCCTTTATTATAAGATAAAAATGGAATGCTTAAAAATGAAAATTTTGACTATCTGGTGAACTTTTAACGAGCAAGAAACTCGAACTTAATCGTACCATATTTATTGGTAATTGCAATCACATAGTATGTGATGAAAGAAAAGATGTGGTACATTAAAGAAAGAACTAATAAGTTTGTTTACTATGTCTTATTCACAAGGAGGATATATGATGCCAGATAAATATGCTAGCTTCTCTGAACTTGCCTCTCATGAAGTATACAACCAAGACTACAAAATTCAATTCGAAATCAGACCTTCTAACATTATTATGCTTGCGATACACGGCGGAGGTATCGAAACTGGAACATCCGAACTTGCTGTTGGGCTAGCAGGAAACGAATACTCGTATTATATATTTGAAGGGTTAAAGAAAGCAGGAAATGCCGATCTTCATATCACATCCACTCATTTTGATGAACCTCATGCGCTAACTATTATATCGAAAGAAGACTATGCCGTATCTTTTCATGGATACAATGATAAAAATAAAAAACACACTAAAATCGGCGGTGCTGACAAGGCATTAAGATCCAAAGTGTATGAAGCGCTTGTTTCTAAAGGTTTTAGTACAGAAATTTTATCAGATCAAGACCCTTTTTCCGGTACAAGCCCTAGAAATATAACCAATAAAACAGCTAGGCGGATGGGTGTGCAAATTGAGATAAGTAAAGCGCAAAGAGAAGCTTTTTTTGCAACTAACACGAGAAATGAACGTAAAAATTCGAAAACCCAAGAATTTTTTGAGTATATATCAGCTATTAGAAGTGCATTTCCTCTTAGATAAATCAGATACGTTATAGTATTTATTAAACAGGTTAGATTTATTACGGACATGTTTGTGGTATACATATAGTAACTACATATACTGGAGGAGATAATGATGAAAACATTTGACCAAGAGGATACCTTAGAACGTCTTAAAGCCTCTTATCGATATTTAAAAAGCGTAGACGTACGGGGAATCAGCATATTAGATGATCAAAAGCGAGCGGAAGCTGTGCAGTTAATCGAAGAGATTGGTCTTAAAATATCAGAAATGCGTGTGAAAGTAGAGTGAGAAAGAAGGGCATCTGTCCTTCTTTCTCTTTTTCAACAACTATAAACAGGAGATTGGCCATGAATGAGCAATATTATGACGCTTTATTAAATATAAAAACAACGGGAGAACAAAAGGGATTCAACGATTCATTTCATTACCATCGTTATGAACCCACGCCTTATAGTGCATTAGAAACACTTTTCACTCAGTATGAGCTAACAAGCAGTGATAGAATTGTCGACTTCGGATGTGGAAAAGGAAGGCTGAATTTTTATGTGAACTACCTGTGCAATGCCACCGCTGTAGGGATAGAAATGAATGAACATTTTTATGAGCAGGCCATAGATAACCAGAGGCGCTATTTGAAAAAAGCCAAGGGCCGCAAACATCCTATTCATTTTCAGTGTTGTTTAGCCCAGGAATATAAGATTCATCCACTAGACAACTGCTTCTATTTTTTTAATCCTTTTTCAGTTCAAATCTTTATCCAAGTAGTGAACAATATTTTGCTTTCGTGGGAAGAGAATAAGCGCGAGATTGATTTGATTTTATATTATAGTTCGGAGGATTATCTTCATCATCTCGAAAAACACCCTTCTTTTATTTTAAAAGAAGACGTAATGCTGCCAGAGTTGGATCGTAAAAACCCATATGAACGGTTTTTGATTTATAAAGTAGCTTATTAGGACGACTTATTTACTGTTTGATAAAGCTGTATCTTGACGGTTCTATTTAACAAATCAGCAGGAGGTGGAAAAAGACCTGCTGATTTCATTTATAACTTTTTAGAAATTAAAGCATAACACTTTATTATGTAAGCGCTTTCTGTTATAATGAAATTAGGTTGGATAGCATGCGTGGCTATCGGTGTACTCAGCGCAGGCGGGGCTAGTACAGAAAGAGAAGGCTACATACAAGTTAATAAACATTTAGTGGATAGAAATAAGAACTCTCAAAAACAAATTTATTAATTTGTATGCTAAATCGTAAATTAACAAAAACGGCCCTTATGATAAGGTTTTAGAGAAAAGAATCCAGCATAATATACTGTATAAGCAATTTTTTTACTCTAAAAAAGGGTAAAGAAATTGCTTATTTATTTTTAAATAAGTGCACAGCTGTTCAGATTTGTTTTGAGATATCTAGCGTTAGTGTATAATAGTAACAAGTATGAAAAGTTGACATTGTTAATTGATTAAAGGGGATTTAAAAATGAGTGAACTAAAAATAGATGATGTAGCGAAGCAAAGCGGTTTAACAAAACGTACAATTCGTTATTATGAACAAATTGGACTGATGCCAGCACCTCCAAGAAGTGAAGGTGGATTTCGTCTGTACACCGAAGAACATGTAGAATTTTTAAAGAAGATTACGAATGCCAAAGAAGTCATGGGTTTTTCACTTCAAGAATTACAGGAATTTCTTGCTTTAAGTGATACTCTTGAAATACAAAAGATGGATTATAGGCAAGTGAAAGGAACAAGTCAACAAAAAGAAAAGTTAGAGCAAGTGTTACATACGGTAGAAGAGCAGCTCAAGCTGATTGAACAGAAAAAGAAGAATATCTTAAAAGTAGAGTCTGACCTTTTGTCACTGAGAGATCGTGCTAAGACTGCAATTGTAAAATTTGAGCAGGAAGAATCATAAAAAGCAGGCGCATTCACCAGAAGAGTGCGTCTGCTTTTACGGTTTTTATAGCGCATTCATTTATGATTGTGAAGTGTTTTCTTCTAGCTGTACCCCTAAAAGAAGTAAAATAGCCTGTATCCCATCGGCTTTTCCACTGTGAAAGCTTCTTGTTTCAGCATCCAAAGCTTCATTTACAGATTCCATCATATTTGATTCGTACAAGTCTAAAATTAATTGTTTTCCTTCGGGACTCAAATGCAGCTGCCCGCGTTCCTTCATTTTAAACTTCAACTTCTTCAACTCCCTTTCCCATAATACTATCAGTATACAAAATTAATAACATTTACGTAAACGTTAATTTTTGTATATGGACAGAAGAACGTATTGAGTATAGGTACTAAGTGAGGTGAGAGATACTGATTATCCTTTGCTTGTTTTAATGTTTGTCAGCTTATAGCCGCAAGCTGAGCATGTATAGATCACGTTTTGATTGGACTGAGCAGTTAAAACGGTAGCAAGCTCTTTTTGAGAATGACAGTTAGGACAAATAACAACAGGGGATTTCATGTGATTTTCTCCTTTTCTTTTTCATAGTCAAATTTTATTTTATGTAAAGTTTAATCAAATATCCTTTGTGCTATCAAAAATGACGGAAGACATGTAAAAAAGCATTCTCGCTCAAAAGAAACGGGAATGCTTAAGGTGAGTTTAAAATCCGTCCTGGCTTGCTGTAAATGGAATGTTAAGTCTTCTTTCTACATTGCGTAAGCGCTGATTTAATCTGTTTATACGATCAGTATGTCGCTCCACAACTCGATTTAAACGAGTAATTTCTCTGACTTGCTCCTCATTTTGTCTCTCAAGGGCACGAATTCTTCGTTCAAATCCTCCAAGATTTTGAAGCTGCTGTCTTTCATCGTATTCTTCATGCTGTGGTACGTAAGGGGGATAGTATTGTTGAACTGAGTAATCAACTTGCTGAGGAATGTATCCAGGGTTGAAATAATAAGGGTTCATTAGGGCACCGCTCCTTTTAGATAGTAATTTCAAATCAAACACGATATAACGTATGCGAAGATAAGAAAAATGCTATAGGCACATACCTAAAGACATTCTGTATTTAAAAAAGGAAAGTATTTTTAAAAGTCAAAAGGAGATAGCCGGTTCTTTCTTGAATATGCAAAATAGAAAAGCTTCTTTTTTAGACACTTTATTTAAGAAAGAGGGAAAGTGACCGATGGCTCAAGGAAAACAAAAACCAGCACCTAAAATAGAAGAATCAAAAGCTCCGCCTGCAAAGAAACAAAAGTCGAAGAGCCGAAGCACTAAAAAAGCGGAGCCTCCTACATCGCCCTGGGTAAAAGCTGCTTCCATTTTATCTAACATTGATTTCATTCGTTTGTTTCGAGTGCTGTTTCTTGCTTTAGTGGTTGCTTTTATTGTGTATCAATATATTTTACTTACAAAGGGAATCTTCATCAAAACATATGCGGCCCTTTGGCATCATCACAAAATGCTCTTGCTGGCTGGAGCTGCATTCATTAGCTATACTTCTTTCGTTTTTTACCTTGGCTACTGCACCGCTAAAAAACGGTAGAACTGCTCTAGGGGGCGAATAGCATCTATTCTTTGAGCAAACCTTATATGTATATCAGCATAGAGGGGGGAAGAAACATGGACAAGCAGCGAGCAAAACAAATTGCTGATTCACCCGTTATGGCTAACGTTACGTATAACGATACGGCCGTTTATATTCAACATGTAAGCGAAGAAAATGATACGGTAAGAATTTATCCGCTAGGTAAGCCGGAAAATGAACAAAATGTTTCCGTGAGCCAATTAGTAGAGAATTAAGGTGGATAAATAGAGCTGGTTTTTCAGTTAAATAAAAGCCAGAGAGCTATGTTGTACTCTCTGGCTTTTATTTATTCTTCCCATTTCTTACTGCTGATTTTCTCAATAATCCCGTGCAAATCACCTGGCTTATGAAACTCAATCGGAGACGCGCCTTTTTCAAACAGAATCGATTCTGCTTCAATTAACGCCACGTAGCGTCCGTTTACTTTCGCTAAGTGAATATTTTCCCCGAAATCAGCTAACAGTCCTTTAATCTCTGTTTCGCCAAGCTTCATTTTAAGCTCCGCATCAGGCGTATGCTCGACGATATGAGCAGCGGCTTCCATGACTTGATGCGTATCTAAGCGTTCTTGAAGCTCGCGCTTTTCACTTGTTGCCCACAGTTCCATGTCTGATTCAAACTGTTCGAGTTCTACGCTTTCTGCTTCAAACGTTTCGCTGACGTGTTCACGCACCATATCCATCACTTGTGTTTTCATAATCTCGGGCATCGGCTCGTTGTAGTCAATGAATTTCAAGAAATCTTCAAAGTAACGAGCGTGAGACGCTTGGTGGATGACAAGTTCACTTTCTTCGACCATTCCTTCTTCAGGCATGTATGGGTATTGAATAGATTTCATGTTTTTAGTAGTAATCGCCATTTCTACGTGACGAATAAGGGTTGATTCATCTGAAATTGAAGCCACTTTTGGTTCGAAGTCACATTTTAAAATAAACACAAAAGCATGATCAAAATATTTTCTTGGAACAGCAGATACAACTAAAAATGCTCCTCCTCGAACGGCTGCAGTATCAAGGTATGCATTGATAAACTGTTCGCTATTTTCTTCAAATTCTTCTTTGGTTGTGGCAAAACGAGTGCGGTGAAATAAATTATAATTAGGGTTTGAGTCGAGAGCGTGTCCTGGTTCAACTATAAAATACCCGAGCTTTGTAGGCACTTGTTCTGCTTTGGGGTGTCGCTCTACTTTACGTTTTACAATTTTTTTAAATTCACCATCTAAAAAATCTTTAATGGAACTTTCGTCATATTCTTCTGTATCAAGCGTTTGAAAATGCTTATATTGTTTAGAAGCCTGTTCTTCTTTTCCTTCTACTTGTATTACGTAAAATGATAAAAAATTAATTTTAAAATCCATAGCAGTCACCTTGTTTCTTTTTAGTCAGTTACTTCAGTATAAGAAAGAGTCCGGTAAGCGTCAATGCCTGTTAGCTTTAGGGGAAGAAGAGCTACTTATACAATTGATCAGCTGAGGAATAGTGTATAAAGCAAAGAATAAGAGAGGCAGGGAGCCTCTCTTATTTATACTGCTCCAGTCGTTCAAAAAAGGTTTTGACAAACTTATAAAAAATTTTATCAGAAGGTGCTAAATCACGATTTCGAGGAATAATCATTCCGACTGTACGCTGAAGCTGCGGCGTATGAATAGGGAGTTTAGTCGTAAAACGAGGAGTCGTTTCAGACACTGTGCTTTCAGGAAGAAGCGTGACGCCGATTCCTGCGGATACAAGACCTTTAATCGCATCTAAATCTTCTCCTTCAGATGAAATATTGGGCATGAATCCTGCTTGTTTGCAAGCGTCGAAGGCCATTTTATGTAAAATGAATCCTTTTGGAAATAGCACAAAATCTTCATTTCTTAAATCTCGCAGCCGAATGTTATCCCGTTCAGCGAGCGGATGATGAGAAGGAACAAGGGCTAAAAGATTTTCAGTGAATAGAATATGGCCTTCTATACTCTGGTCCTCTACAGGTACAGGGCCTAAAAAAGCAATATTAATATCTCTTTTTTTAACCGATTCAATTAAAAATTTATACGAACCTTGTCTAAGATGGAAAGCAACATTTGGGTGTTCTTCTTTAAAGGCTGATATAATAGTAGGAAGAAGGTGACTGGCAAGGCTTGTGGGAAATCCGATTTTAATCGTTCCTCTTTCGGGATCCAGGTATTCATCAATTTGTTCTTTCGCATAGTCAATAGCTTTCATAGCCGTTTCTGTATGCTCAAGAAAGACTTTTCCTATTGCTGTTAACTTGACATTTCTTCCTTCGCGTTTGAATAAACTAACACCTAGCTCAGATTCCAGGTTCGCGATTTGACGGCTGATCGCTGATTGAGCTACATGCAGATATTCTGCCGCCTCAGATACGTGTTCTCTTTTTGCAACTTCCATAAAATAGCGTAATTGACGCAGTTCCATAGGCATCCTCCATCTATATATATCAAAATTAGATTAGTTTTATCTAAATTATATATTGTTTATATTGATTTGAAAACTTACAATGTAAACAGGTGATCTTAAAAAGATAAAGAAAACGAACGGGGGAGAAGAAGATGACATACAATCAAATGCCAAAAGCTCAAGGTCTCTACCGTCCTGAATTTGAGCACGATGCATGTGGAATCGGACTATACGCTCAATTGAAAGGCGTAGCGTCACATGATATCGTTAAAAAAGGACTAAATATGCTTTGCCAGCTTGACCATCGAGGCGGACAGGGAAGCGATCCGCTAACAGGAGATGGAGCTGGATTAATGGTACAAATTCCACACGCGTTCTTTAAAAAGACATGCGGTGAATTGAACTTGCCAGAAAAAGGTCGTTATGGAGTTGGAATGATCTTTTTCTCAAATAACGAAGACGAGCGTCGAGAAATCGAAGCTTATATTAATAAATTAATTGAAGAAGAGGGACAAACGTTACTAGGTTGGAGAACTGTACCTGTAAATGTCGGAAAAATCGGAAAAGTTGCAAAAGAAAGCTGTCCGTACGTACGACAAGTATTTATTGGGGCAAATGACAGTATTCAAGATGACTTAGCGTTTGAACGCAAGCTATATGTTATTCGTAAGCAAGCGGAAAATTGGGCGCAGGCGCGTCAAAACCGTTTTTATTTTACGAGTCTTTCAAGTAGAACAATTGTGTACAAAGGGTTATTAACGCCTGAACAAGTTGATGCTTTTTATCTTGACCTACAAGATGAAGATTTTACTTCAGCGTTCGCTTTAGTGCATTCTCGCTTTAGCACAAACACGTTCCCAAGCTGGGAAAGAGCACATCCAAACCGTTATTTAATTCATAACGGTGAAATCAATACGCTTCGCGGTAATCAAAACTGGATGAGAGCACGTGAACAACAGTTTGTTTCGGACGCATTTGGTAAGGATTTGCCGAAGGTTCTTCCGATTTTAGATGCTGAAGGAAGCGACTCCTCCATGTTAGATAATGCGCTAGAGTTCTTTGTATTGGCCGGCCGTAAGCCAGCGCATGCAGCGATGATGCTTATTCCAGAGCCTTGGTCTGAGAATCCGCACATGTCAAAAGAAAAACGTGCTTTCTATGAGTATCATAGCGCATTAATGGAGCCATGGGATGGTCCGACTGCTATTTCGTTTACGGATGGAAAGCAAATCGGTGCTATTTTAGACCGTAACGGTCTACGTCCAGCTCGCTACTATGTTACAAAAGATGATTACATCATACTTTCATCAGAAGTAGGCGTCATTGATGTTGAAGATGAAAATGTATTATATAAAGATCGTTTAAGCCCAGGTAAAATGCTTCTAATCGATTTAGAGGAGGGCCGAATTATTTCAGACGAAGAAATTAAATCTGAAATGGCACAGGCTGAGCCTTATCAAGAGTGGTTAGATGAACAGCTGGTAACGTTGCCAGAAGTACAAGGAGAAAAATCTGAATACTTCGATGATTTGGTCATCCGCCAGAAGTCATTTGGCTACACGTATGAAGATATTCATAAATATTTAGTTCCAGTTATTACAGAAGGAAAAGATCCGCTTGGTTCAATGGGTAACGATACTCCATTAGCCGTGTTGTCTGATCTTCCTCAATCGCTGTTCAATTACTTTAAGCAGCTATTTGCTCAAGTAACGAATCCACCGATTGATGCTATTCGTGAACAGTTGGTTACATCGACAATGACATTGCTTGGTGCAGAAGGGAATTTACTGCATCCAACCAAAGAAAACATTCATCGAATTCAGCTTGAGACGCCGGTTTTAACAAACGATCAAACTGATCAGCTGAAGTCTGCCATTCATCCGGATTTCAAAAGTGCCGTTATATCTGCTGTATTTACAAATGATTTAAAAGCAGATCTTGATCGCGTATTTGCTGAAGCTGAAGCGGCAATTAACGCAGGTGCTAGCATCCTTGTTCTGACAGACCGTGAAGCGGGAGCTCAATCCGTAGCTATTCCAGCTTTATTAGCGGTCAGCGGGCTGCACCAGCACCTAGTGCGAAAAGGAAACCGTACAAAGGCGAGCATTGTAGTGGAAACGGGAGAAGCGCGTGAAGTGCACCATTTTGCAGCGCTGATTGGTTACGGCGCAGACGCAATTAATCCATATCTTACTTTTGCAACATATCAAAATGAAATTAACGCAGGTACGTTAAACGTATCGTATGATTATGCTGTTGAGAAATACGTAAAAGCCGTTACTGAAGGTGTCGTAAAAGTAATGTCTAAAATGGGTATTTCAACGGTGCAAAGTTATCGGGGCGCACAAATTTTTGAAGCAGTTGGAATCAGTGCAGAGGTTATCGAGCAATATTTTACAGGTACTGCCTCGCAGCTTGGCGGTATCGGTTTAGATGTTATCGCAAAAGAAGCAAAAACGCGTCATGACAATGCTTATGTTGAAACAATTGAGCAAACGTTAGAATCAGGAAGTGACTTCCAGTGGAGACACACGGGCGAGCATCATGCGTTTAATCCAAAAACAATTCACACGCTGCAATGGGCTTGCCGTAAGGGAGATTACAGCTTATTTAAAAAATTCTCTGAATCGGCTAATGAAGAACGCATCGGTTTCTTGCGCAATCTGTTCTCGTTTAATGGATCGCGTTCATCTATCTCCATTGATGAAGTGGAATCAGTTGATTCGATTGTAAAACGTTTTAAATCAGGTGCTATGTCGTTTGGATCTTTAAGTCAAGAAGCTCATGAAACATTAGCGATTGCGATGAACCGTTTAGGGGCACGCAGCAACAGTGGAGAAGGCGGCGAGCATCCTAGCCGCTACACTCTGGATGAGAATGGAGATAATCGCCGCAGTGCGATTAAACAAATCGCTTCTGGGCGTTTTGGGGTGAAAAGTCACTACCTTGTGAATGCAGATGAGCTTCAAATTAAAATGGCACAAGGTGCAAAACCTGGAGAAGGTGGTCAGCTTCCAGGAAACAAAGTATATCCATGGGTAGCAGATGTGCGTGGATCAACGCCAGGAGTAGGCTTAATTTCACCTCCTCCACACCACGATATTTATTCGATTGAAGATTTAGCGCAGCTTATTCACGACTTGAAAAATATAAACCGTGATGCACGAATCAGCGTCAAGCTCGTTTCAAAAGCAGGTGTAGGAACGATTGCTGCCGGAGTAGCAAAAGGAGTAGCGGATGTTATTGTCATTAGCGGTTACGACGGAGGTACAGGAGCATCTCCAAAAACAAGTATTAAACATACTGGACTACCGTGGGAACTTGGCTTAGCAGAAGCTCATCAAACACTTATGTTAAATGGTCTTCGTGAAAAAGTAGTGCTTGAAACAGACGGGAAATTAATGACGGGTAAAGATGTAGTCATGGCAGCACTTCTAGGAGCAGAAGAGTTTGGTTTTGCTACGGCGCCTTTAATTGTTTTAGGCTGTATCATGATGCGTGCGTGTCACTTAGATACATGCCCAGTTGGAGTGGCGACGCAAAATCCAGAGCTTCGTAAAAAGTTCCTGGGAGAAGCGGACCACATCGTTAACTATATGAAATTTGTTGCACAAGAAGTGCGCGAAATTATGGCTGAACTTGGATTTAAAACAGTGGATGAAATGGTTGGACGTACAGACGTATTAAGCGTTAGCGAACGTGCAAAAAATCACTGGAAGGCTCAGCACTTAGACTTAACAACTCTTTTATATCAAGCTGAAGGTGTACGTACCTTTAAAACACCTCAAAATCATAAAATTGACGAATCTCTTGATATGCAAAAGATTTTGCCTGCGGTACAGCAAGCAATCGAGCATAAGTATCAAGTCGAGTTAGAACTTCCAATTTCTAATATTAACCGTGTAGCTGGAACAATTGTGGGAAGTGAAGTTACAAAACGTTACGGTGAGAAAGGTCTGCCAGAAGATACGATTACTCTTCGATTCACTGGCTCAGCAGGACAAAGTTTTGGTGCGTTTGTTCCAAAAGGAATGTCTATGTATCTAACTGGAGATGCAAATGATTATATCGGAAAAGGTTTATCAGGAGGTAAAATCATTGTTGCTCCACCTAAGGAAACAACAGCTGTGTCAGGCGAGAATGTTATCGTTGGGAACGTTGCATTTTACGGTGCAACAAGCGGTGAAGCCTATGTTAGCGGGCTAGCAGGGGAACGTTTTGCAGTTCGTAACAGCGGTGTGAACGTAGTGGTTGAAGGAATTGGCGATCACGGCTGTGAATATATGACTGGCGGACGTGTTGTCGTATTAGGCGATGTAGGTAAAAACTTTGGTGCAGGAATGTCAGGCGGTATTGCTTACGTATTTGCTGATGATCAAGAAGCATTCAAAAACCTTTGCAATAAAGACATGATTGGGTTTGAGGGCTTAAAAGGCGAAGAAGCAGAAGAAGTAAAAGAGATGGTTTCAAATCATCTGAAATATACGAACAGTCATAAAGCAGCATTTGTCTTGGAAAATTGGGAACAATCACTTTCAAAATTTGTAAAAGTGATTCCGAATGATTATAAACGCATGATGAATCGCATTGAAGAGCAAAAGGCAGCTGGACTAACGGAAGAAGAAGCAGCTATGAGTGCGTTTGAGGAAAATGCAAAACAAGAAAAGAAAGCATCGGCAAAACAACAAGAAGCGGTAGCTCAGTAAGAAAGGGGAGAGTACGATGGGAAAACCAACAGGATTTATGGAAATCAAACGTGAAAAAGGGAAGGAACGTGACCCGTTAAAACGTTTAGGTGATTGGAAAGAGTATGCTGCTCCTTTATCTGATGAAGCGCTAAGCCGTCAAGGGGCACGATGTATGGATTGTGGCACACCTTTTTGCCACATGGGAATGGATATTAATGCTTTTACTTCTGGATGTCCAATCTATAACTTAATTCCAGAGTGGAATGATTTAGTTTATAAAGGACGCTGGAAAGAAGCTTTAGAGCGTTTAATGAAAACGAACAACTTCCCGGAGTTTACAGGACGAGTTTGTCCTGCTCCGTGTGAAGGTTCTTGTACGCTTGCTATTTCAGATCCAGCCGTTTCGATTAAGAATATCGAACGCGCTATTATTGATAAAGGCTTTGAGAATGGGTGGATTACTCCGCGTATTCCGGAGAAGAGAACAGGCAAAAAAATTGCTGTTATTGGCTCTGGGCCAGCAGGCTTAGCAAGCGCAGATCAGCTGAACCAAGCGGGTCATTCAGTAACGGTATATGAAAGAGCAGATCGTGCTGGCGGTTTATTAACATATGGAATCCCGAATATGAAGCTAGATAAAGAAGTAGTGGAAAGACGTGTTCGCTTATTGACGCAAGAAGGTATTGATTTTGTAACGAATACGGAAGTTGGAAAAGACATTACTGCTGAAGAGTTAAAAGAACAATATGATGCTGTAATTTTGTGTACAGGGGCTCAGAAGCAAAGAGATCTAGTACTAGAAGGTCGTGAAGCAAAAGGAGTTCACTTTGCAATGGACTACTTAACAACTTCAACAAAAAGCCTTTTAGACTCTAACTTCAAAGATGGTCAATTTATTGATGCTGAAGGAAAAGACGTTATTGTTATTGGAGGAGGAGACACTGGAGCTGACTGTGTAGCTACTGCTCTTCGTCAAAAATGCCGCAGCGTTGTTCAGTTTGGTAAACATCCTCAGCTTCCTGCTGAGCGTACGGCAGATAATATGTGGCCTGAATATCCACATGTATTTAATCTTGAATATGCTTATGAAGAAGCACAGGCGAAATTTGGGGACGATCCACGTGAATATTCAATTCAAACGAAAAAAATCGTGGCAGATGAGCAAGGCAATCTAAAGGAACTTCATACGGTGCAAATGGAAAAGGTAAAAGGTGAAAATGGACAGTACATCTTTACCGAAATTCCAGGAACAGAAAAAGTATGGCCAGCTCAGCTTGTCTTTATTGCGATTGGGTTTGAAGGTCCAGAGCATCCGGTTCTATCAGCGTTTGGTGTTGAAACGAAAAATCGTCGCGTAGATGCAGCGTATGGAAATTACAAAACAAATGTTGAAGGTGTTTTTGCTGCTGGTGACGCTCGTCGTGGGCAAAGTTTAATCGTATGGGCTATTCATGAAGGTCGTGAAGTAGCTAAACAAGTTGATAGCCATCTAATGGGAGCAACTGTATTACCATAACAAAAAACCGTCACAATTGTGGCGGTTTTTTGTTTATCTAGGATTTGGAACTTCATTTCCTCTACGTAAATTCTCAAACGAAACGGTTAAAATCGTGTTGGTAATTCGAACCTGTGAAGCGGGGGAGACGCTGTATAAGTTAAAAAGTTCAAATATCCAGGGGTCACGTTTTTTTAACTGTCGCGCGGCTTTTTCAACGCGTTCGTTAATAGATCCGCTGTAATTGTTATAGTTATCATCAACAAATCTTACAATGGAACGAAATAAGTATTCTGTTAGTTTGCTATCCATCCCGCCTCGTTGAGCATCTCTGTAGATGGACTGATACTGTCGTTTTAAAATTTTCATCACTCTGTCTATATCGCGTGTAGATCTAACTTCCTCTTCTTCATGCAGGATATAAGAAAATAAGTCTTCATTGTATCTATAAGGTTCTAAATAATTTTCATTCGTAGTAGGAACTACTGGATGGTAGTAGCGCGGCATATAGGGGTAAACCCATTGACTGTACATGAAACATTCACACCTTCCTCGTTCATTTCCCATTAGTTTATGCACGAACGTGCTAGCTGCTGCATGTTTGTTTTAAATAAAATTTAGGAGTTTGATAATAGGACCATCCTCTAAACTCTTGATAAGTCGATATAAAATAAATGTAAATCGGTGTATTTAGCAAGTCGGGATAATGTTGAAAAAACGCTTGGTCTCCGTAAAATATTGCTTCTAAAGCAAGGGGGAGTTCACGACGGAAAATCTGATAACGAAGCTGCGCTTGCTCGCGGCTGAACTCGCCTCCGCTAACAAAAACTTCGCCTTGAATAACTGCTTGTCGGTCTGTTACGTGAAGAGCAGCTAGTACTTCATCACGCATATTTTTATCTATCGCCTTGTTGTTATATGAGCATCCGATGCTTAAAAAAAGCTGACCGGTTGTATCAGAATGAGTAAGAGTATATTTTCTTCCGGAAACCGGATAGGAGGAAGTAGCAGGTGGAATAAGAGTCGTAGAAAGTTTTGAAGAATTAAACGAACTCATAGTCATTGACACTCCTTTTTTTGAATAAATTTCAATATTATACGGCGCTATGGGCTAAGTTGTGATAAATGTCTACTTTCTTTCTGTAAGAAAGGCGTTTTGATGTACTTTTTGAGAAAAGGATGGTAATATTTAACTAAAATTATGCATGTATAGTCCCCAAGAGTGTCTTCAAAAGCAAATGTGAATGGAGGTTATCACTTGAATATCACAACGTTTGACGGTAAGTATGGAAACTGGCTAACGACTAAAAATCCTCTTCAATTTCAAGCAGCGACTGCCTATGGGAACATTGGGCTGGCTCCTATCTATTGGGGAACAAAAGAAGAAAAAAATGGATGGTATTACATGTATCAGCCTGAAGAAATAACGGGCGTTCAAGTAGAAGGTGAAGTTGATGGTGGTAAATTTCTCATTCGAATTCCTGATGATTGGAATGGAAAGTTAGTTATGTCAGGAGTCCCAGCTACCCGAGATGAGAAATCAACGGATTTACTATTCAGCGACTATGTGTTGGCAAAAGGGTTTGCGTTTGCTGCTTCTGATAAAGGAACTCAGGGAGAAGAAGTGATAGATGATCCATTTGCTAAAGCAAAGAACGCTCTAGTGAAAGAAGAAGACTCCATTAGAAAATGGCATATTCAATACCGAGAAGTGGCAAAAATAGCTCAGAGATTTTTGTTTGAAAATTATCGTCACAAACTTCAAAAAGAAGTGACAGAATATTTTGATATAAAAACGTATGCGTTAGGTATTTCTAACGGGGGTTATGTTGTTCGCTATGCTTTAGAAAACGATGGAAAAAATGGAGAGCCTCAGCTTTTTAATGGAGGCGTTGAATGGGAAGGGGTTATGTGGCGAGCTGATCACGATAACTTGATTACTTCCTTAACACCTGTTGTAAATCATGCCGAAGAAGCACTGTACACCGTAGGTGAATCGCAAAAAGAAGCTTTGCACCGTTTGTATCAAGCAGGGTTGCCAAAAGGATCTGAGTTTTTATGGCCATATCATGACCAGTATTATTGGTTTTTAACGCTTAATATATATAGAGATGAGTTTGACAGTCAAGCACCTGAAAGCATTCCATGGCAAAAATACTTGACTCTTTTTGAAAACGGAGTTAGAGATCGTTCGTTAGATTCTATTTTTGAAAAGTATGATTATCAAGAAAGACCGCAAGATGTAAAGCAAAGAGTTCGTGAAATTGAAAATACAGGTGATATTTCCGTTCCGTTGATAAGTATTACAGGGTCGTTAGATGCTCTTATTTTTCCGGATATTCATGCTTATCCTTATGAACAACTGGTAAAAGATTCTGGTAAGCAACACCTTCATCGTCACTATGTAATTGAAAATGGCAACCACATTGATAGCTTAGTATGGAATCATCAAATTGACCCAGATCGAAAGCTTCAGCCTCTCCTCCCTTATGTGTATCAAGGATTTGAACTGCTATGTGATTGGGTGGAGAATTTTGAAGAACCTCCGAAAAATAAGAAAATAAGTGCGCCTCTCAAGGAAATGCATGTAAAAGATCTAAAAACAGAGGAAGACGTGCTGCCGTTGACTACAAAGAAAAGCATATCAACAGAAAAATAAATCGTTCAAAACCGTGCCGAAGGTGCGGTTTTTAATTTGGAAAAGCAATGTTTGAATAAAAACACCTTTGGTGAATACAAAATATTATAGTACGATAAGAATGGAATATACGTTATTTGTTATTTATTTTCATCTATTTAAAATAAAAATAATAAAAACATTGAACAAAACCGAACTTTTGTGTTAGATTAATAACTATAATTCGTACATTTATTAAATGGCTACAGTTGAAAGGAGCAAAAAACATCATGACAGCGAAAGTAATTAAAGGAAAAGAAGTAGCGCAAGAACTGCGCGCCGCATTAAAAGAAGAGGTAGCTCAATTAAAAACAAAAGGTATCGTTCCTGGTTTAACCGTGATTTTAGTAGGAGAAAATCCTGCTTCGCAATCATATGTAAAAGCAAAAGCAAAGGCTTGTGAAGAAATCGGTGTTGCGTCTGAAATTATCAAACGTGACGTATCGATTACTGAAGAAGAGCTTTTAAACGAAATCCATCACTTGAATGGAAATCCATCTGTTCATGGTATTCTTATTCAACTTCCATTACCAAAACATATTGATGAAAAAGCAGTATTAAATGCTGTATCTCCTAAAAAAGATGTAGATGGCTTCCACCCAGTAAGCGTAGGGAATATGGTTATTGGCGATGAGTGCTATTTACCATGTACACCACACGGTATCGTTGAGTTAATTAAACGTTCAGGTGAAGAAATTTCAGGTAAACATGCGGTAGTAATTGGACGAAGCAATATTGTTGGTAAACCAGTATCCATGCTGTTACTTCAAGAAAGTGCAACGGTAACAATTGCTCACTCTCGCACAAAAGATTTATCTGCTTTAACAAAACAAGCTGATATTCTTGTGTCAGCTGTAGGACAACCTAGACTTATCAAAGCAGATGATATTAAGCCGGGTGCCATTGTAATTGATGTAGGTAACACAATGGAAAATGGTAAACTCGTTGGTGATGTTGATTACGAAGCGGCTTTAGAAGTTGCAGGTTATATCACACCAGTACCAGGGGGAGTTGGTCCGATGACCATCACAATGTTATTAAAAAATACGGTAGACGCTGCTAAAACAATTAACAACGTAAAATAATAAAAAGTAAAAAAGAGGCTGAGACAAAGGTATTTTCGTTGAATGAAGATCCGAACGAGTTTGATTCTTGATTGAGAATCAAACTCGTTCGGATTTTTTCATTGATAAAGTCAACATAGGTTTCATGTATGGAGGTGCTTCTAGCTGGTGATTGGAGGGCAAGGCGAAAACTTCCGCGGAAATCAATAGCGGTGTTACAAGCGACAATACTAGAGAATTTATCCAGTTTGTTCGTCTTTAGGTTGGATTGATTTCGTTATGTCTGAATCTTTTTTTGCTTCAGTAATGGAATGGAGGCTAACAGAATAGAATGTAACAACCTGTATACAAAGAGGGGGAAGCGATGGTTACGTTACCTGCAACCGTATATTCTCAACAAATGGTGAAGAAAAAGTTAAACGTTTACTATCCAGTTGTACATTTGACTAATCAAGCTGTTCAGCACAGCATGAACAGTAAAATTTTGCAGCGCACGAATGAATTAATTCGTCAGCAGGGATATGGAGAAAATCCGGATACAGAAGAAACGGGTTATTATGAGTTGAAAACAAACGAGCGAAATGTGCTCAGCTTAACACTTGTCAATTTTGCTTATTCCGGGGGAGCGCATGGATTGACCGTGGTCGTCCCGTTAACGTTTAATGTGCTGACTGGAAAAACGTATCAACTCAAAGATCTATTTAAAAAAGACAGTAATTACGTGAGCATTCTTTCTAAAATAGTAGGAGAGCAAATAAAAGAGCGCGATATTATGGTTCTTGGAGAATATAAAGGAATTAAACCAGATCAAGATTTTTATATCGCCGATAAATCACTTGTACTCTTTTATCAGCTGTATGACCTGGCTCCTTACGTATATGGAATTCCTTACTTTCCTATTTCTATCTACGCTATTCAAGATATTATTGAAGATGAAAGTCCACTTGGTCAAATGTTTGGATAAAGTTATAAAAAATTGCGGTGCGGCCGTACGTATCTTTTTAATTCGGCCGCTAACTGCTGACGAAGCGAACGAACGCCAATCGCTTCAGCAATATCTTTTGCTACAGGAAATACCCCAATATTAGTGATATGAACACGAAGGTAACCCTCATACAAGCATCCTCGGTCCGCATGCTTGATTTTGGTGCGTACAACAGCTTCTATTTTATCGTTTTCATTTTGCAAAGGGTAAGAGTCTGTAATATGAAAACGAAAAGAATATTCCTCCATCACCATCATCCTTCTTTCTATGATATGTACTAGCATACTATACAAATAGTGAATCAGAAAAAATAAATGTGTCAAAAAGACAAAGCGCAAAGCAATCAAGGAAGCAGTTTCCTGTATGTAATGATCCTTATTTGTGAACGATAACAGAAAAAGACAAAAAGCTGGAGTTGCGATGATAAAAATAGCAGTCAAAGGATTACTTATTATTTTATCTCTATATATTCTGTATGTGGTTATAACCGCGGTGGTTCTCTTTTATGTACCTTTAAAAAAAGGAGAGGAAACGACCTCAATTAAACCGGCTAGCTTTTTTGGTCACAGGGAGTCTACGGATCGAGTGAGACTTCTTGAAGATGGTTATGAGGCAGGAAGAGTTCGTATTCAAATGATTCAAGAAGCTGAGAAATCGATTGATATTACTTATTACTCAATAGGAAAAGGAGAGTCAACTGATTTAATTATGGCCGCTCTTTTTAAAGCAGCTGATCGAGGCGTCCATACTCGCGTTCTTTTAGATGGGATAGCTAACGGCTTACGAGGAAATCGAAGAGGCGTACTCTATGCATTAGCTTCACATCCTAATATTGAAGTGAAGTATTACGAACCTCTTCAATTGTTTAAACCTTGGGCGTGGCAAAATCGTATGCATGACAAAATAATGATTGTAGACGGAGAGCTAGGCATAATAGGAGGACGGAATATAGGGGACAAATATTTGGCTAAAAAGCCTCCTCCAGATTTCGTCTATGATCGTGATGTCTTTATTACAAACAGCAAACATAAACAAGATAGCGTTATCACTCAAATGCAAAATTATATAAATGAATTATGGGCTCATCCTTACACTAAAAAAGCTTTTCATCATCTCACACAGTACCAGGTCGATCAGGGAAAGAGAATGAAAGCTTTGCTGCTGCAGCAATATGATAAAGCTAAGCAAGTAGGAGAAACGTTTGCGACGCCTAAGATTGATTGGAATGCTTCCACCGTTCCTACAAAGCGTGTTTCTTTTATTCATAATCCAATTGAACGCTTTAATAAAAGACCTTTTATGTGGAAAACGTTTATTAACCTGGCAGAAGGAGCTAACCGCTCTGTTCTTATTCAAAGTCCTTATGTGGTGCCAACCAATGCGATGAGAAAGTATATAGCAATGAAAAAGAATCCAGCTGTTCAATGGACGCTACTCACAAATTCAGTTACATCTACGCCCAATGTGTTGGCTTTTTCCGGGTATATAAGTATGCGTGATAAGATTATGAAGACAGGTGTAAAGCTTTACGAATACCAAGGACCTTATTCCATCCATGCAAAGTCTGTGATTTATGATCAAAGACTGAGCGCCGTAGGCTCTTTTAATTTAGATTCTCGTTCTACATTTTTGAATAATGAATCAATGGTCATTATCGATAGTCAAGAATTTGCAAAAAAGTTGACGATGGCGATGGAAAACAAAATGGATAAAAGTATCCTTATTGCCAACCATAAGCGATGGATTAAATCTCCTGACATCCAAAAGAAAGAAGAACCTGTTATGAAGCGAACCTTCCTATACGCCCTTGCAAAAGTGACGAGGTTTTTTAAGGAATTTATTTAAACAATCGGCAGTAAAACAAAAAGCACTCCATGGTATATCCATTGAGTGCTTTTTGTGACATATCTTATAAATAAGTGAATAAACACATTTATAAGATATGTAAATTATCCCCTTTTATTTACTGGAGAAAATCGGTAGTATAAACATAATAAATAAAAAGGAGGAAGGTACATGGAAACCGCCGTTTTAATGAAACCAGATGTAGCTTATAAAAAGGCTTATATGAGCTTTTATCATGAATGGAAAGCAAGCGGAGAAAAAATGATTCCGTGGGTAATTGCTAAAGATCCTGCTTACTTTGAAAAAATGGTTCAAGAGTTGTTAGATGCAGAAAAAGGGATCGGATTAAAAAAAGGATATGTACCCGATTCCACCTACTGGCTAATGCATCACGAAAAAGTAATAGGCGTAGTTAATATCCGCCATGAGCTAAGTGAAATACTGCGAAACAGCGGAGGACATATAGGTTATGGTATTCGGCCAAGCGAAAGACAAAAAGGATATGCGAAGCTGCTACTGAAGTTATCTCTTCAAGAAATTAAAAAGCTGGGAGTTCAACGTGCATTAGTTGTGTGTGATGATTGGAACACGGCTTCTCGTCGAACTATTCTGGCAAACGGTGGTATACAAGACGAGGATTATATAGAAGAGAACGGAGCTGTTGTTCAACGCTTTTGGATTCATACGGATAAAATGGCATAAAAAAGAGATGAATTTTTTAATTCACCTCTTTTCTGTTTAGTCATATTGTTTTAAAGCTAACTTCAGCCGCATATAGGTATACATAGCGTATGCCTGTCTTCCTTTTAAACTGTACGGATTTGCTTTGGAGCAAAGACAGTCAAGGAATTGCTCATCACATGAGCGGCATGATCCGTAATCTTCATAGCATAAATCATGGTATTTACAGCAGCAGTCTACATCATTTACAGGACAGCCGGGCCCACTGCAGCCGGGACCACACCATTTATAGCCGGGGAAGAGGCAGGGCGTGGCTTTCCGTTTGTTCGGAACAGACATAATCATACATCCTTTTCAATAGTCTCTTTACATTAAATGCAAGAAAGAGAAAAGAGACAGGGACAAACACCTTGCAGCAGCAGCCTAATTTTTATAAATTTCTATTTAATCGATAAATGCGTCATTCATCCGCATTAGTAGTTTGCCAAACAGCTCCTTTTCTTCACTTGACCATTTTTTTAACATACTATGATAGCGTTCAAGGCGCATTTGTTTATCAGTTTGCAGCATGCGTTTTCCACGTGGTGTGATGTCAAATAGGCTGACGCGTCCATCCGAAGGATCAGAAGAGCGGGAAATAAGCTTTTTGTTTTCTAAAGCAGCAGCTTGTCTAGACAGAGTTGAAATGTCGAGTTTAAATGCTTCTGCTAGCTCTTTTACACGAGCTGGTCCAAATTCATCTAATTGCCGCAATAATAAATAAGCTGATCTTTCTAGATTTCCTATTTTATTTTCAGAATTATCAAGATAGACGGCTCGTCTAATAAAGGTAGTAAGTTCATATTCAATCAATTCAATTGAATTTTTTTCTTGCATTATAATCTCTCCTTACAAAATCATTCATTGACAAAGAAATATATACTTGTATAATACAAATGTATATATAGTTGTATAGTACAAGTAAAAGTAAGTAAAGTAAAGGATGTTTATATAGTTAAATGTTAGACAACATGACAAAGTAAGGAGAGGAGGACAACTGTTCTTTATCTATAGGACAGTGACCTATAATGAAAGTGATACGAACCATTTTACAAATCGCGATTCTTTATGCTTTTTCTATGATTGGCGAAGCTGTTCACCACATACTTCACCTGCCTATCCCAGGCAGTATTATAGGCTTAATTTTAATGCTCATTTGCTTAACGTGCAAAATTGTTCCCATCAAAGTGATCGAAGACGGAGCAAGCTTCTTGTTATCTTTTTTACCTTTATTATTCATACCAGCTATGGCAGGAGTGATGAATTATCCTTCGCTTCTTTCAAGCAGCGGAGCGATTTTGTTTTTAATTATTGTGCTTAGTACAATCATTACGATGGCTGCCGCGGGGGCTGCCAGCCAACTTTTAGAAAAGAAAGCGAACAAACGAAAGGAGAAACAACAGTGCAAGAATTCTTTATCGCGCTCTTTATAATCATAGCTACAGTTGCTTTGTATCTAGTCATGGCGAAAGTATACGTACGGTTCTCCTACCCAATTCTTATTCCAGTGTTAACTACAACCGTATTCGTTATTCTTCTTTTGCTTGCTTTTCATATTTCTTATGACGAGTATATGATTGGAGGCAAATGGATTAATTCACTTCTGGGGCCAGCGGTTGTTGCATTAGCGTATCCACTTTATAAACAGCGTGAGATGCTAGTGAAATACAGCATTCCTATTATTGGAGGAGTGTTTGTAGGATTATTTGCAGGCATGATTAGCGGACTTGTGTTCGCTGAAGTATTCGGCATTGACCGAAGCCTGATTTTATCCATTGTTCCTAAGTCTATTACCACTCCCGTTGCAATTCAAATTGCTACGGGACTAGGAGGGGTGCCATCCATGACTGTGGTATTTGTTATGATTGCAGGCTTTTCGGGAGTAATTCTTGGACCTTTACTTTTAAAGTGGATTCGTATTAAAAGTTCTTTAGGAAAAGGAATTGCCCTAGGCAGCGCTTCTCATGCGCTAGGAACTTCTAAAGCATTTGAATACGGTGAACTAACGGTATCGATGAGCTCGGTATCAATGACGTTAAGCGCTGTACTGGGCTCGGTTTTTGGGCCGATTGTTGTCTGGCTATTCCAAGTGTAAAGTGAGATAAGTAAATACAGAAAACAACCCTGTTTGAGTTCAAACAGGGTTGTTTTCTATGTCAAATTACGAATTTTATTCGCAGCAAACTTTCAGTTGTGCGGCTCTTACTCTGGTACTATAATAAAAAGAAAGAAAATTCATAAAATAACCGCTTTTTTTGTTATTTTTAGGAAGGCTAGTCAATTGTCAGTTGGGTAAGTAGGCTTAGTCAAGGTTATATACGCAGTAAAAATAGCAGAAAAGAGGAGCTGAACATATTTTATGAAAGAGGAGCTCGTGTATATAGGAAAAAAGATTCTTGAACATAAATATAGCTTGTCAGAAAAATTAGCCGAACGTTTAGATTCTACACATACGCTAAGTATAGAGGAATTAAAAGAAAAGAAAATTTTGAAATGGCGAGTGTCAATTATGGAGTACTTTGGAAGAGCGCTATTTGAAGAACAAGAGGATGTACTTAAACTTGTTAAAGAATGGGCACTTGACACGGGAAAATATGCAGTGGAAAAAAATATTCCTTTAGAAAAAGCACTCGGTATCCTCCCAATCTATCGCAGCGTTATTTGGGATGTATTTACAAGAGAACTAGAGGAGCATCAGTTTGCTGCAATTACCATGCTGCATGTCAGTGAGCGAATTGATCCGCTTTTAGATACAGTAACATATGTTTTTGGTCAAATTTATGATGAGCATAATCGATATATGATGAATTTAGCTTACACGTCACTAGAAGAACTGTCAGTTCCGCTCGTACCTGTCACAAAAGGTATCGCTATTATGCCGATTATTGGAGAAATTGATACTCATCGCTCGCAAGTTATTATGGAAACTTGCTTGAAAAAAGGGACAAGCCTTCAATTATCCTATCTTATTTTGGATATTTCAGGTGTCGTGATTATTGATACAATGGTAGCAGACAATCTGTTCAAAATTCATCGATCTCTCAAATTAGTAGGAGTGGAAGCTATTATAACAGGGATACGACCGGAAATTGCCCAAACGGTAGTGAAACTGGGAATTAATTTTAATCAAATTAAAACAGAAGCAAATTTAGAAGCAGCGCTTTTAAAAATTGGGTTTAGACGTCCTGAAGAACATAGCCGTGCGCATGTATCATCACAACGCATAAAATGACCTGTCATGAACATACAATGGAGATATTCCTTCTTCTAAACGTCGGTATGAAATATGGATTTCAGCAGATAGAAAGTAAGCGCATAGTAAAAAAGCGGATGTTAATCAACATCCGCTTTTTTACTTAATAAATGCCATATGCCATGGTAGCACAAAAGCATAAACGAGGAAGTATAGCACTATTGAATAGATAAAAAACCAGCCGTTTAAATGCATATAGCCACTTTTAATCATTCCGTATTCTATGAGTAGTGAACCAGCGCAAAAGAGAAGTGATAAAACCCATTTATTTTTAGCTGTTAAGTAAGTCAAAAATAAAATGGAAAGAGAAGGTGGAATAAATGTATAGCTTAGAATATCTCCAAGTCCTGTAACTTTTGGATCTCCCAAATCAATCATGTTAAAAACACGCGTAATGATAACATCACAAAGCCATCCGACAAATCCAACTACGCAAAACGTGATATAAAAATCTCGCCAAGTTAGCTGTCGTTTAAATAAAACAAGGGCAAGAATAAATAAACATAAACTAACGGTAATCGGAAACCACAAACCATGTGCAGATAAGTCTAAATGCTGAATTGCTTGCTCCAACATTGTTCACCTCAAAAGAAAGAGTTAGTGTTGAAGTTAGCCTATGTTATGGAAGGTATTTTATACATTTTCTACGCGTTGCGTGTATATTCTTCTCGCAAGATTGAATATAACTTTAAGTCTTGATGAGCTCCTTTAATAAACATGGCTTTTCGAATCGTTCCTTCATAAGACATACCGATTTTTTTCATTACTTTCTCAGATGCAGCATTTTCAACAAAGCACCTTGCCTGAATGCGCACTAAATCCATTTCTTCAAATCCAAACGCAATTACTTTTTCAGCTGCTTCCGTAACAAATCCCTTATTCCAATATTCTTCAGAAATCGCATAGCCAATTTCCGCAATGCGATGAGTAGGGTTCCAGGTGACAAAGTCAATGGTGCCAATACATTTTTTTAAGGCTTTGATTTCCATAGCCCAAGGAGAAATGGATTGGTTGCTGTACTGCTTTAAAACGAAGGAAACAAACTCTTTTGTATCTTGAAGCTTTCGGTGCTTTTCCCAATTTACATATCTGCTTACCTTTTCATTTGAGGCATATTCAAACATGTCACGCACATCTTTTTTTGTAACTTTCCGCAAGCGGAGTCTTTCGGTTTCTAGTGTGGGTAAATTTCCGTATATATCTTTTACTTGAATCATAAAGTTGTCTCCTTTCTCAGCAAGAAGTGGATGAAGTGTTGATAATAATGTTTCATAGAAGCTGCAGCATTCCAAAAATGCGCTTTCTATTTCATGTGCTTGATTCTTTAATTGTAAAATATTTCATTGGTGAGCGTAAGAGGTCAAATGGGTTTTTGAAAAATAAAAAATTATTTTTTCTGTTCATAATCAGTTCACATATGCTTGTTAGACTAAAGTCAGAAATTACGAAGGAGTGAAATGAAACACATGAACAGTGAAGTGAAAGAAGAACGAACTTCAAATAAAAAAAGAATAGACTTATTTTTAGTTCCCATTGTTTTAATTGCAGCGTTTTTGAACTTATTTAAAATTTGGACAGATGAATACGCCAACGCTTATTACACGGCAGCTGTCAAAAGTATGCTTCAAAGTCTTCATAATTTCTTTTACGCATCTTTTGATCCAGGAGGCTATGTAACGATTGATAAGCCGCCGGTTGTATTTTGGATTCAGACAATTAGTGCCAAAATATTTGGATTTCACGGATGGAGCGTCATTCTACCGCAAGCATTAGCAGGCATAGGTTCAGTCCTTTTACTATACGTACTCGTAAAACGTACGTTTGGCGTATGGGCTGGGAGATTTGCTGCTCTTGCCATGGCTCTGACGCCAATTGTACCGGCGGTAAGCCGAACAAACAATATCGATAGTATGCTTGTGTTTACATTATTAGTAGCAACGTGGATGTTATTTCGTGCTGTGCGCACAGCTAAATTTGGCTGGGTGTTAGCAGCTTTTGCGATGATTGGTGTTGCATTTAATATGAAAATGCTTCAAGCATACATGGTTTTACCAGCATTTTATGTTTTCTATGTAGTGGCAACCAAAATCAATTGGAAAAAGAAAATTGCTTTTTTAACAACAGCGACTGCACTAATGCTCGCGGTTTCTGTCTCATGGGCAGTTGTAGTGGATTCAACTTCTGCTGATAAGCGACCTTATATGGGAAGCAGTCAAACAAATTCAGTTCTAGAGCTTGCTTTTGGATATAACGGTATTAATCGTTTAACTGGAAATACAAGCGTGACGGGAAGCAGTCATAAGCAGTCTGCTCAAACTGAGCAGCAAACAGCAAGCAGTGAAACAAAACAAAATAGCAATTCAAGTGCTGATTCTTCACAAAGCTCAAATCAAAGAAAAAGCAGCTCTTCCCAAAAGATGCAGGCTCCAGGCGGAGGGAATCAAAACGGAATGTTCAACACGGGTAATCCTGGTCCCTTCCGACTATTCCAAAAAGGGTTATCAGATCAAATCAGCTGGTTACTACCATTTGTAATCTTTTCAATCGTGGGTTTATTTGCCGGAGTAAAATTTAAAGGACCTTACACGACAAAACAAAAAGAAAGTTTATTTTGGTTAGCGTGGCTGCTACCAGTAGCTGTCTTCTTTAGTATCGCAGGATTTTTCCATCAGTATTATTTAATTATGCTGGCACCTCCAATGGCTGCATTTGCCGGAGCGGGAGCAGTAGCTTTATGGAGCATGTACAAACAGCATAATGGCTGGAAATTATGGCTGCTGCCAGGTGGTATTTTAACAACAGCAGCACTTCAAGTATATATTATGTCTCCTTATGTCAGCTCAATCGGCGTAGCGCCAATTGCAGGTGTAGGAGCACTGGGCGTCATTTTAGCTCTTGTTTTAGCTGTTCGTAAACAGCGTAAAAATTCGTTGACGAACTACCTAGGAGCCGCAGCGATGGTTGTCTTACTTGCGATGCCGGCGTACTGGGCGATGACACCAATTATTTATGGTGGAAATAGCATGCTTCCATCAGCAGGTCCTGATTCTTCAAGCGGTATGGGAGGACCTCCAAGCCCAGCAACGAATAGCAAACAGTCTGGCTTTAACGGCATGCAGCCTCCAGGAAGCTCTAGCGGCAATTCATCTTCAAACAATCAAATGCAGCCGCCAAGCGGTTCATCGAACGGCGGTCAAATGCCGGGTGGTTCGTCCAATAATGGTCAAATGCAGCCGCCAAGCGGTTCTTCAAACAGTGGTGAAATGCAAATGCCAGGCGGTTCATCCAATAATAGTCAAATGCCAAATAGCTCTTCAAGCAAATCATCATCTTCAAAACGAAAAAGTGGAGGGATGAACGCAGAAGTAAACAAAAAGCTACTAAACTATTTAACAAAAAATAATACAGGTGAAAAATATTTATTTGCCACAACGGATTCAACTTCAGCTGCACCTTACATTATCAAAACGGGCGAGCCAGTAATGGCAATGGGTGGATTTAGCGGTTCAGATCCAATTTTAACGGTAAGTAAATTAAAAGCCATGATTAAAAAAGGTGAAGTGAAATATTTCTACTTGTCTGGAATGGGCAAGGGAGGTCAATCTGACGTTATCACGTGGATTAAAGAAAATAGTAAGGAGATTCCTTCTTCCAAGTGGCAGTCTACTTCATCAAGTGCTCAGCAAGGGCCATCTGGAAACGGAACACTATACGAAATAACGCTTAAATAAGGAGGGCATAAACATGAGTTCCATTGTTAAATATTCTATTGTTGTTCCTGTCTATAACGAAGAAGAAGTGATTCATGAAACCTACCGCCGTCTCACAGAAGTGATGCATTCAACGAAAGAAGCTTACGAGCTTCTTTTCGTGAACGACGGCAGTAGAGATCGAACAGCAGAAATCATTAAAGAGTACAGTGAGCAAGACCCAGCGGTTGTTTTATTAGATTTTGCCCGTAACTTTGGTCATCAAATTGCTATTACAGCTGGTATGGATTATGCAAGAGGAGAGGCGGTCGTTGTGATTGATGCTGATTTGCAAGACCCGCCCGAATTGATTTTAGAGATGATTGAAAAATGGAAGCAAGGGTTTGACGTTGTATACGCTAAGCGTACAAAGCGAAAAGGAGAAACATACTTTAAAAAACAAACGGCTGCTATGTTTTATCGCTTCTTACGTGCGATGACCGATATTGATATTCCGCTTGATACAGGGGATTTCCGTTTGCTAGATCGCAAAGTGTGCAATCAAATGAATAGCATTCAAGAAAAAAATCGCTTTGTTCGCGGATTAGTAAGCTGGGTGGGCTTTAAGCAAATAGCAGTAGAATATGAGCGAGACGAGCGTTTGGCGGGTGAGTCGAAATATCCTTTGAAAAAGATGCTGAAGCTTTCAATGGATGGCATTACGTCTTTCTCTTATAAACCGCTGAAGCTAGCTAGCTATGCTGGTGTAACGCTATCTGGTATCGGTTTTATTTATCTTTTAGTGGTGCTGTATTTGAAGTTATTTACAGACAGCACCATCACAGGGTGGTCGTCATTAATTGTCATTCAGCTATTCTTTAGCGGCATCATTTTAATTATTCTTGGTATGATTGGAGAATATATTGGCCGCATCTACGATGAAACAAAAAATCGTCCACTCTATATCGTCCGGGAAAAGTATCAGCTTGAACCACGCAAGGAAGTATCACTTCGTGACTAACAAATGGATATCTTTTATTAAATTTGCGTTAGTAGGAGTTTTAAATACACTGATTGATTTTGTAGTGTACGCACTTTTAACAACAATTGGTGTTAACTATATACTAGCGCAGTGGATTTCATACAGTGCGGGCATTTTAAACAGTTATGTCATGAATCGCAAATGGACGTTTGAGAGAAAAGAAAAAAGCAGTAAGCGTGAAGTGATTTCATTTGTGATCGTAAATTTGATCACTTTATCTCTAACATCATTTCTGTTGACTGTTCTATATAATAAATGGGGGGTAGCGCTGCTACTTAGTAAACTTTTAATTACAATCGTAAGTGTCGGTATCAACTTTATTGGTACTAAATTATTTGTATTTACTACTAAAAAAAAAAGAGGGATTCATATATGACGATAAAAAAAGCAGTTATTCCAGTAGGCGGTTTAGGAACTCGATTTTTGCCAGCGACAAAAGCGCAGCCCAAAGAAATGCTGCCAATTGTCGATAAGCCTGCTGTACAATATATTGTAGAAGAAGCTGTGAAATCAGGTATTGAAAGTATTATATTTATTACAGGACGAAACAAAAAATCAATTGAAGACCATTTTGATAAATCAATTGAGTTAGAGCAAATGCTTGAAGAAAAACACAAGTTCCAAATGCTAAAAGAAGTACAAACGATCTCATCAATGGCCAGCATTCACTATATTCGTCAAAAAGAGCCGTTAGGACTTGGTCATGCTATTCTTTGTGCCGAACAGTTCATTGGAGATGAGCCGTTTGCCGTTCTTCTTGGAGACGATATTATGACTTCTGAAGAACCTGCGCTCAAGCAGATGATCCAAACGTATGAAACGACTAATCAATCAGTTATCGGAGTTCAAAAAGTGGATGTTGAAGAGGTATCAAAATACGGAATCATTCAGCCGAAAAATAAATCTGGCAGCCTTCATGAAGTGAATGACTTGATTGAAAAACCATCGATAGAACAAGCTCCGTCAACTATTGCCGTTATGGGCCGCTATATTTTAAATCCTTCTATTTTTTCTTATCTAAAAACGATTGAAAGAGGGGTAGGAAATGAATTACAATTAACAGATGCACTGGGTGTGGTATGTGAAAAAGAGCGATTGTTTGCTCTTGAACTGGAAGGACAGCGCTTTGATATTGGAGATAAGGTAGGCTATATGAAAGCGATGGTAGAAGTTGCGTTAAAGCGCAGAGATTTACGTCAAACGTTTTTATCGTATTTGGAGGGAATTGTAGAAAAAGAACGAGCAAACAACTTCAGCTAATAAGAGTTAATCAGTTTGTTCATATTCAGTTCATATTTGAAGTCTAAAATCATTGTATGATCTTATGCGGCTCTCTGTTTACTATAAACAGAGAGCTTACTGTGCGTAAAAGCTGGACAAACTTAGGAATAGGGAGAGACATGTATGATTCAAATATTAGTTGCAGATGATGATCAACATATTCGAGAGCTGATATCATTATATTTAGAAAATCAAGGATTCAAAATTATAAAAGCAGCAGATGGTGAAGAAGCGTGGGCGAAAATGGAAGAGTTTCGAATTGATCTAGCGGTCGTTGATATCATGATGCCATTTAAAGACGGATGGGAACTAACAAAGGAAATTAAGGAGTATTTTGATATACCAGTTTTAATGGTAACAGCTAGAGGCGAATCGCATGATAAGCTAAAAGGATTTGATATCGGAACAGACGACTATGTCGTGAAGCCTTTTGATCCTCAGGAAATGGTTGCTCGTGTAAAGGCTCTTTTACGCAGGTACCAAGTAGAAGCTAACAATGTAATCTATATGGGGAATATAAAACTAGACCGTACCAAATTAGAGATGAGTGCAGGAGAAGCAAGCGAACAGCTGCCGTTAAAAGAGTTTGAACTACTGTTCACGTTAGTTAGTTCTCCAGGAAAGATTTTTACTCGTGATCAGCTTATTCAATTAATTTGGGGATATGATTATGAAGGCGATGAGCGCACGGTAGACGTTCACATAAAACGTCTGCGAGAGAGACTTAATCATATGAAAAACGTCGGTATGGAAATCAAAACAATTCGCGGACTAGGCTATAGAGCAGAAGGGTGTTAACGTGAAATCAATTTATGTAAAGCTGGTTCTGTCATTCATCATTACAATTTTATTGAGCGTTGTGATTACCGTTGTCGTCACGACAGTTCTTAGCAAGCAGAAGCTCGAAATGCGATTAGGTCAGGATATGGTGAAGATGGGAGAAGATTTTATCGATTTGTACGGAGCAGAAGACTCGGACAAAGCTGCAAGGTTTTTATCTAATTCATCATTCATTCATTTTTCGTTTATTATTATTGATGATCAGCATGAAGAAAAAGTATTAGGACAGCCAGGACCACCTATTCCAATTACACCGAAAGAAGTAGATCAAGTATTAGACGGGAAGCGTTATTCTAATTTAAACGAGGAAAAAGATGATCGTCCACAGCCAAACGTAGTGGGTCTTCCTTTTAAAGAAAATGGACGGTCGTATGCTCTATTTATTCAGTCTCATCCACAGCGGCAATTTTCAGTTATTCAAGATGTTCAAAATATCCAGCTTATTACGATTTTATTAGTAGGTATTGTATTATTTGCATATGTTTCAATGATTATTATTAAACCGATTAAGCGTCTCAGTACAGCGATGAAAGTTGTTGGACAAGGCGAATACAATGTGCAAGTCGAGCACGCAGCGAATGATGAAATCGGTCTGTTAACTAAAAATTTTAATCAAATGACTAAAGAATTAAACAAAATAGAAACAATGAGGCAAGAGTTTATTGCTAGCGTTTCGCATGAGATTCAATCACCGCTGACCTCTATTCGCGGTTTTTCAGCGGCACTTAAAGATGATATCGTCAGTGAAGATAAAAAGATACAATATTTAACCATTATTGAAAAAGAAAGTACAAGACTTTCTCAGCTTAGTTCCAATTTGCTAAAGCTTGCTTCTCTAGACTCTGAACATCAAACGCTAATGCTGCAGCAATACCGGTTAGATGAACAAATCAGGCATGTGGTCATGGCTTTAGAACCTCAGTGGACAAAAAAGAACATAGAAATTGACCTTGATTTATCCAATGTTCAAATAGAAGCAGATAAAGATTTGTTAGAGCAAGTTTGGCTGAATTTAGTAACAAATGCTATTAAATATACGCCTGAAAATGGATTTGTGAAAATATCTATTCATCAAAAAAACGAGGAAATAGACGTGAAAATAAAGGATAATGGAATTGGTATTGCCGAAGAAGATCAAAAATATATTTTTGAAAGCTTTTATAAAGTAGATAAATCGAGAACGTTAAAAGGAAGCGGCCTCGGTCTAGCCATTACAAAAAAAATTGTTCGGCTGCATGAGGGCGCAATACGTGTTGAAAGCAAAAAAGAACAAGGAAGCATTTTTACGGTAACCTTGCCTATCCAAAAAAATAGGGCTAAAAAAGACTCGTCTGTGTAAGTTCATGCAGATGAGTCTTTTTTATTAGGTCAAAGATATAAAAAAAATTAATAATATCTATTTATTTTTTTAATCCCTACTTGACATATAGGTAAAGTGTAAATAATATAGATAGTATAAATCTTTTGAAAAAATTGGGATGCTAAAGAAGCTGATCGGTCAACCGAAGGCTCATACTTGTTCGCTACTAGTGTGGGCCTTTTCTGTACATTGGTTGTGGTCATTAAAATCTCAATCTTCAACTGAACATATGGGGAGGATTACCATGTATTTATCTTCTGCACATTATACAAGTACTTATAGATGTTGTTCGCTTTGTTTATTCAACTGCAACTAAAATATAAATTTATCTATGAATAGGAGAATGATAAAATGGCTTCAATTACACAAGAAAAATTAGATTATATTGTTAAATTACTAACTGAAATCAACTATGGATCTGTACTAATTACTCTTCACGATGGACAAATTACTCAAGTGGACAGCACGGAAAAAAACCGCTTTTTAGCTAAAAGCAAAGTAGCAAGCCACAAATAAGCCTAATTAAATACG
The DNA here is from genome assembly GCF_025910025.1 of Priestia sp. JV24. Classification (NCBI taxonomy): domain Bacteria; kingdom Bacillati; phylum Bacillota; class Bacilli; order Caryophanales; family Bacillaceae; genus Priestia; species Priestia sp. JV24. The sequence goes on from NZ_JAPCIN010000015.1 coordinate 291,819, forward strand.
TATTTAGAGAAACTGAAGGGCCAGCCTAGCTAGCGAATGCTTGACGGCGGGGCAAGCAAGTACTGTACTAAATATAGAAAACGTGCGTATTCGTATTAAAATTGACTTTCTTTCCGGCAGAGTATTTAGAATTTTTCGAATTAAAATTGAGTTATAGGTTGTATGAGTATGACGATGAGAAGTATAAAGCTTCTAAAGCAGCAGCTTTATACTTTTTAAAATTATGAAAATCTGACAGTTTCATTCCTGTGCTGACCGGATTACCGAAGGCTTCTGACCTGTGTTAGGAGTCTTTTTTTATTCTTAAATTAATATAATAGGAGGAGAAAAGATGGAAAATTTATTACGAGCAGCGGTGCGGCAAAGAAAACAATACCTCATTGAAGAGTTACTGAAAAAAGGGATTTACAAAAAAGAAAACCATCATCTTTTTGAACTTACACTCTCTGACTTAGAAAAAGAGTATCTGGCACGCAGTAAGTAAGGAAAGTACGTAAAAAGAACTAAAATAAGTGTAAAAAAGATTAAAAACCCAGTTGACTAATAGGTAAAGTGTGTTTATTATAAAAACAAGAATAAATTGTCTTTTCAGAAAGTATCTTCTTTTTATTCTTACGAATAAATTTAATAAGAATAATTTAAGAGCATATACGCTGATCAGACTAACTGAAGGCTGCTTCTCTTTTCAAAGAGATAGCGGCCTTTTTGTATTTTTTTATAAAAAGGGGAGTAAAAAATGAAGAAAAAAGCAGTTCAGTTTTTAATGGTGCTAACGGCACTGCTGGTCGTGCTAGCAGGTTGCGGCAATGGGAAATCTACTGAAACAGCAGGGAAAGATAGTTCTGCGAGTAAAAACGATTCAAAAAAACCAGTAGAGCTTTTAAACGTTTCATATGATCCTACACGTGAGCTTTATCAGGAGTTCAATAAGAGCTTTGCATCTTATTGGAAAGATAAAACAGGGCAAGACGTTACTATCAAGCAATCACACGGTGGCTCTGGTAAGCAAGGCCGGGCAGTTATTGACGGTTTAGAAGCGGATGTCGTAACGCTTGCGCTTGCATACGATATTGATGAAATTGCTCAAACTCGCCAATTATTAAATAAAGACTGGGAAAAAGAATTGGCTCATAATTCTACACCATACACATCAACAATTGTTTTTTTAGTTCGTAAAGGAAATCCAAAGGGAATTAAAGATTGGGATGATTTAACGAAAAAAGGTACATCCGTTATTACACCAAATCCAAAAACGTCTGGAGGCGCACGCTGGAATTATTTAGCGGCTTGGGCATACGCGAAGAATAAATATAACGGAGATAACAAAAAGGTTGAAGACTTCATGAGTAAACTTTATGGAAATGTCGAAGTGTTAGACTCAGGCGCACGCGGAGCGACAACTACGTTTGTAGAACGGGGCATTGGAGACGTGTTAATTGCATGGGAAAATGAAGCTTACTTATCGTTAAATGAGCTAGGAAAAGATAAATTTGAAATTGTAACACCGTCATTGAGTATTTTAGCAGAACCGCCTGTTGCTGTAGTAGATAAAGTAGCTGAAAAGAAAGGCACAACAAAGGTAGCAAAAGCATACTTGAAATATCTATATACAGAAAAAGGTCAGGAAATCGCAGCGGAAAATTACTATCGTCCTCGAAATGAAAAAGTATTAGAGAAACACAAAGATCAATTTCCTTCTCTTAACCTAGTCACCATTAAAGATTTTGGCGGCTGGAAAAAAGCTCAAGAAACTCATTTTAACGATGGAGGAACATTCGATCAGATTTATCAGCCAAAGTAATATGATGCATTAAAAAAAGTAAATGAGGAAGATACGAATGGTAATTCGTATCTTCTGTGTACATGTATCTTGAAAGCAGAGAGAGGTGTAAGACGTGAGCGTGTTACAACGACAGAAGAAAAAGGAAAGTATCTTACCTGGATTTGGGCTTTCTTTAGGTTTTACGATGTTTTATGCAAGTATCCTTGTGCTTTTTCCGTTAGCGATGATTTTTCTAAATACGGCATCTATGGGATGGAGCGACTTTATTAAAACTGTTACAGACTCTAGAGTAGTAGCATCATATAAATTAAGTTTTGGAGCAGCATTTGCAGCAGGGATTATTAATGTTATTTTTGGAACTATTATTGCATGGGTATTAGTGAGATATCATTTTCCCGGAAAGAGGTTTATTGATGGACTTGTAGATTTGCCGTTTGCTTTACCAACTGCTGTTGCCGGCATTGCCTTGACCACTCTTTACGTTCCGAAAGGATGGATTGGTCAATTATTTACGTTTAAAATCGCATTTACGCCTATCGGAATTATTATCGCTCTGACGTTTATTGGTCTGCCGTTTGTTGTCCGAATGGTGCAGCCAGTATTGCAAAACTTTAATGCAGAGATCGAAGAAGCATCGGCTAGTTTAGGAGCCAGCCGAATGCAAACATTCAGAAAAGTTATTTTTCCAGAGCTGGTGCCTGCTATTTTAACAGGCTTTTCTCTTTCATTCGCAAGAGCGCTTGGAGAATACGGGTCAGTTGTTTTTATTGCTGGAAATATGCCGATGAAAACTGAAATTACGCCGCTTATTATTATGACAAAACTCGAGCAGTACGATTATGCGGGCGCTACTGCTATTGCATCAGTCATGCTCGTTGTATCATTTTTTCTGTTATTACTTATTAATATTATTCAATGGTGGACAAATCGTAAATTTGTACATAGTTAAGGAGGGATGACATTGGCAGGACATGTTCCAATGCAGCATGCAAAAACGACTGTTAAACTTAATCATTCTAGTTTAAAAGAGCCCAAAGTCGTCCAGTGGCTGCTTACATTTATTGCACTGGCTTTTTTAGCTCTATTCTTAGTGCTCCCGCTCATCACCATTTTTATGACAGCTTTTCAAAAAGGGTTGGAAACGTATCTCGCTGCGATTACAAATCCGGATGCTTTGGCTGCTATTAAACTAACGCTAATTGTGGTGCTTATTACTGTTCCTTTAAATGCCGTTTTCGGCGTGGTAGCCGCATGGTTAATTACAAAGTTTGATTTTAAAGGAAAGAATATTTTAATTACGCTTATTGATTTGCCGTTTGCTGTTTCACCTATTATTGCTGGATTGGTTTTTATTTTATTATTTGGTGCACAAGGGTTATTCGGAGAATGGTTGTTTAATCACGACATCAAAATTGTATTTGCTATTCCCGGTATTATATTAGCTACGCTTTTTGTAACGCTTCCGTTTGTTGCCAAAGAATTGATTCCACTCATGCAAGCTCAAGGGTCAGCCGAAGAAGAAGCATCGTTAACGTTAGGAGCCAGCGGTTTCAAAACTTTTTTTCTAGTGACGTTACCTAATATTAAATGGGGCTTATTATATGGCATTATTTTATGTAATGCGCGGGCGATTGGGGAGTTTGGAGCTGTTTCCGTTGTGTCTGGGCACATTCGAGGAATGACAAATACGATGCCTCTTCATATTGAAATTCTCTACAATGAATATCAATTTGCAGCAGCGTTTGCGGTAGCATCTTTAATGTCAATTTTAGCTATTTTTACATTAATTATAAAAAATATTATTGAGTGGAAAGTCAAACATATTTAAAAAGGAAGGAGCTTATGAAATGAGTATCCATATTAAGCACGTATCAAAGAACTTTGGTGATTTTAAAGCGCTGGATTCTATTAACATTGATATTCAAACGGGTGAATTAGTAGCTTTACTCGGTCCGTCCGGTTCTGGAAAAACATCTTTGCTTCGTATCATTGCCGGTCTTGAACATCTTGATCAAGGAGCTGTTTTATTTGATGGAAAGGAAATTACGGGCATAAATCCAAAAGAGCGGAATGTAGGGTTTGTTTTTCAACACTATGCTTTGTTCAGGCATATGACTGTGTTTGATAACATTGCGTATGGTTTAAAAGTACGACCTAAAAAAACAAGGCCTTCTAAAACAGACATTACCAAGAAAGTAACCGAGCTGCTGCAGCTTGTTAAACTAGAGCTGCTTGCAAATCGCTATCCCTCTCAATTATCGGGCGGACAGCGCCAGCGAGTAGCGCTTGCTCGAGCGTTAGCAGTAGAACCGAAAGTACTGCTATTAGATGAACCTTTTGGCGCTCTGGATGCAAAAGTTCGCAAGGATTTGCGCAGATGGCTGCGTAAATTGCATAATGATTTTCATATTACGAGTATTTTCGTTACGCATGATCAAGAAGAAGCCTTGGATGTAGCTGATCGTATTGTTGTGATGAACAACGGGAAAATTGAGCAGATTGGAAGTCCTGAAGAAGTATATGATCATCCTAACAGTCCATTTGTGTACGATTTTTTAGGAAACGTCAATTTATTCAAGGGCCGCATTCATAAAGGCAGACTAAAACAAGGAAGCTTTGAAATGGATGTTCCAGAATTTAACGGAAGGAATGAAGAAGCAGCTGTTGGGTATGTACGACCTCATGATATTCACCTTGAAAAGGTAAAAACAAGCGCAGATGCTGTTTCTGCAACCGTTAGCCATATTCATGTGATAGGGGCTATCGTGCAAGTTGAATTAAAAAGAGAAGATGCAGAAGAATTTTTAGAAGCTGAATTGAGCAAAGAGCACTATAAAGTCCTCAGTCTTCAAGTGGGAGAGAAGGTGTATGTAAAGCCTAAGCAGCTAAAAGTATTTATTCCAGAAGATTATTCTATTTAATAAAAAGCGTAAAGGGTATGCCTTTGCGCTTTTTATCTAACAATAAATTAGTACCAGATATTAAAAGTAGGTGTTATAATTAAGTATCAACTGATTTGAGGTGGAGAAATGATGCAATCAAAAGCTAGAATCACAGGAATGGGGATATATACACCAAAGCAAAAATTAACGAACGACCATTTAAAAGAAATGGTTGATACAAGTGACGAATGGATTGTACAGCGTACCGGAATGAAAGAACGACGAATTGCTGGTGAAGGCGAATACACGTCTACGCTTGCCATTCGAGCCGTTGAAAATTTGCTTAACCGATATGCTGTAGAAATAGAAGATGTAGATGCAATTATTGTTTCGACAACAACGCCAGATCACTTTTTTCCTAGCGTAGCATGTCAGATTCAAGATTACTTTCATATTGATCAAGCTGCTGCATTTGATCTAGGTGCCGCATGCGCCGGTTTTACATATGGCCTTCATGTGGCGAACGGCTTAGTGACGTCGGGATTGCATAAAAAGATTTTAGTTATTGGTGCTGAAGTCATGTCGAAAATTACAGATTATACGGACCGGGCCACATGCGTGCTGTTTGGTGACGGAGCGGGAGCTATGCTTGTAGAGTACGATGAGCATAATCCGAGTTTCTTAGGATGTCACTACGGAACGGACGGAAGCGGAGGGGTGAATTTATATCGTTCTAACTTATCTAATACTCTTTCAGGAAAAGAAATTAATTCGAGCGGGAATTTAGTTCAAAACGGGCGTGAAGTATACCGCTTTGCTGTCCGAACGATTCCAAAAGGAGTAGAAGCATTATTAAAGAATACTTCCATTTCTCTTTCTGATGTAAATTGGTTTATTCCGCATAGTGCAAACCTTCGAATGATTGAAGCTATTTGTGCTAAAACAGGTGTTTCAATGGATAAAACGTTAACGAGTGTGCAATACTGCGGAAATACATCTTCAGCTTCTATTCCGCTTGCTTTAAACGAAGGAATAATGACAGGAAAAGTACAGGGTAATGACCTCCTTATTCTTTATGGGTTTGGAGGAGGATTAACGCACTGCGGTCTGTTAATTAAATGGACGTGTAAAGAAAAAAGCTAAAAGGCGATGCCTTTTAGCTTTTTTGTCTTTTACTGCTAAGAAGAATTCGATAAAATGGAAAAAGAAGTAAAGGGGGTGTGCATATGAATCACGTTTTATACATTGAAGACAATGAAGAAATTGGATTAATGATTCAAAATGAGCTTAAAAAGCAAAACTATGAAGTTACTTGGTTACAATCAGGAGATATCGCCAGTCGGTTTATTAAACAAGCGGATATTGTCATTTTAGATGTAATGCTTCCTGGGTTAGATGGATTTACAGTGGGAAAAAAGCTTAAAAAACTAGCACCTGATGTCCCAATTTTAATGCTTTCAGCTCGTACAGCTCTAGAAGATAAGATCATGGGACTAGAGTTTGCCGATGACTATGTCACAAAGCCGTTTCATCCAGAAGAGCTACTTGCAAGGCTTGAAGTATTGTTAAGAAGATTTTCAAGAAAGAAAGAAGAGCTTATTTTAAAACATTTGCATATTTCGATGAGAGACTATCGCGTGATGAACAGAGAGACAAGTGAAGAAATTAGTTTAACAGGTAAGCAATTTCATATTTTTACTTATTTCCTTCAGCATTTAAATCAAATTTTAACAAAAGAACAAATTTATGAAGGGGTATGGAAAGAGCGTTATATAGAAGGAGATAAAACATTAATGGTACATATTCGCTATTTGCGAGAAAAATTGGAGAAAAATGCAGCTAAGCCTGAAATTATTGAAACAATACGAGGGATTGGGTACAGGGTGAAGCAATGAATGTTACACAGTCTCTTATCACGAAATATATCTTAATTATGATTGCAGCTGTACTAATTATACCTGTATCATTTTTTGCAGGCTCATGGCTGATCACCGTTCCTTTTATGCATATTCAAGGATTATTAAATGAAGAGTATAAAGGAAAAAGCTACTACGAACAAATATGGAATCAAGAAGCCAAAAAGCTAGAAGGAGCAAATGAGAAAACAATTAATCAAAAGCTAAAATTATTAAAAGAAAAATACCCTGAAGCTTCAATGTTCTGGGTAAACGAAGCTGGACAAACACAGCTTCCGCTTCCTTACCATGAATCCCTTCCGAAGCAATGGTCATCTTCTTATACGGCTGAATTTATCAAAAAACGATACGGAAACGATCCGTATACGGTTATTACCTTTATTGGAACAGATAAAAAGCAAGGTTTTATGGTCATTGAAGTGCCGGAAAAAGCCGTTGAGCCTCCTATTCAAAGGCTAGACCCAGCCTACTATAATATTTATTTAGGATTTGTTTTTATCATTGTGCTTTCTTTTATTGTACTTTCTCTATTCTTTTTTCTTCGAATTCGAAAAAGGCTGCGAGCGTTACAAGCTGCTATGAACAACAAAGACGAGCAAGGAATTCCTTTACCTGTTGTATCTGAGTCCACGGATGAAATTGGCCAGCTAGAACAATCGTTTAATCAAATGGTTAAACAGCTTCATGAAAGCCGGGACCGAGAGCAGCAAGAAGAACAGCTGCGACAAGACTTAATTATGAGTCTATCGCATGACTTACGAACACCGCTCACGACTGTTCGAACTCATATTTATCAGATGAAAAACGAAGAAATGGCCTTGAACGTTCAACAATCTCTTGAGGTAATTGATACGAAAGTAGAATTTGTTAGTGATTTAATAGATAATTTATTTTCCTATACGCTGCTGTTAAATAGAAAATATCCATATCGGGAAGAGGAAGTTGATATGGCTCGATTTCTTAGAAAAAGCATTGCACAATGGTATCCACTATTTGAAGAAGAGAATATGGAAGTGGATATTCAACTGCCTTCTCAGTCTATATATTGGCGCGGAGATGTTCAGTGGTTAGAAAGAATAATAGATAATTTATGTCAAAATGTCATTCGTCATGCCAAAGAAGGTAACTTTATTGGCTTTCGCCTTGTTCAAGAGCATGATTTATCTTCTCTCACCATTTCTGATAAAGGGTCAGGCTTTAACAAGAATAGCCATACGAAGCAAAACGGTGTAGGTCTAGCGATTGTGGATGCGATGATTAAAGAAATGGGGTTAACGTGGTCAATTCATTCTACAAAGCATGGAACGGATATTCAAATTGTGTACAAAGCGAGTGATTAATTCACACGCTTTTTTAAACGAATTTTAACCTTTCTTTTCCTTCCTCTTAACTTTAGCTGTTTATAGTAAAGGAGAGGTGATAAAAGTGGAAATTGTTAAAACGATTCAGCTGATAAAAGTATTTAAAGGAGCAGAAGCTGTAAATGAAGTGAATTTATCCATTAAAGAAGGAGAAATCTACGGGTTTTTAGGACCCAATGGAGCAGGGAAGACGACAACGATCCGAATGCTGCTCGGGCTAATGAAGCCAACGAGCGGGGAAATTGAGCTGTTTGGAGAAAGAATAAAAAATCACAGGCAGCATATTCAAGCCTTAAAAAAGATAGGTTCACTTGTAGAGAGCCCTTCCTATTATGCGCATTTAACTGCGAGAGAAAATCTAGAGGTACTTCGCAAAATACTAGGTGTATCTAAAAACAGAGTGGATGAAGTACTAAATATTGTAAAATTAACAAAAGAAGCAAATCGTCCAGTCAAAGGCTTTTCTCTTGGGATGAAACAGCGGCTTGGCATTGCTTCTGCACTCCTCGGAAATCCTCGTTTATTAATCTTAGACGAACCAACCAACGGACTGGATCCTGCAGGAATTCAAGAAATTCGTTCATTAATTAAAGAAATGCCAGGGAAAAACGGAGTTACCGTATTGATTTCAAGTCATTTACTCTATGAAATCGACCATCTAGCGACTCAAGTAGGTATTATTACAAAAGGAAAGATGCTATTTAATGGATCGATTGAATCGCTTCGCAAAAAGGCTAAGCATCAAGTGGCATTTACAACGGGAGAGATAGAAAAGGCTAAAACAATACTATTAGCAAATGGGTTTGTACCTACTATCGATAAACACAGTCTTCTTTTAGATTATATTGATCATGAGCAAGTGGCCCATCTTGTTTATCAGCTTGTGCAAGAAAATGTCTCAATCTACCGAGTTGAAGAAAAATCGAAATCATTAGAAGATATCTTTTTAAAGCTGACGAGTGAGGAGAATGGATATGTTCACAAAAATACTGCAGGCTGAGTGTGTAAAGTTAAAAAGAAAATGGCTCCGGTTTTTACTATTTTTAGGTCCAGCGGGTGTAATTGGCTTAACGCTAGTTGATTATAGCGTTCGATATGAATATTTAATTCAGCAAAACCCGAACGTGTGGGAAGGTCTTTTGCATGAACTAAACATCACGCTTCCAATAGCTTTTTTACTGGGAGGAACGATTCTTGCTTCAAATGTAGCACATATTGAATATCATAGAAGCTCATGGAAGCAGTTGCTGAGCTTACCTGTGAGCAGACTGAGTGTTTATACAGCAAAATTTGTAGTAGTTATGTTTATGCTACTTATCGCTTCTGCTGTTCTATTAATCGGTATAATTGGGCTAGGGTGGTGGTTAGGATTTGGTCTGCCTCCTTCTTGGAAAACTCTTTTTGTTTATACCTTTTATCCGTTTTTTTCGGCTATTCCGTTTGTGGCTATTCAATTATGGCTATCTATGCTTTTTAAAAATCAAAGCCGTTCTCTGGCACTAGGTATTGTGATGAGTGTGACAATGAGTGGTATGAGAGAATTGCCGAGCTGGTTTTTCTGGCAATGGCCAATGCTAGTGTTTTCCGATTATCGGAATACGTATATGATAACAGGTATAATTATCGGCGTTTTTTTATATGCTGCAGGTGCTCTTCACTTTATCAAAAAGGATGTGGCCTAAATGTTGTGGCAATTATGCAAGATAGAATGGTTTAAATTGTTTAAAACAAAAGCCTGGACTTACCTTTTTGTTAGTCCCATTCTTATTGCTGCTATCCTTTTTGTAGGTGATCAGGCAATGCCAAACGGGAGGATGAAATGGTTAATGGCAGATGCTTTGATTGCCAATGTTCACGGCTTACTGTTTTATCCGTTAATTGGCGGGTTAGTAACATCGTTCATCTGTCGGTATGAACACGAAGCCGGAGGGTGGAAGCAATTACTATCTCTTCCTGTGACAAGAACATCCGTATACGGAGCAAAATTGATCACATCAGCAGCTTTCATGGGAATTCTTCAAGTGCTTGTATTTGTTGTTTTATTAGGAGTTGGCATGTTGAAAGGCTATCCGAATGCTATTCCACTAAAAATGATAGCTGGAAATATGCTAGGCGGCTGGGTTGCAGTGTTGCCAATTCTAGCGTTTATGCTAGCTGTGTCAATGGCACTTTCTAGCTTTGGAGCATCTTTAACAGTCAATGTCATTTTAACACTACCGAATTTATTCGTTGCTAATTCTGAACGATTTGGTCCCTGGTACCCATGGACTCAGCCAATGTATGGAATGTTAGGTGTAACGGGAAAAGCATCATGGGGGTTGATGCTGACTACACAGAACTTCCTAGCAGTTGTTATAAGCAGCTTTCTGCTTTTTGGAGCAGCAGGTTTACTGTATTTTCAGCGCAAACATATATAATAGAAAAAACCCGCTTTTTTATAGCGGGTTTTCAGCCGGCTTTTGGAATGGTAAAACCTACTCCAAAGACGTCGCGCACATCGTGTACGACCACAAAAGCTTGTTCGTCGACTTTATGAATAATACGCTTTAATTCTAGCAGTTCTTGTTTGTTCACAACTACGTACAATACGTCTTTTGCTTCTTTTGTATAGCTTCCATGAGCAGAAAAGACAGTGACGCCGCGTTGCATCTTTTTATTGACTTGTTCGGCTACTTCAGCTGAACGGTGTGAAATAATAGTGATTGCTTTGCGAGGGTTGAGTCCTTCAATGATATAATCAAGCACCTTCGTTCCGATGTAAAGAGAAATAACCGTATACATCGTCTTTTCTCCACCGATGACAAAATAAGCGCTTGCTACAACTAATAAATCAATTGCCAGCATCGTTTTGCTAATATTCCAGTCTAGATATTGATTAGCTAAGCGGGCAATAACTGCAGAGCCTCCGGAAGTTCCGCCACCTCTAAACACAAGTCCGAGTCCTACACCAGCTAAAATACCAGCAAAAATAGCCCCCAGTAGCGTATCGTCAAGAGGATTTCCCAGTCCTTCAGTTATATGTAGGAATAGAGACGTAAAAATAATACATATAATTGTGTAAGCAATCACACGTTTGTGAAGCAATTTGTATCCGATCAGTACCAGCAAACCGTTTAATATAAAGTTTGTGATACCCGGAGACCAGCCTAATACATAATAGGTAATCATTGTTACACCGGTTACGCCGCCTTCTGCTAATTCATTTGGAATAGCAAAGTAATTAATGGCCAGTGCGAAAATGAGGCTCCCTAGAATAATGAGGATAATTTCTTTTATTTTATTAATCATGAACGTTACCTCCAATCATCAAAAGCTCCGAAAACACAGTCATGACAATGTATTATACCAACTCTAGAGACCGAATTAAAGATGGGATATCATTATTTTTTTAAAATCAGTTTCTGCTATTAACATAAAATCTTTTGACAGTTTTTATGGAGTATGAAAGAATGAATTGTTTGCTTTTATTTTGATTAAAAAGTTTTGCAATGAGAATGTTCGTTCGGTAAAATAGAAGCAAGAGTCAAGGGGGAGAATGAACGTGTATCAAGATGAATTAAAACAGTATGCGAAGTTAGTAATGCCCGAGCATTTAGAGAAAATGAAGAAAATGTACAGTCCCGATGCGCATAAGCAGCCTTTAGGGTTGAGAAAAGAAAAGATTGAGCATATTGAAAATGTCATTATGAACAGTTACTCGGAGCATCATCCAGTAACACTTCACGTCTATGAAGCAGGACATATTCAAAGGTATGAACGAGTGACGATTGATAAAGTCTCGCTGCAGTCGAATACGCTGATGGTTACAGGCCCTTGTTATACATATTCGATTCGAGCGGATGCAGTAATTGAAGCAGATGTATGGAAAGATGAAAGCTACTCTAGCTAAGAGTAGCTTTTTTGTTCGTTTTGTATCTTTTTTTTAACGCATGCATACAATACATAAAAGCATATTCTGCGAGTAGCAACTTCTAGCTACTAGGAAATTTTAATTAAAGAAGGGATTATTGTATGCAAAATGAAAAAACCCAAGTAAGAGAAATCGAATTAACGCAGTTCATTAAAAAAAGACTCGTTCGTTTTATCTCAAGTTTAGCTATTTCTTCTGCCCTTGCTTCCATATTATATATGCTTCTGTTTTTATTTAAATGATGGGTCACTTTGAGTTGTCCAAAAAGGTGGACAACTTTTTTGGTGTGTAAGCTTTTATGAAATCAGGACAAGCTATGCGTGATTCAGTCAGAAAAATTCAATCGGTCAAGAAATAGTCAAAAACAGTCATAGCTAATTGGGTAGAAGAAAACCTTTACATATAATGAGAAAAGTAGACAAATTCTTGAATTACCAGCTTATTTCCTTTTGTATAAACTATCATTAAAACAAATGCAAAACTAATTATTCATTCAAAAAACTTTATTTTGTAATTAAAAAAATGAATGTTTTTGATTTTTTATGATTGATTTTGAATGTAAACCGTGATAAAGTAAGTACATGAAATAAATGAAAACGCTTTTTTGAAAAAGGAGCTAGAACATGTTAACGCCGGAGAGACATCAACTAATCTTAAAACTTTTAAAAGAGAAAGAACTTGTAAAAGTGCAAGAGTTTATCGAAGTTACAGGCGCTTCGGAATCCACAATTAGAAGAGACTTAAGTCAACTAGAAGAAGAGCAAATGCTCAAACGTGTTCACGGTGGCGCTTCGCTTATTCGCAGTAAACGAATTGAACTGAGCGTTATCGAAAAATCTGCTAAAAATGTTCAAGATAAACGAAACATTGCAGAGTATGCGGCTTCCATTATAAATGAAGGTGACTGTATTTTTTTAGATGCAGGAACTACAACGTATGAAATGATTCCTTTTTTAAAGCAAAAAGATGTAGTTGTCGTGACAAATGGTTTAATGCATTTAAACCCGATGCTAGAACAAGGTATCACCCTCTATTTAATTGGAGGATCCGTTAAACATAAAACGGGCGCTTTAATTGGCAATGGAGCTCTTTTAAGTCTTGAGCAATATCGTTTTGATAAGTGCTTTATGGGAGCGAATGGGATTCATCATCAATATGGATATACAACTCCCGATCCAGAAGAAGCATTAATCAAGCAAACGGCAATGAAGCTGTCTAGAGAATCTTATATTTTATCAGATTCTACTAAGTTTTTTGAAACAAGTTTTGCGAAAATAGCCGATTTACATGAAGCAAAAATTATAACAAATGACGTACCTAGCGATGTACTTATACAGTATGCAAACAAAACAGACATAAAGGTTGTGAAATCATGATTTATACATGTACGTTGAACCCATCCGTTGATTACGTAGTACATGTTTCAGCATTCGAAGAAGGCGGGCTTAACCGCACAACGAATGAAGCCAAGTTTCCAGGAGGAAAAGGCATTAACGTCTCTCGCGTTTTAAAGCGATTAGGTGTTGATAATAAAGCTCTCGGTTTTGTAGCCGGCTTTACAGGAACCTATATTGAAGACTACTTAAAAGCGGAGAATATCGAAACAGCTTTTACAAGAGTTGATGGAGATACCCGCATTAACGTAAAGTTAAAAACGGAAAAAGAAACAGAAATTAACGGTCAAGGACCTGCTATTACAGACGAAGCGCTTCAGTCTTTATTGACTCAAGTAAAGCAAATGACTGAAGGCGATATCTTCGTATTAGCAGGGAGTATACCGAAAACGCTTCCAAGTTCCGTGTATGAAACATTAACTGAACTAGCTGCAGCGAACGGAGTAAAAGTTGTAGTAGATGCAAGTGGAAAAACCTTGCTAGACGTCGTGTCTCACAAGCCGTTTTTTATCAAACCGAATCATCATGAACTTGCAGAATTGTTTGATGTAGAAGTAAACAGTGCAGAAGATGCGCTAGTATATGGTAAAAAACTTGTGGAACAAGGAGCGCAAAACGTCGTTGTATCCATGGCAGGCGATGGAGCACTTCTTATTAACGAAAGCGGTGTCTACAGTGCCACAGTCCCTAAAGGAACAGTGAAAAATTCTGTTGGAGCTGGCGATTCACTTGTAGCTGGATTTATTGCTTCTTATGTAAAGCAAGGGGATTTATTAGAAGCCTTTCAAACAGGAGTTGCTTCAGGAAGTGCCACAGCATTCTCACTTGAATTATGTACAGCAGAAGATGTACAGACGCTTCGTGAACAAGTGTCAATCACAAAGGTAGAGTAGGGGGAACCGAGAATGAGAATTACAGAACTATTAAAAAAAGATACAATCATTCTTGATTTAAAAAGCACGGCAAAAGCTGATGTTATTGATGAGTTAGTTGGAAAATTAGACGAAGCTGGTCGCTTAAGCGACCGAGCTGGCTATAAAGAAGCAATTTTAAACCGTGAATCTCAAAGTACAACGGGAATTGGGGAAGGCATCGCCATTCCGCATGCGAAAACAAGCTCGGTAAAAACGCCGGCCATTGCATTTGGACGCTCAACAGAAGGTATCGATTATGAATCATTAGACGGACAGCCTGCACATCTATTCTTTATGATTGCAGCGAGTGAAGGCGCAAATAACGCTCACTTAGAAACACTATCTCGTTTGTCTACGTTATTAATGGACGAATCGTTCCGAAAAACGTTGCTAACGGCATTATCGATTGATGAAGTTATTAAAGCAATTGATGATAAAGAAACTGAAAATGAAGCGCCGGAAGAAGAAGTGGATACGGCTTCAGATCAATTAGTGCTTGCTGTAACGGCTTGTCCAACAGGAATTGCCCACACATATATGGCAGCGGACAGCCTAAAAGCAAAAGCGAAAGACATGAATGTCACGCTAAAAGTTGAAACAAACGGTTCCAGCGGGGTTAAAAACGCGTTGACGAAGGAAGAAATTGAAAACGCTACCGCTATTATCGTTGCAGCGGACAAGCAAGTAGAAATGGAACGTTTTGCAGGTAAAAAAGTTATTCAAGTTCCAGTAGCTGAAGGAATTCGCAAGCCTGAAGAATTAATTAACCGCGCGTTAAAAGGAGATGCTCCTATATACAGCGGCGGCGGTGGCAGCAAAGAAGGCGGAGAAAGTAAAGGATCAGAGCGTACAGGGTTTTACAAACACCTAATGAGCGGTGTATCAGCAATGCTTCCGTTTGTTGTAGGGGGCGGGATCTTAATTGCTATTTCATTCATGTTTGGCATTCACTCAGCAGAACCGAAAGATCCGACGTACAATGCATTTGCAGCGGCGCTAAAAACAATTGGCGGAGATAATGCATTCTTTTTACTAGTACCGGTACTAGCAGGGTTCATTGCAATGAGTATTGCTGATCGTCCTGGTTTAGCTCCTGGTATGGTTGCAGGTCTTTTAGCAGCTTCTGGTGGAGGCGGTTTCTTAGGTGGTTTAATCGCTGGTTTCTTAGCGGGTTATGTAGTAGTGGGATTAAAGAAATTATTCAGCGGTTTACCGCAAGCGCTTGATGGAATTAAGCCAGTTCTTCTTTATCCGCTATTTGGGATTTTTATCTCAGGATTGATTATGCTTTATGTTGTAAACGAGCCAGTTAGTGCAATTAACAAAGGATTAACGCACTGGTTAAGTGGATTTGGTACAGGTAACTTAGTATTATTAGGTATTATCTTAGGCGGTATGATGGCAATTGATATGGGTGGCCCTATTAATAAAGCAGCCTTTACATTTGGTATTGCAATGATTGATGCTGGAAACTATGCACCACACGCAGCGATTATGGCAGGCGGTATGGTTCCACCATTAGGTATGGCTATTGCGACAACTTTGTTCAAAAACAAATTTACTCGCCAAGAGCGCGAAACAGGTAAAACGTGTTATGTAATGGGTCTGTCATTTATTACAGAAGGCGCGATTCCATTCGCAGCAGCTGACCCAGGCCGTGTTATTCCCGCATCGGTTATCGGTGCTGCAGTAGCAGGTGCTTTAACAATGATGTTCCACATCGGTTTACCAGCACCACACGGCGGTGTATTCGTTATCGGAATTGTACAAGGAAATCCTCTTTTATATGCACTAGCAATCTTAATTGGTGCAATTGTAACGGCGGTTCTTGTAGGGGTATTAAAAAAGCCAAAAGCAGAATAACAAATAAAGACTGATTTTACATGATGTAAAATCAGTCTTTTTGTGTTTTTCTGGTAGACATTTGTTCTCTATGAGAGTACAATTACGGTAGTATTCCTTTAATTTTTAGAAAAGTTAGATAGATGAGCTTTTCTACTTGATAAAATATGGTACAATAATCGAATATTAAAAACAAAGTAAGGAAGTGTCTCACACATGAAGGTTGCGAAGTTTGGCGGGAGTTCAGTTGCAAGCGCAGAGAAATTTAAACAGGTTGCGCATATTGTAACGTCTGATAAAGAGAGAAAGCTGGTAGTCGTATCAGCTCCGGGTAAGCGATACGGAGAAGATACAAAAATGACAGATTTGCTAATCGCACTTTCTGCCAAAATACAGCTTGGAGAAGATTACGTAGACGAGTTTGGGCAAGTAATTGATCGCTATCGTGAAATCGTTGTGGACTTGTCTATGCCAGAAACGATTATTACTGACATTATTACGAATTTACAATCACTTATTGATTTACATAAAAACGATCCATTTCGCTTATTAGACTGCCTAAAAGCAAGTGGAGAAGATAATAACGCAAAGGTAATGGCTTCTTATTTAAACCATTTAGGTTTCGAAGCTCATTATGTAAATCCAAAAGAAGCAGGTATTTTTGTTTCTGATGAACCCGGAAGAGCAAGAGTGCTTCCACTGTCTTATGAAAAATTACCGCAGCTAAGAGAGCGTTCGGGCATTTTGGTGATTCCAGGATTCTTTGGCTATTCTGAAGAAGGGAACATGGTTACGTTCTCGCGCGGTGGATCAGATATCACAGGCTCAATTGTAGCAGCGGGAGTAAAAGCTGATTTGTATGAAAACTTTACCGACGTAGATGCTATTTATAGCGTAGATCCAAGACTTGTGGAAAAGCCTCATGAAATGAAAGAAGTAACATACAGAGAAATGCGTGAACTATCCTATGCAGGTTTTTCTGTCTTCCATGATGAAGCGCTGGAGCCGGTTTATAAACTAGGCATTCCTGTATGTGTAAAGAATACAAATAATCCTGAAGCAAAGGGGACATTCATTGTAGCTGAGCGTCCTCACGGAGATACGCCGGTGGTCGGAATCGCTGGGGACAAAGGTTTTTGCAATATCCACGTGAGCAAATACTTATTAAACCGTGAAATTGGTTTTGGCAGAAGATTGCTTGAAATTTTAGAGGATGAAGGTATTTCATACGAACATACCCCTTCAGGAATTGATAATATCTCTGTCATCATGCGCGAGCATCAGCTTACGCCAGATGTTGAAAAACGCGTATTTGCTCGAATTGAAAAAGAACTTGAGGTAGATGAAATCTTTATTGAACGTGATCTTGCTATGGTTATGGTAGTAGGAGAAGGAATGAATAGCACAGTAGGAATTGCTGCAAAAGCTACAGAAGCTTTTGCTCGTGCTGAAGTGAATCTTGAAATGATCAACCAAGGTTCTTCTGAGGTGAGCATGATGTTTGGTGTGAAAGCAGATGCTTTAGACCGTGCCGTTCAAGCTCTTTACAATACGTATTTTAACAGCATGTACAGTATTTCTTATTCGAATGTAAAATAAACAAGACGAAAAACCCCCCTTTCTTTTTAGAGAGCGGGGTTTTCTAGTGAAGGCGTATAAAAATCAAATTTGTGGACATAAAGGGAAGGAAGAGTGAAGTCAAAGGAGGAAATACAGTGAAGAAACGACCCTTTTTCATATTCTTTTCCCTTATAAGTATTAGCGTACTTTCAGCATGCCACAATGATGATGCAGCACCAGCAAAAGAAGCTCAAAATAAACAAGGCGTGACGAATGGCGGAACGCCGATGAGCTATGATAATCAAAGCGAAAACACATCTTTTAACTTTTCAAAATTTGATTTAGAAGTAGACTATAAGGGGCTCAACAATGATTATGAAGCCGACTACGAAAATGAAAATGATGAGATAGAAGCCAAAGTGGATGATAATATTAACGATGAGCACTTGAACGGAGATAAAGCTTTTAATAAATTATCTTCAAAATTTAAAAAGTTAAATTTTGATCAGCGCACGCCCGATGAAGATGTAAAAAAGGAAGTAATCGATGCGTTTGGTCTAAAAAAAGATTTTCAGTCGTTTGAATTAGAAGTTCGTTTTTCAAACGGAACGGAAAAAGAATACAACTTTAAACAGAAGTAAGACGTTAAAGCAAAGTATTTTAGTTGAAGGAAAATCCGAACGATGAATCGAGGTTCTTCATTAAGAATCCAACTCGTTCGGATTTTTTCATTGGCAAGGTGAACGTATGTCTCAATCTTATTTTTGATGTCTAAAAAAAGGAAAATAGTGAAAGGATGGTGATAAATAAGAAAAAGGAGGAATCACGGATGCAAAAGTTGATAATGAACGGATGCGTAGTCTTTGTGCTGTTATTGTTAGGAGCATGCAGCATGGTAAAAGAGCAAAATAACGCTCATGAAAACCACCTGAAAATAGAGGAAGCGAAAGAAACAAGCGAAGTATCAGTAGAACCTGTTAAAGTGGATTTAACAAATACATCGGGCAAAAAAGTAGGAGAGGCTACCCTGTCAGAAGCAAAGAACGGCGTGCACATTAAATTAACTGCTCAAGGTCTTTCACCGGGGAGACATGGATTTCATATTCATGAAATAGGAAAATGTGAGGTGCCGGATTTTAAAACAGCGGGTGCCCATTTTAATCCTTTTAAACGTGAACACGGCCTTAAAAATACAAAAGGCCCGCATGCAGGTGATTTGCCCAATCTAGAAGTTGCTCCAAATGGCAAAGTAGATACAGAAATTTTTGCTTCTCTTGTCACGCTGCAAGAAGGAAAGCCGAATTCTCTTTTGGATATGGATGGATCGGCATTAGTGATACATGATAAAGTCGACGACTACACAACGGATCCTTCAGGAAACTCAGGAGATCGGATTGTTTGTGGAGTGATTATAAAATAAGCCAAAAAGCTGTGAGATCATTCACGGCTTTTTTATTTCAGTAACGAGCCGCTTCTAAATTGCGGTGAGCTTCTTTTTTTTGCACAATAGAAGAAAGAGCTAAAGAAGGTGAAAACATGCATAAGCAAGTTGTCGTAATAGGCGGAGGAATAGGTGGGTTAACAGCGGGAGCGCTTTTAGCTAAACATGACTATGAAGTGACGGTTTTAGAAGCTTCTCGAGAATGGGGAGGCTGTGCAGGGAAATTTCAGCGTCATTTGTATACGTTTCCTGTTGGGGCGACGCTTGGAATGGGATTTGAGCACGGAGGGATACATGAGCGAATCGGCACGTACCTTGGCCTAGAAATTGAAAAGGTTTCTCTTGAGAAAATCATGAAAGTTCATCTTCCTCATCGTACACTGATTTATTATCAAGACCGGTATCAGCATATTTCCTATCTCCAAAAACAATTTCCTCATAAAGCAAAAAATATTAGGAGTTTTTATGAAAATGTTTTTAGAATTGCAAAAGAAATTCGCAAGCTTATGCAGTCTCTGCCGGTTCTTCCTCCTCTAACAGTCGGTGAGTGGAGCAGGCTGGTAAGTTCGTTGAATGTTGGTTCTGTGAAGCTGTTGCCTTATTTTCATCAATCGTTTAGTTATTTACTAAAAAAACACAGCTTGTTAGACGAAGCGGACTTTCTTCATTTTGCTGATGGTCAATTAATAGACAGCATGCAGACAACGAGTGAGAACTGTTCAATGCTTATTGGATGTTTAGCGTTAGATATTTATCACGAAGGTGCTTTTTATGTAAAAGGTGGCTTATACAAAGTCGCAGAAGCGCTGCAAAAATCGATTAAAGTCAACGGAGGAAAAACGATTCTAGGAAGGAAAGTAGTAAAGATAGAGCGTGATAATGACGGGTGGATCGTGCATGATCATAGAGGTAATCGTTACTGGGCATCAGACATTGTATGCAACGCGCCGGTTCAAAGCTTAAAGTCTTTGCTGCATGATGAAGATTACCAACATATTCATAAGCGAGCAAAAGAAAAAAGCGAGCTTTCGCAGTGGGGAACGTTTTCGATGTATTTTGCGATTGATGAAAGAGATCTGCCGCAAAAGGTAGAGTTGTTTCATCAAGTACTTCAATCCGAACAAGGGGAAATGACGGAAGGAAATCATTTATTTCTCTCAGTCTCTCATCCTGATGATCGTTTTCGAGCGCCTGAAGGCAAGCGTACAATTACAGCGTCTACTCACATTGATCTTAGCAAGTGGAGTAACAAAGAAGCCTATGACCTTCAAAAACAAGTTCTTGAGAAAAAAATGGTAGCAGGCATTAAAACCATTATTCCTGGCATTGAAAAAGCAGAGCATCAAATTTCGGGAGCTCCTAAAGCATGGGAAAGGTTCACCTCTCGCCCAAACGGGGGAGTGGGAGGCTTTCCGCAAACGTTAGATCATGCCTTGTTCAACAGCATTTCGCATCGATCTGGCTTACAAGGACTGTGGTTATGCGGAGATACAGTGTTTCCGGGAGCGGGAACTATAGGCGTATCGGTAAGCGGCTATCATGTGTTTCAAAGTATAACGTCTCATCGCCATACGTTACCTTAACATTTCTTACATACAAACTACTATTGTTCATACTATTAAAAAAACACCGGCCCTATTACCATAGGGCCGGTGTTTTCAGGAGAGGAACAGCTTCCACCACTTCCGTTTTCGCTTCATATCAGCAGCGGCGGTTTGTCTAAAGGTTTGGACAAAATCACTAAACATCTCTTCGCGTTCAGCTACGCTTTGACGATGGAGCTTACGCTCTTTCTCCATTTCTTTTAAATAATAGACTCGTTCCTCGTTCATTGAATCAATTAAATCACGAAGCTCTTCTGTCGTATTGGTTGAAGAATTGTTTAATTTTTCAACCATAAATTTTACTTGATTCATCGCAACGGTGGAATTACTGGAGAATCGATCTAATAAATACTGCATTTCTTTAGAGGATTCATCCGCATTCTCCATGACATCTTTCATGAAAAGGCGCATATCCTCGGTTTTCTCTTCAGCGATTGTTGAATAATCTTCAATCAAAGAAGTGACTTCATCAAACGATTTTTCGTTAGAACGGATAATTTTTTTAGACATATTTTCTACATCTCTTGCGCTGCGTTCTGAAGACTCAGAGATATATGCCCCAACCGACTCCACCATTTCTACAGTTTGGGTAGCGCTTTTTTCAAGCTCTCTTTTTACTTCTCCGACAATTTCTTCGCGAACTTCATTTCGCATACCTTCTCGCATTTCTTTTAACAAATCAGCTTTAAATGTATCAAGCACTTCAAACACATCTTCATAGCGGCGAACAGCTTCTACTAATTCCCCTTGAAGCAGTTCTTTTTCATTCACAACAAGGTCGTTTGGTTTTGGCTCTTCAATAGAAGCAGAAATAGCCTGCTTTTCTTCTTCAGTAGCCAATCGTGCTTCAGGTATAGGAGGGGTCTTCTCTTGCTTATTTTCTGAAATGCTTTCCTGCTTTTCAGCAGCTTTTTTCTTTTCTTGCTTCATTTGTTTATTGGAATGTTCTTGAAAATCAATGACGTTTTCTTTTTTAGCAGTTTTCAACTGTGCCGGTTCTTCTTCTTTTGAAACCGCTGCCTCAGATTCCATCACTAAATGCTCCTGTTCTTCTTGTTCTTTTATCAGCAGCTGAACGTATTCTTTGACTTCATCTAACGTACATTGTTCATCAAACAGCTGTTTAATATCATTAAATAATTCAATTTGTTCCTCTGTATAGACACGGGCACCATCTACTCGTTCAATTGTTAAATAGCTGCCCAATAATTTTTCCCATTGTTTTAGCGTTTTCTTTTCTACCTCTAATTGATCACTTACTTTTTTAATTGTATATGTCTCCATCATTTTTCATTTCCTCCCTTATCTATTTTCATCCAACTATGTAATGGATTATTTGTTGTATGTTGTATTCACCATATCTTCACTTGTTTTCCTGCTAGGTGACAAAGGTTGTCAAAACTAGACGACATTAGCCTTCTATGTAAAGAAAACGCATATTTTGTAAAAAAATGTACATAAATGCGTAAATGGCAAAAATGGAAAATACAAAAGAAAAGAAGAGTATAGAAAACAGTTGACGGGAAAAAATGAATCCTATAAGATAAGTTTAAATGTTTAAGTTCTTGAACATTTAAACATAAGGAGTGAACACTATGTCACAGCATTATGCGCTCATCACCGGTGCGTCGGGAGGAATAGGTAAAGAGTTAGCTTATCAATTCGCAAAGGATGGGCATCCTGTAATTTTAGTTGCCAGAAGCGCTGATAAACTAGCGGCTATTGGAGAGAATTTAAAATCTACTTATAATATTGAAGTCATAACGGTTGTTAAGGATTTATCAAGAGAAGAAGAGATACAGTCATTATATGAAGAACTTAAAAATAAAAAAATGCACGTTGATTATTTAGTGAACAATGCTGGTTTTGGACTATACGGCAAATTTATTGAAACAGCTTTAGATGAAGAGTTAAACATGATTGATTTAAATATTCGAGCATTAACTCATTTAACAAAATTATTTTTACCGGATATGATCAAAAGAAATCGTGGGAAAATTTTAAATATTGCATCTGTTGCTGCATTTATGCCAGGTCCACTTATGACGGTATATTACGCAACGAAAGCGTACGTATTATCTTTCACAGAGGCCCTTGAAAATGAATTAAGAGGTACCAATGTAACGGTAAGTGCTCTATGCCCGGGTCCAACTAAAACGGGTTTTAGCGACCGAGCCCAGCTAAGCAACTCCAAACTTTTTCAAAGCGGTGCAATGGATGTAGAAACAGTAACGAAAGTTGGCTATAAAAAATTTATGAAAGGGCAGACGGTTATCGTACCAGGAGTACAGTTTCGTCTTGCTACGTTCATCCCGCGCTTCGTGCCAAGAAAGTGGCTTACATCCGTTGTCCGCAGAACACAAGAAATTAAATAAAGGAGAATCTATATGAGTGAAAAAGCAGTCGAGTTATTTCGTGCCAGCATTCCCATTTTTCAGGCTCTAAGTGATTCAGCAAGACAAGATATTATTTTGCTGCTCGCCGAAAAAGAGCCTTTAACCGTTAATGAAATTGCAAACGAGTCTACTCTATCACGACCGGCGATTTCTCATCATTTAAAAATTCTACGCGATCAAAAGCTTGTGCAAATTGAGCAAAAAGGAACGCAGAGATATTATTCATTAGCTTTGAATGAGGCAGTTGAGCTATTAAAAAACTTGCTTGCTACAGTTGAAGCCGAATGTTTATAGGGAGATGAAAGGAATGAACCACGAGCGATTCTATATCACAGATGAAACAGTCATTGAACATATTGTTTCTACACAAAAGCAGTATTTCTATGCGCAAAAGACAAAGAGTATCAGCAGCCGCATTCAAGCGCTGAATAAGCTAAGAGACGCAGTCAAACAAAACGAGCAGAGAATTATGGATGCTTTAAAACAAGATTTAAATAAATCTGAAGTAGAGGCTTACACGTCGGAAATTGGGATTTTACTAGAGGAGATTCGATTTACGCTTAAGCATTTAGCAAAATGGATGAAGCCTAAAAAAGTAAAAACTGCTTTAACACATGTGGGCTCTAAAGGGAAAATTGTTCCTGAACCGTATGGAGTCGCGTTAATTATTGCTCCGTGGAACTATCCGTTTCAATTAGCACTGTCTCCTTTAGTAGGAGCGATTGCTGCTGGAAACACGGCGATTATAAAACCTTCTGAATTAACGCCTAGCGTATCTCGCGTTATACAAGAATTACTGGCTGAAGCTTTTGACCCAGCATTTGTGACGGTGATTGAAGGCGCTGTAGAAACGACAAGCCTGCTTTTAAAACAGGCGCTTGATTATATTTTCTTTACGGGAAGTGTAAATGTAGGGAAAATTATTATGCAAGAAGCAGGGAAGCAGCTTATTCCAGTCACGCTTGAGCTAGGCGGAAAAAGTCCGTGCATTGTACATGAAGACGCAAACCTAGATCTTGCAGCGAAGCGAATTATGTTTGGTAAAGGGATGAATGCAGGCCAAACGTGCGTTGCTCCTGATTATTTGCTCGTGCATAAAAAAGTGAAAGCGCAGCTTGTAGAGAAACTTCGCGAAGCAATTTCTCAATTTTACGGTAGTAATCCACTTGAAAGCAACCGCTACGGCCGTATTGTCAGTGAGCGTCATTTTACTCGGCTAGTTGAGTTTTTAAAAGACGGAAATGCTATAGTTGGAGGCAGGTACAATAAAAACACGCTAACAATAGAACCTACGGTGTTAAGTGAAGTAAGCTGGACATCAGATGTTATGCAAGAAGAAATCTTTGGGCCTATTCTTCCTATGATTGAATATGAAACACTAGACGAAGTCATTCATAAAGTTCAAGAAAAAGCTAAGCCGTTAGCTCTTTACTTATTTACAGAAAGTGAAGATGTGCAAAACGTGATAACGGAGCGCCTTTCATTTGGAGGAGGCTGTATAAACGATACGCTTATGCATATCGCTACGCCATATTTGCCGTTTGGCGGAGTGGGAGAAAGCGGCACGGGTCAATATCATGGAAAAGACAGCTTTCAGACATTCACTCATTTTAAAAGCATGCTGTCTCAAACAACCAAGTTTGATTTGTCATTCCGCTATCCTTCGGAAAAACAAAGCTTGAAAATGATCAAAAAACTATTGAAATAAAAGAGCCTCCTGATAGGAGGCTTTTTCGTTATTTTGAAAGTAAAAGCTGAGAAAGCGGCCATTTTTCTTGGGTATATGCCATTTCCCAAAATAAATACTCCAGTTCACAGCTTTTGATGAAGTGATCTTTCATACGGTTACGTTCTTCTTCAGTCGCTTGTTCGGCGAGTTCATCAAGCTTGTTACAAAACCATTGTGTTGTGCCATTCATTTCTTCATTATTATAAAACTGAATCCATTCATAAAAAGGATGAGAAGGAGATGGATTTACTTGTTCTGTAATGCGCTGGCCAATTTCAACGTACGTCCATGGACATGGAAGAAGCACTGCAATGATTTCTGCTAAGCTGCCTGTATGCGCAACACTTGTCATATGGTTAATGTAGTGGCTGGCCGTCGGTGAAAGCGTCTCAGTGTGAAGGTCTTCATAACGTACGCCTGCTACTTCACAAAAATTATTGTGAGGGTGTACTTCACTATGTAATACCGTAGAAATGCCGGCATTAAAGGCTTCCATTTCGGTACGCGTGCGGCATTTTGTTAAAGCAGCGCCGTAAATGCGAACAAATGCTGTTAAGTATTCGTAATCTTGAGAAACGTAGTGAATAAGCGCTTCTTTTGGCACGTTTCCTTCAGCAATTCCTTTAATAAAAGGATGGTTAAAAATGGCTTCGTAAATATAGTTTGCTTCTTGTCTTAATTGAGATGAAAATGACATCAAAATCCTCCTTTAATATGAGGAAGTCACAAACAAGCACATAAAGGAAATAAAAAACACTCCGTTTATAAACGGAGTGGCAAAGGACAGTAAAAAACTGAACATTGCCACTTTCCTACGCTGGTATGAGCCAGATCAGGTTCAAAGGGATCAAGAAAACTTGTCTCAGCCGGTGGCACCCCTAGTGGACTTCCTATTAATCTACGTTTAACTTACCATATATTCTGAAAAATAGAAAGCGTTATGGGGAATTGTGTGCTAACAACTTTTCTTTCTTAAAGAGGAAATTTCTTAAAGCTGTTTTTAATCATTTTTGGTTAAAAATGCATATTTTTAGGGAAGAAGAGGTATTAATGAAGGGAAGAGCCGTTTTCGTCTCCGAAACACTCCCATATAAATAGAAGAAAGGAGAGAACAAAATGGCGAAATTTCGTTTGTATGCTGTATTAAATACAGTAGGCTTGGCTATTACACTACTTGTGAATTATTTAGCAAATGCCATTCCAATAGGAGGCAAAACAACGGGAGAAGCTTCTGCGCAAGTTCCTACGTTGTTTACACCAGCGGGTTATGCCTTTGCTATCTGGGGCGTTATTTATTTATTATTAACCATTTGGGTTATACGCCAATTTTTTGCAAGAGAAGATCAAAAGGAAATATATGCACGTATCGGCATTTGGTTTTTTCTAAACTGTTTGTTAAATAGTGCGTGGATCTTTATTTTCCAAAACGATTACTATAAGTTATCTCTTTTAGTTATGCTCTTTATTCTAGGCACATTAATGATTGTGTATTCCACTATTCAGCATTCTCGAATGACGACATGGTTTATGCGTCTGCCGATTTCGCTTTATCTTGGATGGATTTCTGTTGCGACTATTGTCAATGTGTTTGTCGTATTTCAAGCAAATGGAATACAGCACTTGATTGGCTTAAACGAGTTAACATGGACGATTATTATGCTGCTGGTAGGAGCTGTGCTGGGCATTATGTTTACATTAAAAAACCGAGACGCTGTTTATCCGCTTGTTTTTATTTGGGCTTATATTGCCATTGCAGTGAAGCAAAGTGGAAATCAGCCAATTGTCATTACTGTCATCATTTTAGTTGTTTTATTAGCAATTGCCATTATTGTGGGATTGATTAAACGCTATAGACGTTTTTAAAAAGAAGCTCTAGCTTTTGTAAGCTAGAGCTTTTTATGATGCTCTTTTGATTGTAAAAAAGCAGCTGTAAAAGCAATTAAGCTAATTAAAATACCAAAAGGAACAACAATTGGTACGAATGATAAAATAAATGTCATAAGTGTAACCTCCATATTGCATCGGTGCATAATGAAAAATTCAACTTTTTTAAATTGAAGTTCCGCTACTATAGTATGCTAGGCTTTATGTTTGGAGCCTATATGTTTAGAAATAAACGAAAAAGGCAAAATACGTTACATATAGGTTATATAGGAGGAGTTAAAATGGAAACATATTTAGTTGCTTACACAGATAAAGATGATATGGAATATAAACAAGTGACATGCGAGAGCTATGAAGATGCAGAGCGTACGGTTCTTCGTTTAGAGAGAGAAGGGCATATGCATATTGAAGAAATATCAAATCAAGAAGCCTATCGCGGAGACGAATCATCGTACAGAGAATGATTTTTGAATAGAAACATCAAACTTAAAATGAAGAAGCAGCTGCTTCTTCATTTTTTCTATTCTATATAGATATCGTTTTATAGAAAAAAGTAAAACGGGAATGATTTTCTTCTGCATTTATGGTACAGTACTAATCAGGTGAGTTTTGAGTTTAGAAGAGGAGAGAGTAACATTATATGAGTAAAGGAAATCAGTGGTCTTCACGCCTCGGTTTTATTTTAGCATCTGCTGGGGCAGCAATTGGTCTAGGAGCGATATGGAAGTTTCCATACGTAACGGGAACCAGTGGCGGTGGAGCGTTTTTTGCGTTGTTTATTTTATTTACGATTTTTATTGGATTGCCGCTTCTGTTGGCAGAATTTATCATTGGAAGACATACGGGGAAAGAAGCGATTAGTGCTTATAAGGCAATTGCTCCAAAATCCGCTTGGGTATGGATTGGCAGGCTGGGAGTACTAAGCTGTGTCATTTTGCTTTCCTTTTACAGCGTCGTTGGCGGCTGGGTGATTTTATATACGATTATGAGCGTAACCGGTATGCTAAGCGGAAAAGAGTACGGCCCGTTGTTCAATGCCGTCATTAGCCAACCTTATGTAGTATTAGGTGCACAGGCGCTGTTTTTATTAATTACAGTGTTTGTTATTTCAAAAGGCGTACAAAAAGGAATAGAGCGTGCTAATAAATACATGATGCCGCTGTTATTTATCTGTTTTATCATTATCGTGGTGCGTTCTTTAACATTAGACGGAGCAATGGACGGAGTAAAGTTCTTTTTGAAACCGGATTTTTCAGCCATTACAGGGGCATCTGTTCTCTATGCGCTCGGTCAGTCGTTTTTCTCGCTTTGCGTGGGATTATCCTGCATGGTGACATATAGCTCTTATTTAGGGAAAAAAGTAAGCTTGACACGTTCAGCTGGTACTATTGCTCTTTTGAACTTGTTTGTTTCGCTGCTGGCGGGCTTGGCTATTTTTCCAGCCGTTTTTTCATTTGGATTAAAGCCAACTGAAGGACCTGGACTTTTGTTTGTGGTCTTGCCAACAGTATTTGAGAAAATGCCGTTTGGTACCGTCTTTTTAGCACTGTTTTTAATTTTATTTCTATTTGCTACGCTTACGTCTGCTTTTTCACTGCTGGAAATTATCGTAGCTGCTTTAACCAAAGACGATCAGACAAAACGAACTCGCTACGCTTCTTTATCAGGGATTATTGTGTTTGTGGTAGGTATCCCATCAGCGCTTTCGTTTGGTGTACTAAAACATGTCTCACTTTTTGGCAGAAGTATATTTGACGTAGCTGACTTTTTTGTGAGCAACTTAATGCTGCCTCTGGGAAGTTTAGCCATTGCGATTTTTGTGACATTTAAAATGAAAAAAGAAGCCGTGTATGAAGAGTTTATTTCAGGAAGTACAAAAGGCGCTAAATTATTCAACGCATGGTTCTTTCTAGTTAAATACGTATTGCCTATTATTATTATAGCTGTTCTATTAAGCTTACTTGTTGCATATTAAAAAAAGCACTCATCTGAGTGCTTTTTTTGTTTATTTTGCAAAAACGTGATTTCCGATTGTAATCGTAACCTGTTTTTGACGAAGCCATTGGTCACTTGTTTTATCTGGATTAAAGAAGAATAACGAACCTTTTCCTTGGCCTCTAAAAGCTAGTGCTTCATTCACAGCTTTTTTTGCTTCAGCATCCGCTGCTTTATTGATTTCACCGTTTTGTACGGGTGTAAACTGTCTACCTTGATAAATCACATCATGAATAGAATTTGGGAAAGAATCGCTATCCACGCGGTTTAAGACAACTGTTGCTACAGCCACTTTGCCAGCGTAAGGTTCGCCTTTTGCTTCAGCTTGTACAAGGCGAGCTAACAATTCTTTATCACTTTCGCTAATAGAGTTAGGGATTGTTAGTGTTTCATTTGCATTAATAGAGTCGGTAGATTTGTGATTCGCTTCTTTTAACTGTTCAACCGTAACTCCGTATTCAGCGCCAATCTTGTAAAGAGTCTCTCCAGCTTTTACGCGATGGGTTGTTTCAGCGGCATTTGCCACGTGACTCATGCCGAACATAGGAACTGCTAGTGCTCCAATAATTGCTAGTTTCTTAAACATAAAGTAAGTACCTCCTGAAATCCTTTTGAACGCCCCTTTTATCACGGATCGGTGCGTGCTGTGCACCGAACTTTATATGTACGTTTCAAAGGTTAACAGGTGTCAATACATCTTGTCACTGCTTAAAACATACCAATCTAGGAAGAAATTATAATAGTTAACAGATAATTTGAAAAATACGTTGACTGATAATAAAGGAGTGAATTATAATGAACGAGTAAATAGTTAACCGTTTAACTGGAGAGATTTTATGGGAGAAAAGATAACGATTCGTGATGTAGCGAAGCATGCAGGAGTGTCTGCAGCTTCAGTATCTTACGTCTTAAACGGAATTAACAAAGTATCCGATGAAACAAAAGAGCGAATTTTAACAGCGGTAAAAGAATTAAACTACGAACCAAATTTAACCGCCGTTAGTCTTTCGAAACAAAAGTCAAATATGATTGGCGTTATGTTCCCGCTTACAGATGATTCACTTTCTACTATATTTAAAGATAACCATTATTACAGTGAAATGATTAGTGGAATTGAATATGTAATCCGTAAGCATGGTTATGATCTAGTCATATCTGGAGCGAGTAGCCCGGCTGATTGCCTAAAATGGATTCGAACGAGAAATATTGATGGTCTTCTGTTTTTAGGAGCCTTCCCGCATCGATTGTATGAGAAAATGAAAGCGTTATCGAATCCGATTGTGCTAGTAGATACATATGAAAGGTACGAACGTGATTATCATCATATTTCTGTAGACGATGAGTATGGAGGATATCTAGCTACAACCCATTTAGTGAATTTGGGGCACAAAGAAATTGCCTTTGTTGCTCATCACCTCGTCAATAGTCCAGTGGATAAAAAGAGGTATATAGGCTACGAGAAAGCATTAAAAGAAGCGGGCATTACACCATCAAAGACGTTTGTTTTTGAAGTGAACGAAAGTTCGTTTGATAACGGTTACAATTTAGGGAACAAGCTGCTGAAAGATCACAAGGATATTCGGGCGGTTTTTGCATCCTCTGATACGCTGGCGCTTGGAATTATGAAAGCACTGCAAGAAAAGGGGAAAAAAATTCCGCAGGACTACTCAATCGTAGGGTTTGATGACATAACGTTTAGTAGCTATGCATCTCCCAGTCTAACAACCATTCGTCAAGATGTATTTAATAAAGGAGTCGTCGCCGCGACGTCGGTTATTCAAGCAATTGAACACCGTTTCAGCACGCTGCAGCATGTGAAATTATCGGTTGAACTTATTATTCGAGATTCAACTGCTAAGCGCGGGTGAACCGCAGTAAGTTAACCGGTTAACCAAAGTTTAGCCTTTATAAAAAAAGGGGATATAAGTTAGCATTCACAAAAAAAGGGGATATGAAAATGATTAATGTTACAGTATGGAATGAAAATCGTCATGAACAGAAAAATCCGGTTGTAAGAGAAATTTACCCTGAAGGCATTCACGGTGCCATCGCTTCTTTTTTAGAAGAAGGAGGGTTTCGTACACACACCGCAACATTAGACGAAGTAGAACACGGGTTGACTGAAGAAGTATTAAATCAAACGGATGTTTTAGTATGGTGGGGTCATTTAGCACATGACGAAGTGAAAGATGACATCGTTGAGAAAGTAAAGCAGCGCGTGCTAGACGGTATGGGGCTTATTGTCTTACACTCAGGTCACTTTTCTAAAATTTTTAAAACGTTAATGGGCACAAGCTGCGACTTAAAATGGCGTGAAGCAGATGAAAAAGAGCGCTTGTGGGTAGTAGAACCGAGCCATCCGATTGTGGAAGGTATTGGTGAATTTATCGAGCTTGAGCGCGAAGAAATGTATGGAGAGCACTTTGATATTCCAGCACCTGATGAACTGATTTTCACGAGCTGGTTTGAAGGCGGAGAAATTTTCAGAAGCGGCTGCACGTACAAACGCGGAAACGGAAAAGTATTTTATTTCAGACCTGGACATGAAACATATCCAACATACCATAACAAAGACATTCAGCGTGTCATTATGAATGCTATTAAATGGGCGAAGCCAGCGGAGAGAAAACGTCCTGTTTACGGCAATGCGCAACCGCTTGAATCAATCGCTGTTAAAAACTAATTAATAATGCTTAAGCAAAGGGGATAGGAAAGATGGCAAAAGTAAAAATTGGCGTTATTGGGTGCGGAAGCATTGCGCAACACCGTCACTTACCAGAATATAAGATGAATGAACAAGTAGAATTAGTAGCCGTTTGCGATATAAACACAGAACGTGCAAACAGCGTAGCACAGCAGTACGGTGTAAAAGCTTACACAAACTACGAAGAACTTTTAGCAAGCGGTACAGTGGAAGCAGTGAGCGTATGTACGCCCAATTATCTTCATGCGCCTATTTCGGTTGCAGCGTTAAACAGCGGAGTTCATGTCCTGTGTGAAAAGCCGATGGCAACATCAGAAGAAGAAGCGAAAGCAATGATTGAAGCAGCAAAAACAAACGGTAAAAAACTAATGATCGGACATAATCAGCGCTTTGTAGCTTCTCATCAAAAAGCTCGTGAACTTATTGAAAAAGGGGAAATCGGTAAAATTTACAGTTTCCGTACGGCTTTTGGCCACGGTGGTCCGGAAGGTTGGAGCGTGGACGGAAAAGACAGCTGGTTCTTCAAAAAAGACGAAGCGTTTATTGGAGCTATGGGGGATTTAGGCGTTCACAAAACTGATATGCTCCGCTACATATTGAATGAAGAAATTGTAGAAGTCGGTGCATTTGTAGAAAGCAATGCAAAAGACTTTGCAAATGTAGATGACAATGCTGTGTGCGTATTAAAAACGGAAAGCGGGATTATCGGGACGCTTGCGGCAAGCTGGGCTTACAATGGAAAAGAAGATAACTCCACGATCGTTTACGGAGAGAAAGGGATTCTTCGTTTGGAGGACGATCCGACGTATTCATTAGTTGCACAATATGCAACGGGTGAAGTGGTGAACTATGAATTAGGAAAAATCCAGTCGAATGATGAAGGCGGACAAAGTAATTCTCACGTCATTGAACAATTTGTAGATGCAGTGGCGGAAGATAAAGAATCTCCTGTTCCTGGTGAAGAAGGATTAAAATCACTTGCTGTTATTTTAGCAGCTTTAAAATCAAGTCAAACGAAACAAATTACGCGCGTGTAAGAGGTGAAAAACGTGAGAATTGGCATAATCGGAGCAGGAGGGATTGCTGTAAGCAGGCATATCCCGGCATTCAAGCAACTGGGTGATGAATGTGTGATTTGGGGGCTTAGCGATATTAATAGTGAAAGAGCCACAGAGGTAGCCAATGAGCATAATATCCCTCACGTATTTGTTGATTACAAAGATATGTTTAAAGAAGTGGATGCTGTATGTATTTGTACACCGAATAAATTTCACGCCGAGTTTGCAGTAGAAGCGCTAAAAGCAGGCGTTCACGTCCTATGTGAAAAGCCAATGGCGATGTCTAAAGAGCAAGGTGAAAAAATGCTTGCTGCTGCTAGAGAATCGGGTAAGCAGTTAGCGATTGCGTATCATTACCGATTCATGAAAGAAGCGCAGGCTGCGAAAAAAATGATGACAGAGGTAGGGCGCCCATTAGTTGCACGTGTCAGAGCAATGCGTCGCCGAAAGGTTCCCGGTTGGGGAGTATTTACGAACAAAGATCTTCAAGGAGGAGGCAGCTTAATTGATTACGGCTGCCATTTGCTTGATTTAACGCTTTGGCTGATGGGAAACCCAAAGCATACTGAAGTGCTGGGAAGTACATATAATGACCTGAGTAAAACGCCTAACCAATTAAATCAATGGGGAGCATTTGATCATGAAACATTCAGCGTAGATGATCATGTAACGGCCTATATTAAATTTGAAAATGGAGCGTCGCTTCTTTTAGAAACTTCTTGGGCTGCTAATATCCAAGATGATGAAGAGCACGTAAGCATATCAGGGGTAGAGGGCGGTTTAAGCGTGTTTCCATTTGAACTATACACGTCTAAAAACGGTATGCTCATGAACAGTACGTCACCGTGGATAGATGGAGAAGATGATTACAGCCTGAGTCAGGCTAAAAATTTCGTTGAAGCGTGTAAAGGAAATGCTGAATTAGTGGTAAAGCCACAAGAAGCGCTTCAAGTCTCAGCTATTATTGACGAAATATATCGCACAGGAGGAAATTAAAATGAAACTTGGAGTATTTACGGTCTTATTTGCGGATCTTTCTTTTGAAGAGATGTTAGATAAAGTAAAAGCAGCAGGTCTTCATGCTGTTGAAATCGGAACGGGCGGCTATCCGGGAAACAGCCATTGTCCGCTAGATGAGCTGCTTGAAGATGAAGAAAAAAGAGAAGCATATATGAAGCAGATAAAAGACCGCGGACTTACAATCAGCGCATTTAGCTGCCACGGCAATCCTATTTCACCTGAGGCAAGTTTTGCAAAAGAATCTGACGAAACGCTTCGCAAGACCATTCAACTAGCATCATTAGTAAATGTTCCAGTGGTTAACTGCTTCTCTGGAACAGCTGGAGATCACGAAGAAGCGAAGTACCCAAACTGGCCTGTTACTCCCTGGCCTAACGAGTATGGAGACGTATTGAATTGGCAGTGGGAAAATAAGCTTGTTCCTTATTGGAAAGAAATTGGAGAACTAGCGGAGGAGCAAAATGTAAAAATTGGTTTAGAACTTCACGGCGGATTTTTAGTTCATACTCCGTATACGCTCCTAAAGCTTCGCGAAAAAACAAGTCCAGCGATTGGCGCTAACCTTGATCCAAGTCATTTATGGTGGCAAGGAATTGATCCGGTAGGAGCTATTAAAATTTTAGCAAAAGAAAATGCAATTCATCATTTCCACGCAAAGGATACGTACTTGGACCAAGATAATATTAACATGTATGGCCTAACAGATATGCAGCCATACGGAGAAGTCCAAACGCGTGCATGGACGTTTAGATCCGTAGGATGCGGACATGATGTAAAAGAGTGGTCTGATATGATGAGTGCACTTCGCACATACGGATACGATTATGTAGTCAGCATTGAGCACGAAGATCCAATCATGTCGATTGAAGAAGGATTTAAACGCGCGGTTACAAACTTACAAAGTGTATTAATTGAAGAAACTCCCTCACAAATGTGGTGGGCGTAAGCAAAAAGAAGCATCTCTAAAAAGAGGTGCTTCTTTTATTTTCGTTAATAAATCAATTCGCCTTTTGTTCACCTGAATTTCGATACAAACGGGTGATTGGTAACCCAAAAACGCCAAGGGTAATCCTTCGCTTCACCAGAATTATCAATGCCAACGCGAGGTCCGGCGGAAATCTCTGAAGGAGTGAAGCCACGAGCAATATAAAGAGGAGGACTGGTTAAATCATGACCGTACAAATCCATTGAAACCCCTAGTGCTTTTGTTAGTTTCCCAGGGCCGTTTGTCCAATTTATTTCATTTTCCATCCCTCGACGTCTATGTTTCATCAAATTTTTTCCGCTAAATGGCTCAATAGCTCGAATGAGGACGCCTTCTGGACAATCGATGTCGCTGCTTACAACATTGAGTAAACAATGTGTATGCATTGTATGCGTATAGGCATGACCAGAAGGACCGAACATTACCTCCGTTCTTTTTGTGCGCCGGTTATTAAAGCTATGAGCTGCTCGGTCGAAAGGCCCTTTATAAGCCTCAGTTTCTACAATGAAACCAGATGCAGTTCCTTCCGCCGTTTCGTGAACAAGAAGACATCCTAACAGCGACTGAGCTAATTCAAGTGTAGGCTGTTGATAAAATAAAAGAGGAAGTGGTTCAATCGCTAAAAGAGAACGCGTCATTTGCTGTAGTCCATCCTTTCAAAACAGAGTCATTCACGCTGTTATGCGCATCTTTTATTATGATGTTTTCTTTGTTATTTTGCAAAGGAAGGCACTGATTAATACAGTAATCTTTCTTACCCCACGTTCAAGTATTTATCATGATTCAACTTACTCTATGAAATTATTTTATTTGAAAGAGTGGTTTCGTTTTGCACGTATAGGGGGAATATTTTACTACAATACTTCGCTTTTGCTGCGGGTATGATATACACAGTTCATCCATATTTTACATACTTTTAGTTTTAAAAAATAGTGATCCGTCTTTTCTTTATTTTCGTTCTACACATGAAAGCAAAATAAAAAGATTGAATTGTAGAAAGTTCTTTATAAATGGAAATAAAGAAAAAATATCCTTCAAAGAGTATTTAAGGGATTTTAGAACATATTAAAAATAAAATTTATACACTGTGAGGAATAGCTATGAACATCCACTTTGATACATTAATGAACTTATCAATTAAACATATTTTTGGGCCTGCCTCTCAAACGATCAACTATCTGACATATCACTCAAAGCAGGTTCACGACGGATCAGTATTTTTTAGTATAAAAGGTGAAAATGAAGATGGACATCAATATATTAAAGAAGCTATAGCCAGAGGAGCCGTAGCAGTCTTTGGGACAAGCATTGAGGAGCTGCGTCTTTTGGGCACTCAGTATTCTCACTGTACGTTTTTAGCAGTTGACGACGTTCGCAAAGTAATGGCATCTTTTTCTAAAATGTATTTTGATTATACGGATGAAAAAATTGAGACAATTGGCGTTACAGGTACAAATGGTAAAACAACCGTAGCAGCTTACGTAAGGTCGCTTTTAACCCTTTTAAAATTGCCGACAGGATCGATTGGCACGACCGGCATTTGGTCATCAAAGAAGAAGTTAGTTTATAAAAAAAGTACGCCTACAACACCTGAATCGGTAGACTTGCATAAAATTTTTTATGATTTGTATACAAGAGGCGACGAAGCGGCAGTGATGGAAGTATCTTCAATTGCGATTGATCAGCAGCGAGTAGAAAATATTTATTTTGATGTAGCCATTCACACAAATCTTTCAGAAGAGCATCTAGAGTATCATAAAACGTTTGAACACTATAAAAAGTGCAAGATGAAATTATTTCAGCAGGCAAAACATGCCGTTATTAATATAGATGATCAGGACATGGGTAAAGACTTAAGCAGGCTATTTGAAGGACCTAAAGTTACGTATAGCTTATTAAATAATGCGGAGGCCACTCTGCAAGCAAAAAATATTACTGTCAAAGAAGGGGGCTCTTTCTTTGATTTACTGTATAAAGGACAGTCATACAAAGTAGCAGTGCCTGTATATGGCGATTACAACATTGCTAACGTGCTAGCGGCCATTGGTACAGCTCTTCACTTTGAATACCACATTGAGGATATTATTAGCGTGCTTCCTCAATTGGAAAGTCCAGAAGGGCGCTTTCAAGTGATGGAAGGTCCTAATAACCAAAAAGTGATTTTAGACTATGCTCATACGCCTGTTGCCCTTACGCGTTTAGTAGAAGAAGTAAAAAAGATGGAGTATAACCAGCTAATTGTCATGATTGCAGGGATTGGCATTCGAGATTTTAATAAAATGCCTAAAATGGCGCGTGTCATTGAAGGAAATGCTGATGAAATTGTCGTAACTGTTGATCATCCAGGTCATCATGATCCGAACGTAATTGTAGATCAAGTAATGACGGGTTTTTCAAATCCAAGCGCAAGTAATATTCACCGTGCCCCTACTCGAACAGAAGGAGTATTAAAGTCGCTTTCTTTAGGAAAGCCGAATGATATTATTTTACTCACAAGCGGCTGTATTAACGGCGCTCAGCTTGTAAAAGGCAACGAAATTCCGCATTCAGATGAAGAAATTATTGCCTCTTATTATGCATCGTTAAGCAATATTTCCTAATACTCTTCTTCATTTATCGAACGAACGTGGAGAAATTGAAACAGCATACGAAAAAAGGTCTCTTACTATTTTTAGAGACCTTCTTTTTGCATCAAAACTATAGGCTGTTTTCTCGCTGTGTTTTTGGTTCTTCAATTTTTACATCATGTTCTTTAGCCAGCTTTTTAATAGCTGCATTGTAATCGCGTATGCCTTTTCGTGCCTCATCAAGCATAGCGTTTGCCTCAGCAATAAGATTGCGGTCCTGCTTTTCTAAAGCGCTGACAATTTTAATGAAAGCATTATACTGGGTATTGGCAGCCTTTATATAGCCTTCATGAACCTTTCGAAGATCGTCGGTTTCTACATCGATGTTTTCTAGTTCGTCAACAAATTTACGATAGGTAGGAATGACTTCACTCGTCATCGTATCATACATCACCGCGTCACTTGTGTAGTTAGCGCCTGTAACAGAATCGTATGCGTCAATCGCTTCTTTTTCAAGCTGAGCGGCTTTTTTTAAATCTTGGTTGTTATAGTCGATTAAATCATCTTGAACAGGATCACTAAAGCAGGCGGATAATAAAAACAAAAGAGGGACAAGACAAAATAAAACCTTCTTCAACGAATTTCACCTCCGTTTAACAATGTATGAAATATCTGCTTGGCAAAGTCGGTTTTAATAACTGGAGAAAAAGAAGGGAGTGTATAAAAGGATTTTTAAAGGTCGGCAGTGAATTTATTCATAAGTCGGTTTGTAGTTGACCACCCCTTAGTAGCAGGAAGGAAGAGAAAATGATTAAAATAAAAAGAGACCACTTAACGAACAATGAAGTTATTGAACTAGTAAGTTCTCACCTTCAAGGAATGAACTTACATTCACCCCCTGAAAGTATTCATGCTCTAAATATTGAAAGCTTAAAACACCGTGATATTACGTTTTGGAGCGTGTGGGAAGACAGCCAGCTAGCAGGATGCGGGGCTATAAAAGAGTTAGATGAGCACCACGGAGAAATTAAATCGATGCGAACAGCCGCGGCTCATTTGCGAAAAGGAATTGCTAGGAAGCTGCTGCAATACATAATAAATGAAGCACAAAAACGAGGGTACCGACGCTTAAGCTTAGAAACAGGATCCGCGTCTGCTTTTGAACCGGCTAGAAAGCTGTACGCCAGTTTTGGATTTTACGAGTGCGAACCGTTTTCTACTTACAAAGAAGATCCATACAGTGTATTTATGACAAAGAAATTGAATGATTAAAAGAGGATGGGACAAAAGTATTTTAGTTGAAGGAACATCCGAACGAGGAATCAAGATTCTTGATGAAGAATCCAACTCGTTCGGATTTGTCATGGTGATGGTGAACGTAGGTTTCGTATATGTAGTTGCTTCAAGCGGTTGATTTAGTTATGTCTCCACCTATTTATTTTTTGTTTTGTCATAATTCATATAAAAAGGTATAAACTAGGTTTTTTCACTAGACAAAAAGGTTTTTCCTATGTAGTATAGGTGTCAGATAATACAAAACGAATGTTCAGTATAAATAATAAATGTGCGGGGCGGTGGAAATAGCTTGAATAAAAAAAAGCTTCAAAGTGAACAAACCAAAAGAAAAGTGGCAGATGCCGCTAAAGCATTGTTTTCTCAAAAAGGTTATAAAGCTACATCTATTGAGGAAATTGTAGAAGCTACGGGAAGCAGTAAAGGGAATATTTATTATCACTTTAAAAGTAAAGAAGGGCTTTTTCTCTATTTAATAGACGAATGGGATCTCGAGTGGGAACGAAACTGGAAAGAAAGAGAGTCTCTTTACAAAACAACAAGAGATAAGCTTTTTGGAATTGCGGAGCAAATCATTTTAGATGATTTGAATCATCCTCTTACGAAAGCCGCCGATGAGTTTTTTAACAACGAGGAAAAGGGCAGCGACATCGAAGAGCGAATTGATGAGATGGTGAAACGACACGTGGAATTTAACCGGGAACTTTTGCAAAAAGGCATTGATGAAGGAGAGTTTTCTCCTAAAAATGCAGAACAGCTTGCAGTGATTTTAGAAGGGCTGTTTGTTGGAATGAGCCGCATGTCTCGAAAAATGAACACGGAAAATGCCCTGCAGCTTTATCATTCAGCAATCGATGTATTTTTAAACGGAATTATAGCAAGGTCTTCTTAAATAATCGGGGATGCTTATTGCGGTAATGAGCAATCCCTCATTATTTTGTATTTTTATAGACCGAACGTTCAGTATTTTTGTAATCAGGAGGTTTATATGTCATTATTGTTAAGAAATCGAGCGGCGATTTTGCTGCTCATGCTAAACATTTTTATTATTTTTACAGGAATCGGTCTCGTTATTCCAATTATGCCAACATATATGACGGAGCTTCATATCAACGGCAGCGTGATGGGGCTTTTAGTAGCGGTGTTTTCACTAACTCAATTTCTGTTTTCACCTTTAGCGGGCCGGTTATCAGATTCGTTAGGGAGAAAGAAAATTATTGTAGCGGGAATGATTGTTTTTGCTTTGTCTGAATGGTTCTTTGGTTCAGTGAGTACACCTCTTTTATTATTTGTATCGAGAATGTTAGGCGGGGTCGGGGCCGCGCTTATTATGCCTGCTGTTATGGCCTATACAGCGGACGTCACGTCTGCTAAAGAACGCGCTAAAGGAATGGGCTATGTGACGGCGGCGATTACAACAGGATTTATTATTGGGCCCGGTATTGGAGGCTTTTTAGCTGAATACGGCATGCGTGTACCATTTTATATGGCCGCAGTAGCAGGAGGCTTGGCTGCAGTGATTACGCTTTTTGTTTTGCCAGAGTCTCGTCCTGTACAAAATCATGCTGTTTCAAACAATGAGAATCCAAAAGAAGATCGGCTGCTACTGCAGCTTATGAATTCCTATAAAGAACCTTATTTTCTAAGTTTAATTATTGTTTTTGTGACATCGTTTGGATTATCCAATTATGAAACGATTTTTTCACTATTTGTTGATCATAAATTTAGCTTTACCCCAAAAGATATTGCGTTTGTTATTACGTTTGGCTCTATTGCGGGGGCTGTAGTGCAGGTTACGATTTTTGGCTGGATTTTAAATAAGTTTGGTGAAAAAAGAGTGATTTCGTTTTGCTTGATGATGACGGGACTTTTTATTTTACTTACGCTGTTTGTGCACACGTACTGGCTTATTATTGTTGTGACATTCATCGTCTTTTTAGCAACAGATATTTTACGTCCGGCAATCAGCACGCAAATGTCGATGATGGCACAAGACGACCAAGGGTATGTAGCCGGACTAAATTCTGCTTATACAAGTCTCGGGAATATTATTGGACCAGTTGTAGCAGGCTTTCTCTTTGATATAAACATTAATTATCCGTACGTATCAGCTGCACTTGTACTGCTGCTTTGTTTTCTTTTATCTTTAAGAACAGGGAAGGACAGAAAAACAGCTGTGAGAAATCAAGCGGTTCAAGAGAAATAACCATAAGGAAAAAATGATAGAATTCCTAGGGAATTGAAGACCTCGAGTAGCTTACTGGAGGTCTTTTGATTATTCTTTTAGTAAAGGTGTAAGGTTTACAATGGTACTCAGCCTATAGAGAAGCTTTATTTTATCGGCAAAATAGTGAAATGGTTGCAAATAAAAAAGGTTAATAGTAAACTTTATACGTAACAAGAATAGTATGGGAGCTTGTGCGGGGCAGGCTGAGAGTACAGGGACGCCTGTTGACCATTTGAACCTGTTGGATAATGCCAGCGCAGGGAATGTGAGTACATACCAAAGCACTTTGCGCATGCAAGGTGCTTTTTTGTCTTTTTTTGCAGTGTTAAAACTAAATGAAAAGAGTGAGAGAATATGGATATTAGTAAAATTTCAGCTCAATTAGAAAAAGTAAGAGATACAAGTCCGCTTGTTCATAATATTACGAATGTTGTGGTAACCAATTTTACAGCAAATGGCCTGCTTGCACTAGGAGCTTCACCTGTTATGGCTTATGCGAAGGAAGAAGTGGCTGACATGGCACGAATCGCCGGAGCGCTTGTCTTAAATATGGGTACACTGACGGCTCAAGAAGTAGAAGCGATGAGAATAGCAGGAAAATCTGCAAATGAAAATGGCGTGCCGGTTATTTTCGATCCTGTAGGAGCCGGAGCGACACCGTTTCGTACAGAAGTAGCACGTCAGCTTGTAGAAGAATTAAATATTGCAGTTATTCGTGGTAACGCTGCTGAAGTTGCGAATGTAGTAGGCGAGTCATGGCTCATTAAAGGCGTTGATTCATTAGAAGGGCAAGGAGACGTCATTGAACTTGCTGAGAAAGCAGCGAACAAATTAGATACAGTGATTGTTATCACGGGTAAACAAGATGTAATCACAGATGGAAACACAACGTATACAGTAGACAACGGTCACCCGTTATTTACGAAAGTGACGGGGACTGGGTGTCTGCTGACATCAATTATAGGAGCTTTCGCTGCTGTAGAAAAAGAATATGTCGAGGCAAGCGTTGCTGCTTTAAGTTTTTACGGAGTGGCAGGTCAAATCGCCGCAGCGAAAAAAGGTGAAGAAGGACCGGGAAGCTTTCAAATTGAGCTGTTAAATCAGCTTCATCTTTTATCTGGGCAGGATATTGAATCATATGCAAGAGTACATCAACGTTAAAAGGAGCCGGAAAATGACAAACGAAGAAATCAAAAAGCTGCTGCAAGTTTATTTTATAATGGGCAGCAATAACTGTACAAAAGATCCGAAAGAAGTGTTGAAAGAAGCAATTGAAGGCGGAGTTACCGTGTTTCAATTTCGTGAAAAAGGCGAGGGTGCCCTAACAGGAGAAGCGAAGTATCAGCTTGCGAAGGAACTTCAGCAAATTTGTCAGCAGCACAGCGTTCCTTTTGTTGTGAATGATGATCTTGACTTAGCCATCCGCTTACAAGCAGATGGCGTTCATATTGGACAGGAAGATGAAAAAGCTCATATTGTTCGAGAGAAAATAGGAAAAGGAATTGTAGGCGTCTCTGTTCATAATGTACAAGAGCTGCAGCAAGCGATAAAAGACGGGGCAGATTATGTAGGAATGGGACCTGTTTTTCCTACTTCTACAAAAAAAGACGCAAAAGCAGTGCAAGGTACAAAGTTAATTGAAGAAGTGCGAAACCAGAATATTGACTTTCCAATTGTAGGAATCGGTGGCATCACGCCTGAAAATGCCAAACAAGTAGTAGAGGCAGGTGCAGATGGCGTTTCTATTATTACCGCGATTAGCTTAGCAGCGTCTCCAAAAGAAAAAGCAGCTCAATTGAAAGAAGCGGTAGGAAAATAAAAAAGCGCACAGTGTGCGCTTTTTTATTATAGCTGAACAGTTTGGGGAGTTTCTTCGCCTTCATTCATAAAGCGAATTTCGTTCGGCGTAATTTCAAGAACAACATACTCAGGGTCATTTGGACCGTCAAACCATTCTTTCATGTGATCGTTCCATATACGCCCTTTTAATTGATCACCAGTACGAAGAACAGCTGTACCAGATAATTCTAAGTATTGATCGCCATATCCTTCGCCGCTGTAGCCCAATAGTACGTGCACGTTCGGATTGGCTTCGATTTCTTCTGCCTTATGTGTATTGATATTTGTTGGTGTGTAAAGAGCGATACCATCTTCATCGCTAAAGAATGTCATATAGCGAGAGTGGGGTTTGTTGTTTACAACTGTGGCTAATGTTCCTACACGATTTCCTTCTAATACTTCGTTTACTTTTTTAGCAATTTTTTGTTCATTCATTTTATCCATCTCCTTTATTACTTTTTATGTTCCTCAAACGAAGATAAATAAAACATACATGTCTAAAAAAATATAAGTTAACAATAAAATAATTATGTAAACTAGTAAAATGAAAAATAAAAAAAGCTAGCTACAGCTAACTAAAAAATAAGCCCGCACTGCCGTAACCCTAAGTGTCTTAAATACCCAGATCTACTAGGTGGGTGCCCTCATAGCCGGGTTTAGCGTCCCAAGAAGGGCGTGCTATCTGCAGCTAAATTTTGAGCTCCCTTTTAACACTCAAAGGTTTAAGACAACATGAGTATACGCACAGCGCAGGTATGTATAACAAATGTAAATAAGATGCCGATATATAAATGTTTTCTAATTAATCAACTTTCATCGTACAAGAAATGATTATAACGGAATAATGAATGGAACGCAAGACTTTTATTTAAAGTTTTTCTTCTCTAACATCTTGGCGGGGAAGCAGTAACAAAATAAGAAAAGGGCCCGCAACTGGAATGAAACATAAAAGAAGGTAAGGCCGGGATGCTATCCTTTCTTTTGTCATAACGGAGTAAGAAAGCCACGTTAAAACAAAAAAATCAGCGGTCATCACGCTAACAAGCTGTGACTGCATAAAAGCATCTCCATAAGCTTTTATTGAACCTACGGATAGTCCGTATACGTAACCTGCAATCGTGAGCACTAAGCATAGTCCAATCCATAGATGAGAAGAAATGATAGCAATGAAACGTGAAGGAATACGCGAACGTGTTCGAACTTTTTGTCCTTTC
Source organism: Priestia sp. JV24 (assembly GCF_025910025.1). Lineage (NCBI taxonomy): Bacteria > Bacillati > Bacillota > Bacilli > Caryophanales > Bacillaceae > Priestia > Priestia sp. JV24. The sequence goes on from NZ_JAPCIN010000015.1 coordinate 335,337, forward strand.
CAATGATAATAGAACAAAAGAGAAAAAGCTCCAAGCGCAAATGATAGAAGAGAAAATGGCCATCCAGGCAGTTGTATGTATCTTTTTTACAGATTATTACCATAAACAATACTGGGAAAAGTCCTAAAAAAGAGAATACCATAACCACGAGCGGATCTACCAGTTGAAAATTTTCGGTGATAAGATTTTTAAACAGCAAATCATTACCGGCGCTTGCTCCCGGAGCTAGCAGCCAGGCGTATAGTACAAGCATAGCCCATACAATGATATACATATTCTCAACTCCTTTTAATTGTTTTAGTGTACAAAAACCATTTCAGTATATTTCCCCGTCTTGTGACGAAGGGAAACGCTTGAAACTCTTCTTTAATTAGGTGTAATATTACACTAAAGAAATGTACGTGTATAGAAAGAAAGGGCTGTGAAAATGAATAAACAAGAAGTAATTAAATCAGTATCGGATAAAATACGATTAATTCGTTTAGAAAGAAACTATTCACAAGACAGAATGGCTGAAGTCATTGGTATTTCCAAAAAAACATTGGTTCAAATTGAAAAAGGGCGCACGGAAGCAGGGTGGACGACCACTGTTGCAGTATGCGGTTTGTTTGGTGACAGTGAAATCCTTCAATCGGTTTTGGGAGACGTTCCTTTAGAAGTAGTAGAAATCATTGCTCATAACGGCGTATCTTCTCCAAAAGATAAAACGCTCGGAGGAAGAGTATGGTGGAAAGAAATTCAAAAAGAAGGCTCTTTTCGTCTGCAGCAAAATATGATTAGTCAGCACTATCGCATTTTAGATGACCAAGACTATCGATGGTTTAGTTCATTTGATAAAAGCGAAGCGGTGAAAAGGTTTGAACAATTAACGAATGAATAAAAAAGAGGCCGAGACGTAACGACATCACTGCATATATGAAACCTACGTTCACTCTATCCATAAAAAAAATCCGAACGAATTTGATTCTCTATCAAGAGTCTTGATTCATCGTTCGGATTTTTCTTCCACTGCTATACTTTTGTCTCAGCTTCTACTGATTCATTAAGGTACCTGATGAGGGACGACTGAACCAATTCCATAGTTCTACATCTCCAAGTGACGCATATGTGATCGACGGATCATTTTTTAATTTCAGAAGCTTTTTTGTAGGCCCTGTAATCACAACGCCGTACACGCCGACGCCATGTTTTTTTACATAAGAATATCGCTGCTTTAGCAACAGATCAGAATGGTCTAGCTGACGAACTTTTTGGACCGTTTCTTCATTATCGGCTAATAGTTTCATCATATTTAAAACGTTCGACTTGCTAGTAGAGTGGGTTTGATTTCCTTTGTGATCGTAAGGTAAGTCTAAAAACTCTGGAAAGCCAAAGGTTGATGTTAAGTCAATTAATGGCTCATCTTTTGTGCTTGTTTTTTGTTCGTGCCCTGTATTAAGCGCGTACCAAGAGGTAGAAAAATCACGGCTGTCGATGACGTTCATTTTTTGCTGAACTTCTTTTAGCGAATACGTATCATCAAAAGAAATAGCCACTTCGCTCACCGTTCCTTTTGGTAGATTTTCTAACGCTTTCCATGTTTCGTTTGTCCATTGCTTATACTCTTTTGCATGTAGCTTTAGTTTTTTGGGATCAGGATAGACAAAAGAAAGGTTAAGGTCGTATTTGCCGCCGGAGAATTCTTTTTCTACACCGCTTGTTTTATCAAACAGCTGATGAAATGTAAACGTCCCAATGGCCTGCTCTTCACGTCCAATTTGCTTATAAGCTTCCATTTGCGACTGCATGCGGAAAAAGGACTGTGTATCAGAAGTGGTTTCACGTATATGAACGTTCGGAAAAGCAGATTCGATAGCCGCTTGATTCACGCTGTTTATGTATTCGGTTTTTGATTGATGATAATATACAATAGATAAAAAGCTGCCGATTATCCATAGCAGAACGACAGAGCCAATGACAGTTGTCACATTTGAAAGGCGCTGCTTCCATTTGGCGATATAAATGGACTTTTTAACTTTTTTATTATCCAACATCGTATCGTCACTTAGTGAAGTAGCTGATGAAGTTGGCGGTAACGGTTCATCTTCGGTTAGCAAGTGCTCCAAATGAGCTGAGCATGCTTCGCAATTTTCCGTATGTTCTTCAAGTGCTTCTGCTTCTTTGTCTGTCAAAGTGCCGTTTTTATATTTTTCCCATTGATGCTTCATATCTTGACAGCTCATCCGTCCTCTTCCTTTCTTTTTTTCAATTGTTGACGACCACGATACAAGTCCATTTTCACTTTTGACAGAGTATAGCCAGTCATTTCTGCAATCTCTTCATATGTGAAGCCGTGATAATCTCGTAACAGTACAATATTCTGCTTAGCTGGAGGCAAAGCAGATACATCAGAAAGCCAGCCGTCGATTTCACTTTGAATCATCACTTGTTCTTCAGCACTTGGCTGAGGAGTAAAGTGCCATTCTTCTATTTCGACAGTAGGGCGTTTTTTTTCTTTTCGATACCAGTCAATAAAGGCGTGATAAGCAATTTTGAACAGCCAAGGCTTCACTTCCTCGCCTTTATATGTTTCTAAGTGTAAAAGTGCCCGGTAAAAGGTCTCCTGCATTAAATCTTCCGCTGATTCTTTTCTGCGAGTAAGAGAGAGAAGATAGCGCAGCAAATCATGCATGTGCTGTTTATAAATGTGTTCAAAGTTATGCTGTTGTGCCATTTTCTCCCCCTTTCATTTAATCAACGCAATTTGTGGATAAAAGTTTCGGTTTTTTTATCAAAAATCGTATGTAATAGATAAAAGATGCTTAAAATACGATATATAGCTTATCATATTAAAAAGAAAACCATATGAAATTCGACATAATTCCGTGTGATTTGTCATTTTTTTAAAAAACTAAAGGGTAATTGGTGTTCGAAGGAAACAGAAAATGTTATGATAGAACAAGGATGTGCTCTTACAAAAAACAGCTACATACATAATAAAAAATACAGCGTTTGTTTGCAAAATAAAAATGGACAAACACATGGTGTTTAACCATGGATGTTTGTGGGAAAATAAACTAAGTATTTTCAACAAAAAGTAAATTAAATTGTGTTTTCACTTATAAAAAACACGGTAAATTGGAAAAGGTGGGGTCATGATGGACGTAGAAAATACACAAGGTACAGAAGAACAAGCACCTAAAGTCAAAGCAGCTAAAGTTGGCGATACAATTCAGCCAAAAAAAGGCGACTATAAAGGATTTAAAGGAATTGTTATGGTAGTGCGAGACAATTCGGTTATCGTAGATTTTGGAAAAGATGCTGAAACGGGCGAATCCATGAAAACAGTCGTTAATCATAAAAACTATAAAATCGTAAAAAAGTAGGTGAATAACCTACTTTTTTTTACTGAATATATGTTTAAAGACTGCGGTTTTTCTATCGGAAACCTTAGAGAAAAGCGTAGGTAAGGCAATTCTTTGAGAAGAAGAATGTTTTTTAGTAAACTATAGAAAGTATGCAGAAAGAAAGGATTTTTGTTATGTCAATTCAACTATCACAATTATCATTACCACAAGAGGTTCTTTCGCTTTTAGCGAATCGTAAATATGGAAACTTGTCCGATGCTGATCAGCTATTAATTGGAAAAGGCGGCTATACAGCAGAAGAAGCAGATATTTTAGAAGATGCCATTATTGCCTTGTCACTAGGGAAAAACGTACTTTTAAAAGGACCAACAGGTTCAGGTAAAACAAAGCTTGCTGAAACGCTGTCGCATTTATTTTCTCAGCCGATGCATAGCGTTAACTGCTCGGTTGACTTAGATGCAGAAGCGCTGCTTGGTTTTAAAACAATTGCGGAACAAGAAGGGAAAACAGGTATTGAGTTTGTGGAAGGACCTGTTATTCAGGCAATGAAAAAAGGCCATTTACTATATATTGATGAAATTAACATGGCTAAACCTGAAACACTTCCTATTTTAAACGGGGTTCTTGATTACCGAAAAATGATTACGAACCCATTCACTGGAGATGTAGTACGCGGTCAGCAAACGTTCGGCGTAGTAGCGGCTATTAATGAGGGGTATGTTGGTACTGTTCCATTAAACGAAGCGTTAAAAAATCGTTTTGTTGTTATTGAAGTGCCGTATATTCAAGGAGGCAGCTTAAAGCAAGTTCTGATGTCTCAGTCTCAGTTAAAAGACGAAAAATTAATTGATAAATTTGTCACGCTCTCTGCGGATTTAATTACTCAAGTTCAAAGCGGCCATGTATCAGAAGAAGCTGCGTCTATTCGTGCGCTTATCGATACGTGTGATTTAGCTCTTTATATGCCGCCTCTTCGCGCGATTAGACGCGGTATTATTGAAAAGCTAGAAGATGAAAGGGAAAAAGCCGCCATTCAAAATATTGCTGAAACATTATTTGAGTAAGGAGTGGCGCTATGCGATTTATTAAATTTAACGACAAAAATGTAGATTCCTTTCTCTATATGGAGCTGGCAGATTTAACGAAAACATTAACAAAAAATGATGAAATTGAAGTAGAGTATCGCGTTTCTTCTTATTATGATCCTGTACACGGCATTATTTATCTCAGTCACTTTTGGGATAACCGTCCAGAAGAAGACAAAGTGTACGGCTTAAAAAGTGATGTATTTTTAAGAAGTATTGGAAGCTATAAGCATTCAAACTTCAAAGAAATTAATGCATATTTAAAGAAAATAAATAAAACCTCGGTACCTGGCTTAGCTAAGCAGCTGTTTATGCTGTTTGAAGATATTCGTTTAGAAGAAGTATGCAAACGCGAACGTCCTGGAACGAAAAAAGCCTTCGCCGTCAGAAGACAGCTCTACAGAAAATATTTTGCTACACAAATGAGCGCAAATTTAACAAAAAGCGTGTATACGGATGCACTTTTTAACGGCATCTACTTGCTATTGACGGCCGAAAATCCATTTGAAGAAATTCCTTCAATGAGTGAATCGATTAATTTAGCGATGCCTTTTATTCGCAGACAGCTAACAAATGTATATGAAGCTAAAACAACAAAAGATGTATCGCGCATCTGTCTTGAACTTTTAGATGTTTTTGATGATATTATTGAAAAAGATATGCTTAATACTTATTTCTTCTTGGCTGAACTCCAGTATGATCAGTTAGAAGAAGGGTTAACATTTGAAGATTTAAAGCGCAAAGATTCATTAGTGAACGATGATATTTTAGAACATGAAAAAGACGGAGATGAAGACATTCACGAAGAGAAAATGGAAATGTGGCATCGAGAGACAAGCGAAGCGACGCAAAGTTTTCTACAGTTTGATATGGATCAAGGCTCAAAAACAGACATGCTAGGCGATGGTGTTCGTGAAGGCGACGATGGAGATCAAGCAATGGGCATGGTGCAAGGGTCTTCTCAAAAAACATCGCGGAACGATTATTCTCAAATCGAAGCCATGGAGCAAACGCATCCGGAAAAAGATGGGGAAGCGGATTATGAGTATGGGAAAGAAAATAAGCATGCCTATGCTGTTTTTATAGATTCTAAACTTCCGAACGACGATCACGTTGTTCAGTATGATGAGAATAAAAAAATTATTGCATCGTATCAAAAAAAATTAAAGCAAATGATTGAAAAAACGCTTGAACATAAAAAAACGCTTCCTAGAAGCGAGCTGCACTTTGGCCGATTAAATAAAAAGCTTCTAAAACTATGGACAGACGACAATCCTCGTTTGTTTTATAAAAAAGATGAAGATTCTGCGCAAATTGATGCTGTCTTTTCTCTTTTAGTTGATTGTTCCGCATCAATGTACGACAAAATGGATGAAACGAAGCTTGGGATTACGCTATTTCATGAAGCGTTAAAGTCTGTTATGGTGCCTCATCAAATTGTAGGATTTTGGGAAGATACAAATGATGCCACCGAAACGAGCCAGCCTAACTACCTGCAGACAGTTATGGACTTTCAAGCATCGTTAAAGCGTAAAAGCGGTCCTGAAATTATGCAGCTTGAGCCTGAAGAAGACAACCGTGATGGATTTGCCATTCGCCATATGACACGCCGCTTGCTTCAGCGTTCTGAACAGCAGAAGTTTTTACTTGTGTTTTCAGACGGTGAACCAGCCGCTATGGGATATGAACAAAATGGTATTGTAGATACGCACGAAGCGGTATTAGAAGCACGCAAGCACGGAATTGAAGTCATCAACGTCTTTTTATCCAACGGGGAAATTGATGAAGGACAAAAGAAAACCATTCAAAATATGTACGGGAAATATAGTATTCTAGTACCAAACATCGAAGAACTTCCCGATGTGCTATTTCCTTTACTCAAGAAATTACTTCATAAAAGCATTTAAAAAAGTCGAAGCATATTGCTTCGACTTTTTTTGCTATTGACCGTTAAAGAAGAGCGAGGTAAGTTAAATATATATGAAAAAGAGAGAAGGAATGGCAAGTGGAAGGAGTTCAAACGTCATCTAGAAGAGCATGGGGGCTGCTGCTTGTAATCATTGGTGCCACAATGTGGGGAGTATCTGGCACGGTGGCTCAATATTTATTTCAGCATAAAAGTTTTAACGCAGAGTGGCTGGTCGTCGTTCGTATGTTAGTATCCGGATTGCTGCTTTTGGCAATAGCCTCTAAGCAGCGCAATATTTTTGCAATTTGGAAAACAAAAGAAGAGAGGACTTCGCTGCTTTTGTTTGGTGTAATCGGTATGCTCGGCGTGCAGTATACGTATTTTGCAGCTATTGAAGCAGGAAACGCTGCTACAGCTACAGTGCTTCAATATACGTCGCCAATATTTATTATTGGCTATTTAGCCCTGCAAGCAAGAAAGTGGCCGGTGAAAGTAGAAATGATTTCTGTTGTGCTCGTCATAACAGGGACCTTTTTTCTTGCAACAAGCGGGAATTTTAACGAGCTGTCTATTACAGGGTGGGCGTTGTTTTGGGGAATTGGGGCAGCTGTGACGTCTGCTTTTTATACGCTTCAGCCTAAGCGTCTTCTTGCGAAATGGAGCTCAATTGAAGTAGTAGGCTGGGGAATGGTGATAGGCGGCGCAAGTTTTTCATTTATTCACCCGCCGTGGCATATAGCAGGTGAGTGGTCGCTATTGTCGCTGTGTGCGGTGTTATTTGTAATCATCTTCGGAACGCTCATTGCATTTTATTGCTATTTGGAAAGCTTGAAGCATATTAGCGCTTCTGAAGCCATTGTTCTTGCGTCAGCGGAACCTTTATCAGCAGCGGCGCTCTCTGTTCTATGGCTTCATGTGACCTTTGGATGGACGGAGTGGTTAGGTACGATTCTTATTATCGCTACGGTATTTTTACTTTCTCAGCGAAAGCCAGAGGTGACATCATAAGTAAAAAGGACTTTCAAATGAAAGTCCTTCTTGTTTTTATAGAGGTTTTAGCGTAAACGTGTTTGTATACGAGCGGTTAGCATATAGTGTGTAATCAGGATGTGTTTTAGCTTGCCAGCTATCGTCTCCGCCAACGCCCATTTGCTTGTAGTTAACCCGCACGGTTACTGAATCGCTTGCCGGCAATTTGTAAAAATGATCGTAAGCCTCCAGTTCAAAAGGTGAGTAAGGTAAAGCGTTCAGCTCGACTGTTGGCAAACCTTTTATCAAAAAGCCGCGCCCTTGATCGTTTGTAATAGTGGCCCATCGAACGTCCGTTTTATTTCCGCATTCTTGAGGGCGTAAATACGGTGTAACTTGCTCTTTTACACTGCCTTTATGAAGGGCCAGCTTAGCGCCAGTTTTACGGTCCCAATAATTTTCATGAGGTCCTCTTCCGTACCACGTTAAAGAATCAAAAGCCGCATTCATCGTAAACAGCATGCCGATTTCAGGAATTTCAGGCATTGTCTCAGAAGGTGCTAAAGATTGTTCAATCTTCATTTTACCATCGTTATATAGCGTATACGTTACATAGCAAGAAGCAAGAGAGTTATCTAAAGCTAGTTCAACCGAAATGATAACAAAGTCAACTTGCGGCTGAACGATTACTTTTTTTACGTGCTGTTCTAAACTTGCTTGACGCCACGTTTGACATCTTTCATGCAGTTTATTTCCGAGGTCATTATCGGTTACTGCACGCCAGAAATTCGGACGGAAACCCGACGCAAGCAGCTCGGTGCGCTCATAGTTGTAAGAAATAAACTGGCCTTTTCGCTTATCAAAAATAGCCGTGAAGTTAGTTCCTGTAACCGTAAGCGTTTGTTCATTTTGGTTAACGGTTAAAGCAGGATGAGCAGCTTTTACTGAAGGCATAGCGGCTTTGGCAGGCAGCACAAACTGTTCGTACGCCACTTCATATCCAGCTGAAGCCCAGGCTGTATCTTTGGACAATCTGAGAGAAAGAGTTAAAACAAATTCGTCAGCTTCATTTTCTTGCTCATAAAGAGGATAAGAAAGCGTCAGTTCGTCTGTACCATCAGGAGCTACATTTAAAAGTGACGCATGCTTTTCAACTAGTTCACCATTTTTTTCAACAGTCCAAACAAAATCATAGGCGTTCAAGTTTGTAAACAAGTGTTTGTTTTGAACGGCAAACTTTCCTTTTGCAGCGTCGACTGCTGTCCACTTTACGGGCTGATAGCATTTTTTTACTTCTGCAATTTTGGGGCTAGCGGTCCCATCAGCAAAGATTAAACCGTTTCCGCAGAAGTTACCATCGTTAGGAGTATCACCAAAATCTCCCCCGTAAGCTAAGTAAGAAGTACCGTCTTCTGCTGTTGCTTGAAGAGCTTGATCTTTCCAGTCCCATATAAAACCGCCTTGCAAGATCGGATATTGATCGAACAGCTCCCAGTATTTGTACAGATTTCCGCATGAATTACCCATTGCATGACTGTATTCACATAAGATGTAAGGTTTTTTCGGATTCATTAATGCATAGCGCTCTACATCTGCTGGCTTAACGTACATCGTGCTTTCTATATCTGAAGCATCATAGTCGCGATGATGGAAGATTCCTTCATAATGAACAAGTCTCGTGGAATCTTTTTCTTTAAAAAAGGTATACATATGCTGAAAGTTTTCTCCGCCAAATGATTCGTTTCCAAGCGACCAAATAATGATAGAAGGGTGGTTTTTGTCACGTTCGTACATGGAACGACAGCGATCTAATACGTTTTCTTTCCATTCTGGCTTGCTTCCTGGAACGGCTTTTTGCTCACCTTCTTGTAAATAAGTCCACGTTCCGTGCGTTTCTAAATTGGTTTCATCAATAACGTAGAGTCCGTATTCATTACATAGTTCATACCATACTGAATCGTTAGGATAATGGGATGTACGCACCGCGTTAATATTATGCTGCTTCATCAGCAAAATATCGTGAATCATGTCTTCGCGCGTGATGCCTGCCCGGCCCTTTACTGAATCAAATTCGTGGCGATTCACTCCTCGAAGTACAATACGCTTGCCGTTGATTGTCATGAGGCCATTTTTTAGTTCAAACGTACGGAAGCCAACTTTACAGCTTTCTGTTTCAATAATAGAACCAGCAGCATTCTTTAAGCTGAGTACAAGGGTATACAAATTAGGACTTTCTGCGCTCCATTTTGCAGGGCTTTTAATGTGTGTACGCAAGGAGACTGTACGTTGATTGCTCACACTTAAATTTGTTTGCAGCGGAGCTTGTAGTACTTCTTGGCCATTCGCGTCATACAGCATGACTTCAAATGTTAGATCTTGAGTATCGTGCTCAAAGTAATTTAAAATATCAGCTGAAACGCTAAGTTCACCATCTTCGTAGTTGTTATCAAGCGACGAACGAACGCTAAAGTCATAGATGTGAACCTGTGGAGTAGAGTAAAGATACACATCTCGGAAGATGCCGCTCATTCGCCAAAAATCTTGGTCTTCAAGCCAGCTTGCATCACTCCAGCGATATACTTCTACTGCTATCGTATTTTCACCTTCTTGAAGGTAAGAAGTTATATCAAATTCAGCTGGAGTAAAGCTGTCTTCGCTGTATCCAACAAACTCACCGTTAATCCATACGTAAAAAGCAGATTCGACGCCTTGGAAGCTGATGTACACGGGCTGATCTTTCCATTCTGATTTAGGTGTAAAAGTACGGACGTACTGACCGACAGGGTTATATTTAGTCGGTGCAAAAGGAGGTTCGAGGTTTTCGTTTTCAACCCAAGGGTATGTCACGTTTGTATATTGAGGATAATCATATCCTTGCAGCTGCCAGTGTGAAGGAACTGAAATAGAGTCCCATTTCTTATATGAAAATTCAGGAGCGAAAAAGTTTTTGACGCGGCCATCTGCATTTTCAGCAAAATGAAAGTACCAGCTTCCATTTAAGCTTTGGTAGTAAACAGAAGATTTTCTATCATTTTTTAAGGCCTCTTCGACCGTTTGATAAGGCATTAGTAAAGCGTGTGCTTTCGAACGGTTCAATTGAAAAATTTCAGGGTTGTTATTCCATTCAGGATATCCGTTTGCAGGTGCTGTATAATGAAATTTCTTGCCGGTTTTTAACATGTTGATCCCTCATTTCTAAATTACTAGGTTATTAGTTTATATGAAAATGATAACGTTTTCTGAAAACCTTATCAATCTAATTATTTTCATGATAATATAACTATATTCACATAGAAAGGGGGAAGTAATATGGACCGTATGTACTTTCCGGCTCTTTCAGATGAAGATATGAAACTGCCATTTTATGTTACAAGCGCTGGAAGCTGGAGACATCAAACGCATATTAACCGTCAGGGAGAGTTTCCTGATTATCAATGGATTCAATGTATAAAAGGAAGAGGCGAGCTTCATGTAAATGACGAGGTTTATATTATAAAAGAAAATGAAGGGATGTTTCTGACGCCGCACGTTCCGCACGAATACTATCCCGTTACGAGCGAATGGCAAGTATGCTGGGTTTCTTTTAACGGAAGTGTGATGGATGATATTATGCTTTCTCTTCAATTTATTAATTCGGGAAAAATCGTCCTTACAAATGCTGAAAGTCTTTACAGGATGCTTCAAGAACTAATGAATCGGTTAGAAGAAAATCATACCTTTAGCACCATGCAGTGCTCTGAACTACTATACAGCGTCATTTTAAAACTTCGCCAAGACAGCGTATATATAGAAAGCAAAAGTCGCCTGCAGCAAATTACTCAGCTAAACCCAGTCCTTCGTTATATCGAGGAATATTATCATCAGCCGTTAACGCTAGAAGTACTGGCGCAGCAGCTCAGCGTAACGGAGCAGTATACGTGTTTGCTTTTTCAACAATCTCTTGGCATCCGGCCATTTGAATACGTAACGCGCGTGCGGATTCAAAAAGCAAAGAAACTGCTGCTTAAAAACAACCAAATCTCTGTACAAGATGTAGCAAGACAAGTAGGGTATGAACATCCAAGCTACTTTATCAAGCGTTTCAAAGAACAGGAAAACGTTACGCCAACTATTTTTCGAAAAATGTATTTTTCATAAGCTACATATATCGGGTTTTATCTAGGTCATAAGACACGATGTATATGCTAGTTATTTCGTATGAGTTTTAAAAAAGAAATTAAATGTAGTTTTAAGTGAAAACGGGGAGGAAAAGTAGAGAGAAGAAACAAAAAGGAGGGATAAAGGTGTTTGGGTTAAATGATCTTCCAAAATTTGTGTGGTCATTCTGTCTTGTATTGCCACTTGTATCATTTGTTCATCAGCTGGGGCATTCCGTCATGGCAATTATTTTCGGAGGGAAGGTCGATTTTACTATTGGGCGGGGGAAAACGATTCTTAAAATGGGGAAGTTTAAAATTAAGTCAGTCTATTTTTTAGACTCGTTTTGTAAATATGAAAATCTTAAGAATGACAGTCGCATTTCTCATGCAGTGGTGTATGCTGGTGGTGTACTGTTTAATTTGCTTACTATTTTTATAATAAATGGATTAATTATGGCTAATATTCTGCCTGAAGATATATTTTGCTATCAATTTGTTTATTTTTCAGTCTATTATGTTATTTTCTCACTGCTGCCAATTCAATATACAGAGACAACTGCAAGTGATGGACGTGCTATATATAACGTATTACGGTACGGGAAAACGTGTGATCCAGATTAAAGGGCTGTGTGTAGCAGCCTTTTTTGGTGCGTTTTTTCCCGGTCATTTAAATAAAAAAAGGAAAACTTTACGAAAAGAAAATAGTAGCGGATAATAAAGATAGTAGATGTTGGAATGTAAGAAAGGAGAGGATTCATACGATTATTGAGACAGAACGAATGACGCTGCGAGCCATGGCCGAAAGCGATGCAGGAAATTTACTGAAAATCTTTGAGGATGCTGAAGCAATGAAGTATTATTCTTCTACTAAAAGCGAACAAGACACACGTCGCTGGATTCAATGGATGAAGCAGCATTATCAAACGTACGGCATTAGCATGTGGATCGCTGAGGATAAGCAGAAAGGAGAGTTTCTTGGGCAGTGTGGCATGGTTCTTCAAAAAGTAGACGGAAAGGTAGATCCAGAACTTGGTTATTTATTTTTACGCAGCCGCTGGGGCAAAGGCTATGCGAGTGAAGCAGCAAAAGCTTGCTTAGATTATGGACTTCATACGCTGAAATTTCAGAAGATTATATCATTAATAGATCCTGACAATTTCCCATCGATTAAACTGGCTGAAAGAATTGGCATGAAAAAAGAAAAGCAAGTTAACAAATGGGATAAATCGTTATTCTTTTATAGTATATATAATGAAAAATGAGAGTATAGGAGTGTTAGCATGATCAAAATTAAGAACGTTTCGGTAAAACGAGCAGAAAAAGAAATTTTAAAAAACGTGTCGTGGTTAGTGGAAAAAGGGGAACATTGGTGTTTGCTTGGGTTAAATGGTTCCGGAAAAACGACGCTTTTAAATATAATCAACGGATATATCTGGCCTACAAAAGGTCAAGTAGAAGTTCTTTCAAGGAAATTTGGAGAAACAAATCTGTCTGAGCTCAGAAAAGAAATTGGATGGGTAAGCTCTTCGCTTCAACAGCGGTTTCGAGATGACGATACGGTTGTAGAAATGATTTTAAGCGGAAAATTTGCATCTATTGGTTTATATGAACAAGTGGAGCAAAAAGATATGAACCAAGCCATAGAATTAATGCAGCTGCTAAATTGCGCAGATTTACAAAATCAGGCGTACGGAACACTTTCTCAAGGAGAGCGCCAGCGAGTGCTAATTGCCCGAGCTCTTATGGCTTCACCAAAGCTTTTAATACTTGATGAGCCATGTACAGGTCTAGATATAATGGCCCGCGAACAGCTTCTTCAGCTAATTGCAAAAATGGCAGAGCAGCCAAAAGCGCCTACGCTTATTTATGTTACTCACCATGTAGAAGAAATTTTGCCTTGCTTTACCCATACGCTTTGTATGCGCCAAGGAGAAGTGTTTTCTTCTGGGAAAACGAAAGACCAGCTCACTGAGCCGCATCTTTCTAAATTTTTTAATCACTCCGTAGAGATTCAGCAGCAGAAGGAACGCACTTGGCTGTCATTAAAAGAACCGGTACCGGTAAAAAGCTGATCTAACGTCGAGAAACCTTCTTGCATACCATGGGAAAAAGGGCGCTGCTTGCAATGGAAACAAGCTCATTGTGAAGATAATGTTTACATGCTACATAAATAGTGGTGCCGCAAATAATATCAATTAGTAAAAAAGCAGCAATGTCATGTTTATCAATGGTTACAAATACAAAAGAAGAGGAATCATAAGCTGTCATCGTTGGCTCCTTTGGTCATATCGTTATGTTACTTTATTCACAAAAGGCTTGGGCTATACGAACTTTTAAAGAAGTACGATGATGACAGCTGGTTCTCTCCTCTAAAGCTGATAATACTCTTGTTCGAGTATACTCATGATAAGATCTGTCTGAAATGCTTCTTCAATAAAAGCACCTTCACGCTCTATTCCTTCTTTTACAAAACCGCATTTTTCATAACAAGCAATGGCTCTATGGTTGTATTCGAGCACTCGTAAATCGACTCTGTGCAAGTGAAGGTGTTCAAATGCGTACGCAAGTACCAATTTTGTAACTTCAGTGCCTAGCCCTTGACTCCAAACGGAAGAATCAAATAAACCAATTGCATACCGTGCGCGCCGGTCGTACTCGTTAACGGTCAGCCGGGCCTCTCCAACAAAACGCTGCTGATATTCAATGCACCAATTCAGCTTTTGAGACTTTATGTACTCGACGTGCCGCTTGGCATCTTGTAATGTAAGAGGTTTTAAGTTTCGGGTATCGCCTCCGTACATGCGAATAAGTTCTTTTGTTTGTTTGCATGCTAGATAGTCATTTACATCGCTGTCCTTTGGTTTTCTTAGTATCACGTTTTTTCCTTTTAAAAGTGGTGAAACATTATTCATTTGATGCATCCTTTCTTTTCTAACATTTAAAAAGGTATTCCACTTGTTTCTTAAAAAACCTGCTTTTACGTATAAAAAGAAATTGAGACACAACTACGTCCATCGAATCTCAAGACAAACAAATGGGATCAATGTGCTAGTGTGGAGTGCTTGTTACACCGCGGTTGATTTCCGTGCAAGACTTGGCTTCCCATTAACTGCTCTACATATATGGAGCAAGCCTACGTTCATCCTACAAATAAAAAAATCCGAACGAGTTGGATTCTCAAGCAAGAATCTCAATTCATCGTTCGAATCTTCCTTCAGCTAAACTCCTTTTGTCCCAGCCTTTTTACGAAGAATGTTTTTTTGCGTAGTGGGCAAGTGCAAGAAGAGGAAAAATATCATTGTAGCTGTGGTACTGAATATAAAATTGTCCAGGAAGACCAATTCCCGTGGGGTAATGAGTTTGCTGCTCTGTAAGATTTGGATTTAGTAAAAATTTAATTCCTTTTTCAACGGATTGATCTTTTAACGGACATATTGTCATTAAAGCATCGAGAGCCCAAGCCGTTTGAGAGGGGGTGCTAAACGATAGTGGCACATATTTTTTTAAAGAAGCGCTATAGCATGATTCTCCGAATCCACCGTCTTCTTGTTGAATGCTTTTGAGCCAGTTGATAGCTTTGATGATACGCGGATCAGAAGCAGAAACCCCTACAGCACGGAGTCCTGTAATAGCGGCCCACGTTCCGTAAATATAGCAAACTCCCCACCGGCCGTACCAGCTCCCGTTATCCAATTGATGATCAAACAGCCATTTTACTGCAGCTTTAATCGAAGGGTGGGATTTATTCATACCAGCAAAGTTTCCGAGACACTCAAGCACTCGACCGGTTAAATCGGCAGTAGCCGGATCCGTCGCTGCATCTTTTGCATTTTCAAGCGGCAGATAAGTAAATAAAATAGAGTCGGTATTTTTTTCAAATGCAGCAAAACCCCCATCTTTGTTTTGCATGGACAGCAGCCAGTTAATCCCTCTTTGCCAAGACTCCAAATAATCTGTATCGGTTTGCGCTCTTCTAGAAAGAGCTCTGATAGCAGCAGACGTATCGTCTAAGTCAGGGTTATTTGTATTAATATCGGAAAACCCCCAGCCTCCAGGTGCTGTATTTGGGTTATGAAACTGCCAATCTCCAAGCTTTGTATGCTGTCTTTTCTTTAAGTAGCGAGTTGTGCCTTTAATCATGGGATCTTGCTGCGGTACACCTGCTTCCTGTAGAGCGTAAGAGAGCAGCGCGGTATCCCAAACGGTTGACGTGGAGTTTTCTACGTGCACGTGGCCGCTGCATGTACTAAGTAGTGAACAAATCCCGTCAATTGCTTTTTGGATCACAAATGAATCTTTTTTATAGCCAAGAGCCAAAAGACCGTAAATCATAAAAAAAGTAGAGGTGGCGTAGCTGTAGAGTGTTCCATCTTTTTCAATTCTTTCTAGCATGTAACGCTCGGCTGCTTGATAACCAAGTTTGTGGATGTAAGAAGGTAAAGAAGCCAGCTGTTTTAAATGGTCGACTAAAAAAATTGAAGCGCGTGATTCTTGAGTAGTTTCCTCCGATTCCTGTTTCTGTTCTCTTACATCTAAATGAGAAAGAGAAGGTGTATGCCTAGAAGTAAGTGAAAATTTTTTGTTTCCTGCTACCATCATCGGAACGAAGTGAATTCTGGCATAAGTGCTTAATTCATAAAAGTTAAGCGGTACATAGGTAGGCACGAGCAAAAGAGAAAGCGGGAGGTAAAATAGCTTTGGCCACTCGTATAGACCGTTAACAGAAAGCATCCATCTTGTGAGAAAATGAGCGCGCGAAATGCCTCCTGAATCTATAATATATCTTTCTGCTTTTCGCAAAATCCGGTCATTTTTTTGGTAATATCCTGAATATAAAAGAGCTGTATAAGCTTGAATAGTGGCAGATAAGTTATGTTCTTCATCATCAAACAACGTCCAAAGACCATCTTCATTTTGAAGGGAAACGATCCGTTCGGTTAATTGTTTAATCAACACTTCTTTATCTAAATCAAAGGTGCGAAGAAGCATAATTAAAAACGCATCAGGCATAACGCCTGTTTCAAAACAGTAGCGAAATGACCCGTCATTTTTTTGTGTTGGGCGCAGATAGGCGATTCTTCGCTGAATCTCTAGCTGAACTTCCTTTAGCAATATGATCACCTCTTATGATAATGCTTTTCAATCTTTCGACCTGTTTCTTTATAACTGTATTCAAAGGAAGAGAGTTCTATGAGAGGAGAAAGTTGCAAAGAATAGAGCGCTTGCTGCACAATAAAGGTACTGGAAAATTGGAGTGATAGAAGTGAAAGAAATACAGGTAGAAGTTATTCAAGGGCGGGGCTCTTACCGAGAGCTTGGTGAAATGCAAGGGAAATTACATAAAGGGACAAAGCTGTTTGAAAATCATCAAAAAAGAAGAAAACGTTCATTACGAAGCTATCAAACGATAGTAAAAGAAGCTCGTCATTATTACGACTTATTTGCTCGGGGACTGTGGGATGAGCTAGTGGGCTTAGCAGAAGGCTTAGATTGGCCTCTTGAAGACGTTATTCATGAGTACAGCGGGTATCAGCAAGAGTGGAAAAAAACGGGATGTTCGGCTCTTATGCAGCACGGCGTGTATGTACGAAACTATGATTATCATCCTAAAACGTACGAAGGTCGATTTTTGCTTTTTCAGCCAAATGAAGGATATGCAAGCGTCGGATTTGGAACAAGAATGATTGGGCGAATGGATGGAATGAATGAAAAAGGACTGGCAATTGGCTATCATTTTGTTAATCGCCGCCGTCAAACAAACGGATTTATTTGCTGTACGCTCGCTCGGTTTATTTTAGAAACATGTGAAACGACAGAAGAGGCTGTTGCTATTTTAGAAAGAGCACCGCATCGTCATGCGTTTAATTATTCCATTTATGACCGCAGTGGACAGGGAGCAGTAGTCGAAGCATCTGGACGAGGCGTTCATGTACAAAGAGGGACGATGATGGGGTGTACGAACCATTTTAATCAGCTGGTCGAAGAAAATCGTCATCATTTGGTAGAGTCAAAGGAAAGGCTCGATCATATTCGAGATCATATTGAAAAAAAGCTATCGCCTCTTGAAGCTTTTTCTTTATTTAATGAAGATGAATACGGTATTTTTAAAGAAGATTACCGGAATTCTGCTGGAACGCTTCATACAGTAGCATATGTACCGGAGACGCTGCAAGTCATTGTGGGGATTGGACGAAAAGCAAAGCCTCTCATTTTCTCGTTTGAAGATTGGGTGAAAGGAGAACAATTAACTATAACGAAAATAAAAGGAACGGTAAATACAGATGAACCATTTCCGTTTCAGTAAGGAGCAGCATAATGAGAATTGTAACGAATCAAGAGATGTATCAAGTGGATGATTATGTGATGAATACAATTGGGATGAGTGAAGAGTCCCTTATGGAAAATGCCGGGCAGGCTGCTGCCAACGCGCTGAGTGAGCGAATCAAAAAACATGAAAACATAGGGCTGCTTATAGGAACGGGAAACAATGGAGGAGACGGCTTTGTTATTGCCCGTGCTTTGAAGTCAAAAGGCTATGAAGTTGACGTCTGGGTAGTTCCTGCACGGGAAAAAATAAAAGGCGCGGCTAAAAAAGCCATGATCATCTATGAAAATGCTGGGTTCACGTGGCAATCGGCTGGAGACAACTTCTCTGTGAAAAAGTATACGGTTCTTATTGATTGTTTATTAGGTATAGGCGTAAAAGGCAGCATCAAATCTCCTTACGATGACATTATAAAAAAAATAAACGATTCTAATGCTTACATATACAGCATCGATGTCCCAAGTGGAGTAATGGAACAGAAGCAAGAGCTTACGGTACGTGCAGATGCTACGATTACGCTTCAGCAGCCGAAAGTCACGGCATTTACATACCCGAGCAAAGAAAGTTACGGTGAATTGATTGTAGTAGATATCGGTATTCCGCCGCTAGCAATTGAAAAAAGTTCATCTCTTAAGGAAGTATGGTCAACTCAGCATATTAAACAATCTTTTCCCATTCGAAACGCTTCGTCCAATAAAGGTACGCATGGAAAAGGAATCGTAATAGGAGGTTCACTCCAAACACCCGGAGCGCCAATGCTAACGTCCAAAGCAGCACTCACAAGCGGAGCAGGGCTTTTAACTCTTGCGCTTCCGAGTGATATTCATGCGATTGCAGCTGCTCACATGTTGGAAGTGATGTACAAGCCATGCCCAAGCAAAGATGGCTTTTTTGCAGGCGAGATTCCTTTAGAAGAAGAAAAGTATGATGCAATTGCAGTGGGACCGGGGCTTGGGAGAACGAAAGAAACGAAGAAAGTTGTCGAGCAAGTGCTTCAACAGCCGGTTTCTGTTGTAATCGACGCAGATGCTCTTTTTCATCTGCCAGATTTGATGAAAGAAGTAAAAGAAAGAGAACACGCAACGATTTTAACACCTCATCCGGGAGAAATGGCTAGACTCGTGGATACATCAATCTCAGAAGTAGAAGAGAATCGATTTTTAATAGCTAGACAATACGCAGTGGAAAATGGTGTGTACCTTGTATTAAAAGGTCCAAATACGATTGTTACAACACCTGACGGAAAACAATACGTAAATACCACTGGAAACGCAGGACTTGCAAAAGGCGGAACGGGTGATACGTTAACAGGGATCATCCTCGCTTTTATCATGCAGCATGATTCTCTGCAAGAAGCAATAAGCAATGCGGTATATGTTCATGGAAAAGCAGCGGATGTGCTGCTCGATCAGGGGCATACAATGATAGATATATTAGCAAGCGACGTTATTTCTGCACTTCCGTCAGTCTTCGGCCAGCTGAATGAGAAGTAATTTCTTCTGGATTATTAAAATTTGTTGACAAAATCCTTCAAAAAGTTGTCAAAACTCTGTGTAAATGATAACGTTATTTTACGTAAGATTTTACATAGAAAGAAAGTGATGTTGTGTACTACTCAATGAGACCAAGAGGCATTCATTTAGCTGTGCCTACACTTTTCTTCCTTATTACAGTCGTGTTATTTGCGATGATGCAGTTTGGTTTTTATTTGGATTCCAGCATTCTTCGTAAAATTTGGGTCATCATTATGGCTTTATTGCCCATTGCTGGACTAATCACGGCTATTAAAGGTAGAAGAGGAAGCGCAAAGCCGTGGTTAATTATAGGGAATGTGATTCTTATTTTAACCGTTACAATAATGAGCGTACAGGCTATTATTTACTAAACAAAAAACGTGTTCGCCAAATAGGCGGACACGTTTTTATTAGGAAAGAGAAACGATTTGCTTGGTTACATAGGCAGCTTCTCCTGCGATTACCACACCATACGTATTCTCTTTTTTTGTGATTTCTACATGAACGAAGCCATCTCTATCTATTTCCTGCCCTTGTTCAATCACAAATTGCCAGCGGTCGGTTTTTTGTTGATCCACATATCTCGCATAATAGGCGCCCATTACGCCAGAAGCTGTTCCCGTTACAGCATCTTCTACCGTACCCGAAAATGGTGAAGAGAAATGTCTTCCGTGCATATGAGCTTCTGGATGGATCGTGTCAAAACAAAAGGGATGAATAGATGCTTTTGGCATATCAGTTAAAATATGAGGGAAATCTTCTTGATTAGGCTTCATCTTTTTACAGGCATCTAAATTTTTTAAAGGTACAAGAAGCGTCCAGTTTCCTGTGCTTCCATATACAATAGGAAGTGTTTGATCAAGGTCATCAATATGAAGATTAAGAGCTTTTGCCAGTTTTTCTTTTGAACCTGAAAACGGATGAAACTGCGGAGAAGCTTGACTCATGGTGATAACAGGCTGTCCGTTTCTGCTCTGTACCGTCATCGGCAAAATTCCAGCATTTGTTTCCACTGTAAATGTAGTTTTTGGAAGTTTATTTTTACTATGTAAAGCATAAAGAGAAGCGACGGTCGCATGGCCGCACAAATCTGCTTCTTGTCCGGGCGTAAAGTAACGAATTCGTAAATCAGCGCGGAAAGACTTCATGATAAAAGCCGTCTCGTTAAACTGTGCTTGATAAGCAATCTTCTGCATTTCTTCAGCTGAAAAATCATCTCCGTTAAACACAATTCCTGCAGGATTTCCTTTATTAGGGAGCGTGCTAAACGCGTCGTATTGATATACAGTCGCTTCTTTCATAGAGATTACCTCCATTTTTATATCATTGTATGAAAGCTTTACCCAGTGTGTTATTAAATGATCGCCTATTAAAATAGGGAAGTACGTGAACGTTATTTAGAATAAAAAAACAGTAGTTTTTACCTGCTGCTTTTCACTTCGCAAAACTATTCTTGCATCGCGGCATTTATTCCTTCTTTTCTAATTTCTAGCATATGAGTAGCTTTTTTATCAATATCTTTAGCTGTATCGGAAGAAATGACGCCTACGCTGCTTAAGTCATAGGCAAGACTTGTAACAAGCAGCTGCTCTCTTTGTGCTAGTGTGCCGTATGTAAGTGCAGCGGTTTTAGCTTGAATGCCACTCATATTTAATTCGTCAGTAGAAGAAGCTGCTTCTTTTTTTGCAGCTATTGCTTCTTGATAAAGAGAATCATATCCTCCAAACCCTACTTGGGCAATTAGAAAGTTATAAATGTCATCGGCCGATTTTTTAGAAGGCTGAGAAAAAGCTCTTTGAAATTTATTGCGCGGTAGAAAGTTTAGTGCCGCCTGTCTTCCATCTTCATAAATTTTTTCTTGTATTTCTTTAGTAGCTTTTTCGTCGGTTTTTTTCTGTGCTGCATCTAGCTGTTTGCGATATTTTTGAATAATGGCCCCGTCCTGCTGATTGTTCCCCTCTTTGAAAGTAGCTGCGGCTTGTGGAACATCTGACGTTGCTAGCGTCTCAGCGGCGTTCTCTGAAGAAGAAAAGAACGTATTTTTAACAAAAATAAGTGCAAAGATCAACAAGATAAACCATAAAAATCTGAATTTCTTAAACAAAATGTTCACCTCTGTATAATACTTCTAAATTATGTAAAACAACATGGACCAGTATACAACAATTTTAGTGTTTTTTTACACATTTACCCAAAAATAAGAAAATAGTAAGAGGTGGTTTTATTAATCTAATAGATATATAGGTTCATTGTTATGGTTCTAAAGAAACCATTGATCTATTTGTACTGATTTACATAATCAAATATGTTTTTGCTAATAAGGCTTAAAGTGACAAGGATAAAAAGCGTTCGGACGTACGTCACGCCTTTTGATAGAGCGACATTTGATCCGACAAAAGAACCCGCGATCATCGCAACCCCCATAATTAATCCGTAAGAAAATACAACAGAATCGAAATATAAAAACACAAGCAAAGCACCTAAGTTACTGCCGAAATTTAAAAATTTTGCGCTGCCTGCTGACTGCAGGAAATCAAATCCCATAAATAAAAAAGCAAATAAAATAAATGAACCTGTGCCTGCTCCTAAAAATCCATCGTAAAAGCCAATAATAAAAATAAGTGCGGTAAAGAAAATAAGTTTCTTAATAGACAGCGGCTTATACGTAGACGTGGTGCCCCAGTTTTTTTTGAAGATTGTATAAATAGCAACTAAAACAAGGAGAATCAAAATAACAGGTTTCAAAAAAGCAGAGGATAGAAAATGAACGGTGATTGAACCTCCTAAAGAACCAATAAATACAAAAGGAAACCATTTACCTACGACGCGAAAGTCGACTTTTCCGGATTTTACAAATCGAATGGTACTCGTTAATACGCCCATCGTTCCGGCTAATTTATTTGTAGCTAAGGCAGCAGCGGGAGGCAGGCCTAAAAATAAAAGAGCAGGCGTTGAAATTAAACCGCCTCCGCCAACTACAGAGTCAATGAATGCGGCTAAAAAACCAAATAGTAAAAGCAAAAGAACAATCTGTAAACTTAATTCTTCCATAAAGCACCTTCCTCATGTCATAATATATAGTGACTACTTAAATAGTAACTATATAAAAAGCAGTTGTAAATATGTAAATGATAAAAATTTCAAATAACTTAAAAAACAGGGAGGTTTCCTTTATGGAAAATATTATTCAGCAGCTGCAGTCGCTTGGATTTAATCAGTATGAATCAAAAGTATACGTGACGCTTGTCAAAAAAGGATCTTCCACTGCTTATAGCATTAGTAAACATTCAGGTGTGCCAAGAGCGCGTGTATACGATATTTTACAAACACTAGAGGAAAAAGGCATGGTGTTAAAAGAAGAGAGTAATGATGGCACCCAGTACACGTCGTTGCCCGTCGATGCTTTTTTGCATTCGCTGCAAAAAAAATGGAACGAAACGTATGAAGGCGTTAGCGAAACGCTTAAACGTCTTGAAGCTGCAGACTCTATAGAAGAAAGCCGGGTTATGACGATGAAAGGAGAAAGAGCCATTCTTGCTTTTTGTGAGTCGCTATTGTTAAAAGCAAAAAATAAAATTGTCATCTCGCTTTGGCCCGATATTTATAATGAGTTGAAGCCTCTTTTATTACAGCTAAGGGAGAGCGTCACACTAAAAGGAATTGTGTTTGAACAAGATGAAGCGATGGAGGAATTTGACCGGCACCGCCATACAAGCTATACCGAAAACATTGGGAATCAAAACTGGTTTATTATATCTGTTGACAGCAGTGAAATGATTTATGGTCATAAAGAAATGGCGTACTATACAAATAACGCAGTCAACATTAATTTACTTGAAAATTATATTTGGCATGATATTCTCGTTAACAGACTTGTAGAAAAAAGTGATAGAGAAATGGACAGGTGGATCGAAAAGGAAAGAGAAAGTTTTTTTGCGTAGAAAAGAGACTTAGACATAACGAAATCACTTCCATCGAAAGACGAACAAACGGGATAAATGATCTAGTATGAATGGGTTGTTACATCGCAGTTAATTTCCGTGCAAGGCTTCGCTTTCCGCGGCCGGCCGATGAGCCTCCTCGTCGCTTACGCGCCTGTGGGGTCTCATCTGTTCCGCTTTTCCCGCAGGAGTCTTCGCCTTGCCCTCCAATTAACTACTGGAAGCAGCCACCATGCATGAAAGCTACGTTCGTCCTACCAACAGAAAAATCCGAACAAAGTTGATGCTCCATTAAGAGTCTCGAGTCCTCGTTCGGATCTTCCTTCAATTAAAATATTTTTGTTACAGCCTCTTTATATTAAAAAGTTTGGGCAAGTTTTTTTGCTTCTGCTATTCCTTTTTCTTTAATTTCTTGGGCTTTATCTGGCATTGCGTTATGCCCTTCCACAAAAATGCCGTCTAACGAAGGTACTCCGAAGAAATTCATCATAATCCCAATATAACGATGCCCCATTTCCATATCAGCTGCAGGCCCTTCAGAATAAATGCCTCCGCGCGCTTGAATATGAAGCGCTTTTTTATCCGTTAATAGCCCAACCGGACCCTCTGCCGTGTATTTAAATGACTTACCCGCTACGGCTACAGAGTCTAAATAGGCTTTCATAACCGGTGGAAACGAAAAGTTCCACATAGGCGTTACAAAAACATATTTGTCCGCTGATACAAACTGTTCGCTCAATTCTGCAAGGCGATTGACCTTCTCCTGTTCATGAGAAGAAAGTTCAGAGCCAGACTGAAGTTTGCCCCAGCCGCTAAATACATCCGCATCAATATGAGGAATATTTTCTTTATAAAGGTCAATATGTACAACTTCGTCACTTGAATTGTGCTCTTTGTAAGCATCGATAAATGCTTTTCCAGTTGCCATACTGAATGATTGAGACTCATCGTGAGGATGAGCTGTAATATAAAGTACTTTTGCCACGTCTTATCATCTCTTTCTTGTTTGGAATAATGTACTGTCTTATCGTTATCACTCCTATAAAAAACTATACGCGCTTTGTCAGGAAAGCTAAAAAAGAACGCAAGAAAGGGATGTCTATATAGAAAATAATGGTATAATAAATGTTTGAATATTTACATAACAAGTATGTTTAACAGAAGTGAATAAGAGGTGTCGAGATGAAAGAAAAATGGATAATCGTTACGGGTGCAGGTTCTGGAATTGGCAAAGAAATTGTAAAAGAGTGTGTGTCGAAGGGCTATTCAGTTATTGCTTGTGATATTAACGATGGAGCTTTGAAACAGCTAGCTGAAGATACAAAGGGCCATATTGAAACACACGTAGTAGATGTAAAAAAAGGCAACGATGTAAAAGATCTTTTTTATCAAATAAAAGATAAAAGCTTGTATGGGTTAGTTAATAATGCAGGCGTGTATTTAGGGAAAAATTTATTGGACTATGAAGAAAATGAAATAGATTTTGTAATGGATATTAATATTAAAGGATATGTTTATTTCTCCAAGTACTTTGGCGAAGTATTAATGAAAAAGGAAGTAGAAGGAGCGATTATTAATATATCGTCCGTGTCAGGAATGGAAGGAAGCTCCGATGCTATATATGGAATGTCTAAAGCAGCAATACTAGGATTAACTAAGAGCTGTGCAATGAATTTTTCTCCTTATATCCGGGTGAACGCCGTAGCACCTACAATGGTAAATACCGATATGATGAAAAATATTCCAGAGTGGCGCAAAAATGAATACATCGCTCATCAGCTGATTCCAAGCTTTGTTACGCCTCAAGACGTGGCAGATACGGTTCTTTTTTTACTGAGCCCTCAAGCAAAACATTATACAGGAGCCACCTTCGATTTAAATAGCGGATGTTATTTACGATAAATTATCTTTTAAACGAGTAATCGAGGCTGGACAAAAATATTTTAGTTAAGGATAAATTCGAATGATCAATCGATATTATTGACTGACCATTCGGATTTTTTACTGTTATTATGAACGTGGGTTTCACCGCTTCTAGCTGTTGATTGGAGGGCAAGGTGAAGACTCCCGCGGAAAGCGAAGTCTTGCATGGAAATCAACAGCGGTGTCAAGAGCAATCCATATGAGTTTATTAATCCAATTTGCTCGTCTTTAGATTGGGTTAATTCCGTTATGTCCCATCCTCCTTTTTGTTTTCTTAAGAATTCTTAAGAAATTTACTTAACGTTTCTTTAGATTTTTTTTCTATTCTAGAAAGAAAGAATAGAAAGAAGGAATAGAAAATGAATTTAGCTTTTATGTATCAATATTTTCACCAGCCGCGAACGGTAGGCGCACTTTTGCCGAGCTCTACGCACTTAGCGAAAAAAATGGTAAAAGGGATTGATTTTGAACATGCAGGCTGTATAGTAGAGTACGGGCCAGGAACCGGAGTTTTTACCCGTGAATTAATAAGAAGACGAAGCGCTTGTACAACTTTGCTTCTTATCGAATACAATCGGCATTTTTACGAAAAAGTAAAGGAACAAGTAAGAGATGAAAAAAATGTGTATGTGATACATGGATCCGCTGAAAATGTTCAAAAGTACTTGATACAGTATGATATTCCAAAAGTGGATTACGTACTATCAGGTCTTCCTTTTGCTTCTTTAACGTCTGAAGTGTCGGACTGTATTTTGCAAAACACGCGCAGCGTATTAGCGGAGGAAGGGAAATTTATTACGTTTCAGTATACAAATTTTAAAAAACAGCTGATCCGCTCGTTTTTCCCTCAGATTAAAGTGGAAAAAGAGTGGAGAAATGTTCCTCCTGCATATATTTTTACATGCGAAAAGAATCAGATATAAGGAGTTTGTAAATGAAAGACAGAATTTTAATTATAGATGACGATGAGCAAATTCGTAATTTAATTGCTATTTACTTAGAAAATGAAGGATTTGAAGCGCTGAAAGTTTCTAATGCTGTATGTGGATTAGCGCTTTTAGAGGAACAAGAAGTAGATTTAATTATATTAGATATTATGATGCCGCAGATGAATGGAATCGATGCTGCTTTTAAAATACGTGAAGAAAAAAACATGCCCATTATTATGCTGTCGGCTAAGTCAGAAGATATGGACAAGATTTCTGGGTTAACAGCAGGCGCAGATGATTACTTAACAAAACCATTTAATCCTCTCGAGCTCATCGCACGAGTAAAATCACAAATTAGACGCTATAAAAAATACAATGAACGTGCTGAGCGCGATATTATTCAAATTGGCGATTTGGAAATTAACCGCAGCACCCGGCTTGTCTTTGTGCGCGGCCAAGAGATTCGTTTAACACCAAAAGAGTTTGATATTTTAGAGCTGCTGGTACGCTACAAAGGAACGGTGATGAGTATGGGGAAAATATATGAAGCCGTATGGCAAGAAGATGCGTTTAAATCGGATAATACCGTAATGGTTCATATTACAAAGATTCGCGAAAAAATTGAGGATAATCCGAAAAAGCCAATTTATATTAAAACCATATGGGGCGTAGGATACAGAATATGAGAAGAATAAGTGTAAAGCTTCTTTTTGCTATCATTATAAGTTTTTTGGCTACCAATTTAATTTTTATTTTAATTGCTAGGTTTGTTTTGAGCAGGTATATACAAGAAGAGAAAATGAATGTCCCTGCATATAACGTATTGGCGTTTGGACTTTTCTTTATCGCCGTTGTGGTCTTTGTTTTTGTTTTTTTAGCACTTATTCGTTCCCATATTCGTTATCTGAAAGAAATCTCTAAACAAGTTCAAAAAATTTCAAATGGAGATTTAGGCGCAACCATCCATGTACGAGGAAAAGACGAACTGGCTGAATTAAGTCAAAACATTAACAAAATGTCTGCGCAGCTCCGTACAAAATTTGATCGTGAACGAGAGCTGGAGCAAGTGAAAAATCAGCTAATATCCAGTGTGTCTCACGATTTGCGTACGCCGTTAACATCCATCGTTGGGTACCTAGATTTAATCAAAAAAAGAGAAAGTATGGATGATGAAACATTATATAGCTACTTATATATTGTTGATTCAAAAGCAAAATACTTAACTGATTTAATAGAAGAATTGTTCGACTATACAAAATTAACGAGTCCTGATCTTCAGCTTCAACGAAATGAGGTCGATATGAAACGTTTGCTTCAACAGGTAATAGGAGAGTACGAGCCAATTTTAACAAGAGAAGGCATTGATGTTCAGACTAACTTTGCTTGTGAATGGAATGCATTTATTGATGTGGAAAAAATGGTAAGAGTATTTCAAAACTTGCTTGAAAATGTCAAGAAATACAGCAAAAAGCCTTCCTTATTAGAGGTGAATCAGGAGATTGACGAGGGTTACATAGTTATTTCCTTTAGGAACAGCATTAACATCAGTGAAAAAATTGAGGTAGAAAAGTTGTTTGATCGATTTTATCGAGGTGATGAATCAAGAACGGACGCGAATGGTTCAGGTTTAGGACTGGCTATTGCAAAACAAATTATTCAGCTGCATCAAGGAGAGATACGAGCGGATCGTCAGCATAATAAGCTCACTTTTTTTATAAAGCTGCCGTTAACACAAGAAAGCCTTAAGAATCACTTGTAAAGATTCTTAAGGCTTTTTGCGACTATTTTGATGCCGTATTCAAATTCTGCAAGCGTCGCATAAGAAAAGGATATTCTGATATGCTGTGAAGTCTCATGGTCATACAATGCGCCTGGATTTAAAAGAACTCCTTCGTCGAGACAGTGCTTAAATAACTTCCGCATCGAAACAGGCTTATGCAGCGTAAGCCAAAAATAAAAACCACCGCTCGGAGCATTCCACACAGCGAGATTCTTCAAATACTTCTCTAGAATAGCCAGTGTTTGCTGACATTTTTCTTTTAATTTATAGCGTACGCTGGCCACATGCTTGTCATAGAGTCCGGTTTTGAGAGCTTCAGCAGCAGCCCATTGAGATAAGGAACTGGCTCCGTAGTCAACTTGCATTTTAAGGTCAGCTAATCGCTCAATTACATGTTCAGGCCCTATAATCCATCCAATTCGAAATCCTGGACTGAATGTTTTAGAGAACGTTCCTAAATAAAGAACCATTCCATTTTTATCTTGAGCTTTTAAGGAAAGTGGAGGCGGTGAATGGAACCAAAGCTCTCCGTAAGCATTATCTTCAATAATAGGCAAATGCATTCTTTCACACTGGCGAAGCAGCTCTTGGCGCCTTTTTTCACTCATCGTTACATTGGTGGGGTTATGAAAGTTCGGTATTGTATATAAAGCTGTACCTTTTTCTTTTTCATGTTGGTCTTTTAATGAAGCTAAATGAATTCCTTCTTCGTCTAACGAAACACCCGTTATTTTCATTTGTGCGGACTGAAATAACGGTAGAGAATAAAGATAAGAAGGTTTTTCAGCTAATATATTGGCACCTGGAGGCAGCAGGCCGATTGAAATTAACTGAAGGGCTTGAAGTGAACCGGATACAATTAAAATAGATGAAGGAGAAGTTTCAATGCCTCGTTTTTTTACATGCTTGACTAACTCTTGTCGGAGTTCATCATTTCCTCTTGGGTGCTCGTAGCCCAAGTGTACGCTTCTATGATTAATTCCGCTAAATAGTTCCGAAAGCTGATGGGAAGGAAGCAGGTCAGGTGCTAACTCTCCAGTTCCTAAACGAATAATGCCCGGTTGAAATTCAGCTTCGTTAATATGGCGGATAGTCGGAGAATTTGGTCGGTATATTCCTGCTTCTACATACGAATTCCAGTTCATGTGAGAACCTGATGCTAGTAAGCTCCACGTATTGTTAATAACTTTGGTGCCACCGCCTTTGTTTCCGCTGAGCAGTCCTTCAGCAATTAAGTTTTCGGTTGCTGTCACCACCGTGCTTCTATTTACAGAAAAGCTAGCAGCTAAATGGCGCTGCGAAGGAATTTTAGTTCCAATAGGCCACTCTCCATTTATGATTTTCTCTTTCATATACTCTTGAATTTGTTTGTGCATTGGCTTTTTATCAGCCGGATCTGGAGTCCAGTTCATGTGAGACCACCTTTTTATAATTTGGTTGGTATTATAAATCAAAACTTGGATGGAGACAACAGGGGATGTCAATTGTAGTATAAAAGAGAAAGGAGAGAACAACATGTTTACAGTGGTTATACATGCTTTATTGTTAGCATTCGGTTTGATTTTACCTTTAGGGGTACAAAATGTGTTTGTTTTTAATCAAGGAGCCAATCAACGAACGTTCAAACAGGCGCTTCCCGTAGTTTTCACGGCTTCTGTTTGTGATACGATTTTAATTCTAGTAGCAGTGCTGGGAGTTTCAGCAGCAGCCGCTGCTTTTTCATTTTTTCAAACGCTTATTTTTGGAATAGGTCTTCTTTTTTTAGCGTATATGGGCTTTGTGACGTGGAAGAGCAAACCGTCAAAAACGTCAGTAAAGGAAGGAATGACGGTGAAAGCACAAATTTTATTTGCTGCTTCTGTATCTCTGCTAAATCCTCACGCGCTGATGGATATTATGGGCGTGATTGGAACAAATTCTCTACTGTACAGCGGAAAGGAAAAGTGGGTTTTTACGCTGGTGACAATATCCGTTTCATGGATATGGTTTTTGTCCTTAGCTTTTACAGGAAAAGCAGTAGGAAAAATGGATTCAAATGGGAAAATAATGATTTGGGTGAATAAGGCTTCTGCATGTATGATTTGGGGAGTAGCTCTTTACATGGCAAAAAGTATGTTTTTTCAGTAAAATAGATGCTAAAAGGAAAGTTATGTAATAGAAAGAAGTACTTTTTTCTAGAAAGCGAGGGGTAAAGATGATTCAAGGAATTAATCATATGTGCTTTTCTGTGTCAAATTTAGAACAATCCATCATATTTTATCAGAAAGTGCTAGGAGCGGAACTTTTAGTGAAAGGAAAATCCACCGCTTACTTTAGTCTGAATGGACTGTGGCTGGCGTTAAACGAAGAAAAAAATATTCCTAGATCAGACATTCAGTATTCGTATACTCATTTAGCGTTTTCTATTTCTATTAAAAACTTTGACGAAGCAAGAGAACTGTTAAAACAGCATAATGTAACCATCTTACCGGGAAGAAACCGCGACGAAAGAGACAGAAAATCTATTTATTTTACGGATCTGGACGGTCATAAATTTGAATTTCACACCGGTACGCTCCAAGACCGTTTAGCGTATTATCAAGAAGACAAGCCTCATATGACATTTTATTCGCCAGAAGAGTAGTATTAAAATAGTTATATAAGGTTACAGTTTTATTACATTCGCATTCCTCGCTCAGTTATCATTAAATAAACGATGCTGTTGTGATATAATGGAAAAAAAGTGAGGAGGAGGAAGAATGTATACCGCAAAACAGGTGAAGTTTGGTTCGCATATTGTGATAGGCGTACTTTTCGGCATCCTAGCTGCGATGTTAATCGGCACTTTTTATCAAAATGTACCAGGTGTATTACCATACGGGATGATTAGCGGACTTGCAGTAGGACTCTTAGCAGATACATATTATACAATTAAAACAAAAATAAAGGTTATCTAATATAGTGTAGTACTATCTTCAGGAGAAATAAAAGATTCCTCTTGAAAATAGTACTATTTTTATGAATAAAATGGTTAATTTTCCACTTTAGAAAAACAAGTCAGTGCGCTAAAAAAATTGTAAATTTATTATTTTGAATCAGAAATAGGGGGTTGAAATATCAAATTAACTCTAAGTATAGAATTATATGTTAAAGTAAATAACCGTTTTCTAAACAGTGAAACGGTTTTTACTTTTTTTCTAGTTAGTTTCATTGCGCGTCAGATAAAAGGTCTATTAATTAAGTAATTGTTAGTAAAACTGCAGATAAGAGGTTTTTAAAGCTGCTACTAACAGATAAAATACTGTTGCTTTTAATGGTTCATCTATAGAAAACTTGATAATTTTACTAAAATCGTTCTTTTGGAGTACATAATATATGCTATCATTGTTGGATGAAAAAACTACATACCAAAAAAAGGAGAAACAAATGAAAAAATTAAGAAGAATCGGCCTAGGACTTGTAGCATCTTTGCTATCTATTAGTTTAGTAGCTTGTGGGTCAACAAAAGAAGAACAAAAACAAGGATCTGCTAAGCAAGAGCAGAAACAAATGGGGAAAGAGCAGAAGAAACTCGAACAAAAACTCTTTAAATTAGAGAGTGAGTATGAAGAATATACAAAAGAAAAAGGATATATGGAATCTGATGATTATCTTGTTTTTGAAGCAGCCTTTAACATACTTGCAAAGTCAATTGAAAGCAAGAATATTCTTCAAGGCGATGATGGCGAACTAGACAAACACTTAAAAGACTTAAAAACTGAGATAGACCATTTAAGTAATAATCAAGCAATAAAAGCTCAAAAGCGTTACGGTTCGGCAGTAGATGTGTACGAAGCTGCTATAGGTACTCATATGCATATTGTATTAACTAAAGCCGATATTACTCAGCACTTTAATGCAGTAAACACTATTGAGTTAGACAAAGATTTTAATGCAGATAGCTACGATTATGAAAAAATTGATGCAGACGCAACTGAGGCTATTAAGTCTATACAAGGAATGCCTATGAAAAGAATAAAGCTTATTAAGGAAGAGTTGGAGAAATATAAAGCTAGCTTTAGTACTGAAGAATATAATCAATTGAATTCCGCAGTCACTAGCGTAACTTCGTCATTAAATAAACAAGTTGAAATGCTAGAAGTTCTACAAAAAGAAAGTGGTAAGGATAAATCAACTTTAGAAGAAAACACAAAAGCTGCTGAAACACAATTTTTAGATGCTAAAGAAAAAGTGTCTGCATTTGAATCTAAATATGATATCCAAATGTAAAATATATGCTTTAAATACGATTGTTTATTAAAATAAAAAGCCGTTTCTTAACCAAAGAAACGGCTTTTTATTATTTCTCTCTATTGATCTTTGGTGTACGCAAGAAGAAAGAGAGTAAAAGTGCAACCAGACCTAATAATGTAGCAAATAAGAATGCATCGTTAATGCCATCTATAGTCGAAGTTTTTATTGCTTTAGCATATAGCGACACAATACCGCTATTACCTAACTGACTAAGTTGACTACTAAAGAAATCATTGTTAGTTGTTAGTGTATTAGTGTAGTTTGAAAGATGTTCAGTAGTTTGCTGTGTCGTAATTGTAACGAGTATAGCCGTACCAATTGAACCTGCAACTTGACGAATTGTATTACTTAAAGCTGTACCGTGAGAAATTAAATGTTGAGGTAATTGGTTCATACCTGCAGTCATAATTAATGACATACCGAACAAACGTAAGATATAAATGCCTAAGATGTGGCTTTATGGAGTTCCACCAGTAAGTTTAGTGAATTCATATGTAGCATAAGAAGTAATTACAAGACCAACTATTGCTAATACACGAATACCGTATTTATCATACAGTTTACCGGGGATAGGTCCCATTAAGCCCATAATTAATGCACCTGACCTGGCAATAATAGTAGATCTGTTTGAAGTGGCGTAAAGCCTCAAATGCTTTGTAGATAGATTGGCAACAGTTTTGAAATTATTTAGGATGAAACATAAAAAATTATAATCAGATTTGTTGAAAATCAACTCGAAAATTATTAATGTAATTTTCTGAAACTTTTCTTCGTGCTATAACGTATAGTAAGTATAGGGGATTTTAATTTAAATTCCTTTTTGCGGAAAAACGTTTAATATACAGTCGGAGGATATATGCTGTATTACGCGACGCTAGGTGAACTAAAGAAGAAAAAGGGGGTATTAAAATGACAATGTGGCTGTGGGCAGGCGGATGTATAGTTTTTTTGTTAGCAATGGGTTACATTGCAGATCGTGTAGCAATAAGGAGAAGCATTGAATTTAGTCCCGAGGATGGAATTAAAAATGCTACAGATGCAGAACAAATATATGTGGAGAGCTATTTAAATGAAACAAAAAATACGAATAATAATATACCGCTTTAATAGAAATTATAAATAAAAGGCTTATCCGCCGCTACTTGCATTAGGGATAAGCCTTTTTGTTTTATACTTAGTTCCAAACTTCGTCTAAAGTATCTCTAAACAATTGATCTAATTCATATGTAGGGTCATCTAATTCTACGGATAAAGTTCTGACGTATTTGTCTAAACGGTCAATTTCTAAGTTTAAAAATTCATTAATAACATTGATGCATGGTTCTAAATCTAACTCATCACCACTAATTTTACGCTTTAACAGCTTGCTAACCTCTTCTTTTAATTCTCCTTCTGGTAACAGTTTCTCTAAGAGAATAGAGAATTCTAATGGAGGAAATTCGTTATATTGCTCAATCCACTTAGCAGCTAGCACAGGTCTTAAAACATAAAAATATTTTTTGATTTTTACTTCGTCACCTTGTAAATACTCTCGAAAGTTATTTCTAGCCATATTTAAATAGTGGTATATACAAGAAGTAGGAGTAAAGATGTTAGAATGTAGTTCTTTCATTTTATCAAATGTTGAATACGCCTTGTAATATACAATGTTTGATTGCATCCATTCTAGTAAGGGCGGGTTTGATTTTCTAAAAAGTTTTAATGTCTTGGTTAAGTCCCAGCCGCTAACATCTAATAGGCCATTAATAGGTAGCTCTATTACATCTCGCTTTTTACCTACACCCATTGGATCAATGCTTAAATATTTATTCCTCTTATGAATATAAATAAATCTAACATCATAATCGCTATCTTTAGATGGAAAGTCCCACGCTCTACTTCCAGATTCACAAGCGTATAATACTTTTACGTCGTAATCTTCTTCAATTTTCTTTAAAGCTGCAACGATTGTTTCTCTCATAACCCAACCTCATTTTCTTTTAATGCTTTCTATATACAAAAGCTATTACTATTTCTCCTATTATATTTCATAATGGATGGAAAATGGTAAATAAAAGAAGCTTCCCTTAGGCCTCTAAAAATCTACGAAAATATAGAGAGTAAAAAATTATATCACTCAAAAAGCACTACATCCAATCCGTTTCTGCGGTAACAGGTTAGAAGCGTATACAGTTCTGCACGGTGATGGTATAAATGAGACTGAATTTCAAGCAGCCACTCAAAACATGTATACGTGCATCCCCAATAGGATGTCTGCAGTGAAAATAGCTTTTGTTCGTCAAAAGAAGAGTAAACCGCTTTTAGCTGATTGAAGCCCTCTACTAAAGCTGCTTTGAGTTCAAGCTTTGTATAAGCTGGATGTTGCAGATAAAAGTCATTCATTTTAGCTGCAGAGTAGCCTAAGGAAATATAATAGTCTGCACTGCAAATGAGACATAAATGCTGCAGCAGCTCTTGAATAGACCGCTTGTGAGGGAGGGGACGATAAGCAAGCTCTTCTTCTGTAACGTCATTAATGATTGCGGTTAGAGAATGGATGTTAACGTTTATTTGATTAAACACCATCTCACAGTACGAATTCATGCATTCACATCCTTTTTATTCAAATAAATACCGCATTTTTTGATTCAGCCAGTACTCTGATTTTTCATTGTTATCGAGCTTGATATAGCAATCGACAATTTCATCATAAATGAATTCCTTTTCTTCTACTAAATCAATAAATTTAATGAGTAAAAATACGGCTTTTGAAACTTTTCCATTCTCACAAAGCCATTCTTTCATCCAGATTAATAAGTCAAGAAGAATAATCTCTATTTTTACTCGGATATCAAGGAACCAATCGTCATAAATCGTTGTTAAATAATGAGGAACTAATTGGTGCAGTCGCCGTATGCAGAAAAGGCATAAAAACAATCCTCCTAGTGTCTAACTGTAGCGTTTGTGTAAAGGTAAAATTATTATGATAAGAATAGACAAAAAATGGGTGCTTTTTAGTAATTTAAAAATGTCTAATGTTCTAGTAATATCCATTATACTGTAAAACCATAGTGAGAAATAAGGGAGAATGCCCAAAAACAGAAAAAAGAAAACGTTATCAATTTCGAAAAAAGAAGAAAGGAGGAGAATTATGAATTTTAAAGACGAAAATACGTTAGACTTAGAATGGGTTATGCTCATAATGGAAGCAAAACAAACAGGTATAAGCATCGAGGAAGTTAGACAATTTTTACAAAGTATTAGCTCAAATTCTTAGCCGATACACTGGTAAGGAAATAAAGAATTCTCTGAGCATAGATAACCTTTATAGCGAGTCTCAAGCTATGTCCACTAGATGTATAATCATCCCTTTACAGTAAGAACGTTTATTTATAATGCACGGTAAAGTGAAATTATGGTATTATTATCGGTAAGTAAGCATTAGTAAGGGTGATTAAAATGACAATTGGCCAACGTATTCGAGATCTCAGAACGAAACAGGGAATATCGCTAACAGAACTTGCAAACCGAGCGGGTGTTGCTAAATCGTACATATCTTCAGTAGAAAGAGGAATTCAGCTCAACCCATCTATTCAATTTCTAAACAAAATTTCTACCTCATTGAACGTGAGTATTGATAGATTGATTCATGAGCCTATGGATAAATCTGAATCGTTGGATATTGATGATGAGTGGCTTGAGTTAGCAAAAGAAGCAGCGGAGTCAGGAATAAGCAAAGAGCAGTTTAAACAATTTCTTGAATTTCAAAAATGGCAGCGGGCAAAGCAAGATTAACTTCGCGGAGTATACATAAAAGAGAACTTACATAGAATAACTGCTAAAAAATCATGATTGCAAAAAAGAGATTCCATTTATCTATGGAATCTCTTTTTTTAGGCTTAAGAAGAAATAAAATGGGACGAGAATTCTTTTTCTCGCTGAAACTGAATACGTTCAAGAGTTATTAATTTAGGCTTTCTTTTCTGTTCAAACTGTCTCAATGTTTCTGAAATCTCTTTGTTTTGATAAAAAACTTGATGCAGTAAGTCAGACAGTAAGTCAGCATCTTTTAATGACTCGTTTAATCCAAAAGCACCAGTAGGAGTCATCGTATGAGCAGCATCCCCTAATAATAACAGGTGATGCTTTGACCATACTTCGCTTATGCTGCTTTGCACAGAAAGAAGCGTAAAGTCTGACCACGACGTAATAAACCTTTCTATTGAAAGGTTTAAGCTAGGGAAAGCGTCTATTAAACGCTGAATAAACGGTCTAAACGATTGTTTTCGAAGAGCAGGATAGCTGCCTTTTTCAATATTCCATCCGATTTGAACAAAGCCTTTTGCTTGAGAAAAAAGCGCCACCTGCTGCTGCTTCACAAGTGCAAATTTAATAGAAGGCTCCCAATTGGCAGGTGCAGGAATTTTCGCCCAAAGCAAATCGTATCCATGATTGTGGATATTGTTTTTTATGTGCGCGAGTTTGCGAACAGTTGAATATCGACCATCTGCTCCAATAATGATTTTACTTTCAACTATTATTTCGCCCCGGCCTTTTTGCTGAGCTTTTATTCCAGTATATTGGCCTTTTTCATTCTGCATTAGCTCTGTTACTTTTGTGCCCAGCATAAGCTTGTAGGAGGGGTGGATGCTTGCTTGGCTATTTATAGACTGAAGGAGATGCTGCTGTGGAACATGAATTCCTGCATGTCCAAGTTCAGATTCTATCGTTTTGAATACATGTCCATCCTTCCAGTATTCGACCCTAGACATTCGAAGGAGGCCTAAGCTTTCAATTTCTTCAAATATATGATGTTTCTTAAGAATCATTTCTCCATCTTCATTTAAATGTTCGCCCCGAAATTCTTTTCCAAGCTCATCAGATCTCTCTATCAGTATAGTTGATATATTTTGTTTAGCCAGTAGATAGGCCAGTAGAGCACCGCCTGGTCCGGCTCCTATTATACACACATCTGTTTGATAGTTCATTTTCTTCACCTTGTTTGTTATATGCAATTAAGTTACTTTTGGTAAGTATATTAACTTTTATAAATGTTAATGTCAACTTTTTTATAGCTTTTCTTCTATGAAATTCGCTCTTTGGACAAAACACAAATAAGGTTCTACATAATCAAAGTCAAAGGTTAAGTTTTATGGTAAACTAAAATACACAAATTATTTTGAATAATTTGTATAAAAAGGTGAAATTTCAAAATTGTTGAGAAAAAGCACGGTTGGAAAGCTGCAGGATTTTTAGCAAGAAGAGTAGAGATTGTTCCTGAAAATTCTAGCAAACTCCAATTTCGACTGGAGGATGATTATGACAAAAGTAGAACATTATATTCAAACATTGGGTAACAGTGCAGATTTGCTAACAAAAAGGCAGACAAGCATTTACTTCGAAAAACTTTCAAACACCTTTCCTTTTTTAACAATCATGCAAATTAATTGGAGAAAAGTATTAATTAAAAAGTCCACCCGGCATATTGAAGAAATCAAAAAATGGCTTCAAGAGATGAATATAAATGAACATCAGGTTGTTTTATTCTGGAAACGAGCAACTAAAGCTGTAAGCGTCGATTTAGCTCAGGCTTTACTGTTTTTTCAACAAACAGCTGATCTGACCGAAGAAGCATTTATTTACTGTCCGTCTGTTGACTATGTAATTGAGTATTTTAAAGACGGTAAAATGATGATTGGTTTAGCAGCACGTTAATTAAAAGGAAAAAAAGCTGAGGGAGGAGGCAAATTAGAACTTCTTCACTCAGCTTTTTATGCATATAAAATCTAAAAAATACGAAACATAACGTTATTTACAACATAAATTACCTTCTCTTTATAATTAGTGGGAAAAGTATTGACATTTTCCATAAAACAAATATAATTAACATTAATCATATTGTTAATTGTAAAAAGAGCGATCAGGAGAAATGATGAATGTCGAACAATAAAGCAATGACGAATCAAACGAAAAAAGAATACCCTAAACCCTATGGCTATACGTCAGATATTGCTGTATTTACGATTGTGACGGAAGAAAAAGAACCATACAAACCACCTAAAATGAGTTTGAAATTAATGCTTATCCAACGAGCAATGGTGAATGCAGAGGGAGAAAAGAACAGCGAAGCAGGAAAGTGGGCGCTTCCCGGCGGATTTGTCCATCCTAATGAATCAGCTTTTGAAGCGGCTAAAAGAGAGCTCGAAGAAGAAACGGGCGTAAAGGATATTCATTTAAAACACTATGGTGTCTATGATGAGCCTGGCAGGGACGATAGAGGATGGGTCATTACAAACGCACATTATGCAATCGTTCCAGAAGATAGTCTAATAAAGCGAAAAGCGAATGATGATGCTGCTCGAGTTGAATTGTTTAAAATAGATGAAATCTTTTCATTGCCTTTAGCTTTTGATCATGAAATCATCATTCGAGATGCAATCAAGGAAATTAAGAAAGATTTATTGCAAACGACCATTGCCCAGAAATTTCTGCCTTCTCAGTTTACATACTCTGAGCTGCAGGCTGTGCTGCTTACCGTAACGGATGATGCAGCGATTAAAAGTGATCAGGCCTTTGCACGAAAAATAAGAATGCTGCCATTTATTGAAGAAGTAGACGGAAAAACAACGACGAGAACGTCTAAAAAACCAACAAAGCTCTACCGGTTTGTTGAAATGAATGTGATGAAGCCAATCTATACAGCACGCTATTAAAAGAAAAACTTTCAATTCAAATAATTAACAATATGTTAACTGTTAATTTTTACATATGAGGGGGAAACATAATGAAAAAAGCACTGATTAACATCGATTATACAAATGATTTTGTAGCTGAAAACGGAGCTTTGACATGCGGAGAACCAGGGCAACAAATTGAAACATTCATAAGCGATATTACGCGTCAATTTATTGAGCAAAACGAGTATGTGGTGTTCGCCATTGATTTTCATAAAGAAAATGATTCCTTGCATCCAGAATCAGCGCTGTTTCCGCCTCATAATGTTGAAGGCTCTGCAGGAAGAGAGCTATACGGAAAGTTAAATGATTTATATAATGTGTATCAATCACAGGCAAATGTAGAATGGATGAATAAAACGAGATACAGCGCATTTGCTGGAACGGATCTGGAGATTAAACTGAGAGAAAGACAAATTACCGATGTCTACTTAGCAGGTGTATGTACGGATATTTGTGTACTTCATACAGCAGTAGATGCCTATAATAAAGGATTTGCTATTTATATTTATGAAAAAGCCGTAGCAAGCTTTAATCAAAAAGGCCATGAGTGGGCGCTCGAACACTTTAAATCTTGCCTCGGAGCAGAAATTATTTAAGGACATAAAAGTGGAGGAAATCAATGAATATGTTTACAGATGACAGCGTAATGCTACACACCGATTTATATCAAATTAATATGGGAGAAACGTACTGGGAAGATAATATTCATCAAAAGAAGGCTGTTTTTGAAGTTTTCTTCCGCAAACTTCCTTTTGGAAATGGTTATGCTGTTTTCGCTGGATTAGAAAGAATTATTGAATATATTAAAGCATTTAAATTTAGCGAATCAGATTTAACCTACTTGCACGAAGAATTAGGTTTTAAAGAAGATTATTTAGCTTACTTAAAAGACCTTACGTTTACTGGAACAATTCGATGTATGCGTGAAGGTGAGCTTGTATTTCATAATGAACCAATTTTACGTGTAGAAGCACCATTAATTGAAGCTCAGCTTGTAGAAACAGCGATTTTAAATATTGTGAATTACCAAACGCTGATTGCAACAAAAGCAGCTCGAATCAAACATGTAGTAGGAGATCAAGTGGCAATGGAATTTGGAACACGACGCGCTCAAGAAATGGACGCTGCCATTTGGGGAACAAGAGCAGCCTATATTGGCGGATTTAGTGCTACTTCTAACGTGCGAGCAGGAAAGAAATTTGGAATTCCAGTGGCAGGAACGCATGCTCATGCGATGGTGCAAGCTTATAAAGACGAATACATTGCATTTCATAAATATGCTCGTCGCCATAAAAACTGCGTGTTTCTAGTTGATACGTACGATACGTTAAAATCAGGAGTTCCTAACGCCATTAAAGTAGCAAAAGAATTAGGCGATAAAATTAATTTTACAGCGATTCGCTTAGACAGCGGCGATTTAACATATTTGTCTAAAAAAGCTCGTCAAATGTTAGATGAAGCAGGGTTTACAGAGACAAAAATTGTTGCTTCCAACGATTTAGATGAAGATACGATTATGCATTTAAAGTCGCAAGGGGCACAAATAGACATGTGGGGGATTGGTACTAAGCTCATTACTGCATATGATCAGCCCGCGCTTGGTGCAGTGTATAAACTCGTTTCTATTGAAGGAGAAAATGGCGAGATGATGGATACGATTAAAATTAGCGCAAATCCTGAAAAAGTGAGTACACCAGGATTAAAGCGCGTATATCGTATTATTAATAATTTGAATGGGAAATCTGAAGGGGATTATATCACGATGGAAGACGAAGATCCTCAAAGCGAAGAACGTTTAAAAATGTTCCATCCTGTTCATACGTTTATCAGTAAATTCGTCACAAATTTTGAAGCAAAAGAACTCCATCATGATATCTTTGTGAACGGAGAGCTTGTGTATGAAACAGAAGAACTTCAGGAAATTCAGCAGTACGTAAAAGATAATTTAGAGCTGCTTTGGGATGAATATAAGCGCACGCGCAATCCTGAAGAATATCCAGTAGATTTAAGCGAAAAATGTTGGGAAAATAAAACGCGTCAAATTGCGTACGTAAAACAAAAAGTTGCAGAAGCCCTAAATAAAAAATAGTAGGGAGCTGGAGACATGTCAGATACGCTTGCTTATTTTCAACAGCTAAACCCTGATAAAAAAATAGATAAGCTTTTAGAAAAAGGAGCGAAAATTGGTATTTATGGTTCTTCTTTTGATCCGGTTACCAATGTTCACCTTTGGACGGCATCAACGGTTGCACATCGAAAGAAGCTAGATGCTATTATCTTTTTGCCTTCATCGCACAAACGAACAGATAAAAAGCTCCAGACGTTGGATGAGCACCGTGTAAATATGGTTAGCTTAGCGATTAAAGATAACCCCAAATTTTTGCTCGATACGTATGAGCTAGACGTATTGCCCGGCTATCATTACACATACTACACTATGGAGCACTTTAAAAAATTGCTTCCACACGCTGATTTATTTTTTATTATGGGAGCCGACTTACTGCAAGATATTGGTGAAGGCAAGTGGAAGAAAGCAGATGAACTTATTAGTAAAAACCAGTTTATCATCATGGCAAGAGAGGGAATAGACATGTTGAAAGCTATTAGTCATTCTCCTTTGCTTCGAAATTATGACGACGGCCGGTTTCAGCTTCTTGATAAAGGGCTGGCGATGGAAATCAGCTCTACTTATATTCGTCAAGAATTTGCCCGGGGCGGAGAACCAAGATATTTAATGCCTGATCTCTGTTATTTTTATAGTAAAAAACATGGACTGTATCAGTAAGAAATCTACATATAATGGAAGGAGAGCATGTATCATGTCAGACATGCAAGAAAAAATAAGAAAAGAGCTACATGTGAAATCTGAAATTGATCCAGCACAAGAAATTCGTGCCCGCGTTGATTTTCTGAAAAGCTACCTAAAGTCAGCAAATGCAAAAGGCTTTGTATTAGGTATAAGCGGGGGGCAGGACTCTAGCTTAGCTGGACGATTAGCACAAATTGCTGTAGACGAATTGCGAAAAGAAGAATATGAAGCAAAATTTGTAGCCGTTCGCTTGCCTCATGGCACGCAGCATGATGAAGCGGATGCGAAGGCTTCACTAGAATTTATTAAACCTAATGAAACATATACGTTTAATATTAAAAACACGGTGGAAGCATTTGAAAGTTCGTTTACAGGTGCGACAGATATAGCCCTGTCTGATTTTCATAAAGGAAATGTCAAAGCACGTACGCGTATGATTGTACAGTATGCAATCGGAGGAGAAAACGGCCTTTTAGTTATCGGAACCGATCATGCAGCAGAAGCAGTAACAGGCTTTTTTACGAAATACGGAGATGGCGGAGCAGACGTGCTGCCTCTAACAGGACTAACAAAACGTCAAGGAAAAGCATTGCTAAAAGAATTAGGTGCAGATAAACGATTGTATGAAAAAATACCAACAGCTGACTTGTTAGATAATAGTCCTGGTCAAGCTGATGAAACGGAACTAGGAATTTCTTATGATGAACTAGACGATTATTTGGAAGGAAAAGAAGTATCACAAGAAGCCGCTGAAAAAATTGAACAGCGCTATCGTATTACTGAACATAAACGTCAGTTACCGGCTAGCATGTTTGATGAATGGTGGAAATGAGAGAAATGCCCATATTAGATATACCTAATATGGGCATTATTTTGACTGATTTCTTTCATAAAACAAAAAAGAGGCGGAAAAAGTGCAATTTAACAAATTGTTTTCTCATACACACTTTGTTATTCTTACGCACTTTGGTATAATGAAGTGCTTTTAATATTATTGAGGAGGAACATTTTTTATGGCAGTTGAAGTAGGTAGCAAGGTACAAGGTAAAGTAACAGGTATTACTAATTTTGGAGCATTTGTAGAATTACCTGGAGGTCAAACTGGGCTTGTACATATTAGTGAGGTAGCTGACAGCTATGTAAAAGACATTAATGACCATCTTAAAGTTGGTCAAGAGATTGAAGTGAAAGTCGTTAATGAGAAAGACGGAAAAATTGGATTATCGATTAAAAAAGCAATAGATAAACCTGAAAGACCCTCATCTTCTTATTCACAACGCCCGCCACGTCAGGCAAGAAATAATGATAATCGTTCTAAAAGCAACTTCCAACCAAAGGAAAACTTCGAACAAAAAATGGCGCGTTTCTTAAAAGATAGTGAAGATAATTTATCTACACTAAAACGCAGCACTGAATCAAAACGAGGTGGCAGAGGCGGAAGACGCGGATAAATCCCTTCCAGTTTAACTACTTTATTATATAGCTGAAGCAAGCCAATAAAAATTGGCTTGCTTCTTTTTTTAATAGCTTAAGTGCATGCGCTAGAAGAGTAAAGAGAAGGTTAGGTACTTACTTAGTTGTAAAGTAGATGCCAATAGTGACAAGAGATGAGAGAAGATCAAGGATGAGTAGGATGAAATTTAAATCTATCATAATCATGCCTCCCTTTGTGCGAGCGTTGACGTTAGTATCTGCAAGATCTCCCTTTATTATTCTTAATTTTTTAAAATTTCATTTAATTAGTGCGTATTTTATATTAAATTAAACTATGTTCTAAATAATAATTTATAAAATAAAAAGCGCTTATAAGAACAATTTTCTTAAAATAATAAAAAAACCTTATAAGTAACCGAAGAGGAAGTAGAGATGAGTCCCTGATAAAAATAGCTAAATTAACAGAAATTCGGCAGTATTCTTGTATATTCATCTAATCTCTTCATAATTTTAGGAATAAAAAAGTTACGAAAAGACGAGAAACAGACAAAATCCTTCATTTTTTGAGTATTAGTGCTTAATTTTCACCAATATATAAAATAATTCCATAGACTCAAGGATTTTATAGTAATATATAGAACTTCCATACTATTCTAGTTTTTAGCTCACAAGCTAAGCAAAAGATTCGTATGTTCCGGGGATGAAGGCATACATAGTAGCACGAAGTATAGAGAGAAATGGAGAGGGAAAAAACAATGAAAAAAGTGTCAATTCGGTCTGTATTAAGTACAGTAGCATTTTCGGTTGCTTTATCTTCTTTTGCAATGGGAGCATCCGCCAACGGAAATTCAAAACCGGCGCTTGAACCGTCTTTAGTTAAAATTCAAGGAGACTATAACTTAAAATCAGCCAAAAAAGTAAAAGTTATTGTGGAGTTAAATGAAGAGTCTGTAGCGGAAGCAAAGAAAAAAGGAGTAGCGCAAAGTAAAGGAAAGATTAAAAAAGCGCGTGACGAAGTGAAAAAAGAGCTTTCAAAAGCTTCTAAAACTTCAAAAGTAAAGCGTGAATATGACCAAGTGTTTTCGGGGTTCTCAGCGGAACTTCCGGCTAATGACCTTGAAAAAGTAGCAAGTTTACCGGGAGTAAAAGCTATTTACCCAAGCGTTGAATATCATACAACAGAAGTGAAATCGAAAGAAGTGAGCGCCGAAGAATACGGTTCTGAAATGGATAAAAGCATTTACTATGTAGGAGCAGATCAAGCGTGGAAATCAGGATATACAGGCAAAAATATGACCGTAGCCGTTATCGATACAGGCGTTGATTACGACCACCCGGATTTAAAGTCAGCGTTTGAGAAATATAAAGGATGGGATTTTGTAGATGATGACAAAGATCCTCAAGAAACGCCTGCTGGAGATCCAAAAGGCGAAGCAACAACGCACGGAACGCACGTAGCAGGAACAATTGCAGCGGACGGGAAAATTAAAGGAGTAGCTCCTGATGCTCATTTACTTGCTTATCGTGTACTAGGTCCAGGAGGAACGGGTACCACAGAAGATGTGATCGCCGGTATTGAACGTGCGGTAGAAGACGGAGCTGATGT
The DNA here is from genome assembly GCF_025910025.1 of Priestia sp. JV24. NCBI lineage: Bacteria > Bacillati > Bacillota > Bacilli > Caryophanales > Bacillaceae > Priestia > Priestia sp. JV24. Next base: position 380,035 of record NZ_JAPCIN010000015.1, read on the forward strand.
AATGAACCTGTCGCTTGGAGATACGATTAATAATCCGGACTTGGCAACGAGTATTGCATTAGATTGGGCAATGGAAGAAGGAGTAGTTGCCGTTACGTCAAATGGAAACAGTGGACCAGCTAATTGGACAGTAGGCTCTCCGGGAACGTCTCGTGAAGCTATTTCAGTGGGTGCAACTCAGCTTCCTTACAATTTGTATAAAACGACATTAACTGTAGATAACGCAAGCTATGCTTCAGCTGAAGTAATGGGCTTTCCAAATGACAAGGCGCTACTGGATGCAAGCGGTAAAAAGTATGAATTTGTACCTGTCGGACTCGGTAAAGCAGAAGACTTTGAAGGAAAGGATGTAAAAGGAAAAGTAGCGGTTATTTCTCGCGGCGACATTGCGTTTGTAGATAAAGTTGATAATGCGAAAAAAGCCGGTGCTGTGGCAACGGTGATTTACAACAACGTAGAAGGAACAATCCCTGATATTCCAGGCACATCTTTGCCAAGTATTCGCCTATCAAAAGCCGATGGACAAGCTTTGGCAGCTTCTTTAGCAAAAGGATCCGTTACGGGCTCTTTTACTGCAACATTTGATCAGACAGTTGATGAAACAATGGCTGACTTTTCATCTCGCGGACCGGTTGTTGATACATGGATGATTAAGCCGGACATTTCGGCACCGGGAGTCGATATTATCAGCACAGTGCCAACCAATGATCCAAGCAACCCTCATGGATATGGATCAAAGCAAGGAACAAGTATGGCAGCACCCCACGTAGCAGGAGCAGCAGCGTTAATTTTACAGGCGCATCCAAATTATAAAGTAGAAGACGTAAAAGCATCTTTAATGAACACAACCGAACTGCTTCGTGACCGCAACGGGCTGGTTTACCCTCATAATACGCAAGGTGCAGGAAGCATGCGCGTAGTAGATGCAATTAAAGCAAAAACGCTTATTACACCAGGAAGTCACTCGTACGGCGTCTTTTATAAAGATAAAGGGAAACAAGTAGAAAAACAAAGCTTTAAGATTAAAAATCTATCAAATCACAGTCAAAAATACTCGGTCAAAGTAAAATTTAAGAAAAGCCATCAGGCAATTGACGTTAAATCAACAAATGATTTAGTTGTTAATGCAGGAAAAACGCAAAAAGTAAATCTCAATGTAAAAGTAGATGCAGGGAAATTATCTCCTGGCTATTACGAAGGGACAATTACCGTAAGTAACAATAAAGAAACGTACGATGTTCCAACCATCTTATTTGTAAAAGAGCCGGATTATCCTCGCGTCACTTCTGCGTATGTAGATGTACTAGGAAATGGCTCATTTGAATACGGCAGTTATTTACCAGGAGGAGCAGAGAAGCTTAGCTATTACATTTACGATGCAACGTTAGAAAAAGGGGAATTGTTAAGTTCGTATACGAATGTAGAAAAAGGATTCTCTAGCGCAACGTGGGACGGAAAGATTAATGGTGAAGCTCTTCCAGCGGGAACGTATTATTTATACGCAGAAGCAGTAAAAGCAGGTCAGACGACAGGTTCTTTAGGAGAATTCGAAATTAAATAAATAAAAAAAGAGTGCCAGTCTAACTGACACTCTTTTTTTATTGAGCCGTATATCCACCATCGATCACAGCAGCTTGGCCGGTTACGCCTTTTGCTAAATCACTTGCTAAAAACATTGCATAATCTGCAATTTCATCAACTGCAAGCAAGCGCTTTTGAGGAACAAGAGGATAAATGACTTCTTCTAGTACTTTTTCAAGCGCTACATTTCGCGTACGTGCCAAATCTTTTAATTGATTTTGAACAAGCGGTGTATCAACATAACCAGGGCAAATCGCATTTACCGTAATGCCGTGCTCTGCACCTTCAAGAGCAGCCACTTTCGTTAAGCCAATCACGCCGTGCTTAGCGCTGTTGTATGCCGCTTTTCCTGAGAAACCAATCAATCCGTTAATGGAAGACATGTTCAAAATGCGGCCGAATTTTTGCTTTTTCATAATAGGAAACGCATGCTTAGTCGCAACAAAAGGTGCAACAAGCATAATTTTCGTTAAAAGTTCAAATTTTTCAGTAGGAAATTCTTCGAGCGGGGAAACAAATTGCATGCCAGCATTGTTAATTAATACATCAAGGCGGCCATATGTTTCAACCGTTTGAGCAATCATTTGTTCAATGTCACTTTCATTTGTCACGTCTGCTTTAATGCCTAATGCTTCGTAGCCTTTCGTCTTCAATTTGTCTGCTGCTTTCTTAACTCCATCTTCATTCAAGTCAGTTAAGACAACAGTTGCGCCGTCTTCAGCAAAGCGCTCACCAATTTGATAACCAATACCTTGAGCTGCACCTGTAATTAACACAATTTTGTTTTCAACCATCGTTTTTCCCCCTTATATGTAGATGATATAAAATCGCTTACTTTTCCATTTTATCAAAAATTATCTTGATTTAGCCAGTTTTTTAACTGTACTTTACGCGAAAAGAATGGGTGTGGGAAGGGGTGTTTACTACCTTTACTTCCACGTTGCTAACAGAAGCGAACGGCGAGGGACCTTTTTTAATTTCTTCAATAAATTTTTGGATGTTGCTTTCTTCACCTTCAGCATCAATTTCCACTTTTTGATCGTCTCGATTTCGCACCCATCCGTTAATAGAGCATTCCATTGCTTTTAGCTGCGTATAGTGACGAAACCCAACCCCTTGAACGCGTCCGTCTACAATCATATGCACATGTTTTTTCACTGTTCTCACCTCACAGGTAATTTTCCCTTTTTTATAAAAAAGAAAACAACTACAATCTTCATTTTCACTGTATAATAGAAAAAGACATTGTAAGACTTTAACAATTATAATGTAGATTAAATTAAGAAAGAAGGGTTATGAATGCAAGCAGCAGCACGAACGCAGCAAGCGCAGCCGGCAACGATTTATCGTATTTTATTTGCTATTAGTTTAGGACATTTCCTAAATGATTGTATGCAATCCGTTATACCGGCACTTTTTCCTGTCCTTGAAAAATCGATGAATTTAAACTACACGCAAATCGGCTGGATTGCCTTTGCTTTAAACATGACGTCATCGATTATGCAGCCGGTATTCGGCGTATTTGCCGATAAGCGTCCCTCGCCATTTTTATTGCCAATTGCAATGTGTTTAAGCATGATCGGTATGGTTGGGCTCGCTTTAGCGCCAAATTTTTATTTTGTGATTATATCTGTTTTATTTGTAGGATTCGGATCCGCTATTTTTCACCCGGAAGGTTCTCGCGTGGCGTATATGGCAGCAGGAGGAAAACGGGGGCTGGCGCAGTCTATTTATCAAGTTGGCGGAAATACAGGACAGTCGATGGCTCCGCTATTTACGGCATTTATCTTTATCGGACTTGGTCAGTTTGGAACGATTTGGTTTACGTTAATTGCAGGTATCGGCGTAGTGGTTTTGTATAGCGTCTCTAAATGGTATAAATCGGAGTTAGCTACTCGTCAACGCTTAAAGAAAAAGCAGTCAGATGCTTCATTTACGATGAACAAGCAAATTATTTTCGCGGTTGGACTTTTAATTTTTCTTGTTTTTGCACGTTCATGGTACGGAGCAGGCATCCTTAATTTCTTTCAGTTTTATATCATTGAAAAATTTAATTTGCCTATCAAAAGCGCTCAGCTTTACGTTTTTTTATTTATGATTGCAGGGGTATTTGGAACATTCTTTGGAGGTCCGCTTGCCGATCGTTTCGGAAAACGAAATATTTTATTGTTTTCTATGTTAGGGTCAGTACCGTTTACTTTATTACTGCCTCATGTTTCTCTAGGAGTGGCAGCACCTCTTTTAGTACTAATCGGCTTTATTCTTCAGTCAAGTTTCAGCGTCACGGTCGTCTATGCTCAGGAGCTGATGCCGGGAAAAATCGGCTTGGTTTCCGGCTTAATTGTAGGTCTTGCTTTTGGAATGGGAGCTTTAGGAGCTGTTGTATTCGGTAAATTAGCCGATGTCTTCAGCCTTCAGTTTATTATGCTGTTTTGCAGCTATCTTCCAATTCTAGGGCTGTTAACATGGCTGTTACCGAGCGATAAGCGTGTGAAAGAAATGCACGAAGCAAAATAAGAAAAAGAAAAAGCAAACGCTAATTCGCGTTTGCTTTTTCTATGAGCGTGAAGCAAATTTCAAGACGAATTCATATTTTTCTTCTACAATAGAGACAATAGAAATTGAAAACCGAAAGGAAGAATCACCTATGATTAAGCTAAGCGTATTGGATCAGTCTCCTGTTTCAAGCGGATCAACACCAAAGGAAGCGTTGAAACGCACGATAGAGCTGGCTGAATTAACGGAAGAGTTGGGCTACCATCGCTTTTGGGTAGCGGAACATCATAATACGAATGGTCTTGCGGGTTCATCTCCGACACTATTAATGACGCACTTAGCTTCTCAAACGAGTCGGATCCGAATTGGATCTGGAGGAGTCCTTCTTCCTCAATACAGTCCGTATAAAGTAGCAGAAGATGCTCAGCTGCTTGAAAATCTGTTTCCGAATCGAATTGACTTAGGTCTTGGACGGTCACCGGGAGGAGATGCGCTTACCCGGCTAGCGCTGACAGATGGAGTTCGTAAAAGCCTCAATGAATTTCCGCGGCAAATTCAAGCGTTAAAAGGACATCTTGAGCATAATTTGCCGTCGGATCATCCGTATTACGGCGTGACGGCTTATCCGCTGAGCGAAACAAAGCCAGAACTGTGGCATCTTGGTATTAATAAAAGAGGAGCGAGATCAGCTGCTGAACTGGGCATCTCTTTTACGTTTGGACACTTTATTTATTCAGTTGGAGGACAAGAAGCCATTCGTCATTATAAACAAGAATTTATCCCTTCTTCGTATCAATCAAAGCCTAAAACCAACGTATGCGTATTTGTAGTGTGTGCAGAAACAACAGAAGAAGCTGAGGAACACGCTAAAACGTTAGATGATTGGCTGTTGAAAGTAGCTAAAGGCGGAGATACAATGGTTTCATCGATAGAAGAAGTGCATAATCGTTCTTATTCAGAAGAAGAGCTCAAAAAAATAAGCACCAATCGTCCTCGTATGATCGTAGGAAATCCAGCTGAAGTAAAACAAGGATTAATCGGGCTGCAGCAAAAATACGATAACGACGAATTTTTAATTATTACAAATATCCATGATTATGAAGCAAAAAAGAAGTCTTATGAACTGCTTGCAGAGCTATTTCCTCAACCCTCATTTTTTTAAGAAAAAGATGGGGTTTTTTTACGGAATTAAATGTTAGAATATTTAAAAAGGAGGAGTGACATGCACGTAGATCAAAAAAGTGTAAGCAACCAAACTAATAAGATTACCTATACACATATTAAAACAGGAGGGCCTCGCATTTGCTTTATGTTTTCAGGGCTAGGCTATACGTACGAAAAGCCGCTATTGTATTATGTAACGATGCTGATGCTAAAACACGGAATTGACGTTGTTCATATTCACTATACATATCCAAAAGAGCTCATGACAAAGTCTACAGATGAGATTGCAGATGTTATGATGAAAGACATTGATCTCGTGCTGCAAGACGCTTTATCTCATAATGACTATAAAAATATCATATTTGCAGGAAAATCGCTGGGCACCATTCCGCTGATTCAGCGGGTTATGAAAGGTGAAGTCTACAAAGATGCAGTGATGCTTTTACTGACGCCGCTTTTAACCAGATCGGAACTGTTTAAAAGTTTACTAGAAAGCACTTATAAAGGTCTTCTTGTAATAGGAACTCGCGATCACTATTATACTAAAGAAGTTTATCAATTAAAAACAAACACAATGAATGTTCAAGTGATTAAAAATGCCGATCATTCATTGGACGTTTTGTATAATCCTACGGAATCGTTAAAGGCGCTGGAAACCGTTTTGAATGGCATAGAACAGCTTCTGTGAGATAGGAAATAAGGAAAGGAGTACAAAATGGATACGCTACGTGAAATTATTTGCGAAAAAAGAGCCTACAGCTATTCACCTCATACTCATGATCATAACTACAGTCAGCTTTTGTTTCCGCTAGCAGGTGCTCTTGATATTCAAGCAAGTGAGCAGCACTTAACGCTGCAAGAAGGATGCTTTTACATTCCACCTCGTCAGCTTCATACGTATCAAGCTAAAAATACAAATGAATGTCTGGTCGTTGATATTCCCTTGAAATTTACAGAAAGTGCGCATCTTGCTCAACAAGCCGCTTTTATTCAATGGGATTCAACATGGAAAGCAATTCGCTACCTTTTACTTGATGGGCTTCAAAAAAGCACTGACAGAGGGGCGCTTGAAGATTTAGTCCGTTACGTTCAGCATTATTTGCCAAAGAAACAAACGTTTAAATCCATTGATTATCTTCATGCTAACTTTAATCAAGAGCTAAACATAGAAAGTCTTGCCAAGATGGAAAATTACCATCCTGCCTATTTTTCTGCTTGGTTTAAACAAAAAACGAGCTATTCGCCTCAAAGCTATGTAGCGCGTATACGTTTAAATAAAGCAAAAGAATTGTTAAAAGAGAGCAGCTATTCGATAACGTATATTGCGCACGAAGTCGGCTATCACAGCTTGTCTTCATTCACTAAATGGTTTGCAAAACAAGAAGGAGTCTCACCCACGCAATATCGAAGTATCTTAAAAACAGACAAATAATATCATAAAAGCGGAAAAACTTTTTTCTTTCTTTTAGCTATGATAAAAGAAAGGAGATGGAAATATGAATACTTCATTATCAAAAATACTTATTTTATGTGCAGCTGTACTATGGGGAACAACAGGGACTGCCCAAGCTTTAGCATCTGCTGAAGCACATTCCGTGGCAATTGGAGCGGTGCGTTTAGCTGTAGGGGGACTATCGCTTCTTGCAGCTTGTCTTATTCAAAAAAAGAAAGTGGACGTAAGAAACCTTCCTATTCTGCCCCTTACGGTTGCTGCAACAAGTATGGCCGCTTATCAGCCGCTGTTTTTTTCAGCCGTTATCAAAACGGGTGTTGCAGTAGGAACAATGGTGGCAATTGGGAGTGCGCCGCTTTTGTCAGGAGTGTTAGATTACATAGTGTACCGCAAGAAACCTACAAAAAAGTGGTTGCTTGCTACATTTACGGGTATTATAGGGTGCTGCAGCTTGTTGTTAAAAAAAGATAGTCAAATCGACGTGATAGGTTTAGGTATGGCGATAGGAGCAGGGGCGTCTTTTGCTTGCTATACGACTGTTAATAAAAAAATTGTTCAGCATGTTGATCCGCAAGTAGGCGCTTCTCTTGTGTTCACAGCCGCTGCTGTTCTACTAATCCCATGCTGGTTTATGTATGATATGAGCTGGCTAATTTCTTTAAATGGAATGGGCATTGCTCTTCACTTAGGAATACTTACGACGGCTCTTGCTTATGTATTATTTTCTACAGCGCTTAAGTCGGTGCATGCGTCTACCGCCGTGACGTTATCGTTAGCAGAGCCCGTTACCGCTTTTTTACTTGGCGTGTTTTTCTTAGGAGAATCTCTAACCTTGGTGAACATATGTGGAGCAGCACTAGTATTTGCTAGCTTAGCGTTTTTAACGTATTCTCCGAAATCATCGCTAAATCAAGAGGTGCGTATATAAAAAAATCCCCTTTCTCTAGAGAAAGGGGATTTCTTATTAAGCGTACATGCTAGCTACTTGTTTTTGCAGGTTGCTGTCTTCTAAATACTCATCATACGTCATTTGCTTGTCAATTACTCCGTTTGGCGTAATTTCAATTACACGATTTGCAATCGTTTCAACGAACTGATGGTCATGAGATGTGAAAATCATTGAACCTTTGTAGCTGATAAGTCCATTGTTTAGTGCTGTGATTGATTCTAAATCAAGGTGATTCGTAGGATCGTCTAGTAAAAGAACGTTTGAACCGCTTAGCATCATTTTAGAAAGCATACAGCGAACTTTTTCTCCTCCGGAAAGAACGTTGGCTTTTTTCAACACTTCTTCACCAGAGAATAGCATTCTGCCTAAGAAACCGCGTAAGAAGCTTTCGCTTTGGTCATTAGGTGAATACTGACGCAGCCAGTCTACTAAATTTAAATCTCCGTTTTCAAAGTACTCGGAGTTGTCTTTTGGGAAAAAGGCTTGAGACGTTGTCACACCCCATTTGTACGTACCGCTGTCCGCTTCCATTTCACCCATTAAAATCTTCATTAATGTTGAATTTGCAAGTTCGTTGCGGCCTACAAGAGCGATTTTGTCATCTTTATTCATAATAAAGCTTACGTTATCAAGCACTTTTACGCCGTCAATTGTTTTTGTTAGACCTTCAACACGAAGAACGTCATTTCCAATCTCACGTTCCGGAGTGAAGTTCACGTACGGATAGCGACGAGAAGAAGGGCGGATGTCATCTAATGAAATTTTATCAAGCAATTTTTTACGAGACGTTGCTTGTTTTGATTTCGATGCATTTGCGCTAAAGCGAGCGATAAAGGCTTGAAGCTCTTTAATTTTTTCTTCTTTTTTCTTGTTCGCATCTGACGCCATTTTTTGTGCTAATTGACTTGATTCATACCAGAAATCATAGTTACCAACGTAGACTTGGATTTTACTGAAGTCAAGGTCAGCAATGTGCGTACATACTTTGTTTAAGAAGTGACGGTCATGAGATACAACAATGACTGTGTTTTCAAAGTTAATTAAGAACTCTTCTAACCATTGAATTGCTTGAATATCCAAGTTATTCGTAGGCTCATCTAAAAGTAATACATCAGGCTTTCCGAATAAAGCTTGTGCAAGAAGCACTTTTACTTTTTCACTACCCGTTAGTTCAGCCATTTTTTTGGCGTGAAGATCTTCAGAAATACCTAATCCTTTTAAAAGAATAGCTGCTTCTGATTCTGCTTCCCAACCGTTTAATTCAGCAAATTCACCTTCAAGCTCAGCTGCTTTCATTCCGTCTTCATCTGTGAAGTCTGCTTTCATATAAATAGCATCTTTTTCTTGCATTACTTCATAAAGGCGAGCGTGCCCCATAATAACGGTTTTCATAACTTCTTGATCTTCATATTCGAAGTGGTTTTGTTTTAAGACAGCAAGGCGTTCGCCAGGGCCCATATGTACATCACCAGTTTGAGATTCAATTTCACCAGATAAAATTTTTAAAAACGTTGATTTTCCAGCACCGTTTGCGCCGATTAATCCATAACAGTTACCAGGCGTGAATTTAATATTCACATCTTCAAATAACTTTCGGTCGCCAAATCGTAAACTTACATTACTAACTGTAATCATGTATGAGCAGTCCTCCAAATTCAATATCTATAAAATTATACCATTCTTTTGAGATAAGAGCGATATGAATACAATATTTCAAACATAAAGTGTAACCGACACTTTAAGCACTCGTCAACCATTTAAGGGAATTTTTGAGCGGTAAAACTTTAATTATTCTAGCATTCACCAAAACATTGAGCGGCAAACCAGCATGTATAATCCTTCAGTAATCAGCTCTTTTTCATTTTTAAGATGGATGTTGTATTCCTTTGTATAAGAAACAAAAAGAAGAATAATACTACCTGGTAAATAAAAGAATTTTTATGAAGTAAACACTGATATTTTACGGGTGCTTATTTCTAAAATTGGTTTGACATAGACATAAATAGGGTGATTATCATGTGGAAATTAGTTGTTTCCTATCTTCCAGAAGGGCCAGTTTTTATACAAGCAGTTCTGGTTTTTTTCATCCCATATATAATCTACAAATTATTAAGCGGGATTCGTAATTCAGAGGAAGAGTGATGGAAGTGAAAAAATGGAAATCGGCAGTGAAAAAAATAGGCAACCATGCGAACGAGAAGGAAAACAAACAGGAATCTATACACCAAGATTCATCTAATCATGTTACGGATCATTTAGCTTTAACTCTAGAAGTAATTAAAAATGAAATTGGTCATAATTCCGATGTTCATTTTCGTGAGTTTATTATAGGACGCACCGACATTCAGGCAGCTATTATTTTTGTAGAGGGGCTCTCAGATAAAGATCTTATTGAAAAACATATTTTGTCATCATTGATGGCTGATTTTTCAAAAGAATATCAACAGGATCAGCTTTACGTAAAGGGAAGCCTTTCAAAAAAGTGTATTAAAAGCCAAGTATTATCAATTAGTGATGTAGAAGAGGTCCATTCTATTAAAGACGTAATATCAAAAGTCTTAACAGGATCTACGGCTCTTTTAATTGACGGGTTATCACTTGCCTTAATTCTTGGTACAAGCAAAGTAAAAACAAGGACGATTGAAGAGCCCGTATCAGAAGCATTAGTGAGAGGGCCAAGAGTAGGCTTCACTGAATCTTTAAGTGATAATACTTCTTTATTAAGAGGAAGCGGAGATATTGAAAATTTGTCGCTGGTGAAATTTCAAGTAGGAAAGCGTTCCAAAAAAGACTTAGTTGTTGCTTACATAAAGGAGATTGTTGATCCAGAACTAGTTGAAGAAGTAGAAAAACGAATTAAAAAAATTGATCTTGATAATGTACCGGAGTCTGGATATGTTGAACAACTCATTGAAGATAATTACCTTAGTCCCTTTCCTCAAGTACAGAATACGGAGCGTCCCGATCGTGTAATTGCTGCTTTGATGGAAGGGAGAGTAGCCATTTTATTAGACGGGACGCCTTTTGCTTTGATTGCTCCCGTTACGTTTAGCATGATGCTACAGTCGCCGGAAGATTATTATGAAAGGTGGATTCCCGGTACATTCATTCGTTTTCTTCGTTATATTGCAGTGGTTCTTTCCCTTTTTACACCGGCTTTGTATATTGCGTTTATTTCATTTCATCCAGGGATGATTCCGACTAAATTGGCTATTTCCATTATAGGAACAAAGTCTGGAGTGCCATTTCCAGCCCTTATAGAAGCCTTATTCATGGAAATAGCTATCGAAATCTTGAGAGAAGCTGGACTCAGGTTACCAAAACCAATTGGTCCAGCAATGGGAATTGTCGGTGGATTAATTATTGGAGAAGCTGCTGTGCAGGCAGGGATTGTTAGCCCTATTTTAGTGATTATTGTAGCGTTAACTGCCATTTCATCGTTTGCTATTCCGCAATATAGCGTCGGGATTTCATTGCGTATTCTTCGCTTCATAGCTATGCTATGTGCTGCCATACTTGGATTATACGGCGTTGTTTTATTTTTCCTTTTTATGACCAGTCATTTAGTGAAACTAAAAAGTTTTGGCGTATCTTACATGAGTCCAGCAGTACCCTATCGTTTAAGTGAATGGAAAGACTTGATGGTCCGTATGCCTCTTATGATGATGAAAAGACGTCCAAAGATGATGCACACCAAAGATTCTCTACGAAAAGGATAGCAGCTTATAATAAAAGGAAGTGAATCAGTGGTAATGATAAATTCAAACGATCGTATTACGACGCCCCAAACAGCTATTATTGTCATCAATTTTATACTTGGAACTGGTATTCTGACGTTGCCGCGAACAGCTGCGGAACAAGTGAAAACACCAGATGTGTGGTTAACTGTTATTCTAGGAGGAATAGTCACTATGATAGCAGGGATAATCATGGTGAAGTTAAGCCGGAAATTCCCTGGAAAGACGTTTTATCAATACAGTAAAGAAATTACAGGGAAATGGTTGAGTAAGTTAATTAGCTTACTTATGATAGGTTATTTTTTACTGCTTGGTGGTTTTCACGCCCGTTCATTGGCAGAAGTAACCGGATATCTCTTGCTGGAAGGAACGCCGACGTGGGCTATTATTATGCCATTTATGTGGATAAGCCTCTATTTAATTAGAGGAGGCATTAATTCGATCGCTCGACTGTTTGAAATTATATTCCCTATTACCGTTATTCTTTTTTTACTGGTAGCTTTTATGAGTATGAAAATATTTGAAATAGATAATCTGCGCCCAGTACTTGGATCAGGAGTCCTTCCTGTACTAAAAGGGGTAAAAACAACTGCTCTTGCATTTACGGGTCCTGAAATTATGTTAATCATTTTAGCTTTTATGAAAGAACCACACAAAGCAGGAAAAGCTGTGCTAGTGGGAATTACTATTCCTATATTTATTTATGTGATTACTGTTGTAATGGTTATTGGAGCGTTATCGATTGATGGAGTAGTAATAAGAACATGGCCAACGCTTGATTTAATAAGGAGTTTTGAGCTGACAGGCTTGATTTTTGAACGATTTGATTCCTTGCTGCTAGTTGTATGGATCATGCAGATGTTTGCTTCTTTTACTATTAACCATTACGCCGCTTCATTAGGACTGTCTCAGCTTTTCCAAAAAAACATTCATCCATTTATGTATGGTTTGCTTCCGGTTATATATCTTATTTCCATGATTCCTAAAAATATTAATGATGTATTTAAATTGGGAGATGTGATTGGCAATATCGCCTTAGTTTTATTTGGCTTTTTGCCGCTGCTTCTTCTCATTATTTCAAAAGTAAAGGGAGTAAAGTATGAAACAAACCTTTAACCATTTCCAGTTCCTATTGGTTTTGTTTTCTGTTTTTTTGCTCTTACCTCTGGCAGGCTGCTGGAGCAGTCATGAAATTGAAGAGCAAAGTTTTGGAGTGGGTGTGGCTTATGATAAAGGTAAGGAGTCCATAGCTGAAAAAGAATTTGATGAACAAGGAGGAGGGTATACTAAAAAGAACCTGATTACGTCAACGTATCAACTTATCACTCCTCAAGTCGCAAGTTCAACGACTAAACAAGGAGGATCGCAGCAAAAATCATACGTAAATATCTCGGAAACAGGAGATTCTCCTTTTCAAATGCTTCGTGAATTATCTTTAAGAAGTGATACTCCTTTAACTAGTCCCCATATGAAAGTAATGGTTATCAGTGAGGCTCTTGCACGAGCGTATAGTTTAGAGCAATTAGTGGACCAAACTCTTCGGGACAATGATTTTAGACCTAGTTGCCTTGTGTTTATTAGTAAAGGAAGGGCTAGCGACACGTTAGAATCAAAAACAGCAGGAGAGATCCCGGCTTTTCACCTGTATGGAATGATAGACAATACGTATCGAACAACGCGAATTTTACCGCCCATGCCGCTTATTAAATTAGCAAGCAAGATTCAAACTGGGTCTAGTTTTCTGATGCAAAATGTATTATCAGCAAATGGAGAAATCAAATTTGCGGGTGCTGGTATAATTAAAGGGAAAACAAGCAAAATGATTGGGTTTTTGAATGAAGAAGAACTAGATGGTTTGGCTTGGATCACAGGAAAAGGAAAAGGTGGCCTAGTGAAAAGCTTTGATAAAAAGACTGGTCAGCTGATTGTATATGAAATAGAGTCTATGAAAAGTCACATTCAACCCCATGTTAAAGGAGATAATATCTCTTTTGATGTACACATTGAATCAGTGGGAAGGCTATCTGAAAGTTGGATGACCTCAGGGAGCGCTTTTAATAATCAATTTTTACAGAATGCGCAAAAAACTTCAGAAAAAAAAGTAAAGTACCTGGTAACAAACGTACTAGAAAAAATGCAAACAAAATATAAAGTTGATGTTGCAGGTTTCGGAAATCAATTGAGAATTAAGCAGCCTAGAACATGGATGAGGGTCAAAGAAAATTGGGATCAAACATTTAGTGAAGTGCCAATTAACTATGATGTGAAGTTAACGATTAAAGATTATGGAGCATCCGGGTCAAAAAAGTAAGCACCCGACTGTAACTTTGCTTATCGTTATGTCAAAAATGAAAAAAACCCAAAAAAATAATAATCTCAGACTTCCCACGAAATACTCATCGCATGCTTCGTACGGAGCCTTCAATAAACAACAAATAAGAGCTGCCGATTTTCGACAGCTCTTATTCGTTGTTATTCAAAAATATAAGCTAATGCTTGAAGAGCCTGTTCTGGCGTTTCGACTACAACTTGGGCTTTGTTTGACAGTTCTTTAAGCGGGTGATGCAGTTTTTCAGGGCGAACCAAAATTAGCGGTTTATCTAATGCAATGGCTGTCGCCGCATCCATTGCGCTGTTCCACTGCTTGTATTTTTCGCCAAATAAAGCAATAACCACATCAGATTTTTTAAGGAGCACCTGCGTGCGTAAATTATTAATTTGAGAAGCAGCTTCATCTTTTAAGACAGCGTTAGGCTGTTTTCCTAAAATTTCTTCTCCAATGTTGTCGGAGCGGTCATGGTCTGTCATGGGACCGACAAAGGTAAGGGGAAGGTTTAATTGTTCTGCTTGGTTTTTAATTTCGTCTCGCCAGTTATCGTGAATTTGCCCAGCAAGGTATACGGTTAAGTTCATTATGTAGAAGTCCTCCTCTAACTAAAGTTTGTTTTATTTTATCAAATGTAAGCGGATAATACGAATGATTTGAATGGGCTACTTTTCCAAAAATAAGGTTATAGTAGACAAATAGTTAAAAAAGAGAAACAATAGAAGGCGTATTGCTAATTAAAGAAAGGATGTACATGATGACAGAAACAGTGCTACAAGTAGATCATGTCAGTAAAGTAATTGGGAAGAAAACCATTTTGCATGATGTATCCTTATCGGTTGAGCGCGGTGAGATTTTCGGATTGCTTGGTCCAAACGGCTCTGGAAAAACAACGTTAATTCGTACCGTCGTAGGACTCATCAAAGAAACAGAGGGAACAATTATCGTCAATGGATTTCCTTTAAAAGAACAGTTTACATCAGCTATGAAATCAATTGGAGCGATTATTGAAAACCCTGAGTTTTATGATTATCTGACGGGCTATCAAAATTTAAAACACTTTGCGAATATGCATGAAGGGATCACATCAGAACGCTTGGATGAAGTGATTGCTTTAGTAAAGCTTGAAAACAGCATTCATGCAAAAGTGAAGACGTATTCTCTTGGGATGAGACAACGTTTAGGAGTAGCTCAAGCCATTTTACATAAGCCTGCATTGCTTTTACTAGACGAACCAACAAATGGTCTAGACCCAGCGGGAATGAGAGAATTTCGTACATATTTACAAACGCTTTGCAGGGAAGAAGGAATTTCAATCTTAATCGCGAGCCACTTATTAAAAGAGGTAGAAGCATTATGTGACCGCGTTGGCATTATTCAAGACGGTGAGTTAAAAGCCATTCAAGATCTATCTCCAAATCGTCAAGACCAAGGAATGTACGTAGAATTTGAGTTGTCTGACGCGCAAAAAGCAGCGGATCTTTTATCACAAGAATTTGAAGTAACGATGAGATCACATATTATCGACGTGGCGATTGTAAAAGAACAAATTCCAGCTGTAAATAGAAAATTAGTGGACAGCGATATTTTAGTCTACCGAATCACTCCTGTGTATGAGACGCTTGAAGATTCGTTTATGTCCGTTACGGAAGGAGAGCACCATGCTTAAGCTAATTCAAAATGAACATATGAAATGGTTTCACAAAAGAAGCACAAAAGTCACGTTTATTACCATCGGTATTTTAACTCTTTGTATGGCTCTATTAATGAAAAAAGTAGCAAACAGTGCAGGAACAGAAGACAACATTTTGAACTTCCTGTCATTTAGTTCAGGTATGCTGATTCTCGTTCAATTTTTCGCTCTTGCTGTTGGAGGGTCAATGGTTGCAAAAGAGTTTGAGGCAGGTACCATTAAGCTTCTTTTAATTCGCCCTGCTAGACGTTCAACGATTTTAGCATCCAAGTACCTAACCCTCATTTTAATTAGCTTGTATTATTTACTGAGCTATTTGCTGTTTTCGTTTGTATGGGGAGCCTTGTTCTTTGGATTTACCAGTCTAGAAGGAGATGCGCAGCTGCTTAAAAATATTACGCTTACGTATGACAGTGCGTATATGGAAACGTTTATGATGATGACGTTCGCATTTATGCTGTCGTCTTTATTCAGAAACAGCGCGCTTGCTTCAAGTCTGGCTATAGTTGTAAGTATCGGGGCGAAAGCTGTGACAGGACTAGTATCAGAGTTTGGTTTATGGTGGGGGAAATTTTTACTGTTCGCCAACACGAACTTTGTGCAGTATATGGACGGGATGAAGACGATGTTTGACGGCATGACAATTCCATTTTCCATTTTCATCTTGGTGGCGCATTTTGTCTTCTTTATGGGCGTGGCATGGGCAGCGTTTTTGAAACGAGACGTAGCTAATTGATGTGAGAATTTTCGCACTATATATTTTTCTAAAATAGCATTTGACAATTAAATAAAAAGAGCTTACAGTAGTAAAAGACTATTTTTAAAACAACTATAAACTTCTTATCAAGAGAGACGGAGGGACTGGCCCTATGATGTCTCGGCAACTGGCTGTACGCAGTGCGGTGCCAAATCCAGCAGACGATGTTTCGTTTGGAAGATGAGAAGGGTAATCTTATGATACAAATAAGAGACCTCTTCTTATCAATAAGAAGAGGTCTTTTTTTATTACGTAAACAAGAGGTGTTAAGAATGGAACAACAAAAAGGAAACGGTTGGGCGCTGTTACCGCTGGGCGTCTTTTTAGTCCTGTTTGTCGGATCAGGAATTATAACGGGAGATTTTTATAAGCTGCCTGTATTAGTAGCCATTATCATTGCAGCCATTGTGGCGCTGGCTATGAACCGCAAAGATTCACTTAATGTAAAAGTGGAACGTTTTGCTAAAGGAGCAGGACATCCTGATATCATTATTATGGTGCTTATTTTTATTTTAGCAGGTGCTTTTTCTCAAGTGGCTAAAGGCATGGGAGCTGTTGATTCAACGGTAAACTTAGCTCTGTCTGTGCTTCCGCAAAGCTTAGTGGTAGTCGGAATCTTTGTTATTGGCGCATTCATTTCAATTTCGATGGGAACGTCAATGGGAACAATCGCAGCGCTAGGGCCTATCGCT
Source organism: Priestia sp. JV24 (assembly GCF_025910025.1). Lineage (NCBI taxonomy): Bacteria > Bacillati > Bacillota > Bacilli > Caryophanales > Bacillaceae > Priestia > Priestia sp. JV24. The sequence continues at coordinate 396,883 of NZ_JAPCIN010000015.1, forward strand.
GTAGGGATCAGTGAGCAAGCGCATGTATCCATTACATTGGCAATTGCTGCCGTTGTTGGTGGTGCAATGTTTGGAGATAATTTATCCGTAATCTCTGATACGACTATTGCAGCAGTTCGTACGCAAAAAACAAATATGTCAGATAAATTAAAAGTGAACTTTTTTATTGTACTTCCTGCAGCGATTGTTACGGTAATTTTATTGCTTGTAATGACGCTAGGCAACACGTCATCAGTAGAAATTAAAGACTTCAGCTGGTTTAAAATCTTACCTTATGTGGGCGTCTTAGTCGCTGCGATATTTGGTGCAAACGTATTAAGTATTTTAACCGGAGGAATTGTATTGGCCGGCGTGATCGGATTAGCTGACGGAAGCTACACGCTTTCTTCTCTTGCTAAAACTGTGACAGAAGGTATTGGCGGAATGTCAGAGTTAATTATTTTATCTCTGCTAATCGGCGGAATGGTTGAGCTTATTCGCTATAATGGCGGTATTCAGTTCTTATTGAACTTATTAACACGACGTATCCAAACGAAAAAAGGCGGAGAATTCAGCATCGCTGGACTGGTAAGTTTAACAAATTTAGCAACGGCTAATAACACGATTTCAATTATTACGGCAGGTCCGTTAGCAAAAGAAATCTCTGATAAGTATTCAATTGATAATCGTAAATCAGCCAGTCTGCTTGACTTGTTTTCATGCAGCGTTCAAGGGCTTATCCCTTACGGCGCACAAATGCTTCTCGCAGCAGGATTTGCTAAAGTTTCACCGATTGAGATTATTCCATTTACATTCTACCCAATGTTAACAGCGGTTTGCGGGATCATTGCAATTGTAATTGGATTTCCTCGTTTAAATAAAAAGTCAAAGTCATCTAAAGAAGCTGCGTAATATCAAACCCTTAAAAAGAATGTTCTTTTTAAGGGTTTTTTACTGTTTTAAAAAATCAGTCGGCTTTTCATCATCTAACTCCTTCCAAAGCGTCTCGTTCTGCTTAAGTGCATAAGCCGCTCCTCCAATTTCAATTCCGCATAATAAAATGAATAATAAAATACCCATGAAATGACCTCCTTACGTAAATGAGTAAAAACACGATGGTAACGGGTTTAGCTTCTTGCTGTTTCACTTTATAATGAGAATAAAGTATGAAACGCGTTTCAGCGCAAGAGAAAAAGGTGAAAACATGACAAATATCCGAGATATCGCAAAAAAAGCTGGTGTATCTGTTTCGACTGTATCCCGGGTGCTAAATCATCATCCGTATGTAAAAGAAGAAAAACGCCGGCTGGTAGAGCAGGTTATTCACGAACTTAATTATGAACAAAACATTAATGCCGTTCACTTATCAAAAGGGAAAACAAATATGATTGCCGTCGTCTTGCCTTTTATTAATCATCCGTATTTTAGTCTGCTTTTAGAAGGAGTGGCATCTCAGGCGTTAGAAAAGCAGTATCAGCTTGTTATTTGTCAGACGAACTATGATGTGAAAAAAGAAGAAGAAGCGCTTCATATGCTAAAAACAAAGCAAGTTGATGGAGTGATTATTTGTTCTAGAGCAAGCAGCTGGAGCACGATTGAATATTATCAGCAGTACGGTCCGATAGCCGTGTGCGAAAACGTACAGAATCGTTCTATTCGCTCCGTATACGTTGATCATTATGCAGCTTTTAAGCAGGCGCTCCTGTATTTAAAAGAAAAAGGATATACGGATATTGGCTACTGTATTGGAAGAATGACGGGTACGAATAGTCAACAGCGGCAACAAGCATACAAAGAATATGTAGAAAGAATAAATCAGCCTTATCATCCGGAATGGGTTTTTCAAGGCTGTTTGAACGTGACAGATGGTGAAAAAGTGGTTGAAAAACTAGTGCAGATGAAAAATCGGCCTCAGGCGCTTTTAGTAACAAACGATCAAGTCGCTATCGGAATAAAAGCTCAGTGCGAACAAGCGGGTATTTCAGTTCCTGGTGAATTAGCTATCATTGGTTTTGATAATCATCCGCTTTCTTCTTATTTACAAATAACAACGATCGAACTTCCTCTTAAGGAAATGGGAGAAACGCTTTTTACATTAGTGAGAAGCAAGGTTCCTCAGAAAATTGAGCTCCCTTTTCGGTTTATTGAGCGTAAAAGCGTATGAATTCTTGATGATGCCATGAGGTGTTTTTACCGGATAAAATGAGCAAAAGCGGACATCATACGAGTAAAGAAAGAAGAAAAGGATGATGATCGTGGAGAAAAAAGAATATCAGGTGGGAGATCAAGTATTTGTTATTTACCGAAATCCTCATACGGCAAACGTTGCGAATATTAATCAGGCTGAAATTGTTGAACATCCTGAAAATAAAGGTGAAAAGGCGCTGTTTTTACATGAGTCTTATCATTTGTTAGCTGAAGATGATGCCGTGTATTCAACGTATGAAGAAGCTGAAAAAATGTATAATAAGATATTTGATTATGAACAATATGACTGACGCAAGGCTCTCTTAAACAGAGAGTCTTTTTTGTTTGAAAAATAATTACCAAGGATAGAGTCTTTTTATTTTTCAAACGCTATTAGTATTAGAAAAAAGGAAGTGTACATGATGATAAAACCTTTTGTACCTCAATTAGTATATATTGAGCCAGGGGCAATGGAGTACCCGCTTGGTGTTCAATTAAAAGAAAAATTTGAGAAGATGGGAATTGAGATTCGTCAAACAACTTCTCATAATCAAGTCCGTAATATACCGGGAAAAAATGATTTGCAAAAATACCGCAATGCCAAGTCGACTTTAGTAGTTGGCGTGCGTAAAACATTGAAATTTGATACATCTAAACCGTCAGCTGAATATGCAATACCATTTGCAACAGGGTGTATGGGGCACTGTCACTATTGTTATTTACAGACAACAATGGGAAGCAAACCATATATTCGCACGTACGTGAATGTTGAAGAAATATTAGGTCAAGCAGAGCAATATATGCAGGAAAGAGCCCCTCAAATAACGCGATTTGAAGCGGCTTGTACATCTGATATCGTAGGAATTGACCATTTAACACATTCATTAAAGCGCGCGATTGAATATTTTGGGGAAAGTGAACTAGGTCAACTGCGCTTTGTGACTAAGTTTCATCACGTGGATCATTTATTGGATGCTAAGCATAATGGCCGCACGCGCTTTCGCTTTAGCATAAACGCGGATTATGTTATAAAAAACTTTGAACCCGGTACATCCCCTCTTGATTACCGGATTGAGGCTGCTAATAAAGTTGCAAAAGCCGGATATCCACTTGGCTTTATTGTGGCGCCTATTTACATTCATGAAGGTTGGCAGGAAGGGTATCGTCAGTTGTTTGAAAAGCTTGATGCTTCTATACCTGAAGAGTCAAGAGATGATATTACATTTGAAATGATTCAGCATCGCTTTACCAAGCCAGCCAAACGGGTGATTGAGAAAAACTATCCGAAAACAAAGCTTGAGATGAATGAAGAAGAGCGCCGCTACAAGTGGGGGCGTTACGGAATTGGAAAGTATGTATACGCAAAAGATGAAGAACAAGAATTAAGAGAGACGTTGGAATATTACATTGATCAGTATTTTCCAAATGCAAAAATCGAGTACTTTACGTAATTATTCTACAGTAATTGAAAAGTTATTTTGACATCTTAGTCGAGATAGCTTTTTAATTTTTAACGTAAAAAATAAATTGGTTGCTAATAAGCTGAAAAAAGAGGTTATTTGTATCTCTTGTCGTATTACATACATAAGGGAGGTGACTGAGATGTTAAAAAATGAAGAGTTTGCGCTAACAAAAGAATTAACAAGCGAACAGCAAGAAGCTGCACGAAATTTTATTCAAGTGTTGTTTCAAGAAGATTTATCTGAATTTTGGAACATATTATGTGATATCGATAAGTCTCGTATTTACGGCTTGTATGAAGCAAACCATTATTATGATTCAGATATTGAACTGCATGGATTTGTACAAGAAATAAGAGATAATGTAAGAGCTGTGTATGCGCCTCTTCAAGGGCAAGGGGGCATTTCGACGAAGGTTCGATATACAAGCGAAGGAAAGATGTATGTATACATATTAGGAAGTGGCGAAAACCCTAAGGTATATCCTGTTGGATTAATGCCTGAAACATATATCGAACAAGAACGTTTTTCTCAGCGGCTTCAAATTAGCATTTATAACGACGAGTTTCGAAACGTTGCCCTATAAACCATATACATGGGAAAATAAAGAATAATAAAATTAATTTGTTAAAATAGCAATATTTGGGGTATGTAATAGATATAACATTAAAAAGGGGTGAAAGAAATGCATTATTATCGTATTTCAGAGGGAGACCATGAAGAGTATTGTGAAACGATTCTGCTTCATGAAAAGAAGTTTTGCAAAGAAACATTTCAATCTATGGTGCGAGAAGCAATGAACAATAAGCCCGGTAAAATTGACCGTGTGGATATTGTTAAATATTTAATTGGTCACCATAGTTTTCAAGTAGCCCACATCGAAGCGGGATTTCATAGTACATACAGCGAGAAAGTGACATAAAAAATGCAGCACCTCCTATACAACGAACTTTTCTTTTGAAAAGGGCGCTGTATTTTTTTTTGCTAAAAATAGAATGTTTCTAAGTGATATCCCTTTTAATGGTATAATAGTTAAGTTCTGTTAGATATACATATAAACATCACAAATACTTTAAAGAGAAAGGGTGAGAGAAAATGGAAAAAGAAAGAATAGAAGAACTTGAACGAAAAATAAGCAGTTTAGAAGAAGACGTAGCCAAGCTAAAGTCGCTCGTATATAAAACAAATTCTCCAAGACCAGCAGTTCACGCTCCTCCCAAGCAGCGCCAGGAGACGACTAAACGTCCTGCTCCAACAGCAGCTAAAAGCTCACAGGCAATAGAAGAGCCTGTTGATTGGGAAAAAGTTCTTTTTCAAACATGGCTGCCGAGAATTTTTATTTTTGTATTTATCATTGGCGTGCTATGGGGATTTAAAGCAGCCTCTGACTATGGGTTAATGAATGAAAAAGCAAAAGTTGTTCTCGGCTTTGTGCTTTCGATAGGTTTTGCTGTGACAGGTCATTTTCAAATTAAAAAGAGCAGGCTGGTGCTCGGGCAAGTACTTGTAGGAGGAGCTATTCCTATTCTCATGTTAACGACGTTTGCCATGCATAGCCTATACCATTTAGCAGGACCAACGCTGGCTTTTATGCTAAATGCGACTTGGATCATCTTAGGAATTGCAGCAACAGTCTTTTATCGTTCGCAGGCGCTAGGTATTATTAGCGCCGTGGGAGGCGTACTAGTTCCGTTTCTTATTGAAAGTAATTCGCCTAATGCGCTTGTTTTCATCGGCTATGAAACGTTTCTGTATATAGCCTTTTTATATGTGGCAGTCAAACAAAAATATTCTATTTTATATGTACTTTCGGCGGTACTATTAAATCTTACCCTACTGATTTACTATTCGTTTGTTGGTGATAATGATGTAAAAGGGTTATTAGGTATGGCGATTCTTATTCAGCATTTATGCTTACTTTCTAGTTTTTTTCTATCAAAGTCCGTACTGCAAATATATGCGTTTACCCTTTTATCGAGTTTGGCAGTTACGTACGGCTGGCTGCTCGCCGTTTTTGACGATGGTACGACTACACTGGTGCTGCTTGCGTTAGTTATTATTTACGTATTAGGTGCTTACGCAGTTAGAAGTTCTAAAGAGAAATTTGAATTTTTTATCACCTATTTAATTGTTGCAGTAGCGTTTTTTATTCATCAGCTCGTCGATTTAAGAGAAGGAGTGATTTTATATGTGATTCAAGGGCTTGCGGTTTACTATATCGCCATGACGTACAAAAATCTTCTTCATCAACTGTTTTCTTTTACGATTTATATACTGAGCGCAACGTATATCTTAGTTACACCAATCGAACAAGTGCTGTCTCTTCCGACATTAAATTGGCTTGTTGTGTTAGCATCTATTCTAGTATTTATATGGATCAGCATTCAAAAAACAGAAAAAGATGAGCATGATACGTTCAAAATTGGAGGAAGTATTGTTTTTTCTATTCTTTCTTTAATTTTTGCAACGGAAGTGACGGTCGCTGGAACCACTGATCTTTCCGCTAATACACAAACGCTTATTATGACGGCCGTTTGGCTAGTGCTGTCCATTGCTGCATTCATTATAGGAGCACTTAAAACGTTTAAAACAGCAACGTATGTCGGCGTGGGCATTTTGTTCTTAACACTTTTTAAACTCGTTTTATATGATTTACCTTTTATCCCAATGGCTATAAGGGCCTTGTTATTTATCGTCTTAGGAGCTATCGGTCTAATTATTTCACGCCTATTTTATAAAAAGAAGTAGCTAGAAGCTGAAGAGAAATTCTTCAGCTTTATTTATTATAATCGTGTTATGTAAACTTAATCCTGAAGTCGTACAAAAGGTATACAATCATGTATAATGGAACAAGTGAATTGGAGGTATACATAAAATGAAATCACTTGTATTAGCAGAAAAGCCAAGTGTAGCACGTGATCTTGCGCGCGTACTTGGCAGCACACAAACAAAAAAAGGGTATATTGAAGGGCCAAAGTATGTCGTAACATGGGCACTTGGTCATTTAGTTGAATTACAAACACCAGAGGATTATGATAACCAATATAAAACATGGCGATTAGAAGATCTGCCAATCATGCCTGAGAAAATGAAATTGAAAGTAATTCGTAAAGTGAGCTCTCAGTTTCGCACAGTATCCGATCTAGCAAAAAGAAAGGATATTGGAGAGTTAATTATTGCGACTGATGCCGGGCGTGAAGGAGAGCTTGTAGCCCGCTGGATTATGGAAAAGGTACGCTGGAACAAGCCGTTTAAACGCCTTTGGATTTCGTCTCAAACGGATAAAGCAATTCGTGATGGGTTTAAACAGTTAAAACCAGGAAAAGAGTTTAACCGCTTGTATGACTCAGCGGTTTGCCGTTCAGAAGCTGATTGGCTTATCGGTTTAAACGTAACGAGAGCGTTAACGACTAAATACGAAGAACCATTATCGGCAGGAAGGGTCCAAACACCGACCCTTGCGATGATAATTGAGCGTGAACAGGTAATCAATACATTCAAACCTAGTGAATATTGGACGCTTACAGCTCAGTTTTCATCTTTTGAAGCAGCTTGGCAAAAGGGCAATGAAAAGCGCATTTTTGATGAAAAACGCGCAAAAGAGCTGCACTCAAAATTATCAGGCGAAGCAGTTGTAAAAACAATTAAGCGCAAAATGCATAAAGAAGCGCAGCCGCTTCCTTATGACTTAAACGAACTGCAGCGGGATGCTAACAAACGCTTTAATTTCTCTGCTAAGAAGACATTAAATGTACTTCAAAAGCTATATGAACAGCATAAGTTAGTCACATATCCACGTACTGATTCCCGTTATTTAACAACAGATATGGTTTCTACTATGAAAGAGCGTTTGGAAAGCATCTCTGCTGTATATAAAGAAGAGGTTCGTCCAATTTTAAGAAATGCACAGCTGCCAAAGCGAGTGGTTAATAACGAAAAAGTAAGTGATCACCATGCTATTATCGTGACAGATCAGCCTGTGTTTTTACAGGACCTATCAGCTGATGAACGAAAGCTGTATGACTTAATTGCAAAGCGATTTATTTCATTATTTTATCCTGCATATGAGTATGAAGTGGTTAAAGCAGAGCTTGAAGTAAACGGGGAACAGTTAGTAGCAAGCGGAAAGCAAGTCGTGAATGCAGGCTTCAAAAAAGTTTCTAGTGGAGACTCAGAAGCAACGGTGAAGCTGCCTGATATGGAAGAAGGCAGCAAGCTGCTTATTCAAGATGTAACGATGAAAAGTGCATTTACAGAGCCGCCGCAGCGCTATACAGAAGCGGATCTTCTTGGACAAATGGAAAAACATAATTTAGGTACCCCGGCAACACGTGCAGATATTATTGAAAAACTTCTGCAGAATGAATCCATTGATCGCCAAAACAATCGTCTGCACGCAACCAAAAAAGGGAAGCAGCTGATTGACCTAGTAGCAGATGAGTTAAAGTCGCCTGAGCTTACGGCTAAGTGGGAACGTGACTTAGAAGCAATTGCTAAAGGAAAAGGAAATGCAAAAGAGTTCTTAACAAATATTCGCGAACAAACAGAAAAGCTAGTTAAGCAAGTCAAAACAAGTAATCAAACGTACAAACCTCATAATTTAACGGGCTCTAAATGTCCGGAATGCGGTTCTTTCTTGAAAGAAAAGAAAACAAAGCAAGGAAGGGTGCTCGTTTGTTCAAGTCTTGAGTGCAGCTATAGACGCGCAAAAGACCCTAAACTATCAAATCGACGCTGCCCACAGTGTCATAAGCGAATGGAAATTCACTCAGGAAAAGCGGGTACGTACTTCCAATGTCGTTCATGTCAAGTAGTGGAGAAAGCTGAGGACAAAAAGAAAAAGATTTCGAAACGAGAAGAACGAAAGCTTCTTAACAAATACAATGATGACGGAGCATTTGGTTCAAGCTTGGGTGATGCTTTAAAACAAGCCCTTCAAGATAAAAAAGATAAATAATGTAGAAAAGTGCGATACCACGGTATCGCACTTTTTTCGTATAATATGGATTAAGTGATGAGTAAGTAAGGTGGAGTGGAACAATGAAAAGAAAAAGCAGGGGAATGGATCGTTTAATCGCGTTCTTTATAGTAGGAGCGATGGTACTAATCATTTTAGCGATACTAATGGTAAGCTATTTTTTTGGTTTTATAGGCTTCCTTAAAGTAATGGGAGTGGAATATGAGTCCTACTGGGCCATATGTTTATTTCTATTTTTAATTTTTGTATTTGGCTCTATCACAGAGCTTTTTTCAAAGGCACTCATTTTTTTAATGAAGAATGCCAGACTGAATAGAGTACTATTTATAACATCTGCAGCTTTTGTGGATATATTTTTTACTTTTCTATCAGTTTATATAGCAGACTTGCTTGTGAGCGGCATCACTGTATCTATTTTAGCGGTGACTCTTTTATCCGTCTTATTTTTTTTGATGGAGAGTGCATTGGATAGTGAATTTCTACGTAAAAAAACAAGCTGATGAAGTTTCTCATCAGCAGCGCATCAGCAAGAAAAGCGCATCATATCAAGCTTCAACGTTATTTAAAGGACCCTGTAACATATTTTTTTAAAAAAGTATGTGATTTTTTTCACATATCTCTTGAAAAAGGACAAACATGTTTGTATAATAAGAATTGTAAAAGATATGTGAAACATTTCACAATATATGTGAAAAACTTCACAATATCATATTTTCTATAATCCTAAGGGGGATATCATCTATGAAAATTGCAGTAGTAGGGTGTACACATGCAGGAACGGCAGCAGTAAAAAATATGGCAGAACTTTATCCAGAAGCTAAAATTACAGTTTATGAGCGAAATGATAATGTTTCATTTTTGTCTTGTGGAATTGCGCTCTATGTAGGCGGGGTCGTAAAAGATGCAAAGGGCTTATTTTACTCTTCACCGTCTGAATTGCAAGAGATGGGTGTAAATATGAAAATGAAACATGAAGTTACGAATATTGATACAGATGGTAAAAAAATAGCTGTACGAAATTTAGAAACCAACAAAGAATTTGAAGATACATTTGATAAACTAGTGATGACAACTGGATCATGGCCGATTATTCCAAACCTTGAAGGCATCGATTTAAATAATGTTGTGCTTTGTAAAAACTATCAGCATGCTAATCACATCATTGAAAAAGCGAAGCAAGCGAAGAAAATAGCCGTAATTGGTGCGGGCTATATTGGTGCAGAGTTAGTAGAAGCATTCGAAGTGTATGGAAAAGAAGTGACGTTTATTGATAGTGCTGATCGCATTTTAAATAAATATCTTGATCCAGAATTTACGAATTTAATGGAAACTGAGTTTGAAAATCGAGGAGTTAAATTAGCATTAAACCAAGCGGTTACTAAATTTGTAGGCAGTGAGGGATCTGTTGAAAAAGTAATGACAACTGATGGCGAATACGAAGCGGATCTTGTTATTCTGTGTGTTGGATTCCGTCCAAATACAGACTTAGTAAAAGGACAAGTAGATATGCTTCCAAACGGCGCAATTGTGGTTGATGAATATATGCAAACAAGCAAAAAAGATATATTTGCTGCCGGAGATAGCTGTGCCATTTACTACAATCCGATTAAGAAACATGCCTATATTCCGCTTGCTACCAATGCGGTTAGAATGGGAACATTAGTAGCTCAAAACCTTGTTAAGCCAACGATTAAGTACATGGGAACACAAGGAACGTCAGGCTTGCATATTTATGATTACAATGTTGCATCTACCGGCATAACAGAAACAGCAGCTTCTCTTTTTGATATGAATGTGAAAAGTATCACAATATCAGAGAATAACCGACCTGAATTCATGCCAACGTACGAAAATATTACGTTAAAAGTAGTATATGAAGAAGAAACAAGACGAATTGTAGGCGCACAGGTTATTTCTAAAATTGATGCTACTCAAGCAATCAATACATTGTCTGTATGTGTACAGCAGGAAATGACGATCGATGAGCTTGGCTTTATGGACTTTTTCTTTCAGCCGCATTTTAATAAGCCTTGGCATTTCTTAAACCAAGCAGGACTTCAAGCGCTTCAAGCATAAAAAAAGCAGGTGACTACCTGCTTTTTTTATGTGGATTTTATTATTTTTTTATTTTAGCAGGTCTAAAGCGGATCCAGCCTATAGTAAGGAGAATAAAAGGATAAAAAGCTCCTACGAAAAAACTATAGGGAATCCACGTTTCGGCTAACCATGTTTTTTGATAGAAAATGCTTGGATAAACAATAATGGAAAAAGTCATAACGATTAATCCCATCGGTAACGTTAAAAAACGGATTTCAGCAATGTTAAAAATTTGACACACTCCAGCGATGGAAGCATGAAAATAATTAGTGTTATATTTTCATGGAAAATAATTACTTATACTGAAGGTGCATTCTTTATGAAAGGTTTTTGGATTTCTATCCATTGCTAGAACGCCGCTTTTTATTTTGAATAAACCCGGCAATTAAAAGGAAAAGTGGATATAAGATGCCTACAAGTAAGCTGTAGGGAATCCACGTTTTTGTATCCCAATCCTTTTGATAAGAAACGCTTGGATACACAATAAGGGAAAGGGTAATCATAATGAACGCGACTGGAAAAGAAAATAGCGTGTAGTCCTTTATATGAAATACATTGGCAAACCCCAAAAGAGTAGCGTAAAAGTAAATGCAAAGCTTAAAAAAGAGAGTAATAAACCACAAAATAGCAATGACTACTTCAATTCCTTGAAGAAAGTTTCCTACATCAATTCTTCTTCCTAATTCATAGCTTGGAAACATGGTGATTTGGGAGTAATAAGGACCAAGTACTAGAATTCCGAGTAAGATTAACGTCACCATCACTAGTCCACCGGCTATATTACCTACATAAAAAGATTGAGTTGCCTTTTTCATGTCTGGCGTGTGTGAAGGGAAAATCATAAGCAGAATGGTATAAGTCAAAGAACTCATGCTTAAAAACGTTAAAACAGCACGAATAAAAGCTTTTGGATGGATTTCCAACACAGGCTGAATATGCTCTATTTTAATTTGAGGGATCATAGACAAAATAAGAAGGCCGAATAATCCGACAAACCAAGGAAATAAAATCTCGGCACTTCGTGCAATCACTTCTATTCCTAGGCGTACTCCTACGATGACGACACCCATAAATGCAATGTGGATGGCTGTTAGCGGCGTGTAGGGAAGGATTTGAGTGGTAAGAAAATTTCCTACATAGTAAAGAACTTGACTGCTGATAAATAAATTAGATAACACAAAAACAGCAGAAATAATCTTTCCAAATAGTTTGCCTAAAATTTTTTCGTTCATTTCCATCAGCGTAAGCGTGGGAAACATTTTTCCTAGTGAGGTAAAAAGCAAAACTAAGCCAATTCCTGATGCTACGCCGAAGAGTGATGCAATCCAGGCATCTTGATGAGCATCAGCTGTAATAGCGGCAGGTACAACAATAATTGTGCTTCCGATGCTATATAAAGTTACTAATTTGCGAAACTGCGCAGCTGAAATATTGATTTCATTAAGCAAAATGAGCACATCCTTTTGCCATATACACTAATTAAGTGATCCAACGGAATAATAAGTGACTTAAAGGTTGAAACATTACTTCTACCCAATCAGAAGGGTTCGTTAAAGGCAGCCGAAAGATTTTTGCAAGAGCGATTATGATACTGATTGTCATGAATACCATAAAAATGTTCCGTTCCTTTTTATGAGAGTGTTGAGGTAATCTTTTTGTTTCCATCCATATAATCCCTGCACAAATGATCAAAAAGAAAAGAAACAAGTGCATGCAGTCAACCCCAATACATTTTTTCGTTCAGATAAGCTATTCGTATGATGTCCGCTAAAGAAAGTGATTATACATTTTTGTAAGATATAGAAAGCATTTCAGGAGATAGAAGATATTTTTTAGGGCTCTTATATGATTGAGGGATTTGTTATGAGGAATATTCATTTAGCTTTAACCTATTGAAGCGTCGTATGAATAAGTAGAAAAATGCCACACTAAAGAGTGAACAAATGGAAAGGAGCACTATGATGAAAAAATACCCATACAATAAAGATAAACAACAATCGTTTCAAGCAGCGCAGCAGGGGCATAAAGAAGCAGTAGATGCATATGAACAGGCAAATGAAGCTAAAAATGATGCATCGTACGGCCATGAAGCGAAGCAAGCAATAGGTGAAGTGAATGAAGCCTCTCAGCAAATTGAGAATGCGCTTGAAAATGCTTCTGAAACACAGCGTCAGCGTTTAACAGAGTTTCAGCAAGATATAAAAGATATGGAGAACGATCTTAATCAATAAAAGAGCCGCTGTTTTACTTAGGCAGGTTCACAATAGAGAGTATAAATTGTAAAAGCAGAAGGTAATGAACTTCTGCTTTTTTTGTCGTGTAAGCAGTATTTACGCTCATTTTTTAATCTAAATGAAGGCTAAATAAATTTCCACCCATACATATACATATTTTGGGGCATTAAGGGTATAGAGTAGTAATTTAATTAAGGAGGATGATTATGAAAGCAGTAACTTTTCAAGGTGCAAAGGATATCCAAGTAAAAGAAGTAGAAGATCCATCTTTGAAGAAAAAAGACGACATTATTGTTAGGATTACATCTACAGCTATTTGCGGTTCGGATTTACATATCTACCAAGGTGCTCTCCCTGCTGAAAAAGGATACGTTATTGGCCATGAACCAATGGGGATTGTAGAAGAAGTGGGTCCAGAGGTAACAAAAGTAAAAAAAGGAGACAGAGTAGTTTTACCGTTCAATATTTCGTGCGGGACCTGTTATTATTGTCAGCATGATTTAGAAAGTCAATGTGATAACTCTAATCCTAATAAGGAAATCGATACAGGAGGATACTTCGGGTTCACTGAACGATACGGAAATCACCCAGGAGGACAGGCTGAACTATTACGTGTTCCCTTTGGGAATTTTATGCCATTTGTAATTCCGCCCTCCTGTGAGCTTGAAGATGAGGCATTGTTATTTATGTCTGATGTTCTGCCAACCGCTTATTGGAGTGTAGAAAATTCCGGAGTTGGACCTGGGGATACAGTAGTGGTTCTTGGCAGCGGCCCCATTGGATTAATGACTCAAAAGTTTGCATGGATGAAAGGTGCTAAACGGGTCATCGCTGTTGATAACGTTCCATATAGATTAAAACGAGCTAAACAAATGAATAACGTAGAGTGCTTTAATTTTGATAAATACGACGATATGGGAAGCTATATTAAAGAGGTAACCGGTGGTGGAGCAGATGTTGTAATTGACTGTGTAGGAATGGATGGAAAGAAATCACCAGTAGAAGCGATTGAACAGAAACTCAAGCTGCAAGGAGGAACGTTAAGTGCTATTCAAATTGCACTAAAAGCAGTAAGGAAATTTGGCACAATTCAGCTAACAGGTGTATATGGATCAATATATAATATGTTTCCTCTTGGGAACATTTTTGAAAGAAACATCACTTTAAAAATGGGACAGGCTCCAGTAATTCATTACATGCCAGAATTATTCAAAAAAATTACAGATAGGGAGTTTGATCCTACAGAAATAATTTCTCATAAAATCCCTCTTGATCAAGCGAGTGAAGCTTATGAAATGTTTAACAATCATCAGGATGAATGTACAAAAGTTATCTTAAAACCATAATCAAGCATATATCTCCTTAAATATGTATAAAGAAAAAATTGAGAATTATTTTTACAATAATCATATCTATTTGAAAGAGGCTGGAACAAAAGCATGTTATTTGAAGGAAGATCCGAGCACGTTTGATTCTTGATGGAGAATCGAATGCGTTCGGATTTTTTTATTGATAGTGTAAACGTAAGTTTCGTGTATATAATTGCTTCTAGCTGTTGTTTGGGAGGAAAGGCGAAGACTTGCACGGAAATCAACAGGGGTGTAACAAATAATCCATCATTCCATTCTTATTTTAAAAGGTATAGAAGTTAAAAAAGTAAGAATCCTAATAAAAAGAAACGATAAGAATGGAGAGGGATTGTGACAGGAAACATGCTAATAAATATACTAATAATGATTGTCGTATTGTACTTCATATATATATTCGCAACTGCAGTGGTACTGTTTTATGTCCCTTTGCATAAGGGAAAAGACCTAAAATTAATGAATACTGAGAATTTTTACGGGAAGAAAGAATCCACAGATCGAGTTATGCTTTTGGAAAACGGTTATTTTTCAGGGCTTGTTCGGATGCAGATGATTCAAGAAGCGAGGCATACAATTGATATTGCGTACTTTTCCATCGGTAAAGGTCGTTCTGCGGATTTACTTATGGGCGCTTTATTCGAAGCTGCGGATCGAGGTATACGTATTCGCGTGCTGTTAGACGGGATCTCTCATGGGTTAAAAGGCAAGAGAAAAAATGTTCTTTATGCTTTAGCTTTCCACAATAATATAGAATTAAAGTACTATGAGCCCTTCACTATTTTTAAACCTTGGACATGGCATAATCGTCTTCACGATAAAATAATAGTAGTCGATGGCCAATTAGGTATTAGTGGAGGACGAAACATTGGAGATAAATACTTGGCCAGTCAACCAAATAAAAATTTTGTCTATGACCGTGATGTGCTAATTTATAACACAAAGCAAGAAAGTTATAGTGTCATTGTCTCAATGGAGAAGTATGTAGAGAAATTATGGAACCACCCGTATACCCGCAAAGCTTTTCCAAAGCTCAAGAAAACTAAACAATTTCGGGGCCTTTCAGGCAAGAAATTGTTAATAGATCAATACGAAGAGGCAAAAAAAGCAAATGAACCTTTTGTCCATCCTTATATTGTATGGAGAGAATCAACGATGCCTACAAGAAAGGTTTCTTTTATTACAAATCCTATTCAACGAATAAATAAAAGCCCTTTTATATGGAAAACATTTATTAAGCTTTCCCAACAAGCTGAAAAATCCATTGTTGTTCAAAGCCCTTATATCGTACCAACAAAAGAGATGGAACAGTATATAGATAAGCAAGTAAAACCAAAAGTGCAAAGAATTATTTTAACTAATTCTATTACATCCACTCCAAATGCTATGGCTTTTTCTGCATACTTGGGAGTAAAGAATCGCGTTATAAAAGCTGGTTCGAAGCTTTATGAATATCAAAAGCCCTATTCAATTCACGGGAAATCTGTTGTTTATGATCAGCGTTTAAGTGCAGTTGGTTCTTTTAACTTAGATTCACGTTCTGTATTTTTAAATACTGAATCCATGGTTATGATAGATAGTGAAGAATTTGCAGCCGAGCTAACAGGAGCTATTGAAACTAAGATTTCTCACAGTGCGCTTGTAGGAAATGAGGGAGAACCTGTTGATCTTAATACGGATTCTCAAAAAAATGTCCCTCCTGTAAAGTCTGCACTCCTACATATCCTTTCAGTCTTCACGCGATTTTGGAGACATTTTGTATAGTACTGTGTTACAGCAGAGTCTTTAAAAACAAATAGCGGAGATTAAAGAGGACTGCAGCTGGGGAAGGGAATGTGTAAAAAACTGTGATATGCCTCACAGTTTTTTTGAAACCCCTAGTACTAGTTATGATTCTTAAAAAGCCCTATTGACGAAATTTCATATATGTTTTATTATAATATAGCGTCGTTAATAAACGAGGTTCTTTTGAAGAAATCATTTCTAGGGGCATAGTTTAAAGGTAGAACTACGGTCTCCAAAACCGTCAGTGTGGGTTCGATTCCTACTGCCCCTGCCATTTTGGAGTTATCTTTTAACTCACACGCGGGTGTGGCGGAATTGGCAGACGCGCTAGACTTAGGATCTAGTGTCTTATGACGTGGGGGTTCAAGTCCCTTCACCCGCATCTTTACTTTCATATACGCGCGGAAGTAGTTCAGTGGTAGAACACCACCTTGCCAAGGTGGGGGTCGCGAGTTCGAACCTCGTCTTCCGCTTCTTTTCAAAAGCAGTTTGCATGTGCAAACTGCTTTTTTTGTTGTAGAAATAAAGAGTTTTATTATGCTGTTTTTAATCAGAAATAGTTTATTAAAGCAGTACTGCTTATACGTGTTGTTTTCGTGAATATACACATAATATTGGGGTTACATTAAAAGCTAATGAACGACGTGAAGACATCTAATATGGTATTTAAGATAGGGGAGAGTCCTATGGAATCTAGTTGGTTTTCAATTATACCGTTTTTAATTGTTATTCCAATAGCTATTTTCACCAAACAAGTGCTGCCAGGGTTGTTTCTAGGCTTATTAGTAGGCGCTTATTTGATTGATCATTCGATTGTCGGAGGTGTTGAAAAGCTACTTCACTACATTGTACAAGCTCTTAGAAATAAAAGTAATATAGAAATCGTCGTCTTTTTATACGCATTTTCAGGGCTTATCGGAATGATTAAGATGGCTGGAGGAGTGAAGGGTTTTGTAGAAACAGCTGCAGAAAGAATTGATACAAGAAAAAAAGCTCTTATTTTAACCTATGTTTCAACCATTGGAACATTCAGTGCTCCCACATTTCGTTTTGTGACGATCGCGCCCATTATGAGAGCATTACTCAAAAAGGTGAAAATGACGACAGCAGAGCTAGGGTTTGTTATTGAAACAACTGCTACTCCTGTTATCGTCTTAATTCCTGTGGCAACGGCATTTGTAGGGTATATGGTCTCAATCATTCAAATGGCAATTGATCATCAAGGCATAAAACAAGACGCTTATTCTTTGTTTATTCAAAGCATTCCGTATAACTTCTTTTCGATTGTGATTATTCTGGTAGGGATTTATTTCAGCTTTTTTCATCATTCAACATCTACGGCTCCTATGAAGCTTGAGGAAGAAGACGAAAAAGATTGGCATGATTGTCATCCTTGCGTGTCGAAGGATTTGCCTTCTAAGCCTTGGAATTTGTTAGTACCTTTACTTGTTGTGATTTCACTTACCTTACTTTTAACATGGTGGAGCGGGCATCATAAGAGCCACAGCTTTTTTGAAGCATTTATTAAAGCAGACGTGTTAGAAGCGATGGTAGTAGCTTTAATTATCACTACGTTAATTACCCTCATTTTTTTCTTGTTTCAGCGCTTTACATTACAGAATTTGCTTAATGGTTTTATCACAGGAGGCAATGACTTAATGTCCGTTATTCTGCTGTTATCGGTAGTATGGGGATTATCCGCTGTTACAGAAGACTTAGGTTTTTCAAATTTTGTGACGGCACATTCTAAGTGGATTCCTCAAATGTTTGTCACTCCGTTCATGTTTATCTTTGGAGCCGCTATTTCTTACTTTATCGGATCTGCTTGGGGAACGTGGGGGATCTTAATGCCGCTTGGCATATCGCTTGCAAGTTCTGCAGATCTTTCTTTGCCATTGATTATCGGTGCGGTGTTTGCGAGCGGTTCATTTGGAGCGTTTTCTTCACCTTTAAGCGACGATACGAATACCATCGCCAAAATATTAGATTTATCGGTTATTGAATATGCCAAGTATAAATTAAAGCCAGCTTTAATTGCAGCGGGAATAACAGTAGCTTTTTATCTTGTTGTATCTTTCTTGTTTTGAATGAGGGAAATAGCCATCTAGTATCAATTTTTTATTTTTTTCAGCTTAAAGTATGCATACAGTCCTAATGATAGGCACACTAGTATGATACAAGTAAGCGGAAATAAGATGGTATTAACAAAATGATCATAAAACCATATATACAAAAAAATCACCTCGATAAATTAAGCCATTTTTCTATTTATTAGAGATACACGATCTGTGTTGCTTCTTCCTATTTTTCAAAAAGGCGATAATCAGAAGCAGTATGGGTACGATAGAAAATAGCGGCATATGTAAAAGAAATCTCGCTACGTGTAACCCTTCATAAAGATGTTCTTAAAAATTACTAGCGATGGTAATCGACAAAAACAACACAATGATGCCTAAAGGATACGCTAGTTGTGAAGGAGATTTAATTTTAAATAAAGTAGCAGTACCTATTAATAAAGGTAAGGTTCTCAGACAGCAGATTCTTAAGAGAAGACTCTGTTTGTTCATTGCTCGCTCTTTCTGTAGGAATTGATCTTTTTCAAGGAACGAACGTACTGCAGGCACTATACAATGCTTTAAGCCCGTTTCGTGTAATGGAAGTGGCCGAATTATTTGTCCTTTTTTCTCTTTTGTTTTTCTTTTTCGCGGAGTCACTTTATCTTGTTTTAAAGAAGCGGCACCAAAAACAACAGCAACTTGGTGCAAAGAGGTTTTTATCTCTTCACTATCGAAACAAGCGTATAGAAAGATAGCTTTGAGATAGGGGAGAACCACATGAACATTGAGACTAACAGATTACTAATACGCAAATTTAACTATGAAGATTGGCAGGAGGTCTACGCATATACATCTGATGCTAATGTCATGAAGTACATACCAGAAGGTGTTTTTAGTAAGGATGATGCGAAGAAATTTGTAAATGAAAATATGAAAGGAAACGTTAAAAACTTTCCAGTTGTATTAAAAAATGAAAACATCATAATTGGTCATATCGTCTTTTTTAACTATTTTGGGGACCATACTTATGAAATTGGCTGGGTATTCAATGCTCTCTATCATCAGAAAGGATATGCTTCAGAAGCGGCAAAAGCAATAGTGGACTATGGTTTTAACACAATGAAACTGCATCGGATTATTGCTACTTGTCAACCTGAGAATACGTCTTCTTATCGTGTTATGGAGAAAATCGGGATGAGAAGAGAAGGGTATTTTAAAAAATGTATTCCAACTGATAAAGGATGGTGGGATGAATATTATTACGCGATTTTAAAAGAAGAGTGGAAATGAGCTTTACTTTTACGGAATTGCATTTTCCAAGTTGTAAAGACGAAAACAAGCCCAATTTTAAAAAAATGAGCAGAACAGCAAACCAAAACGTCTAGGCAGACATACAATAAGCTATCCATGAGAAACACCCCATGTTTGAACCTTCTTTGTTTTAGCAACAGAAAATTACGTTGAAAGGGAGTGCTTGTATGTCTAATGCTGGATGTGGATTTGGTTCTGGTTTCGCTTTATTAGTTGTATTATTTATTCTATTAGTAATTATCGGATGTAGTTGTTATAGCGGTGGTTATGGTGGCGGATACGGCTGCTAATTATATCACTGAAAAGCCTAAAGGATACCCTTTAGGCTTTTTTGTGTTCATTATAAAAAGCTGGAAGAGATGATTAATCAGCAGGCTCAGTATCAACATGCGATTCAATTTTCTTCTCTTTCGGCAATTGGTCAATAGAAGCCCAAGGCACGCGGCGAGGCTTATATTCAATCGCATCAGTAGAGTAAACGGCCACGCTTACGACTCCTCCGTGTACCTGCGCTCGAATCAACAAAGGATCACTATACGTATTTTTAAAGTGAAAGTCAGGTCCATACCAGCTGACGGTAGCGTCTCGCCCAGGAGGTACGTAGGAAACGCTGCGGCTGTGTGAGTAGCGCTGCGTAATCGTTACGCCAGCGTTATCGACGGCGTTAAATAAAGTAGAAGAAACCTGGCAAATTCCTCCTCCAACTCCTTCAGAATACTCTCCTTTTACAATGATTGGCGCACGCATATACCCTTTTGCTGCCGTTCTTTTTCCAACGGTTTGATTAAAAGAGAAAACTTCCCCAGGAAATATAACGCTGCTGTCTAGTGATTCAGCTGCAAGAGAAATATTGTGAGAACGATTTTTATTATGAGGGTTAAATACTGTATGATAATGACCGATTTGCTTAATTCGAATCGTTGCAAGCAGCTCCTTATCTACGCGAGGCGGAACAGGAAGCGTCGGGATTTCTAATGTTGACGTACCGCCGTTAAAAAAATAAGTATAAAATTTCTCCGCAAAATCTTTATGATATAGTTTGACACCCGCTTGCTCAGGAACAATTTGTCCGCTTTTATCAATGCGGGCATTTATGGGCTCTCTATATGTCTTTTTATCCAATTCTTTTAGAAGAAGGTTGTATCGATCATGATCAACCATAGGTACAGGAAGAAGAGGTACGGCCACTTTCTCCCGTTCAATCCGTTCAATTGGTTTACCGTCATGAGTAATAGATAGGTGGTCTTGTGTAGAAAGAGGTTGAATAAGCATTAAAAGTCCAACCATCCAAGTGAAATTCATATCATATACCTCGCTTTCACCTGTTAGTATGAATAAAATGAACCGTTTAATGTATAGGATTCACAAGCTCTTCTTTGTATTATTTTCCATGAGCTTAGCGTGTAAAAATTTCTATTTATAATTGTATGTGTACTTTCGCATATTACATAGAGAAACTACAAGGTAATGAGGGTAGACAATGACAAAATTAATGATTTTAGTCTTTATGCTTATTAGTTTTTTTGTGCATCCCCAAAAGATGAAAGCAGAAGAAAACCTTACGTACTTTCCGGTAAGTGACACTGGAAAAGTATTAAAGTGGAAACGTGTAGAAAGCTTGCTGCCGAAGGGGAAAAAATTTAAAGTGATCGATGTAGAAACGGGTTTTTACTTTTACGTGCAGCGAAGAGCAGGCTCACACCATGCAGATGTTCAGCCGCTTACACGTCAAGATACGAAAGTAATGAAGCACTTATATAATGGAAAATGGAGCTGGAACCGAAGAGCTGTTCTTATTCCGTTTAAAGGTCAAATGCTTGCAGCTTCCATGAACGGAATGCCTCACGGAGCCGGTGCGCTTGACAATGGGTTCCCCGGTCATTTTTGCATTCATTTTGCAGGAAGTACGACTCACAAGTCTCAAAATGTGGATCCAGGTCATCAGTTAATGGTATTAAAAGCAGGAGGAAAGCTTGATGAATATGCATTAAAAGCTGAGCCGGCAGAAGTCGTAAATATGTTTTTAACAGGATTAAAGCAAGATGATGATGCATTAATGCAGCCGATTTTGCGCGTGAAGCAAGAGCATAAGCTATGGGCAAAACTGCATAGTATCTCCACTATTTATTATAAAACGGACTTATTTCATGCAAAAAAGTATAAAACAAAAGAGAAAATCGCCGTAGATTGCCTTATTTATTACGAAGATAAAGGGGCTCAAAAGACAACGATGGTTTTTACTTTAAAGAGAAATCCGTTAACAAACGGATGGGAAATTTCTTCTCTTATACTATAATGGACCATTATTTTTAAAAACACATCTGACAGAAAACAGATGTGTTTTTAAGCATTTGTTTAGCTCTTTAGCCGTTCGCAATATTATAGTGGAAAAACGTGCTTACATACGATAGAAAAGAATAAAAAAGGGTATAAGTAATAATATTACTCTTTCTACAAAGAACTCTACAGCACGAAAGGAGAGAGTGTTTATTTTTTCATATTGGTTTAGCCGCTTAGTCGCTGCAGATCCTGGACGAAAAAGGTTCAAAACGGCTTCTAAAGCTACGATTAGCGTCATTACAGCGGTCGTTATTATGCTGATTGTATTAAAAGCAGCGGGAAGCTCACAAATTACCGCATCTATTTTATCGGGCGTAATCGGCCTGATGGGTATATTGGTTGTAAATGATGAAACAACAAAAGCAAAAAAAGTGACCACATGCTTAGTAGCACTTTCTAGCGCCGTTTCTCTCGGCATTGGCTCGTTTCTATCACAATATGGACAGGCAGAAAATGTTTTTCTCGTTCTGCTAGTGTTTTTGTCTTTTTATTTACAGAAATTTGGTATTCGCTATTTCGCTCTGTCGATGGTCGCATTTATGTCGTTTTATTTTGCTTCTATTTTACACGTTACATTTTCTCAGCTGCCGTGGCTGTTAGCTGGCGTTATAGTAGGAGCCTGCTGTGCATTTATTTATAATTTTGTTATCTTTAAAGACCGGCCAGCCAACGTGCTGAGGTCTTCAATGAAATCATTTCATATTCAAGTGAATTTGGTGCTTGATTTAATTATTGAGTTAATTCAAAAGAAACAAATTGAACCGGCTCAAATTAAACAATATAACCGCAATATTAAAAAACTAGCGGAGTATGCCCGTGTAGCATCAGAAGAGCTTGGAAATACAGATCCCCACGACATATGGCCTGGCGTAACAGCTGAACAAATGCGCCTTTATGTATTTGATACAGTGATGCTGCTTCAGACATATTCCCCAGCAATTCGAAAACTCAGTGAATTAAAGGCATTTAATCATTTTGATATTCAGCAGCTGCTGTTAAAGCTAGTGGAATCGATTCGCGAAGCAGAGGTGTTAAATGAAAATCCTACTCATTCACTAACAGATGCAGCTCAGCATCTGCAAGAGCTGCGCCAAAAATTAAGTGAACTCGAACCTCAAGACAAAAGGTATAAAGACTGGCTTTACTTAATCCGCCGTATCGAAACGATATCAAATCACGTGATTGATGAGGCCTATGAGCTGCAGCAAGCAATTGTGAAGCAAGAAAAACAGCCTCAAAAAGAAGTGGAAGAAAAAGAAGACGAAGAGGATAATGATGAAGAAAAAGGATTAAAGCCATCTACGAAAAAGTCTATTCAAGCGGCCATCACTGCTGTTGCGACATTAATATTTGGCTCTTTCTTATCTCCATCGCATCAATATTGGGCGCTGTTAGCAGGATATTTAGTGCTTCTTGGTACAGAAACGATAGGAAGTACGTTTGTAAAAGCTGTACAGCGAAGTGTAGGAACGCTTTTAGGAGCGGCTGTGGGCTTTGTTGTCGCAAGCTTTGTTTCACCAGGAATACTTGAAATAACGCTGCTTTTTATCTGCGTGTTTATGGCTTTTTATTTCTTTCCCATTACGTACTCGTTTATGAGCTTTTGGATTACAATGATGCTGGCCTTTATGTATGACATGCTTCTTGGAGGAATTTCAGAGAGTTTATTACTGGCTCGCGTATTAGATACAGTCGTAGGAGTTGGAATTGGCTTAGCTGTATCAGCTCTTGTGTTTCCTAAAAGAACAAGAGATAAAATAACCGACACCTCTGTAGAATACGTAGCGGCTTTAAAAGAATTTGTTCACACTTATTTGCATCGTTTTACGAAGCAGTATGCATTTGCCAATTTAGCTGATAAAGGAATGGAATTAGAAAAAAAGCTAAAACAGCTTCATGTCGATTCAGATCCTATTATCAAAGGTTTCGTTGGCCGTTCACGTCTTCAGCAATTTTTGACTGTTTTTACCGCCATTAATTATTACGCTAAGCATTTGGTAGCATCTTCTACTAGAAACGAAGCTTTTTATAAGGAAGTGGAATTTCACGGTGTAGTCAAGGAAGTGGAAGAGAAAGTGGCAAGCAATTTCACTCAGCTTGAAAAAGCGCTGCGAGGAGAAAGAGGAACGTATGTATACACGCTTGAAGATGTAAGACAAAAAATTGAACAATCTTTAGATTATTTTGATACGTCCGTTCAATCAAGAAACTTACAGCATCTGCAGCTGCTCCACAACATTTATTACGTATGGAAAATCAATCAATCGGTTGTTCACTTAGCCAAAGAGCTAGGAGCAGAAGAAATAAGTAGTGAAGACTAAAAACCAGCGAATATGTCGCTGTTTTTTTAGTCTGATGAATAAGGTGACGTATCTTTTCTAATCGTTCTCCACGTTGTTTTAAGACCGGCATAGCTGCCAATTGCGGCGTATCCATAAAAATATCCCATAAACAATCCGGCAATAATATGATGAGGGTGACTGATAAATACTGAAAACAGCACGCCAACAGCCAAAGCAATAGTCGGCACATACTGCTTTTTAGGATGAAAAAGCCATTTGATCAGCTGCGTCACGATTAATACGACAGGAACACCAATGACTGCGTCCCAAAAATTTGTATGAATTGTAGGGAAATCCATATGTAAGCACCTCGTTAAATGTGTTAGATGTAAGGTTATCTATGCTGTTTATTTTAAAACACTTCAATTAGTTATGAGGTGCTCCAGGTGAATAGTAGTAAGGAGGAATTTTGAGCCATCCTTTTTGCTGCATTAGAATTTTTACTTTTGATCCTAATATGATTTTTTCAGTGTGGAATTTCAACCACATTAATCCAATATCGGTTCTAATAGATTGTCCCATATTCGTGCTGCACATGACGATATTAGAGGCAATTTTTACAGATATTAAGTTAGCGATTTCAGAATCCGTGGCTTTCGCTCCTAATGGAATACTGTTAGGGTCAGATTTCGGTTTAGTAGCCGGTATTTCAGGAAGGGGAATTCCTTCTTTAATCATTAATTTTTTGAGTGTATCAATCTGAGATTCAGCCAGGTTTTTTGAGTCTTGAACAAGCTTAAGCAGTTCACTGTTCGTTGTTGTATTAAGACAGGTTTCTAAGGCAGGTATTTCTTCCGCTAAAGCAGTGAAATACAGCCAGCAACCCATAGTCTCACCAATATGTGGGCGAGGGGGAGAATCATCTGTAGAAGAGTTCTTTATATAATCAATTAGTGTCTCAATGACGTTAATCATAACTTTTCACCCTTTATATAGTTTATGCATCTTCATTATTACCTTCAGCAGAAAAGGATAAACACAGATAGGAAATGTTACGTATAAAATTGATTATGATAAGTGGAAGGAAAAGCATCCTACGCAGCAATTTATAATGATGACGTTACATTTAGTGTCACCACATCTAAAGGCATAAAAATTGTTGAAACGCTTGATAAATAGCTTGGTGCTAGAAGATAAAGTCAATAGAAAAAAACTCCTTGCTTATCAAGGAGTTTTTTAGCAGGTGTATTATATCGTTTTTCTCCGATGCTCTCTCCATAACGAAGTTAGTTCCTCTGACCAATATTTATAATCAAATACCGTTATATTTTTGCTGGGCATAAAAACGTTTAACAGCCAATTAACCCTTAATTTGTCTCTGACGCCTATCGTTTTATCATTTTTACAACAGCCTTCATCACAAGGTTTATCGTGTATCTTGTAAGGAATATTTTTAACGACTAATCCATTTTTCACACGTTTTGTGTACTCAATTCCTATAATCAAATATATCACTCCTCACAGTAACTCTTATCTTCATAATCATATGTAGGGATGACTTCTTTAATTATTGCCATTTCATTTTTTAAGCCGCTCATCAACGAATTAAAACAGACAGCCAATAAAATTGAGTATTCATCTCTGTAATATAAATGAGAACAGGTAAAGTGTTCTTTAAGGAAAGAGGAGGAGGAGGAAGATAAAAGATAAAAAATAAAAAAGCCCTGCTGTAGGGCTTTTAGATCAAGCAACTTTTGATGCAACGACGATTACTTTACCGTGATCTAATTCTTCTTCATAGCGTTCAGCTTCCGGCTGTGATAATCCTAATGAACGCATTTTGGCACGAAGCTCGTCTCCTCGAGAACGAAATACATTCGCAATCGCATCAAAAACACCTTGTTCAGAAAGACCGATGTTGTTTGTATTTGTTGCAGCTGTTAAATCCTCGGAGCGATCTTGATGGTGTGCAAGTAAATAAACTTCATCTTTTGTAAATCCTTCACGCAAAAATTGTTCAATTGTATCTTTTGCCTGTACGCCATTTTCGACTACTTTTACATTTACCATTTCAAAAAACCTCCTTGTATGATAGACAACTTTCTCGAATACGTTGAGTAATGAAGAGAAGTTTAAGGAACTTATCTCCTTGTTTTGTGTATACACGTTATTGGAAGAGATAAAACCTATTTCATAAAATTGAGTTAAAAAGTCTAACATAGAAAAAGAGGGAAAAGCGCTGTTATTTTTGAGGAGAATCTAGGGAAGAATCAGCAGGAAGATGCTTTAGTAAGCCTAGCATTTCGCTTGCATAATTATTTTTACTTGTACGCCAAATGCTACTTTTTCGGTATGAAGTTTAAGCTACAGACGTACGCACATTTTTTGGAAAAATCTCTCAATATAGGACAGGCACCCGTGCACATTCCTTTCTTTTTCATATACTGATAGGGACAAAGAAAGAAGGGGATGATAGCAAAATGGGATATTGCAAAAAGAGATTCCACAACTGTGAGGACCATCATCACAGTAGATACTCTCGTAAGAAAAGATGTCACAAGCATGACGACTACGATTATGGTCACAAAAAATGCTCTTGTGGCGACTATGATCCATGTCATGAGAAAAAACATCATTGTAAAGACCGCTGTGACAATGATTACCGCATTATTATTTTTTAATGCTAAAGTAAAAACTCCGCGTTTATTTTCTTGAATTTCACCTGTGAAATTCCACTTTACCATGTAAATAAAGGACAAACTCCCAAAAAAGCCTGGCTCTTAAGTAAGTAGTTAAGAGCCAGGCTTTTTTCATACATAAAAATAAAAACTTAAGATGAAAGGCGTTCTTTTTGTTTTTCGTACACGGAAGTGGATTCATTCCACGTATAACGACCGTCTTGCAGTTGAATGGTCGCGCTGAATGGACAGTCTATTGACGCTTCGGTGTCTTCTAAACTGCTTTCAAGCAAGCTTTTCTTAAATCGAAGCAAATCTTCTTTTGATGCAATTCGAAAAACCATTTCTAACGTAAGATCATCATCCATTGCATTGTGTAATTGGCTGATGCTTTTGCGGAATTCTTTATTATATTGAAGCATAATTTTAATGTCTGCTACGCAAGCAACACCAAACACATCTTTCACAACAGACTCAACCGTTAATTGCGTTGTCGAAGCATACGTTGAAATATCACGCTGAGGATTTTCTAAGTAATAAATCGTTTCTACAGGATGTCTCGTCATAAGCACCTCTTTCTTACTACTTATTATACAGGAAAAAAGGGCAAAATGGGGAAAAGAATTTTAGGAAGGGGTTACATAAGAAATAAAAAAAGCCCTCTTATTACATAAGAGGGAAAGAAATGTGATAGGAATTAATAAAAATCTTTTTCAGAAAAATGCGACTGTGAGAGCGGCATTGATGGTAGTAGTTGTTCCGGCTGTTGTTGTCACTGTAGCTGTAACTGTCACCGTATCGCCTCTTCTTAAATGACGCAGGAGTGCTGCTGTTGTAAAGTACTTGCTCTTTACATTACATATATTTTGTGTGAAGTTATGCTAGAAATAACATAGCAGCTAATTTTTTGTTAAAATAGGAAGAGCAGTTGTAATGTTTATCCTCGATTAATAATCCCTCAACTACTATTTCTACTTATTTTAAAGGAGGACGCAATTTTGCAATTTGAACAAGCTTTAACACATTTACAGTCCTATTTTGGCTATGATTCGTTTCGAAAAGGACAGGAAGAGTCGATTCGTTATGTTTTAGAAGGGCACAATACTGCTTGTATTATGCCAACAGGAGGAGGAAAATCGCTTTGTTATCAAATTCCTTCCTTGCTTTTAGAAGGCACGACACTGGTGATTTCTCCGTTGATTTCCTTGATGAAAGACCAAGTGGACACGCTGAATGCAGCTGGTATTCCAGCCACGTATATTAACAGCTCGCTGACGCACACGGAGGTGCAGCAGCGCTTAGAGGAAGTCGCGCTCGGGGAATATAAGTTGCTTTATGTAGCGCCGGAACGACTGGAGTCTCCGCAGTTTTTAGAGCAGCTTCAAATGCTTCCTATTCCGCTTGTAGCGGTAGATGAAGCGCACTGTATTTCACAGTGGGGGCATGATTTTAGACCAAGTTATTTGCGCATCAATGAACTGATCAGCAAGCTGTCCAATGCTCCAATTGTGATGGGGCTGACGGCTACGGCGACGCCTCAAGTGCGTGAAGATATTTGCCGAGCTCTTCATATTAATGAAGAATACACGGTGATGACGGGATTTGAACGTGAAAATTTATCGTTCGCTGTTGTAAAAGGCCAGGATCGAATCAGCTATATCGATCAGTATATCCGTAAAAATGACCAAGAAGCAGGAATCATCTATGCCGCTACGCGTAAAGATGTTGAAGAGCTTCATGCTAGATTGCAAAAGTCAGGAGTTAATGTATCAAAATACCATGCTGGTATGAATGGGAACAGCCGTGATGAAGAGCAGAATCGCTTTCTTCAAGATGATGTGCAGGTAATGGTAGCCACTTCTGCGTTTGGGATGGGGATCGATAAATCAAATATTCGCTTTGTTCTTCACTATCAGCTTCCGAAAAATATGGAAAGTTATTATCAAGAAGCAGGACGTGCTGGTCGTGACGGACTGCCAAGTGAGTGTATCGTACTTTATTCACCTCAAG
Source organism: Priestia sp. JV24 (assembly GCF_025910025.1). Lineage (NCBI taxonomy): Bacteria > Bacillati > Bacillota > Bacilli > Caryophanales > Bacillaceae > Priestia > Priestia sp. JV24. Next base: position 425,645 of record NZ_JAPCIN010000015.1, read on the forward strand.
ATATTCGCGTGCAGCGTTTTTTGATTGAACAGTCAACGTCGAATCCTAAAAAGCAGATTCAAGATCTTGAAAAGCTGCAAAGTATGGTGAACTACTGTCATACAGAAGGCTGTTTGCAGGCGTATATCCTTCATTATTTTGGAGAAAGTGAAGCGCATGAGTGCGGCCGCTGCAGCAACTGTACGGATGATCGCGTGGAAATAGACGTAACGGTCGATACGCAAAAAGTATTATCTTGTATGATTCGTATGGACGAACGTTTCGGTAAAATGATGATTGCTCAAGTATTAACGGGTTCTCGAAATAAAAAAGTAGTTGATTTTGGTTTTGATAAACTGAAAACGTACGGCGTCATGAGCGACCGGTCGGCTAAAGAAGTGAGCGATTTTATTGAGTATTTGATTTCAGAGCAGTTTATTTTAGTAGGACAAGGGTCATTTCCTACTTTATCCGTAGCGGCCAAAGGAAAAGGCGTGCTTCTTGGTACGGAAAAAGTGATGAGAAAAGAACAAATGGAAGTGAAGCAAATTGTCCAAGATGACGAGCTGTTTGCTCATTTGCGTTCCGTTCGAAAGCAGCTGGCAGACGAAGCGGGCGTGCCTCCTTTTGTTATTTTTTCAGACGATACTCTTCATGACATGTGTGCAAAACTTCCGGTAACGCTTGAACAGTTCGCTACTGTAAAAGGAGTCGGAGAACAAAAACAAGAGCGGTACGGAGAACGATTCACGACTGAAATCAAACAGTTTTGTGAAGAAAATCCAGAGCGAAAGCGAGAAGTATCAGCGCCTGCTCCGAAAAAAGCAAGAGCTTCATCAAAGGAAGGCTCTCACTTAATGACGTATGAGCTATTTCAGCAAGGAAAATCGTTAGATGAAATTGCTGCTGAACGTGAATTGAGCCGCATTACCATTGAAAATCATTTGTTTAAATGCGCAGAAGAAGAAAAAGAAATTGACTGGTCACCTTTTCTTTCAGATGAAGACGAACAGCTTATTTTAGAAGTTGCTTCCTCAGTAGGCGATGAAAAGTTAAAACCAATCAAAGAAAAATTGCCTGAAAATATCACTTATTTTATGATAAAAGTAGCGTTATTCAAACAAAAAATGAAGCAGTTATCTTGAACAAAAAGCTCCTATTAAAGGAGCTTTTTGTGTTGAGTAAGCGAGTTTACTGATAAAATAAAAGATATAAATGTTAGAAAAATCAGATTACATAAAAAGGAGGAATGAATGGGAATGATTGAACGAGAGATTGAAGCGATTTTGCATGCTTCTCACGACAATATCGTTATCACTGACGAAAAAGGGCTTGTTTTACGAGCGAGTCAAAACTGTCGTGATATATATGGGCATGATGTCTCAGAATTAACCGGTCAAACCGTCTACGAATTGCAAAAACGCGGGATATTTTCACCTTCCGTTACGATTGAAGTGCTAAAGAAAAAGAAAGAAGTACAGCTGATGCAAAAAACAGAAACGGGCAAAGTGGTAATGGCAACCGGTATTCCCGTGTATGATGAACATCAGTGTATGAAAAGAGTCATTAGCTTTTCGCATGATTTAACAGAGCTTCAGCGCTTAAAAGAAGATTATCAGCAGCTCGAAGTGAAAATGAAAACATATCAGCTAGAAGTGGAAGAGCTTCGCGAACAGCAGTCAAATGAGATGGTCATACGAAGTGAATCGATGAAAAAGGTATGGTCGATTATTAATCGCGTGGCAGACAGCGATGCAACGGTTGTGCTGCTAGGTGAATCCGGTGTTGGTAAAACGGCTTTTGCCCGTGCTTTACACTATGGAAGTGAACGAAAAGAAGAGCCGTTTATTGAAATTAACTGCGGAGCTATTCCAGCTAGTTTGTTTGAATCTGAAATGTTTGGATACGAAGCAGGCTCTTTTACAGGTGCAAGTACAAAAGGAAAAATAGGAAAGTTTGAATTAGCTCATAACGGCACGCTTTTTTTAGATGAAATAGGAGAGCTGCCTCTTGATATGCAAGTGAAGCTGTTAAAAGTGCTGCAAGAAAAAACAGTCAACAAAATTGGAAGTGAACGAGCCAAACACGTAAATTTCAGGCTGATTGTAGCAACCAATCAGCCGCTTGAAGAAATGATCAAAAAAGGAACATTTCGCGAAGATTTATTTTATCGCTTGCACGTTATTCCGATTACCATTCCGCCGCTTCGTGAGCGAAAAGAAGACATCGCGGCACTGCTTTATCACGTGTTACATAAACAAAATGAAAAATATAACATGAAGAAATTTTTTCACGCAGAAGCATTAAATCTACTTCTTGAACATCCGTGGCCTGGAAATGTTCGCGAGCTTCAAAATACAATTGAACGCCTTGTGTTAACCACAGATGAAAACAGTATCTCGCCTCAAGACCTCCCGTTTTATTCAGAAAATAGCAGCAGTGAAAAAGAAGAATGGGAGTCTCTTGACACGTTAACCTCTCAGGGAATGACGCTTCAGCAAGCACTTGCAGAAGTGGAGAAAAACTGGCTGGTTCGTGCTTATCGTCAGTGTCAAACAACGTATGAAATGGCAGATGCACTAGGAATCAGCCAGCCTACGGTCGTAAGACGTTTACGAAAGTACAATATAAAATAATGAGATTTTAATTCATTATGAATTAACTGATTCAATACTGAATCAGTTTTTTTTGTTTTGATTCTATTGTGAATTAAAAATCCTCCATAATTGCACGAAATAGAGTAATAAAAATTGGCATGCATTTTGCATTAATAAAAAGTATCTAAATAAAAAGCGTCAGTATCTAACATGATGATACGGCGCTAATGAATGAAACCCACTAGGAGGAATAAATTATGCCAAAATATCAGCCGAAAAATTCATTTGAATCTCCGCGTTTTTGCGGACCTCGAACATTTATGAGACTTCCGTATGTAGAACAAGTAAATTCAGAGATGGATTTTATTGTGACGGGTATTCCATTTGATTCAGGGCAGTCTTTTCGAACAGGAGCACGTTTCGGACCGGAAGCTATTCGAGATTTCTCCATTTTGCTTCGTCCGTATAACCCAGAACAAGAGATTAATATTTTTGATTACATTTCAGGCGTGGACTACGGGGATTTGTCAGTTGTTCCCGGATATATTTTAGAAACATATAAAAAAATTGAAGAAGGGTTAACGCCGGTTGTGAATGAAGGAATTATTCCTATTTCACTGGGCGGTGATCATTCGATGACCCTTGGTGAACTTCGTGCGATTGCAAAAAAACATGGACCGGTAGCGCTTTTACAGTTTGATGCTCATTCTGATACGTGGGATAGCTATTTTGAACAAAAATACAATCACGGTACGGTATTCAGACGAGCGATAGAAGAAGGGTTAATCGACGTGTCGCGCTCGATTCAAATTGGTATGCGAGGCGGTCTGTACGGCATTGAAGATTTAGAAGATGCAAAGAACTTAGGTTTAGCTCTGTATACGACAAATGAATATAAAAAACTGGGCGTTGAAAGAATGCTAGAAATTATTCATGAGCGTGTAGGAGAAGGACCCGTATTTTTATCGTTTGACATTGACTTTTTAGATCCAGTTTACGCGCCGGGAACGGGAACGCCTGAAGTATCGGGTGCAAGTATTGACGATGCGCTTCAATTTGTTCGCGGGTTAACAAGTATAGATTTTGTCGGTTTTGATTTAGTGGAAGTACTGCCAGCTTATGATCATGGTCAAATTACAGCAGCGGCGGCCGCTAATATTGTCTATGAATTTATCACGCTTATCGCGTTAAGAAAAAAAGCAAAAGAAGAAGAAGCGCTGTTAGTGAAAGCACGCGACTGAATATAAGCAAGATGGTAAAAGTGGGAAGGTACTATTATCTTCCCACTTTTATATAAGAGTTCTCTATAAGGAGTGTTTGACTATGAACGAGCAAGTAAATGTAACAGTAGATAAGAAGCAAGCAAAACCATGTAAAAGAGAAATACTCAACCCAGCAACCAATAAGATCATAGCGGAAGTGTTTGACTCGTCGCTTCAACAAGTAGAGGAAGCGGTAGGTAAAGCAAAGCAGGCTTTTGAACAGAATGAATGGAAGAAAAATAAGTCACTGCGTGTAGAGGTGCTTAATAAACTAGCAAATTTATTAGAAAATGAAGCGAGTGTATTTGCCGAAACAGAAACGTTAAATACAGGCAAACCAATAAAAGAATCACAGTTAGATATAGAAGATACGATTAATTGTTTAAGATATTACGCAAATTTAATAGAAGAAAATCAGCCGTGGACAAAGAACATGTTCGACGACACAAACAGTAAAATCATTCAAGAACCTATTGGCGTATGCGCGCTGATTGTTCCTTGGAATTTCCCTTTGCTGCTTGGTATGTGGAAGCTGGCTCCTGCCTTAGCAGCTGGAAATACGGTGGTGTTTAAGCCGTCAGAATTAACGCCGCTTTCTTTTTTAAAGTTAGCTTCACTATGTGAAAAAGCTGGTATACCAGAAGGCGTGTTTAATTTACTTACGGGAGACGGTGAAGTGGGAAGTGCACTGATTGAACACAAAGACGTAGCTAAAGTCTCTTTTACAGGAGGATCAGTAACAGGCAAACGTATTTATCAGCAGTGCGCAAAAGAGCTGAAAAGAGTTTCGCTTGAACTGGGAGGGAAATCTCCCCTTCTTATTTTTGAAGATAGCGAGATTGATATTGCAGTAGATTGGACAATGTTTGGCTCATTTTTTAACCAAGGTCAAGTGTGTGTAGCTTCATCGCGTATACTCGTACATGAATCTATCTATAAGCCGTTTCTTTCTGCTCTTACGGAGGCTGTTGCTGCTATAAAAATTGGTAACCCCTTAAGAGAAGAAACGGAGATGGGTCCGGTTATTAGCAAGGAGCATCTGAATAAAATACAGAGTTTTATCAAGCTAGGTCAAGAAGAAGGTGCGAGTTTATTAACAGGAGGAACGTTAATTGACTGCGAAGGTGGCAACTATATAAAGCCGGCTGTGTTCGTCGGTGTGGAGCAGCATATGAAAGTCGTACAAGAAGAAATATTTGGTCCGGTCATTACCGTTCAATCTTTTTCAAGTGAAGAAGAAGCCCTAGCACTTGCCAACGGCACGAGATTTGGTTTAGCTGCAGGAATTTTAACGAATGATTTAATGAAAGCAGAGCGAGTTGCTGAACATCTTCAAGCGGGAACGATTTGGATCAACGGCTACCATACGCCTCATATTGAAACGGCGTGGGGCGGTTTTAAAGAAAGCGGCATTGGCCGGGAGTTAGGTCCATCAGGATTAGCTGCTTTTACTGAAATAAAACATGTGAATACAAATACCAAGCTAGCTCGAGCCAATTGGTATCAATAAAAGTGAAAGGTGGAAAAGGAATGACAACAAAAAGTGGTCTCGCCCATGATGATGTGCAGCCGATTGCAATGAATAAAAGAAGTATGGGCTTCTTCTCTACATTTTCCATGTGGATAGGAGCCAATGTGGTAGTAACGACCGTTTTTACCGGAATGCTGTTTGTACCCGATATGACATTTTTAAAGGCATTATTTATTATTGTGCTTGGCTCTTTAGTTGGTGCTATACCGCTCGTGCTGATGGGGAATATCGGAACTCGCACCGGTCTTCCAACCATGGTTTTAATGAGACCAGCTTTTGGACAAAGAGGGGCTATGCTTCCTGCTGCTGTTAATCTTATTACATTAATAGGATGGGCATGGATTCAAGCCTACATGGCAGGGCTAAGTTTAAATCATGCCGTCACCTTTTTGACCGGTTACAGCAATATCAATCTATTTACGATTCTTACTCAAGTACTAGTAGTAGCTATTTCTATATACGGACACAAAGGCATTGAAGCAACGGAAAAATTAGTAGCTACGCTTATGGTCATTTTAGCAACCGTTGTGTTTAGCTATTTGTTTATCGAATTTGATGCAGCAAAATTAATTCAAATGAAAGCAAGTGAAAATCCTGGTATTACAGGAATGTTAGCTTTTGATATTGTAGTAGCTACAGCTTTTACGTGGATTCCTATTGTTTGCGATTATAACCGAAACTGTAAATCTGAAAAAACGGGAATTACGGGAACGTATTTAGGGTATAACGTTGCGACATTAATTGCGATGGGATTAGGCGCAACGGTTTCCGGCTTTTCAATTCTCGGAAATATGACACAAACGTATGACCCGGTAAATTTAATTGGCGCATATAGCCCGCTGTTGGGATTAGTAGCAGCCATCGTCATTTTTTTATCGGTGTTGTCAACCAACGTAATGGTATTGTATAGCGCGACAATGTCTTATTTATCTATTTTTCCAAAGCAGCGCTTTTGGATACCGGCACTAACGATGGGAGTTGTCACAGTCCTGGGTTCTTTATTAAAAGAGTGGTTAATGACAAATTTTCAAAGCTTTTTGCTTATGATCGGCGTATTATTTATTCCTATTATTGCGATTGTTCTTGTTGATTATTATATCATTCGCCGAAAACACTATGACGTTTCAGCTATTTTAGAAAAACAAAATAAAATGTACTGGTATACAAAAGGATTTAACCTTCATGTGTATGTATCTTACATAGTGGGGGCTGTATTTGCCTACTATTTTACGTACGTTCACCCGCTAGCCACAGGCGCAACGATCTTAGCTTTTTTATTTACAGGTGTTTTGCATGTATCGCTAACCAAACTTTCACAGCTTTCAATCCCTTATTCAAAGGGAATCGACAAAAATGCTTGACGTATACTCAAAATAGACTGAATTATCTAAAATATAAAAAGCTCCTATTTAAAGGAGCTTTTTGTGTTGAATAGAGGGTAAAAAAGCAAGCAGGTAAAATAGACGAGAAATAAGTAAAAGCAGGAAGAAGAGAGCTTATTAATCCAGCCTCAAATAAAGTAATAACATGTATTTGATTCTCTCAGAGGTCTTTCCTATAATAAATGTAGGAAAACTTTCCAAAGGAGAATTTTATGCTTGAATTAGAGGCTATTCAAAGCAGGGCCATTGAAAAAACTAAACATACATTACTACAGGATATAAAAAGCGTACTAGGTGAACAAGACGAATGTCCGAATTTAGAGACGTATTTAACAGACAGGCATTCTTTTATTAAGAAAGCCTGGGGGACTGCGTGGAGAAAAATTGCTGTTTCTTCTGTATCTAAGAAAAACAGAAGATCGTATTTAACAGAAAGAGGCTTTGAGATAAAAGGATATAAACCTCAAGCTATCGATAAGTTATTTGCTAAAGAAACGAGAAAAGGTATGGAGTTTGATGCTTTTTCTTGGTTAAAAGAGCAATACGGAAATGGCAATAAAGCAGAGTGGCTGTCTCTATACGGAGAAGCAAGAGCTGAATTTGCCAAAAAAGAAGAAGAAAGAAAAGAGAAAGAACGACAGCAAAGTATTAATGATCGAAAAGCTAGATATCAATTACAGTTAAATTTAGAAGCGGCTCCTATTTTGGAAGTAAACAAAGAGCTGTATTACCTACATATAAGAGAACAGCTTTCACATCAGCTATCAAAAGATATTAAAACAAACTCAAAATATATTGAAAACTATGCGCCGCATACTGAGCTTGAAGATGAATTAATAGAAAACGGCGATTTAACACGTCATGATTATGAAACGGTTCATGACTTTTTTCAAGAGCTCACCGGCGGCGTAAGCTCAGAATTAGACAGATATTCAACGATTATCTTGTTTGAAACGTATGAAGATGTATACGAGGTATTTATCACCGATAAGATTTATGAAATCATTCCAACTATGATTATGGATGACCTTCCTGCTTCATTTAAAGAAGAGTATAAATCTTATACAAATGCTTCGGTAACACGAATGGATATTATAAAAGCACTCAGAAGTAATTTATCAGATTTGGTCTATGAATATAAAAAAATGCTCGTAGAAGAAAAGCTTTCCGATGTACTAGAAGTTTCAGATCACAACTTAACGATCGAAGAGCATCAAGAGAGATATCAACAGCAGCTGGAAGAAAGAAGATTACAACAAGAACGTGAACGTGAAGAAAAGAAAAAGCTGATTGAAGAAGAACAGCGACAGTTAAATTATATTTTTGGTGCAGAATACGAAATGGACCCAAGAAAAGAGACGGAATACATTCTTCATCTCGGTGATACAAACACAGGAAAAACGTATACAGCATTAAAATCATTAAAAAAAGCTGCTTCGGGTAGTTACTTAGCGCCGCTTCGCCTGTTAGCTTTAGAAGTTTTTGAAAAGCTGAACAAAGACGGAGTCCCTTGTTCGTTAAAAACAGGTGAAGAAGAAAAGATTGTTGAAGACGCTCAGCACATGGCTGGTACCGTAGAGATGTTTAGTGAATTAGAACATGGCGATGTAACCGTAATTGATGAAGCACAAATGATTCAAGACAGAGACCGAGGGTTTTCATGGTATAAAGCCATCACTCGAGCTAATGCCAAACAAGTTCATGTGATTGGGAGTTTAAGCATTCGAAGTATGTTAGAAGAGATGCTTGACGGTGTGATCTCAGAAATTCATGAGTATGAAAGAGATATACCTTTAAAAGTAGATCTTCGAAAGTTCAAAATTGAACAAGTGAAACCCGCAGATGCTTTAATTGTTTTCTCGCGTAAAAAAGTGCTCCAGACAGCGGCTAAGCTAGAAAAAGATGGTCATAAAGTTAGCGTGATTTATGGAAGTATGCCGCCTGAAACGAGAAGAAAACAAATTGAGCAGTTTATTAATAGAGAAACAAATGTCATTGTGTCTACAGATGCAATTGGAATGGGGTTAAATCTTCCAATTAGACGAATTGTCCTTTTAGAAAACATGAAGTTTGACGGACAAAAGAGGAGATTGTTGACTTCTCAAGAGTTAAAGCAGATTGCAGGTCGTGCTGGAAGGAAGGGTCTCTATAATGTTGGAGAAGTTGCGTTCGCTAAAGATGCAAAGCAAATGAGAGAACTGTTATTTTCAACAGACGAGCAAATCAGTAAATTTTCTATTGCGCCTACTTCAGATATGCTCAAAAGATTTAAAGAATATCATCATGATCTCGGAACGTTTTTTGACATGTGGGCTAAATTTAAAAATCCAAAAGGTACACAAAAATCAAACCTGGCACAAGAACGTGAGCTTTATGAGGAAGTGAAAGACACGCTGATTGAGGCGAAAATGCCGATTGTTGATTTATATGGCTACTTACAGCTGCCTTTTTCAGCCAAAGAAAGTTCTTTGAAAAAGCAGTGGGTGGCCAGCATGAATGCGGTCGTTAACAGAGAAGAGTTACCTGAACCAAGGATAATAGAAGGTTCACTGGAAAAATTAGAGCTGTCTTATAAGGCGATTGGCCTGCATCTTTTATTTCTATATCGAATGGACAGAAGGCCAGAGGCTATTTATTGGGAGCGTGTCCGAGAAGAGCTTACCGATAAAATCCATAACGTATTAAGAAAAGATATGAAAAAATTTAAAAGAACATGCAGTGCGTGTTCTAAAGACCTTCCTTGGAATCATGATCATGCGATATGCGATTCGTGTTTTCATAAAAGATTCCGCAGAAGATATGGGGACGAAGATTTTAATTACTAAGATGTAGAGATGAAAAGTGGCTTGTACGAACGTATTTTAGTTAAAGAAAGGTCCGAACGAGTTGGATTTTTGATTGAGAATCCAATTGGTTCGGCTTTTTTTATGGTGAACGTAGCTTTCATCTGTTTCGTTCCTTCTAGCACAGTTGATTGGAGGGCAAGGCGAAGACTCCTGCGGGAAAAGCGGAACAGGTGAGACCCCGCAGAAGCGTAAGCGACGAGGAGGCTCAGCGGACGCCCGCGGAAAGCGAAGTCTTGCAAGGAAATCAACAGCGGTGTACTAAGCAGTCCAGTTCATGTATACTATTTATTCATCTTTAGATTGGATTGATGTAGTTATGTCTCAATCTGATTTTTCATACAGGCTTTTAATCTTTTTCCTGCGAATTTCTGCATCAAAGCAGATTTTTGTAGAAAAAAACCGGAAATGTATAAGCGGTCGTCTTGTAAAAAGACCAATAAATTATTATGATATAGAGTGGAACTGATATTTTAAAGAGTTCCGTGATTTTTTTGTTGGGCGGACGTGTATTGTATTAGAGTAAGTTTGCTATCATTCGTTATATTAAAAGCAGCACTTTTAAATAGAGATACGGTTCGTAATAGAAGGGAAGAGGATGATGACAAGTCATAACAAAGAAAACAAAGCTGCAGTCGAGCAGTACAGTAAAGGGAAGGTTTTGTGGCAATTAACCCGTCCTCATACGCTAACAGCATCGTTTGTACCGGTTTTAATTGGAACAGTTCTAGCCATGTTTTATGGCCATGTGAACGTTTGGATGTTTCTTGCGATGCTTTTTTCATGTTTGTGGATTCAAATTGCGACGAACTTATTTAACGAGTACTATGATTTTAAACGCGGGTTAGACACGGAAGACTCCGTAGGTATCGGAGGAGCCATCGTCAGACACGGAATGAAGCCGAAAACGGTATTAAATTTAGCACTTATTTCTTATGGAATTGCTCTTATTTTAGGTGTATATATATGTGCAAACAGCAGCTGGTGGCTTGCTTTAGTTGGATTAGTAGGTATGGCGATTGGTTATTTGTATACGGGAGGACCGCTTCCGATTGCGTATACGCCGTTTGGAGAATTATTTTCAGGTCTTTGCATGGGCGCGATGTTCGTATTGATTTCATTTTTTATTCAAACGAATACAGTAACGTCTGAAAGCATCTTTGTATCACTTCCGATTGCGATTTTAGTAGGTGCCATTAATTTGTCTAACAACATTCGTGATATAGAAGAAGATACAAAAGGCGGACGTCGTACGCTAGCCATTTTATTAGGTTCTAAAAATGCGATTAGATTTTTAGCTGCTTTGTTTGGCATTGCGTATATTTGGACCGTTGCATTAGTGGTATTCTTCGATATTAGCCCTTGGATTTTCTTAGTGTTTCTTAGTGCACCTAAGCCAATTCAAGCCGTACAAGCATTTGTACGCGGAGAGCTTATTGCGATGAAAGCAACCGCGCAAACCAATACATTTTTTGGATTTACTTTATCAATTGGATTATTAATTGGCTACTTAGTAAGCTGATTGAGTGGAAAAAGCCTGTCTTTTTAAAGACAGGCTTTTTGTTATGCTCCAGTTATTTTTTCTTTTACTGCGCTAATAAATGCGTTCATATTTTCCGAAGATGAAAAGCTGGCTTGAGCTTGTTTTGGTCCGCCGCCGCCTTTCCCATCGTAAAGTGGAAGCAGCCCTTTATAAAGCTCTCCGCATTTTATTTCTCTGCCGCTGTGAGCCAGCAAAACTTTTTGATCACTTGAAAAAGCAAAAAGAAGTGTTGTATCAGGTGTTTGAAGAAGCTGCTTCGTCAAAGCTTGCACATCTTTTAGTGTGCGGTTTTCAAAGTGATGGTACAGGAATGAACCTTCTTTTTTGGCTTCTAATTCACTTGCTAAATAAGCTGCATTTTCATTTTTTAATTCTTCTAGTTGTTTTTGCAGCTCTTTTTGTTCAGTCTCCAATTTTTTAATGCGTTCTACAACTAATTCACGGCTTGAGCTGAATTTATTGCTAAGTTCTGCTACGATTTCTTGAGACTGCTGATAATCAGCTAATGCACGCATACCGCATTTAAAAAAGAGGCGTGTATTGCCGCGCTGCTTTTCTGTTTTCGTAAGTTTAATAAGGCCAAGCTCTCCAATTTGGTTCACATGAGTACCGCAGCAGGCAGAAACATCAATGCCTTCAATTTCCACAATGCGTACCACTTCGTTTTCTAGGTCGGGCACTTTGCGAAGCGCAAGAGTATGCAGATCTTCTTTTTTTACTTCGTACGTTTTAATGTGACGGTTGCTGTAAATAGCGTCATTTACAACTTTTTCAATGTGTAGTAACTGCTCATGAGATAACTGAGGTACATTCAGGTCGATAGAGACTGCTTCGCTTCCTAAGTGAAAGCTAACGGTGTGAATATCATATGTATCGATTAATAAAGCCGAAAGTAAGTGCTGTCCGCTGTGCTGCTGCATATGATCAAAGCGGCGATGCCAGTCAATTTCACATGTGACGTTCGTTTGTTCAGGGAGTGCATCAACGATATGATATACATCTCCATCTTCTTCGTACACATCTTTTACGTCGATTCCTGCAATGTTACCGTAGTCAGAAGGCTGTCCGCCGCCTTCTGGATAAAAAGCGGTTTGTTTTAACGTTAATGCGTAGCCATTTGAAAGAGAGCGCGTCTCTATCACTTCAGTTTCCCATGTTTTTATGTAGGGATTGCTATAATAAAGTCTTTCTGTCATATTCATCATCCTTTCTAGTAAAACCATATCTAACTTTTTCTATAGTATCAGAAATATGTTTCTTCGAACATGGATAAGCTAACTTGTAACAATAAAACTGGGTGGGACATATGAAAAATACTGTTTATATTTATACGCGGGATTTAAAAAGGATTTTCACCAATTGGGCGATGATTATCATTGTGCTGACGCTTATGATTCTGCCGTCTTTTTACGCATGGTTTAATATAAAAGCATCTTGGGACCCATACGGGCGGACTGAAGGTATTGCCATTGCAGTAACGAGCGAAGACGAAGGTTCTACGATCAGAGGGCAGCACGTGAACGTGGGAAAAGATATTATTGCAACGTTAAAAAAAAATAAAACGCTTGGATGGACGTTTGTCTCAAAAGTAAAAGCTGATCACGGAGTAAAGCACGGAGACTATTATGCAAGTATTGTTATTCCAAAAGATTTTTCACAAAAACTTGGTACCGTTCTTCAAGATCGTTTGGAAAAACCGGTTATTATTTACAAAGTGAACGAGAAAATAAACGCAGTGGCGCCTAAAATTACAAGTAAAGGAGCCAGCAGCTTAACACAACAGATTAGTGAAAAATTCGTCAAAACAGCGAATGGAGCTATTTTTTCAGTGTTTAACGAACTAGGTATTACACTGCAGCGGGATTTGCCAACCATTCAACAAGTTGAACAACGGATTTTTGAACTTGAAAATCGTCTTCCTGAAATCAAAAAAGTAATTAATCAAGCGAATGACACTACTCAAAAAGCTGGAGCAATTGTATCAAAAGCCCAGGCTGCTCTTCCTGAAGTAGAGAGATTAACAGCTGACGGCGCACAGATGACTCAGCAGCTCAATACGTTTTTAACTAAAAGCGACGAAGTTTTAAAAACCGCTGAGCCGACGATCAACGAAACGCTGCACCGTGTTCAACAGCGAGCTCTCGGAGTGCAAGAATTGAAGAATCAGCTGATGGAAAAAGATATCGCACCGGCTGAAGTCAACGCAGCAGCGGAACAGCTAAAAGGGCAGCTAACAAAACAAATTGCTGACACAGGAGAGATTCTTACACTTCTTACGGATTTAAATGCGGTGTCTCAAGGGAACGTTCTTTCACCGGTTATTAATCAAATAAAAAGTGTACATACGCTTTTAAAGCAGCAGCTGTCGGATGTAAACGACTTGCAGCAGCAAACAAAAAATGGAGATGCACCAGATCCAAGTGTGCTTGAGAAATTCAGTTCTCGCACCGACCAAGCTGTTTCTAAATTAAATACGTTAACGAATTCGTATTCTTCTACGATTGTGCCGGCTATTGAACAAGCTATCAAAGAAGCGAAAGATAAAACAGCAAGCGCAAACGCACTGCTTGATGAAGCTAATAAAAGCATGCCGGATGTTTCGAACGTGCTGTCTAAAACAGCGAGTGGCATTTTGCTCGGACAGCAGGAGCTTGCGAAAATAACAAAAGACTTTCCGCGAATTGAACAAAACGTGCACAATATAGCGGATAACATACGCGAATTTCAGCGAAAAGAAAACATTGAAGATATTATTAATTTGTTAAAAAACGATGTGCAAAAAGAAAGTGATTTTTTTGCTAAGCCCGTTCTTTTAAAAGAAGAAAGACTTTATCCTATTCCGAACTACGGGTCGGCTATGTCACCGTTTTATACAACGCTTTGCTTGTGGGTCGGGGCTTTGCTGTTAGTTTCAATTTTAAGCGTAGAAGTAGCTGATGAAGAGCGGTTCAAAAGCTATGAAGTCTATCTTGGAAGACTTTTAACGTTTTTGTCTATTGCTCTTGTCCAAGCTTTTATTGTGACGATAGGCGATTTGTTTTTAATCAAAACGTACGTCGTAGATAAAGTGCCTTTTATCTTTTTAGGCTTACTGTGCAGCTTCGTATTTATGACGATTGTATATACGCTTGTTGCGATATTTGGCAATGCAGGAAAAGCGATGGCGATTGTTTTACTTGTGCTGCAGCTTTCCGCTGCAGGCGGTACATTTCCGATTCAAGTCGTGCCTGCTTTTTTTCAGGCACTAAATCCGTTTTTACCATTTACCTATGCAATAAGCATGATGAGAGAAGTTGTGGGAGGCATGTTAGCGGATATTGTAAGAAAAGACGTTACGGTTCTTCTTTGCATTTGGCTTGGGGTGCTGCTCGTTGGCATTTTTCTTCATAAGCCTCTTAGTAAAACGAGTGCAAAATTAACAAAAAAAGCGCGTGAAAGTAAATTAATTCATTAAAAAAACGTTTTGGGTTTCCAGACAGAACAAAATGCGGTAGTGTAGATAGAAAGGAGTGATAAGCATGGGTATATTAGATGGACTATTAGGAAATGCATCAGAAGCAGATATAAGAGGAACTGAAAAAGACTTGCAAAATATCTTAATTGCCAACGAGCGAGTGGAACAAGCATATAAAGTCATTCGCGATTTGATGGTGTTTACGACGAAGCGCTTAATTATCGTTGATAAGCAAGGAGTGACGGGAAAGAAAACAGATTATCATTCCATTCCTTATAAAACGATTACACATTTTAGCGTAGAAACGGCTGGAACGTTCGATTTAGATGCGGAATTAAATATCTGGGTATCAGGTTCTAGCGCGCCGATTTCAAAAGAATTTCGTAAAGATAAAAGCATTTACGACGTGCAAAAAGTATTAGCATCTTATGTACTGGATTAAAAAAGTTGAGCCATGAAAAACTGGCTCGACTTTTTTTATGTATGTGTAAAACAAGAAAGCATAACAGTCTTGCATACATTCGTTTGAAAATACTCAGGCTGTTGTCCATTCCTATTTTCACTTTACTCATTACTGAAATGCATGAAAACGATTTACATAATGAATTATACAGAATAAAAAAACCGTGATATGCTTTTTTTAGAGAAAAAAGGAAGTGACCAACTGTGAGTTATACCGTAATTGGAACATCAGCTTTTCGCAAAACAAATGTTGCGCTTTTTGCAGCAGGCTTCAACACATTTTCGATCTTATATTGTACACAGGCCATTTTACCTGAATTTTCTAGAGAATTCGGGATATCTCCGGCGTTTGCCAGCTTGTCTCTTTCGTTAACAACCATCACGCTAGCCGTTAGCATGCTTTTTTTAGGTTCTTTATCAGAAGTGTGGGGACGAAAGAAACTGATGGGCCTATCGTTAATTTTTGCGTCAGTGCTATGTATCATGACAGCATTTAGCTCTACCTTTGAAACGCTGCTAGTTTTTCGCGTTATTCAAGGAATCGTGTTAGCAGGGCTGCCTTCTGTGGCCATGGCTTACTTAGGAGAAGAAATTGAACCCGGGAGTTTAGGAAAAGCGATGGGGATTTATATAAGCGGAAACGCCTTTGGAGGCGTAGCGGGAAGGCTTATGACAGGAGTGCTCACGGAGTATTTTAACTGGTCGGTAGCTCTTGATGTTGTAAGCGCAATTAGCTTATTGGCCACATTTGTTTTTTTTATGAATTTGCCTGATTCACAGAACTTTACTTCTCGGTCATTTGAACTTAGGCAGCTTACCGGCTCTCTTCGCAGTCATCTTCAAGATAAAGGGATGCTTTGTCTTTTTGCTATTGGTTTTGCACTGCTTGGAAGTAACGTAGCTTTATACAATTATATTGGATACGCTCTATCCGCTCCTCCGTATTCTTGGAATCATACGCTTGTAAGTTTTATTTTTGTTATTTTCTTTGTTGGAGTATTCAGCTCAGTCTGGATGGGGACGCTGGCGGATCGATATGGTCGGAAGAAAGTGCTGCTATGTACGATTGCTGTTACGCTTATAGGTTCAATCGTTACGCTGCATCCGGTTTTATGGATAAAAATTACCGGGCTTTTGCTGCTGACGTTTGGCTTTTTCGGAAGTCACTCCATCGCAAGCAGCTGGGTAGGAAGAAGAGCAACGCATGACAAAGCGCAGGCTTCGTCTTTATATTTGTTTTTTTACTATGCAGGATCGAGCATTGGAGGGACTGTGGCTGGCTTATGCTGGAGCGCGTACGGCTGGAAAGGTGTGATTGCTTTAATTGGCGTATTTCTTACAACAGCCTTTTTCTTAGCTGTTCGTTTGTCAAAAATGCCGGCTCAGCAGACGCACGTTCACTAAGAAAATGTAAAGACATATAGCTATTGATTTAAAAAAAGAGGCCGGTACAAAAGGATTTTAGCCCAAGTGAAAAACGAACCATTGATCAACATGTTTGATTAGTGGTTCGTTTTTTTGGTTATGGTGAACATAGTTTCATCTTTTTCGTTCCTTCTATCTATCAGTTGATTGGAGGGCAAGACGGAGGCTCAACGGACGCCCGCGGAAAGCGAAGTCTTGCACAGAAATCAACTGCGGGGTCGCAAGTGATTTATACTAGCTACTTTAGTCTTTAGATTGAAGTAATTTAGTTATGTCTTAATTTCTTTTCTTAGTTTAAAAGTTGAATAAAAAGCTCCGCTACTTTTTTATGAGCGCTGTTAGCAGGATAGATATAAGAGAAACGGCGCTTAAAAGGAGCGGTGTTAACGTTCAGAATCGATAGGTGTTTTTGTTCTATATCTTCTTTAATAGCGCAAAGCGACAGCACAGACATTCCTAAATCGTGAACGATGGCTTCTTTAATTCCTTGATTGCTGCTGATCGTTAGCATGCTTTTCATTTTTAAACCGTTGGACATTAGAACGTGATCTAAATATTCTCTTGTTCCAGAGCCTTTTTCACGCGCTACCCACCGCTGATTTTGTAAATCATCAATTTCTACTTTTTTAAGCTGAGCTAAAGGGTGATCCACTGACGCCACGATGGCAAGCTCATCGTCCATAAAAGACTGAATATGTAAGTCGGATTCTTCCGTGTGTCCTTCAATAAGCCCTACGTCTACTTTGAAATGACGAACAAGCTGAGCGATTTCCTTTGTATTACCGATAGTCACTTCTACATCAATATCAGGATATTGTTCACGAAGCTTTGCTAAAAATGAAGGGAGAATATATTCGCCAATCGTGAAACTGGCGCCAATCGTTAGCATTCCTTTGACACGGTGATGATGTTCATAAATATCTCGTTTCGTATGCTCATATATCTGAATCATTTGTTTAGCACGATCGTATAAAATTTCGCCGCTGGGTGTGATTTTTAACATTTTAGGTGAACGCAGGAACAGGGAAGTTTGAAATTCTTTTTCAAGATTTTTGATGTGTACGCTTACGCTTGGCTGTGAAATCATTAACTTTTCCGCAGCTTTTGTAAAGCTTTGCTCTTCTACAACAGAAACAAACGTCTTTAACGCATCATAGTACATAGAGTATGGCTCCTTTTATATTAAAAAAATTAATTATAAACATTATAAAACATTACTATTGTAATAACTAGAGGTACTTGGTTAAGACAAACAAAACGAGGTGCTGACTTAAAGGAGTATTTTGGCTTATAACGAAGGCAACACACGTAATTTATTTACAGTTATTTGCATTTCCCCTATAAAGCTATTAAACATTTTTTTGTCATCATTTTGTAACAAAAGTAAAAAAAGTACTTGTTTTTTCCAAAAAACATACTATAATATTAACTGTAATGCGATGAGTAATACAGTTAATACACCTAGTACACACATCATGATTTTGGGTAGATGAAGGGAGGCAGACTATGTTCGATTTAGATATTCGTAGTCGCAAGCCGATATACGAGCAATTAGTAGATAAATTGAAAGAGCTTATTATTCATGAAGTCTTTAAGGCCGATCAAAAGCTTCCATCTGTTCGGCTGTTAGCAAAAGAATTAACGATTAATCCAAATACAATTCAAAAAGCGTATCGTGAATTAGAACATCAGAATTATATTTATTCTGTTCCAGGCAAAGGAAGTTTTGTAACGCCTCAAGTTGATACACTAAATAACGAGAAGGTGAAAAAGATGAAAGAAGAATTAGTGAAACTGTTGGCAGAAGCTATGTATTTAGGGATGGATAAAGATGAAATTCTATCACTTATTTCACAGGCTGAAAAAGCAGTAAAAGGAGGAAGCGATAGTGATTGAACTGAAGGCGATAAAAAAAGAGTTTGAAGAAATGGAAGCTCTAAGAGACGTCACGCTTTCTATAAAAAAAGGATCTATTTACGGACTGCTTGGCTCGAACGGGGCAGGGAAAACAACGCTATTAAAAATCATTGCAGGTATTTACAAGCAAGATCACGGGAAAATCGCAATAGACGGCGAGGAAGTATTTGAAAACGTTGGCTTAAAAGAACGTCTTATTTTTATGCCAGATTCTCTTTATTTTTTCCCTCAAACAACGATTAAGCAATTAGCGTCTTTTTATAGAAGCGTCTATCCGACTTGGAACGAAGAGCGGTTTCAAAAATTAAAAGAAGCTTTCCCAATTCAATTACATAAAAAGGTACACAGAATGTCCAAGGGAATGCAGCGTCAAGTAGGTTTTTGGTTAGCGATGTCTGCTATGCCTGATGTACTTATCTTAGATGAGCCGCTCGATGGGTTAGATGCGGTAATGCGTCAAAAAATTAAAAACCTTCTTGTCCAAGACGTGGCAGAACGGGAAATGACGATTTTAATTTCATCACATAACTTACGAGAAGTGGAAGATCTTTGTGATCATGTAGGCATCTTGCATCACGGTCAATTATTAATTGAAAAAGAACTGGATGATTTAAAATCAGACGTGCACAAAATTCAAGTTGCATTTGAAGGAGATGTGCCGCTAGCGCTTTATGACACGCTGGACATTTTATATCAAGAAAAACGAGGAAGCGTCTTGCTTTGTATTGTTCGAGGAAAAGAAAATCACTTAGTCAACAAAGTTCGATCGTATAAGCCTTTAATTTTTGACATCTTGCCACTTACGCTGGAAGAAATCTTTATTTATGAAATGGGGGATGTGGGTTATGCAATCGAAAACATCATCGTTTAACCGCGGCATGTGGATTCAATCCATGAGAAACGTGGGATGGATTGGGCTTGTATATTTGCTAGTACTGCTGTTCGCTTTACCTTTACAACTGATTTTTACTTTCACAGGAAAGGTAGAGCCTTATATAGAAAAACCAGATACGCTATTTAACGTATTGGATGGGCTGGAATTTGTGTTTATGTTTGTTGTACCAGTGTTACTTGGTATTTTTCTATTTAGATATATCCAAACGAAGATTGCAGCTGACTATATTCATAGTTTACCAATTAAGCGTTCTACGCTGTTTCATCAAAATATGCTTCTGGGCGCGTTGGTTTTAGTTGTTCCTATTTTAATTACGGGAGTCGTTACTTTTGCCGTTAAAGGAGTTTTAACCGTTGAGGATGTTTATACAACAGGAGATGTTCTAAGCTGGGTCGGTTACAGTATTTTAATTAACTTATTTGTGCTGACTGGAACTGTTTTAGCGGGAATGTTCACCGGAATGTCTGTCCTCCAAGGAATCTTTTTATATGTTCTATTTCTTCTACCCGGCGGAATCTCTTATTTAGCTATATCTAATGTAAAGTTTTACTGGTACGGTTATGCGTATGACTATTACGTGAACAAAAATGTTGACAGCCTTGTTCCGTTTTCACACGTAGCGCAAATGGTAGCTCATAAAAGCTTTTCTACTAGTGCATTTGTTTATATTGGACTCATTGTCTTATTTTACATCATTGCTTTAATCACCTACCAAAAAAGAAAAGTAGAAGCTGCTACGCAAACCATTTCAGTTAGCTGGTTAAAACCGGTATTCGTATACGGAGTAACCGCTTGTTCACTCATGTTAGGCGGATTTTACTTTATTAGCATGAAAGGTGAATTTTCATGGATGGTCGTGGGCTATATTATTGGTTCATTAATAGGTTATATAGTTGCTCAAATTATCTTAAATAAAACGTGGCGGATCTTTACGAAATGGAAAGGGTATCTAGGCTTTGTTATAGCCGCAGCTATTGTGGGCTTTATCATTCATTTAGATGTATTTGGCTACTCTACTAAAGTACCGGCAGCTTCAGAGATTGAAAGTGTATATTTCGATGAAGATATATATCCATTGACTGATAAACCTGAAAACTATGCAAATGGAATGAATGGCTATTATGAAGCTCCATATTACTATACAAGTAAAGAAACGATTCAGAGTGTTCGTCAGCTGCAAAAACAAATTACAGCATCTAAAGATAAGAAGCTGGATCCTGATAAACAAAGTGAAATAGAAAGCAGAAACGGTAAAATGGCTGTATTTGCTTATAAATTAAAAAATGGAAAACAAATGGTCCGAGAATACTTTATTCCATTTTCAGACTATAAAGCTTTTTATAAAGAAATTGCAGAAACAAAAGAATACAAAGAAAATTTCCATCCGCTTTTACGAACAAAAAACACGGATAAAATTAAAAGCGTGAGTTTTTCTGTTCAAGGAAAGTCAAATTCAATCAACATTACAAATCCAGATAAAGTACAAGAACTTATACACGTAGTCAAACAGTCGATGATGAACGAAACGTTTGATGAAATGTACAGCACAAAAGAAAGCTGGGCTTCAATTGAGTTTATGGATGGAAAAGGACAGTACGTACAAACTGCATCTTGGGATAAGTCTTATAGCGAAGTAGAAGCATGGCTGAAAAAAGAGGGTTTATATGAACGTGCTCGTCTCATGCCAAAGGACGTAGAAAAAACCGAAGTGTTTAAAAATTCTTCTCATCTTAAAAACGATTATCGTCTTCAAGAAGAGTTTACATCTCTAATGAAGGATGAGAAAGCAATTAAAGTAAAAAACAATCAGCAGGTAGAAACACTTCTTCAACATGCGAACTTACGAGACACGGGAGATTATCTTGTTGCTTTTTATTACAAAGACCAAGTAGATACTCCTCAGATTTATATGTTGAATGAAAATGAACTGCCAGCAGAACTAAAAGAAAAACTAAAATAACAAGGGAGAACTTATTATGTGCGGCGAGGAATTACAAGATTATTTAAATCAGGTACTGGCTTATTTATTGAAAAATGGCGTGAATAGACAAGACGCCGAAGATATTACGCAAGAAGTAGCATTAAAATATTTAGAAAAACAAGAAA
The DNA here is from genome assembly GCF_025910025.1 of Priestia sp. JV24. Taxonomy (NCBI): domain Bacteria; kingdom Bacillati; phylum Bacillota; class Bacilli; order Caryophanales; family Bacillaceae; genus Priestia; species Priestia sp. JV24. The sequence continues at coordinate 447,041 of NZ_JAPCIN010000015.1, forward strand.
TGGTCGATCCTGAAAAAATAAAAGCTTGGATGTTTCGCGTCGCATTAAATAAACGGTGTGATTTAGGAAGACGTAAAATAGTGAAAGACCGCTATACGTCTTCTTACAAAGAAGAACCAGTTATATATACGCCTATTCAGCAGGTGCTCAGAAATGAAGAAGCGGCTGAATGTCAGGCGATTTTAAATCAATTGAATCCTAAGTATCGCAATTTGCTTCTATTAAAATATGGATTAGGATTTAAATATGAAGAAATTGCCGAGTTATTAAATATGCAGATGACTACGTTAAAATCAGCTCTTTACCGCGCGCGCAAATACTTTGTGAAGGGATATAATGAAGTGATTTAATATTAAATGAAACAGCAGCAGTTTGTGAAAAAGAACTTTTTTACACAAACTACTGCTGTTTTTTTCGTATTTTTCTTCTTTGGACGGCATAGATAATCAAACTGATCGCACAAAAAGCTAAAGTGATCTCAATCACATCAGTATAAGAAGATGTCGTATTAAAAAAGGAACCGAAAATAAATAAAGCGAGCGTCCAAATGAAACCACAAGAAAATGAGACTTTAATGTAGTGACGATGCTTCATTCCGCTTGCCCCGAGAAAAAAAGGCATCACATGTCGCATTCCTGGTAAAAAGTAGCTTGCGATGATGGCGTGAGATCCATATTCTTGAATCGTTCGCTCAACTTTCATGACATTCTTTTCCCATCGCGGGCGTTTTAATAGCGCAAGCGCCTGAGCTGAAAAAAGACTGGCTATCAAAAACTTAAGATATAAGCTAATCATCATGCCGCTGTAGGTAAGTATAAAAGCTGGAATATACTGAACGGATGGAGACGTAGCCTGGCTGCCTGCAAGCATAATATATACTGGGTCAGGAATAGGAGTAAGGTTGGCTCCGACTAAAATGATAAAAAAGAAATATCCGTAGCCTAATTGGTTAATGGCTCCGATAAGCTGATCAATCACGTTTTCTTCCTCCTTTCTTCATTAGAATACGAGAGAGTGACACACAGTGTTCGCTCAAAATAAAAATAAAGTATAGGTACGCACAACTTAGGAAAAAAGAGTTATAATAAATAAGAATGTACGTTCTTATTTCGGGGATTAATTATACAGAAAGAGGTGATAGTATGAAAATGATGTACCCTAAAAACGGCAAAGTTATTCTTCATATTGATGCTAATGCTTTTTATGCATCTGTTGAAACCGCACATGATCATACGCTCAAAGATAAGCCTCTTGCTATTGCTGGCAATCCAAAAGAACGAAGAGGAATTGTTGTAACCTGTAACTATATTGCTCGTAAACGCGGAGTGTATGCGCCCATGCCCCTTTGGGAAGCGAAAAGAAAATGCCCCGAGCTGGTTGTTATAAAGCCTAATTTTCCATTATATCGCCAAGTGTCCAAAAACATGTTTGATTATTTAGTAACCATTTCACCTCTTTTAGAGCCCGCTTCCATTGATGAAGGCTATTTGGATATTACAAACTGTGCTGAATTAGGCTCTCCTCTTGACATAGCAAAGTCCATTCAGCAGCATTTAATACAGACGCTGCAAATTCCTGTGTCAATTGGAATCGCACCGAATAAATTTTTAGCCAAAACGGCAAGTGATATGCAAAAACCTTTAGGAATTACCGTTCTTCGAAAAAGAGATGTCCAAACAGTTCTTTGGCCAAAAGCCGTAGAGGAAATGCACGGAATCGGTAAAAAAACAGCTGAGAAGCTAAATGCGATTAAGGTGGTGACGATCGGTGATCTAGCAAATGCCGCTCCCGGTCTTCTTAAACAAACTCTCGGAGTAAAAGGAGAAGTTATGAAAGAACGAGCGTGGGGCCAAGATGATCGACAGGTGAACCCTGATCGCCAATCACAGTTTAAATCAATTGGAAACTCTACGACGCTATCTCAAAATGCAGTAGATGAACATGAAGTTCTGCCTATTTTAAATAAACTATCGCACTCAGTGAGTTCTCGTATGAAAGCGAAAAAAGTTGTAAGCAAAACGATTCAGTTAACGATACGATATAGTGATTTTAAAACCATTACTCGAAGCCAAACTATTTCTAAAGCAATTAGCGAGCCAAACGATCTTTTTCATTACAGTGCGGTATTATTTCAAAAGCATTGGAACGGAGAACCGATTCGTTTACTGGGCGTAGCTGCTCTTCAAGTGAGTCACCAGCTTCAAGAAGAAGAACAGTTGGATTTGTTTACATACGGAGAACAAGCAAAAAAAGAGCCTTTATACAAAGCGGTCGAAAGTTTGCGTGAAAAATATGGAGATAACATTATTCAAAGTGGTTTAAAAAAACAAAGAGGAAAAGAAGAGAGGTAACTCTCTTTTTTTGTATAAAATAATAGGTTTACACTCATTATAGAAGGGGAAGTACATTACTATCACGGTAATCAAAGTGATTACAAAATGAATTTGATTGCGACTTTTTTAATTGTCTGCAATGAAATTACATAAAATAATCTATGAGGTGATCTTATGTCAGACGCACTATTTACATCTAAAGCAACAGCGGTTGGAGGCCGAGATGGTCGAGTTAAATCAGATGATGGTATTATTGATTTAACCCTTGTAAATCCTTCTCCAAATAACAAAAAAGAAGGAACAAATCCGGAGCAGCTGTTTGCAGCAGGATATTCTGCTTGTTTTGACGGTGCTTTAAATTTAATCGCTAAAAAACAAAAAAAAGACATTGATTCGTCTATTACTGCAGAAGTAAGTCTACTAAAAGACCACACTGATGATGGCTTCAAAATTGGCGTGGTGTTAAACGCTCATATTAAAGGCGTTTCACAAGAAGTAGCTGAGAAGCTAGTAGAAGATGCACATCAATTCTGCCCGTATTCTAAAGCAACGCGCGGAAATGTTAACGTAACGTTAAATACAACGGTTGAGTAAATAAAAAAACGCCTGGATTTTTCTGAAATCCAGGCGTTTTTTTTATGTGCAATTTTATATGGTCTATTTTTGATTGTACGTATGCAGTGATTGCAGTAACTCCTGCAGCGTTTCTTTCAGCTTTTCTAATTCTCTCTGTGACTTATGTGTCATGCTAAAAACTTCTTCTGGAATATGACAAGCTTTATCACGTAATTTTTTTCCTTTTTCGGTTAAACTAATAAAAACAACGCGTTCATCTTCATGAGAACGCTCACGAATCACTAATTCTTGATCCTGCATTCTTTTTAGCATAGGAGTAAGGGTGCCTGAATCCAAATACAGAAGTTCGCCCATTTTTTTCACGCTGAGTGTTTCATGTTCCCATAAAACAAGAAGGGCTAAATACTGCGGATAGGTTACTCCTAATTTATCGAGCAGCGGCTTGTACACCTTTGTAATTTCTCGAGACGTGGCGTAAATTGAGAAACAAAGCTGATTTTCTAGCTGCAGCTGCTTATAAAGTTGTTCCATTCATGTTGCCTCCAGTCTATTGCTTTTTATTTAATTATACACAATTAAATAGTGGTGTCCAATAACGCTGGATGAAAAAGTGATCAAGCTGTAAATAAAAAATGGGAATTTTACATATACTAAGAAAAAAAGGGAGCTGTGCACATGTATTTTGCAAAAAAAGCCGTAGAAGAAGAAGTAGATCAAATGATGGATACGACCGTATATGCGTGTCAATCTGAATCATGTAATGGGTGGATGAGAGAAGATTTTGTTACGGTTGATTATAACTGTCCGATGTGCGGAACAGGAATGTCGCAGGAAGTACGCGAGCTGCCGAAAATTAAGTACGATCACCAATTTTATAATAAATAAAAAAAGAAGCAGCTGCTTCTTTTTTTATTTTTCACTAAAATTTCATTAAGCTGCGCTAGACTAAGAACCAACATACGATGAAAGTGAGGAATATCAGAATGAATCAAGGGAACTTTTTGAAAGGTTTATTTTGGGGAACCTTATTTAGTATTCCTATTTGGATTTCATTGTTTGGCTGGTTCCGCATTTTATCACATCTTGCATAGTTTCGTTTTATAAACCGTCATACGCGCCCTTATCTTTCTATTTCCGCTATAATAAAGGTGATAGAAAAAATAAGGAGCTGTTCTCATGATTCAATATAAAACGGAGCAAATGACGGTTTTTGAAAGCGCGCTATTTCAAACAACATCTGCAGTGATTGAAACAAAAGACTGTGTGATTGTTGTTGATCCAACGTGGCTTCCTCACGAAATTAATGAAATTAAACAGCATGTTCAAGAGATCTTAAATCATCGCAAGCTGTATGTATTTTTTACTCACGGAGATTTTGATCATGTCATTGGGTATGGCGCTTTCTTAGAATTAAATGCCAGCTTTATCGGCAGCAAATTTTTAAAAAATCATCCGGACAAAGAAGAAAAAGTTCAAATGATTAAGCAGTTTGATCATGACTATTATATAAAAAGATCTCATGATATTATATTCCCGGAGCTGGATATTGTGGTAACCGAAAATGAACAGCATATTACTTTAGGTGAAACATCTATTACCTGTTATTTTGCAAAAGGTCATACAAACGATGGACTATTTATGATTGTCGATAATTCAATATGGATCGCAGGGGATTATTTATCGGACTTTGAATATCCGTACATATATGAAAGTGTAAACGATTACCGCGACACGCTTGCTACTGCGCGACACATTTTAGCTAAGCACCAAAATCTAACGCTAGTTCCCGGACACGGAAAAACGACACATCACCGAGCTGAAATTCAAAGACGAGTGGAGATGGCCAGCTCTTATTTAGATGAACTGCAAGCTGCAGTGAAAGAAAACAATAGAGAAGCGCTTGATAAGCTAAACGACAAGTTGGCATTTCCATCTGATTTCACGGCACAATGTCATCAGAAAAACGTTGAAATTATGAAAAGAGAATTGCTGTTATAGAAATCGAGTGTACAGTCATCCCGTTGATATTAAAAGTAAGAAACCGCATCTTCTGTTGGAGATGCGGTTTCTTACTTTCCTTTATTTATCAATTTAATGAAACTTTTTCCTTTTATATCCGTTTATATAAATAAGAAGTTATTTTATTTGTAAAGGAGTATGACAATGGGGGAAAACGGTTGTGTAAAATGCGGACATACAGAAGCAAAAACAAAAGAAATTGCTACAACGGGAACGGGGCTGTCTAGATACTTAGACGTTCAGCACAATCAATTTACTGTGGTATATTGCACGAGCTGCGGGTATTCAGAGCTATATAATAAATCATCTTCAAGAGGCAGCAATATTATTGACTTATTTTTTGGAGGATGAAAATGAGTATCGACCTTATTGAAATTGATAAAGACCGGCGCGCTTCCTATTTGAACCTGCTATTAATAGGGGATGAAGACGAAAAAGTAGTGAAGTCGTATATAAATGAAGGTTCTTTATTTACCATTGTGTATGAAAAGAAGGAGATAGGAGTTGTGCAGTGCCTCACCGATGAAGAGGAACGGGCAGTAGAAGTAAAGAATATCGGTTTAAAAGAAGCATACAGAGGAAAAGGAATCGGCAGCAAAGTTATTAAAAAGTTAGAAGTACTGTATGAAGGTAACCATTATTCTAAAATGATTGTAGGAACAGCGGACTCCAGCCTTGAAAACATATCATTTTATAAAAAGGCAGGCTTTTATCAAAGGGGTGTCAAAAAGAATTTCTTTTTGCAGTACGTTCCACCGATTTACGAGAATGGCCTGCAAGCTATCGATATGATTATGTTTGAAAAAAAATTAAAAAGCAGAAGCGACTAACACGCTTCTGCTTTTAGTGATTAATCTAAAATTTGAAGTTTTACCGTTTTGCGTCCCCAATTTAAAGCTGAGCTTTGAGATGCCATAAATAAATCAACGCGAGTACCTTTAATCGCACCGCCAGTATCTCCAGCAATTGCTTCTCCGTAACCTTCTACGTATACGCGAGAACCTAATGGAATCACGCGAGGATCAACTGCAATTACTTTTCGATTAGGATTTGACCTTAGGTCGATGCCTGTAGCAGTGATTCCGCTGCAGCCCGCACAGTAAGCAGTATAAGCTGTTGCTTCAACTGTAATCTCTTTCGAAACCGACTTCCTTTCTTGCGCTGGAGCAGGTGCCGGTGTTGAAGTTGACGGTGTTGAAGGAGCAGTAGTCGCTGGCGTTGATGGTTTTGCCTGAGCTGCAGCTTGTCCGCCTACTTGTAGCACTTGATTAATGTAAATCGTATTAGACGATAAGTTATTCCACTGTTTTAATTGAGAAATTGAAATGCCGTGCCGCTGTGCTACGCTCCACATTGTATCTCCAGGCTGAACTTTGTAACTTTTACTGTTGCTAGGAGCCGGGGATGCTTGCGTTTCGTTAGTTTTTTCTTGTACAGGTGCTGAAGGTGATGACGAAACTGTTCCTGTTCCGCTTATTTTTAATACTTGATTCACATAAATTAAATGACTAGATAGGTTATTCCAATCTTTTAGCTGCTGTACGGAAGTACCGTTGTCTTTAGCGATACGGTAAAGCGTGTCACCTGATTTTACTGTATATGTATGATTTGAAGATGTTGTAGTTGGAGTTGAGCTAGATGAAGAGTCAGTAGATGTAGATCCAATTTGTAATGTTTGGTTTGCATAAATTAATGTCGAAGAAAGACCATTCCACTTTTTTAAGTCTTCAACTGTTACATTATGCTGCTGTGAGATGCTGAATAACGTTTCTCCAGCTTTTACTTTATGCGTGTCTGTGTCAGCTGATGCTGCGTCTGCAATTCCAATTGATACTAAAGCTGTGGCCCCTAATGTAAAAATGTGTTTTTTCATCTAATAATTCTCCTTTATTTCCAATAGTTGTCTCTTATTCTATCAGCAATATGTAACAAACTCATGACAAAATGGTAGGTTTTATATTACAAGTTTGTAACAATACGTCTAAAAATATAGAAAAAACGCAGGTTTTTTACGATTATGATGAAAAAAGTCTTAATTTGTCTGGAGAGATAGACTAGTAAAAAAGGTATTCTGCTTTTATAAAAATTAAGAGGAAAGAAGCTATGCTATATTCAAATGACATGATAGAATAGACAAGTTAGAAATGAACGGATAAAAAGGGAGTTAGACATCTATGGAAAAACGCTCTATCTCTTCATATTTAAAAGCATGGGTGCGCGCACTTTCAATTGAGATTAATTATATGAAGAAACACGGCGGAGAAAAGTATACGGTAGGAAAAGGAGAGTACTTAGGGCAGCAGGGAGATGCGTATCTTTACCGGTTTGAACGCACAGCAGATTTATACCTTTTTGATGGAGCTCAGGTACGCCTTGTCCACCAGCATAAAGAAAGTAAAGGAGAAGTTATCGGAACGGAAGGATTTGATTTGTACCTTAAAATAGATGCGTTTATTGGACAAGAAGTAGACGAGCTCGATATATATAACGAACCATGGGAATTATTGCAGGCGCTCATTGATAGACTGACAGAAGCAAAAGATTACAAGCAAAAAATAGTGAGAATCAAACGTCTTATGAGAGGTAATAGTCCTGTTCGTCATAAAGAGTATACGTCTAAGAACGCTCTTCATGAAGTGTTGCTGCGAGCGCGTTATAACCGTACTACTTATATTTGGGGACCTCCTGGAACAGGAAAAACATATACGCTGTCCAAAATCGCGGCAAGCCATTACCGGAAATCAAAGCGGATCCTTTTATTATCTCACAGTAATGCAGCGGTGGACGGTTTGCTGCAAGAAACTGCGCGTCAGTTAAAAAAGAAAGAAGCTTGGAAAAAAGGAAAACTCATTCGATACGGAGCAACAAAAAGCAGCGGCTTAGAAAATATAAAAGTAGAAGAAGTCATTGGAGAAGATGATCCGGATTTAGCTCAGGAGATGCGGGAGCTACAAGAAGAACGAGTCTACTTAAGCAGATATCCCAATAGAGCTCACCAGCTTCAGCAAGTTAACAAAAAGCTAAACACCCTTCGTAACAAGTGGATTGAAGCGGAGAAAAATGTTTTTGATCAAGCGTATATTGTAGGCACTACTTTATCAAAAGCGGCTATTGACCGATTACTTTATCAAAGTGAATTTGATATGGTTGTGGTAGACGAAATTAGCATGGCATATGCACCGCAAATTGCTTTTGCAGCTGCGTTAGGAAAACGAATTGTCGTGTGCGGCGATTTTAAACAGCTTCCTCCGGTATCTCAATCTTCTCATGCTGAAGTGAAGAAGTGGCTGCAGCGAGATTTATTTGAGCAGACGGGTCTTGTAGAGCAAGTAGAAAGCGGTGAGATCCACCCGCATCTTTTTATGTTGAAAAAGCAAAGAAGAATGCATAAAGATATCTCAGCTTTTACAAATCGCTATATTTACAGCAATCGAGTAGGGGATCATCCATCTGTCACAACAAGTCGAGAAGTAGTAGCAAGCAGCCGGCCGTTTGCTCATGAAGCAGCGCTTATGCTTAACATTGGTCAGTTGCATTCTTCCGCTATGCGAGATGTCGCTTCCGGCTCACGCTACAATGTGATAACGGCTGTGTTGGCGGTAAGTTTGATGCTGCGGGCACGCAAAGCTTCTTCCGCTACTCTTGGCTATGTGACTCCTTATAAGTCTCAAGCTAAATTGATCAATGCATTTCTTCAAGATATTGAACCAGCTATCGATATAATTGCAGCAACCGTACACAAATTTCAAGGCGCGGAACGAGATATCATGATTTTTGATACGGTCGATACAAAGCCGCAGTCAAAACCAGGTTTACTTTTAACAAATGAAAATAGCGATCGATTGGTAAACGTGGCGGTGACGCGTTCAAAAGGAAAATTTATTATGCTTTCAGACGAGTCGTTTGCCCACCAGCGTGTACCAAAGGAGCGAGCGTTATGGAAGTTGGTCAACCACTTTAACGAAAATCAAAAAGTATACCAGCCTCAGCAATTTTTAAAAGAAGTCATTCAGCATCCTAAATTGATTTGGTACCATCCATCGAACAGCAGTCAGTTAAAAAAAGACTTATATCAAGCTCAGCAGCAGATTTTATTGTGTATTCCTTATGCTTCCCTTGTTCCTCAAGAAATACGGGATATGTTACATTCGTTTAAAGGGGAAGTGACCGTTCTTACTCGTGAACCAAAAGAAGTTCGGATTGACGGTGCTCATATCATTTCATCTGCTGTTCCGATGTCACTGCTTATTATCGATGAATCCACTATATGGATCAATATGCCTTATGGAGGAAAGAATGAAGCGTTTATGGCAGCTAGAATTGAATCAAAGCTAGGCGCTAAACAGCTTATTCGGTCAATTGACTTTACGGAAGATAAAATAAGAAATCAAGAAACAAAAATGTATATAGAAACAAATAAACCACAATATTCTCTGAGCGATTACCTTCGCAGCTGGGATCGCTGTGAATCTTGTCAGCATATGCGAGAAGTAGAGATAACAAAAAAAGGAAAAGTAAGGTTTATTTGCTATTATTGCGGGAAAACAAGTGGGGCAACACGTTTATTAGTAGAAAAATATTTAAACTACGTACATGCTGTATGTAAAGCATGCAAGCAGCCGATGAACGTAGATTATGATGAAAATAAAGGTGTCTACGCATGTTGTCCATTGTGCAAAAAGGAAGTTTTACCTAAAGATTTATTGTAACTTTAGGAAAAGGGCGTGATCTTATCGTTTACTCTCGTAATGTAGGGGCTTTAGCTGATTGTTTGCTAGAAGGAGACGTTCAAAAGAGCTGGCTGTTTATTGCTATATATATAGAAGAAGGTCATTCTTCAACCGATGTATATACGTTTCTGACAGAAGCGATGTATGAGATAGGGAAAAGGTGGCAAGAAAATAAAATTTCAGTCGCGGACGAGCATTTGGCTACTGCAGCCTGTGACTATGTGTTAACTCGTTTTCAGCTTTCTCAGCAGCAATTGCTTCAGCGTAATCGGGCCCTTCTTTTTTGCATTGAAGGAGAAGAGCATTACTTAGGCATTAAAATGATTGCAGGACTTATGATAGAACATGGATGGGAAGTGAAAAACCTAGGAGCCAATTTGCCGCTACCGTTCGCTTTAAAAAGTATCGAGAAGTGGGACCCTGATGTAGTATGTTTGTCCGTCTCACAAGTGCATTTGCTGCCTGATTTACAAAAATACATTGCTGAGATTGAAAACATGCCGCAAAGTCCTCTTGTATTAGTAGGCAGCAGGCTTCTCAATACGCATGATTTATCGGCTTCAGGATCTTCAAAAACCATATTCATTAATCATATTCAAGCTTTTAAAGACTGGCTTCTAATCAACAATAAAGAAAGTTCGACGCAAGATAAAATGTTAGCAATGGGGGAAGAAATATGATCAGTTTGCCGATTCAACACATTCCGGTTCCAATGTTTTTACTCAATAAAGACAACGAAATAATTGAATTTACACCAAGCGTCACAAAAAATTTCCCGCCTGTTCAAAACTTTTTAGATCTAGTTGATGAAGATAGTCAAGAAAAAGTAAAAAGAGCACTCCAGGGAAAGGAAGAAGTGCAAATCGAAGTAAATATGCGCACGTTTTCTAACCCGGTTGCTCTTTTTGATTTTCATTTTAAGCCTGAAGCCTATCATTCGCTGGACGCTGTTTTCTGCTATCCTATTCACGAGCATATGACGAGTGTTCAATCAACTCTTCAACAGTTTCGCTCTATGCTTATGCAAGACTCATCACAAGTAAGCCAAGATTTTTCAGTCAGGGAAACAGATGTAGAAACGGCGAAAAAAATGCAGCTAGTTGATCTTCAGCGTCATTTTCGAGAAATGAAAACAAATGTGCTAACCATTCAAGACCTCTTGAGTATTATCCGCTCCGACGTAATTGAAGCAGGAAAAGGAGAATATATTGAATTAGTCTCTACACATTTGTTTGACATTCAAGATTTAATTAATCAGGAGCTTGACTGTTTAAGACAGAAGAACAAAGTACATTAAGAAAGCGGCAATCGAATTTCTACCGTTGTTCCTTTTCCTTCTTCACTATCATACGAAATGCTTCCTTTATGATTACTAATGATTTTGTGACTCACCATCAATCCTAATCCTGTCCCTTTTTCTTTTGTTGTATAGAAAGGCTCGCTAATTCGCGTTAATCGATCTTTCGGCATGCCTTTTCCTTCATCTATCACTTGGATGACTACTTGATTTGTATCTGGATCAAATTTAGATACCACTAGAATAGACCCAGGGTCATCCATCGCTTCAATAGAATTTTTCACCATGTTGATAAATACTTGTTTCATATCTTTTTCAATACAATGAACAACAGGTAATTTTTCTTCAAAATCTGTTGAAATAGTAATATTTTTAAGAATGGCCTGTGTGTGCAGCAGCGTACATACGCCTTGAAGAATTAAATTTATCTGCTTATTTTCATATTTTACGACTTCGGGTTTGGCTAGAATGAGCAGTTCGCTAATAATCAGTTCTAAGCGGTTAAATTCGGACATCATGACATCCATATATTCTTTTTTATACGTTTCTTCTTGCATCATAAGCTGTAAAAAGCCCTTTAATGATGTAAGAGGGTTTCGTATTTCATGGGCAATGCCGGCAGCCAGCTGTCCAAGTGCTGACAGCATCTCTGAATTTTTGAGCATCATTTCTGACTGTTTGCGCTGTGAAATATCTTCGCTTAGCCCAATGTAATGGATGATTTCGTCTTGATCATTTTTAACAGGCATTAAGGCTAACTGTTCCCAAACGGTTTCTCCGTCTTCTTGAACGTAGGAAATTTCTCCGTTCCATTTTTCTCCTCTATATACTTCATTCCAAATCTTAGGGAACCTTTTAACCCCCAACTTTTTTGTATATAAGTCATAGAGGTGCAGCCCAAATACTTCTTGCGGCGCATGCTTTTGCTCCATGAACTTTTGATTAATGTACTTAATTTTACCTTGATGATCGGTAATGAAAATGCCCGTAGGACTGTGAGCTACTGCAAATGATGTAATAGCCAATTCTTCATTTGATCGTTTAATTTCTGTAATATTAATAAACGTAATAACTACACCGTTAATTAAATTCTCATTTGTACGATAAGGCATCATTTTCATGCTGTACCATTGGTTATCGTAGCTTTGAATTTCTTTTTGAAGGGTATTATTTGTTCTTAAAACGTGCATTGCGTCCTCGATTAGATGGTCATATCTAAAGTTATGCGAAATATGAAAGAAAGGTCTTCCGATATCTTGATGAAGAACGTTGATCACTGTTTTCGTTTCCGGCGTAAATAATTTAATATTCAGCTGCTCGTCTAAAAAGATAGTAGCAATAGTTGTACTGATTAATAAATTATCAATATCGTTATTTAAGTCCGTTAATTCTTCAATCTTTCGCTCGTACTGATTGTTAACACTAATTAACTCTTCATTAACAGACTGCAGTTCTTCATTTGTGGACTGCAGCTCTTCGTTAGAAGCAATCAGTTCTTCATTCGTCGACTTTAGCTCCTCATTTGCTGTTTCTAGCTCTTCAATCGTCGTTTGCAAATGCTGCTGCGTGTAATGAAGCTCTTGCTCTAAATCTACTACAAGCTCACTAATCGAGCTGGTTTGATTAAGAAACATGGGCTTTTCCTTATCAATAACGGCACCATCTTTCTGTTCATCAAACATAAGTAAGTAAAGAGAGTGATTTGTTGGAAGAGCAGATATCGTGAGGTTAAAACGGCGCTGAACGTTGTTTATGACAAACTCAATGTGCTGACAGCATACGCTCATACCTTGCTCTTTTACGCGTTTAATAGCTGCTCCAATGGCTAAAGAGACGTGAACTGGAACCATTTTGAAAATTGTATAATTAATTTTCCCTACAGGAACGTTAATAAGCTGAGTCGCTTCTTTTGAACAAAATATCACTTCGTTGTATTCATTTAATACAAGACAAGGGCTCATAAAGTGATCAATCATTGACTGATACATCTCATCTAATTTAAGCGAAGGAAGAGGCTTATAAAGTTGACTTGGCAGCGGCACGCTAGAAAAATCACCTTCATGCAAGTTGGATTTTGAAAGATTAAAAGCTCCCGTAATTTGTCGGCTGGGCTGTCCGGAACGCTTAAATATTTTCCACTTACTGTTGATAGGGCGGAACAAATCAGAAAAGTTTCCCGTTGTTTCGCTAGGGCCTAAAAAAAGTACGCCTTCTTCTGTCAAAGAAAAATGAAAAAGAGACAGAATGCGCTGCTGCAGTTCAGCTTGGAAGTAAATCATCATATTTCGACAGCTAATCAAATCAACGTTTACAAAAGGCGAGTCTTTTCCTATATTATGCGGAGCAAAAACAATCATTTTGCGGATTGTTTTTTTAACTTGATAACCGCCGTGTTTTGTTTGCTCAAAATATTCATTAATCTGAGCTGCTGAGAAGGAATGAACTTCCGCTTCTTCATAAATACCTTGGCTCGCTCTTTTGATCGCATGACGATCGATGTCCGTAGCAAAGATTCGGACATCGAAATAACGGTTGATTGTTGATAAATAGTCATGAAGCAAAATAGCTAACGTGTATGCTTCTTGACCAGTAGAACAACCTGCTACCCAGATGCGGATTTCATCTTCTTGACTATGAATCTTTCTTTCAACTAATTGTGGGATGACTTGTTCTTCAATAATAGAGAATGCTTCTTTATCTCTAAGAAATTGCGTCACTCCAATCAGCAGGTCTCGCTGCAATTCGACGATTTCTTCGGCTTCTTTACATAAATAGTCCCGGTACTCTTCCATTGTTTGAGAGGGAGGATCGAGTAAAGCCATTCTCTTTTCAAGTCGTCGCAGCACCGTGTTTTTTTTGTACATGGAGAAGTCGATGCCTGTTTTCTTCTTTATTAATGAATAAATGTATTGCAGCGTTTCTTCATTATATGTAAATTCAGTTTGGCTGACATGCGTTTGCACAAGGTCAGGCATATCAGCAGGAGAAAGAATATAATCAGCAAGGTGTGCATCAATAGCGCTTAGAGGCATATCTCTGTACTTTGCTGTGCTTTCATCTTGTACAAGTACAGTTCCGCCATACTCTCGTATCGTTTTTGCTCCTCCTGTTCCATCATTTCCTTTTCCTGATAAAATAATGGCTGTACACCGGTGTTTTTTTGCAGCAGCCAGAGAATGGAAAAAGGCGTCAATCGGATATTTCACTTGATCGTTTTCTTCATAAGGACGAAGGCGAAGAGTATGATCCATAACGGTCACATAATGATGGGGAGGATTTAAATAAATTGTGTCTTCTTGTAAAGTCATCCCGTCTTGTGTCAGTTTGATATTCATTCCTGTTTTTTTTGCTAAAAGTTCTGGCATAAAACTTTTATATTTAGAGGAAAGGTGCTGTACAATAATAAACGCCATTCCATTTGGTGAAGGCATATTAGCGAAAAACTGCTCAATAGCTTCTAACCCTCCGGCAGAAGCGCCAATTCCCACAACGTGTAAATCCTGTTTCTCTATTCCTTCTGAAGACGATGGAACTGTAGAAAACGAGTTGTTCTTCATAATAGAACCTCCAATAATGTTTCGATACTTCCTAGATTGTATGTCGTTTTGTTTATTTTAATGTCGACAGCACGGCGTGGTTTACATCAAAAGTAAATTTTTCAAAAAAAACCAAGATGCTGGTACATAGGTTCATTTTAGCAAACCTATTATATTGTTCAAATAACGTTTTCAAAATTCCTCTATTTTTCGTAAAAAAATTTAAAGTCCAAACTATATAATATGCCCCGATTTTCTTTATATAAACGTATTTTTATAAAAAAAATCGTTTTTTTTTGCAGAAAAAAATATTTAAAAAAGTTTTGTTTACGCTTACATACGCATAAGGTTATACGCTCAAGGAGGAAAAAAACGGTTAAATTCAACTTGACACTCTTTTTCAGCATGTTACTATAGGAACCGTTGAAAGAAACGAGAACAAAAATACGAACAAATGACAGGGGAGATTTGATGGATCAAAAACAAAAAGTTGCTTTTTTAGGTGCTGGATCAATGGCAGAAGCGATGATTTCTGGTATGGTCAATGCAAAGAAATTACCTGCTGAAAATATTATCGTAACAAATCGAAGCAATGATGCGCGACTGCATGAACTTGAAAATAGATATGGTATCACAGCAGTAAAGCGCAGCGAGCTGAAAACAGATGACATTGACGTTTTTATTCTAGCGATGAAGCCAAAAGGCGCTGAAGAGGCATTAAATGAATTAAAGCCTCAAATCAACAAAGACCAGCTTGTCCTATCTGTTCTTGCAGGGATTTCGTCTTCTTACATGGAAGAGTTGTTGCATGATGAACAGCAGGTCATTCGAGTGATGCCGAATACATCAAGTATGATTCAGCAATCAGCAACGGCTATATCTCCAGGTCAATATGCTGCAATGGATGCTGTGCTAACAGCAAAAGAGCTGCTTTCTGCAATCGGAAAAGTATACGTGATTGATGAACCACAAATGGATATTTTTACTGGAATTGCCGGAAGTGGACCCGCTTATTTTTATTTCCTTATGGAGCATATCGAAAAAGCAGCTAAAGAAGAAGGTCTCGATCCTGAGCTAGCACGTGAAATTGGCGCCCAAACCATTTACGGTGCAGCAAGAATGATGATGGAAAGAGATGAAACGCCGACGGAGCTTCGTGAAAATGTGACGTCTCCAAACGGTACAACAGCAGCTGGTTTAGACGCCTTAGCTAAACACGGCGGCGGAGAAGCAATGATGCAAGCAGTCAAAGGAGCATCAAAGCGTTCAAAAGAAATGAGTGCTCAACTACAAAAAGTGGCAAGTACTAATTAATTCGTCACTTATCTTCTTCGTGAATTCCTCACCACAAAAAAATAATCATAAACAAGAAAACATACAGAACACACTAGGAGTGATTTGATGAGTCCCGACAATAAGAAGCGGGTTGTAATTAAAATTGGAAGTAGTTCATTAACAAGTTCACATGGTGAAATCAGCAGACGGAAGCTCGAGCGCCTTGTGGACCAAGTCGTAGACTTAAAAGATAGCGGTCATGAAGTACTATTAGTTTCATCAGGAGCTGTAGCTGCAGGGTACCGCAAGCTTGGCTGCTTAGAGCGACCTAGCTCTTTACCTGAAAAACAAGCAGCTGCCTCAATCGGTCAAGGACTGTTAATGGAGGCTTATTCAGAACTGTTTCTATCACATGGATACGTTGCTTCTCAAATCTTAATTACGAGAGACGATTTTTCAGACGAAAATCGTTACAACAATGCACGAAATACAATTAACGTGCTGTTAGAACGCGGCATTGTGCCAATTGTCAATGAAAACGACACGGTAACCATCAATCGATTAAAATTTGGCGATAATGATACACTTTCAGCTAAAGTTGCTGGACTAGTGGATTCCGACCTGCTTATTATTTTATCGGATATCGATGGCTTATACAGTGCGGACCCTCGCCAGGATCCAAATGCAAAATTAGTTCCTCACGTAGGGGAAATCACGCAAGACATCGAAGAATCTGCAGGAGATTCAGGAAGTTCAGTTGGAACAGGCGGTATGCGCTCGAAAATTGACGCGTTCAAAATCGCTATGGCGTCAGGAATTCCAGCATTTTTAGGAAGAGCCGGCGTGCCAAATATCTTAACACAAGCGGTTGACGGAGATGCAACAGGAACGTATTTTGAATCTGAAGATGATTCTGCGAACCTTAATCAGAAAAAGCAGTGGATTGCGTTTAACTCTGGTCCTGAAGGGGAAATAGTAGTCGAAGATGCCGCGAAATGTGCAATTATTGAAGATAAAGAGCCTTTACTTCGCGAGCACGTTAAATATATTAAAGGCCACTTTAGTGAACGAGCAGTTGTACGTATTCTAGATAAAGACGAAAATGAGCTGGCTCTTGGCGTGACAAATTATTCATCTGATGAACTTGCACTGAATGAGCCAATTGATCAACCGATCGTAGACAGCGAAGGTCTAGTGTGTCACTTAGAAATTCCAGTACCGGTCGGTTTGTAAGCAAACATGCTGTAAAGAAAAGGAGCCCTTCCTTTTCTTTGCATGATTGCATTTACCTCTTATGCCTCACACTTTAAAATCAAACAAAACTAAAACGAATCCAGGAGTGATTTGGTGTTACAAACAAATGAAAAGTATTCAGTAGAAGAACAAGCTATTTCAGCAAAAAAAGCAGCTAAGCAATTAAGTTTACTAACAACAGAACAAAAAAATGATGCACTGTTAACGATTGCTTCTACACTTGAAAGCAACACGGAGTATATTTTAAAAGCAAATGAAGTAGACTTAAAAAACGGGAAAGAAAAAGGTTTTGATGAAGCACTGATGGACCGTCTTGCTCTTTCAGCGGAACGTGTAAAAGAATTTGCCAACGGCCTTCGTGAGGTTGCTGAGTTAGATGATCCAACAGGAGATATTTTATCAAGCTGGACATTGGATAATGGTCTAGATGTAAAGCAAGTACGCGTGCCTCTTGGTGTTATCGGAATGATTTATGAAGCACGTCCAAACGTAACGGTAGATGCAACAGGGCTAGCGTTGAAATCTGGAAATGCCATTGTGTTAAAAGGCGGTTCTTCAGCTATTTCATCTAACCAAGCTATCGTGGACATTATTCATAAAGCTCTTGATGAAACGCCAATCCCTAAAGAAGCGGTACAGTTTATTTCAAGTACAGATCGTGCGGCTACGCAAGAATTATTTACAATGAAAGAGCATATTGACGTTCTAATTCCGCGCGGAGGGGCTTCATTGATTCAAGCGGTCGTCAATAACGCAACGGTTCCGGTGTTAGAAACAGGAGTCGGAAACTGCCATATCTACATCGATGAACAAGCTGACGTTAAGAAGGCCATTCCGATTTTGATTAATGCAAAAACAGATCGACCAGCGGTGTGTAACGCAGCAGAAACGGTTCTTGTACACAAGAACTGGCTCGATTCTCATAAAGATGAATTGATTCAAGCATTCAACGATCATAATATTGAAGTATATGGTGACAAAGCGACAGTAGGTGAAATTCCTGGAGCAAAACCAGCGGCTGAAAAAGACTGGGCTGAAGAGTATTTGCGCTTAGCGATCGCGATGAAAGTAGTAGAGAGTGTGGATGAAGCGATTGACCACATCGAAACATATGGAACAAAACACTCTGAAGCCATCATTTCAGAAGATGAACAAGCCGTTTCACGCTTCATGTCTTTAGTGGATGCAGCCGCACTGTATCATAATGCATCTACGCGTTTTACTGACGGAGGAGCTCTAGGATTTGGAGCTGAAATTGGGATCTCAACTCAAAAGCTTCATGCACGCGGTCCAATGGGACTTCCTGCGCTTACGACAATTAAATATATTATGAGTGGAAACGGACAAACTCGATAAGAAATGAAAAGCGAGCCTAATCATGTGCTCGCTTTTTTTTATGAAAAGTAAAACAAGTAAATGGAAGCTGATTTGTAAAAAATTATAAACTCTGTTATAATAGTAAAATATATAGTTTTTGTGATCTTCATTTTTGTTCTTTTCAGACTATCCCGTTGTTTTAAGAAAAGCAACTGCTATCTGCTTTGTTATAACTTCATTTTTATTTTAGTCTTTCAAGACGCCGTATGTATTCCTCAAAGATTGATTTACGGATGTATAGTATCACTTTATCTTGCACCATTTACCACATTTACACGCTAAGTTAATCTTCATTTATTATCCACTTAAAAAGTACTGTTTAAAGGAGACGATGTGTATGTATAATCGTAAAAATTTAGAGCCGGCTGTTATTGAAGAAACAAAAGTTTGGGAATGTACATCAGATACGTGTAATTGCTGGGTTCGAGATAACTTTAAAAGCGGAGATCAGCCAACTTGTCCAATTTGTAAAAGCGAAATGAAGCAAGCTGTAAAAGAACTGCAGGTTATTCATAATCCTAGAGTCATTGATTAATAACTTTTAGGAAGACGTTTTTTGAAAGGGGTTTGGGGATGTTTCTAGGAATTGATCATGTTCAGCTTCTTGGTCCAGAAGGGTGCGAGCAAGAAGCAAGAAATTTTTATGAAAATCTTTTAGGAATGAAAACTGTTCTTAAGCCGGAAAATTTAAGGCACAGAGGCGGCATATGGTTTCAATGTGGAACTCAAGAAGTGCATATCAGTATTCAAGATGACTACATACCTGCTAAAAAAGCACATCCAGCTTTTGTCGTGGAAGATATTAAGACGCTTAGACGTAAGTTGGCACACGAGGGCTGCGTTCTTTCTGAAGAAGAGCCTATTGCAGGGAGAGAGCGTTTTTTTGTCCATGACCCGTTCGGAAATCGATTAGAATTTTTACAATATGACAAATAAAAGACCTCCAAGCGGAGGTCTTTTATTTTAGGGCGTTATCTAAATACGTATATACCGTTTCTTTGCTAACTAATACTTCATTTTCTCTGTCTTTATCTTTTTGCCACTTTTCCCGTGCTTTTGCTAATACTTCTTCGGCTTCCTCCTTGGGAATGACAATGACTCCACCGTCGTCACCTGCAATAAAATCGCCAGGATGAATTTTTACGCCCCCGCAGGAAATGGTTTCATTTACGATTCCTTTTTCTTTTTTGCTGCTTGCTGCGATCGTAGAGCCCTTACAAAATACGGGGAAATTGAGTTTTTCAATGTCTTCCTGATCTCGTATAACACCATCTAGTACAATACCGCTTATTCCAACAAGCTTCGCCATGGCTACTACGAAATCTCCTGCTAAGGCACGGTTACAGTAGCTTTTTCCATCAATGACGAGCACGCTTCCGGGCTCCGCTAGTCGAATCGCTTCAAGCACTGAGTAATTATTGCCAGCAGGAGTATCTACAGTAAGAGCCGGTCCAAATAGTTTGTAATGACGCTGTAATGGCTTAATAGAAAAGTCTAAGTGGTTTGTACCTTCCATTGCATCTGATAAATTTGCTGTTGATAATGGGAGCTGTTCATTCAACATCGTATCTCTCCTTTTTAACTTTAGTTTATCTATACATATTCATATAAGAGAAAGCTCTTATTTATGAAAGGGAAAGTAGATAACGTTAAGCATTGACCGTCAATTAATTAACTGCAAACGTACAGCACTAGAATATTTCAGAGCCAATTTTTAATGCATTGTATTATATCTTTGAGGCGCTGTTTCTCGTAGGGTATTCGTCATATAAGCGCGTATATCCTTTAATTAGTAATAAAGGCGAAGGTAGCCTATAAAGACATTATTAAAGAAGGGAAAAAACCAAAGAACTCTAAAAAAGTTACTTTAGATAATATTTTTAGGAAAGTGTAAAATAAGCCGTATTTAATGAAGATGAAGGACCTTTGTTAGTTTTATGAATGTCTTTGATTTATATCTAAATGATGTTATATAAGCACGAAATACGTGCAAATGTTTAATCCTGTGAACATTTGATGGAGCTTGATGCATTTTTATATAAAAAAGTGAAACCTTTTGGTATGATGAAACGTAGGAACATATATGGAAATCATATATGAAAAACATATGTGACGTTAGTCATTTAGTGGAGGGAAAACAATGGTAAAAAAATTATTGGCCGCATTTATCGCATTAGCGGTTGTGTTTTCACCAGTCGGTGGATCACTTATTCATGACGGTTCAAACGTAGCAAGCGCAAAAGGGTATAAATCAGGAAAGCGCTCTTTTGACAGCGGAAGCAATAACCAATCAAGCTTATTTAAAAACAATAACAGTAATTCGGTTAAGCAAAACAATACGTCTAAAAACTCATCATCTAAAAGTACAGCTGCTGGCTCAAAACGCGGCGGCTTAATGAAAGGTCTTTTAATGGGAGGAATTGCGGGCTTATTATTTGGAAGCTTGCTATCTAGCTTAGGACCATTAGGCCCAATTTTAGGCTTTATGGTAAACATGCTTGTAATTGTAGCTTTAATTCTTCTTGTAGTAAAGTTATTCCAAAGCGTACGTAGCAACAAGCGTAAAAATGAGGAAGTGAAATCTTGGAGACAATAAAAATTTCTGAACAAGATATTATTAATGCAATGTGCCTATATATTGCAGAAAAGAAACAAGTTCAGCCTCAAGAAGTAGAGATTGAGCTAATGTATGATGATGACTATGGTTTTTCAGCAGAGTCATACGTGCATGATCGTAAGCAGGTTCATATTACTTTGAACATTATTGAAGCCCTGCGCTTTTGGCTGGATACGGAAATGAACGTAGACCCATACGCAGCAGGACTAGAACTGGAATTAGACGATGAAGAAGGCATTATCGCTTTTGCAAAATTAAGTCGATAAAGAAGTCTTCAATGCAAAACCCGCTCAAGTGAGCGGGTTTTTTTATTATGATTTTAACTGTTCGTTGGAACTGGACTTATCGCGTTTTTTAGTGAAAAACCACCAGTTGGCATCTCCAAGCAATTTCATAAGAGAAGGAACAAGAAGCATTCTGACAATCGTTGCATCGATAAATATAGCTAAAGCAATTCCTACACCCATTTGTTTAACAGGCGTTACGTCTGTAAAAGCAAAGGCCCCTGTAATTACAATCATAATTAAAGCAGCACTCGTAATGATTTTACTAGTGGAAGCTAGGCCTTCTACCGTTGCCACATTATTATCGCGGGTTTGATGATACACTTCGTGAATGCGCGAAATTAAAAAGACTTCGTAGTCCATGCTAAGCCCAAATACAAGGCCGAAAACAAAGACCGGCAGCACTAAAGCAATATTAGATTCGGTAAGACCTAATTGTCCATTTTGAAACAGCCATACAAGTAAACCAAACGTAGCTGTTAAGCTTAAAATATTCATAATGATAGCCTTTAAAGGAATGAGGACAGAACGAAAAGCAATCATTAAAATGACATACGTTGAAAATAAAACAAGAGCCAAACCATATGGAGCTTTCTCATAAATTTCATCGAATATTTCTTGTTCAAATTTTGGATAGCCGCCAATATGAACGGTGAAAGGTGAACGTTTGTCTTTCCATTTTCGAACAAAATCTTTCGCTTGATCTGAATTTTGGTCTGTATCTAGCGTAGCTTTTATGAGCATATAATGTCCGTTAATGAACGAATCTACAGCTGGCTTTGTCTGTGCACTTATCTGCGGGTTTTCCAGCATAGCTTGAAGCTGATCACTTGATTTTACGTTTAAAGCGGTAGAAATAGAATCGACTTGCTTAACTAACGAATCTTCTTTTAATTGTTTTATAAAAGTAAAGGCATTTGTTAAAGGCTTTTCATTCAGCATATCTTGCTTAGCTTCTAGTACAAAATAAACGTCTGCGGTGTTTTTATTTATAAACGTATTGTTATACGTGTCAAAAGCTTGACGAGACTCGTATTTTGTTGGCAGCGCTTCTGAAGACGGTATTTCTAGATGCATGTCTCGAACGGGAATAAGTGCTACTAATAGAATGATAAGAGAAACAATCGTCATAGTTACAGGCTTTTTCATGACAAATGTAGCGAATGAACGCCACCTAGACTGACCGCCTTGTTCGCTGACTTTTAAGATGCGTAAACGATTAATACGTGTACCTAATATAGCCAGTATGGAAGGAAGAAGCGTAAGAGCTGAAAACACAGCAATAAAAACAACAGCCATTCCTCCAAGAGCGACGTTTCGGAAAATATCCACTTGAATAAACAGCATTCCCGCTAATCCAATAAATACGCATAATCCTGAGAAGATGACCGAGCGTCCCGCTGTTTGAATGGTAATTTTGATTGCTTGTTCTACCGATTTTGTTTCAATTTCTTCTTTAAAGCGATTAATAAATAAAAGGGCAAAGTCAATACTAAGAGCTAATCCAATCATTGGAATCACATTTAAAATAAAGATGGACAGCTCTGTGTACGGATGGAAGAAATAGACAACGCCCATGGTGGTAACGACGGTTACAATTCCTATCATAAGAGGGATTGCAGCGGCTACCACGCCGCCAAAAGCTAGAAGAAGCACAACTAAAGCAACAGGAATACCAATGGCTTCCGCTTTTGCTAAATCAGCTTGGCTTGCTGTATTCATATCTTTTTCAATAATAGGACCACCGGTTAATTTTACACTCATCTCTTTTTCTTCAGCTGAAAGAGTTCTGATCTTTTCCACTCGTTTATCCATCGTGCCATCATCGTGATTAAAGTGAATAATTCCATACGCTGTGCTTCCTTTTATCATCTTGTTAGAAGCCGTTGGTATGTCGACTTTCGACGCGTCTGATTTTTCCTTTGCTTTTTGCATATACTGAGCGATCGTTTGCTGGAATTTCGAGTCAGAAACTCCGTCTTTTTTTTCAAACAAAACGATGATCTGAGCTTCGCTAACGTCAAATTTATCAACTAAAAGCTGCTCGGTATCTTTATACATTCCTTTCATTTCAAATCCGTTTCCTCCCAGCACAGAAGGAAGCTTAGCCGCATAAAAGCCAAATCCGATAATTAGGATTATCCATAGTACTAATAAAATTTTCCTGCTCGCATATAATGCGTTCGCTACTCTATTCATATTAACCTCCAATTTTTTGTACAGTTACTAGACTATTTTATACTAACAGTTATTGTAATTAGAAGAAGTATTGTGTTTTTTTGTTTTTCTTGCCTGAAAAAGCTTTTTAGATAGATGCGCAGGGGTGCTTCCTCAGTAAAATCGTGTTTATGTTTCAGGAGATTTAGGGAACACTGTACATAAATGCACGAAGGGGGATTAAAAAAGATGCAAATGAAACAGCCAGCTAAAATGACGAATAGTTATGGGTGTAAAAATGAGTATGATACATTAAAACGTGTGGTCGTTTGCCCACCTACATATATGAAAATTGAAGAAATTATTAATGAAACACAAAAGCACTATGCGGATGAAAATATTGATGAGAGCTTGGCTTCAAAGCAGCACCGTCAATTTGTTGAATGCCTTCAAAAAGAAGGAGTGGAAGTCATCGGGCTATCTGCACAAGAGCCATTTCCAGAACAAGTATTTACGCGGGATATTGGCTATACGCTCGGAGACACCGTTATTGTCACGAAAATGGGCAGCGAGATTCGAAGTGGAGAAGAACAAGTGCTAGCCGATTGGCTGCAGCAGCAAGATATTCCTTTCCATCAGGTATCGGACCATCCTATTGAAGGAGGAGATGTGCTGATTGATGGACAAGCTATTTTTATTGCGCTCAGCGACCGTACAAGTAAAGAAGGTGTGGAGCATATCCAAGAGCTGCTTCCAGCCTATGAGGTTGTTCCGATTCCTATTGATCGGTCTTATCTGCATCTTGATTGTGTGTTAAATATTTTATCACCTACAGAAGCGCTCGTATTTTCACCCGCTTTACATGAGAAAGAATTAAATTTACTTCGCATGAAATATGACTTAATTGAAGTAACAAAAGAAGAGCAGTTTACGATGGGAACCAATGTATTATCCATCGGTAATCAGCGGGTGATCAGCCTGCCAATGAATACAGAAGTGAATGAAGAGTTAAGGAAACGAGGCTATAAAGTGATTGAAGTTGATATATCTGAAATTATTAAGTCGGGCGGTTCTTTCCGCTGCTGCACAATGCCTCTTGAACGAGTGTAAAAAAGCTTAAAAAGAAAAAAAGATCTCGGCGATAGCCAGGGATCTTTTTTTTGAGAGAGGTTGTATAAAATTTCAAGTGAAAGGAACATTAACCTATATAAGCTGTTGAAGGAAAGGAGTGATAAACATGGCAAATCGTAATCCTATTTTAGTTCAAGGTGCTGAACAGCTTCTTGATCAGCTAAAAACGGAAATCGCGGGAAGACTTAACGTTCAGCTTGGCGCTGAGCAAACAGCTCGTGCAAATGGTTCTGTTGGTGGAGAAATGACGAAGCATCTTGTTGCAATGGCACAACAGCAATTAAGTGGTGCACAAGGACACATTCGCTAGTCTGCTCTACATAAACACTCTGATGAAAAGTTCTGGCTCTTTTGAGCTGGAACTTTTTTGTGTAGGAAACATCATTCTACTTTCTCTTGATCATTTGATTTGAGATTTTGCTTGAAATTCTCCACTTTCAAGGTTGAAAAGTGCATAAAATGGGAAAAGAACAAAAAAAAGAGAAAGTAGAGGTTTATCATGAAAAAGCTATTATCATTTGGAAAAAGTCTTGGTAAAGAAATTCAAGAAGACCAAGCAACGGGACTAGCGGCTGAGCAAGCCTATTATTATATGCTATCATTATTCCCTATGCTTATTTTACTGATATCGATTGTTCCGTATCTATCTATTAAACCGGAAGAGGCAATCGATGTCCTTCAAAGCGTTATGCCTGGAGAAACGGCTGCAATCTTTAAAGATAACGTAGCTCAATTTATAAGCCAACCAAACGGCGGGTTACTGACTGTAGGGATTTTAGGAACCATTTGGTCTGCTTCAAACGGTATGAACGCCTTTATCCGTGCAATGAACCAAGCCTACGACGTGAAAGAACAGCGCTCGTTTATTAAAGTAAGAGGCTTGTCCATTCTTTTAACAATTGGATTGATCGTAACAATTGTTGTATCCCTTCTTTTACCAGTGTTCGGAGGGGTTTTGTTAAATTGGATAAGCGAATGGTTTTCTCTTCCTTCAGGTACAACAGTGGTTTTAAATATTCTGCGCTGGATTATCGGTGTCGGCATTATGGTACTTGTTTTATCCGTATTATACAGATTAGCCCCAAACAAAACGTTTCCTTTTGCCCATGTATGGCCCGGAGCGCTCGCTGCTACGCTGTTATGGCAGCTGACATCTTTAGGGTTCTCATTTTACGTAAGCAACTTTGGCAATTATTCTGCTACTTATGGAAGCTTAGGAGGCGTGATTGTTCTGATGCTTTGGCTATTTTTAACGGGGTTAATTCTCGTTATTGGAGGAGAGATTAACGCTATTTATCACCGAAACAAAACGGCTGCGCCTCCTAAAGATACGTCTCAGGCGATGTAATAAAAAAGGAAACCTTTATAGAGGTTTCCTTTTTTAACGTTTAAAGCTATTCACAAGCTGTTTAAATGAGTTGGCTGTATATTTGACCGAATCTTTTTTGTACTGTACATCGGTTTTAATCGCTGCTTGTGTTACTTTTAAATGATTTGTTTTTTCTTTGATATGATCAGTTTCGTTTTGAAGATGTTGAGAAGTGGCATTTACAGAGTTCACAGTTGGCTTGATTTTTTTATTAAATGATACGCCTGCGTAAATAAGATACGCAAGTGATGCCAAAACAACAGCTAAGCTTATATAAACAATAATCATCGGTGTGCCTCCTTTGTACGTATTTATATAGGTGAGAATAAAATATATACGAATATCATCCTCTTTATTTAATTGTTATACCCATTTTTAATCAAAACAAACAAAAGCCTGCCGAGAAGACAATATATTGGATTTTTTCTGAAATTTCATTCATCATTACATATAGAGTTACCTTGAAAGGAGAGAGAAGAAGAATGCCGTTAGATCCGCATATTCAAATATTTCTAAATCAATATAATGAAATGCCCCGTCCTGCTTTAGAGGACGTTACACCCCCGCAGCTGAGGGAAATGGAAAAGATGTCCTTAACTCCTTCTAAAGAAGTAGTTAAAAAAGTATATAATGAAGAAATTGAATTAAATGAACGTATGCTCACTATACGAGTGTATGAACCTGAAGGAACAGGGCCATTTCCCGCTCTTGTTTACTACCACGGAGGAGGCTGGGTATTAGGAAGCCTGGATACTCATGACTCTATATGCAGGTCGTATGCAAATGAAGCAAACTGTATTGTAGTGTCTGTTGATTACCGTCTTGCTCCCGAAGATAAATTTCCCGCTGCAGTAAACGATGCCTATGACGCCCTGGATTGGATTTCAGCTCATGCGTCTCAATTAAATATCAATTCAAATAAAATTGCCGTCGGTGGCGACAGTGCCGGTGGCAACCTTGCTGCGGTTGTAAGCATTTTAGCAAAAGAAAGACAGGGTCCGTCTATTGTTCATCAGCTGCTTATTTATCCATCTGTAGGATTTAAAAATCAGCACCCTGCCTCTATGAAAGAAAATGGAGAAGGATATTTTCTTTCAAAAGATCTTATGGATTGGTTTCGTCTTCACTACTTAAACAATAAAGAAGAAGAACAGCATCCCTATAACGCTCCGGTATTACTAGAAGATTTATCGAGTCTACCGAGCGCTACCATTATTACAGCACAGTATGATCCTCTAAGAGATAGCGGAAAAGACTACGCGGACGCATTAAAAAATCACGGTGTTCCCGTCACCTATGAAAATTATGAAACGATGATTCACGGATTTTTAGGGTTTCATGAATTTGTCCCACTCGCTCAGCAGGCGATCAATAAAAGCGCAGCTCAACTGCGTCAAGTATTTGATTCTATTTAAGTTGCAAAGATATATAGTGTTATAAATTATATGAACTTGGGGGAAGCAGCACATGGATGTGCTGTTTTTTCTGTATTTGAAGGGAGAAAAGGTTAAAAAGAGTTTCAAAAAAATAGCCTATTATCTCTTTTAAAGTTATTTCAATGTTATAAATAAAGACAATGTTATAGAAGTTATTGAGAATGATGCTTCACAATAAAAGAAAAGATTTCATATCTTAATGAAGGTTTTTTACAAGTTGAAACAAAGTAGGTGATTAAATGTTCTATTCTAATTTTTATACTCCTTTTAACTATGCTTTCTACCCTTATTTCATGCCTTCTTTTGGACGTCCTACTGGATATGTACTGAATTCTAGTGGTGAAGTTGACAGCTGGTGGGGAAATTATCCGTTAGGGTATCCTGCGAAAGCTCCAAAATTTTTGAGTGGGGGGCAGACGCCTATTTCAGGACCTGCAATACCATTCAGTTTCAGGAGTTATTATTGAACTGATTACAAGGGTTACTGCCGTAAAAGGTAAGAAATAAAAGATACGTACAAAATTAAAGCAGTATTTAAAGCGACTGAAAGCGATGATATTTAATTCAGTCGAGAAAGTCGATCATAGGGTCGACTTTTTATTTTAGGTAGTTAACAAGTTTGATTTGGTTAATGAAGGGAAAATAATAAGTAACTAAAAGGAGGTGGAGTTATGGATTATAAACAAAAAGATTATTATATCAGTGCAAAAGAAAATGAGTATTATAAAGTAATAAATGTAGTAGATCATATGTTAGAAGAAGCAAAAAGTAATGACAGATATCCTGTATGGGGTGAAAAGCTACGAAATGAATTAAAAGAAAGTGCTGGAAATAACCTTACTCCATGGCATTTTAATATGATAATATCCACACTTTTAGATTATGTACCTGAAGAAGTAAAGAATAAATCTAATGCTAAGTCACTCTGATGAGTGGCTTTTTATTATATCTATAGTATGCAAATTAAAATATGCGCTAAATAATAAAGGGTAAAAAAGGTGGCTAAACAACATGCCTAAAAAGCCATTTAAGATATGTAACACAGAGGAATGTTGTCAATTAGCTTATAGAAGGCAGGTGTA
Source organism: Priestia sp. JV24 (assembly GCF_025910025.1). NCBI lineage: Bacteria > Bacillati > Bacillota > Bacilli > Caryophanales > Bacillaceae > Priestia > Priestia sp. JV24. Next base: position 475,514 of record NZ_JAPCIN010000015.1, read on the forward strand.
CTCCTGTTGAAAGAGCCTATCACCTTATAGAAGTGAAAGAGGATTGGAGTAAACGTTTCTCTATAGGTAACTTATAGAGTGATCGTAAAACACAGCACCATAAGGTTCACTTTGGTGTAGATGGTAAGAAGTATACCAAGATTAAGAAGATAAGAGAATCTATTAGAGAATGCTTATTTACAGAAAAGCAAGTAAAAGAATTATTAAAAGTTATAGAAAGTATATTGATGGATTACATTAATTATAGGGAAGAAAATGCAGAGAATGGGAATGATTCAAAAAGAAAATTATCGAAAAATTGAGAAGGGAAATAATTGAATAGATAAAAAAAATAACCTTTTTCATGATATTATTTACTCATTAAGGGGGCTGTGTGTTGTGAAAGAACAATTAAAACCTGAGGAAATTAGCATAGAAGTTAAACTTGAGCTTCTAAAGATATGTAATGACGTAATGAACAATATAGTTACCCCTAATGAATTAATCAAGGACTTAGAAAAATTAGTTAGTCAAATCAGTTTATCTGTTTAGTGCAACACTCCATACAGAGAAAAGTTAAGGGGAGAATGCTGTGAAAAAGTTGTTAGTTGGTAGCATTTTGTTGTCTTTGAGTTTAACTATGGGAGCATGTGACCAAGGGGAAGAGAAGAACGCTGAGACTTCTAAGAAAGAAACTGCTGTAAAGCCAGAAAAAAAGACTAATGAAATAGAATTAAATAAGAAATCTGCATCTATACAAATTCAAGATGAACAGAAAGATTTACGTGCGTACGCTACAAAAGTTGAAGAAGAAAGGAAGGCTAAGGAATTAGCAGAACAAAAAGCAAAAGAGGAAGCGGAAGCTAAACAACAAGTAGAAATAGCCGAACAACAAAGACAACAAAAGATTGCCGAAGAACAACGTGTATCAGCTCAACAAGCAGAGAAAAAGAAGGAAGCGGAATCTCCAGTTAGTCAAGAAACAATCGATAATTATGAAGCAAATCAAGCTGAAACATGGGCTGAAGAGGCTGAGATTGAGGAGGAACTGAATAAGGAAGAAGAAGAAAGATTAGCTAAAGAACAGGCAGAACAAGAAGCATATGAAGCTCAAATCATTGCTGAACAAGATGCTAATTTCTCCGATGAAGCAAAGGAACAGATTCAAAAAGAAATTGATGAAGAAGGATATAGTCAAACATCATACTATTGCGATCAAGTTATGACTGCTGTACAAAGAGGGGATATGACTAAAGAAGAAGCTGGAGGTTGTTTGAAATAATTTAATTATAATTTCAAGAATTTCCTTTGGAATTATTTTCTTATTTCTATTGATAAAAAAACCACCTAAATGGTACAATAGACTTATAAAAACATAATGGAACGTTGTTTTCACAGAGTTTATTGACGACATTAAGTAAGGTGATTTTTTGAATGATAAAAAACAAGTAGGTCAGCTGATTCAGGATCTGCGAAAGATTGCGGAAATGACAACTGTCGAGTTATCAGAAGGAATTTGTACAGAAGAAGAGCTACATCGATTTGAACAAGGTGAAATTCATGCAAGCAGTGAAGTTCTCTATCATTTATCGAAACGCTTAGGGGTTCCGATGAATTATTTCTTTGAAGCAGGAGAGCTAACGCCCAACGATTATTCAAAAGAAATTAAATCGACCATTAGGCATTATATACGAAAACGCGATTATGAAACCGTGTTACATATGGTGAACAAAGAAAAAGATAATCCTATGTTTCAAGATCCTTTTCACGCACAATTTTTCCTATGGCACGAAGCCATATGTGATTATTATATTGGAAATAAGTTTGAACAAGCGCTTCGTAAATTGGAAAAAGCCATTGCGTTTACGCGTACGAGCGAACAGTTTTATTCAGAAAAAGAGATTGCTATTTTAAATAGTATTGCCATTATTTATGAAGAAGAAGGTCATTTAAAAAAAGCGTTCAGTACGTTTATGGAAGGGTTGCAGCATATTGCTTTGCTTCCTAAATTAAAAGATCCTCTTGTCAAAATTCGAATTTTATATGGATTATCGCGTGCGCTTTTGCAAATGGAACGTTATGAAAAGTCGATTAAATATGCACAAGCAGGACTAGAGCTGTGTATTCAGCATGAGACGCTTTATTTATTAGGAGAACTGCACTATCAAATTGGAGAAGCACTCTGTCAGCTTGGTGAGCTTAAACAAGGAATAGCCTACCTAGAAAAAGCTATTACCGTTTTTGAAATTGAACAAAATGAAGCGTTTGTGACCATTATTCAAGAGGAGATGTCTAAATATCAAGAAACAAAAAAGAAGAGCTGAACGCTCTTCTTTTTTTTATCTCCAATACACTGGGTGTGGGTAAAATGGCCGAGGGCGAGGGTAAAAGTAAGGAGGGTGGTAATAAATGGGACGAGGATAAGGGTAAGGATAAAATGGCCGAGGGCGAGGATATGGATAATAACCATAAGGGAATCTTTCGTCAGTTTCATGAGGATTTGAATAATAATCATAGCCATATTGATACTCTTCTAAAGGTTGTTCCGGGTAATATTGATAATTCACTCTTTTCACCGCCTAAGTTTTTATGCTTTTTACTGTATTCATTACAGAAAGAATTGGAGTATGTACTCATCAAACTTTTAATTTGAAAAAGGCGGGAGACAAGGAGTATTTTGAAAATAAAAACAAATTAGCTTTCCTTCTCGTTTTCTTATAAGTTATCAGCATCAGGAAGGGTGGGATGTTCAAAGCTTTTAATAAAAGAAGCGTAAGCAATCGTATCTTTAATAGGGTTTACATAAGATAATGGTTGACCTCGGTAGCTGAAATTAAATGTAATCCAAGCAAAATCTTTATTATTGTTGGAAATCAGTTTTGCATTATGTATAAAAGCAGATGCGGCAATCATCGCATCTGGGCCTTTAATTTTTTTATTGGATTCTATTTTAGCTTTTCGGCGAATTTGAGCTGCTAGCTGTGCAATTTCACTTGTAACGTCTACAATCTTATCTGTCATATCGTAAATATAATGATTTTTTACTGCTTTGACTTGAGGATTTGTTTCTACTTCCCAATGCGACAGAAGTTCCATTTCTACAACGGTAGGCATTAAAAATTCCGCATTATTTGAAATTAGTTCATTAATATATTCCACAACTTCTGGATAATTAAGCGCATGTGAAGCCCAAATGTTTGTATCAATGATTACTTTTTCATCCAACACAAATCGTTCACTCCTCTCTACTAGCCATTCGTACCAGCTCTTCTAACCCAAAAGGTGAGTAAAGAGCCGCAGATTCTGAAAGCTGATTGCTTAATAGAAGCTTTTCATATTTAGTTAATCTAGTTTTTGCAGATTTTATGAGCTTTTCTTGTGTGTCATTTAATGTTTTATCTTTTTTATCGTACGTGCGTAGAACTTTATTTTGAGGTTTGTATTTAAGATTTTTCTTCTGCATAGGGGTTGAGGGAGGTAATTGCGGCGAGGGTTGCGTATAAATTTTCCCATTTATTTTTAGGTTAAAGTGCTTCTGAACTTCCTTGCTGTATGTTCCTTTTTGGTCATCTACCAAGCGCTGTGCTTTCATGATATCCCTGCCTTTTTTATAAATTTATATAGTATATGTGATGAAGTTTTCTCTTACTATTCCTTTTATATAAAAAGATTAAAAAATTAGCTTCCGGGAGTTATTAAATTAACTAATGTTTGCCTGGGGGGTGATAATCTCAGCGAATAGCGGACAAAGGTTTAAAAACATGATATCGTGTAAGAGAATAAATCAGTATCGGTTAGAGAAGGAACTACAAAAAGGGGATACAAAATGAAAACAGAAAAACAAAAAATGCTGGATGGAGAATTATACCTTTCCGCTGATCCGCAATTAATAAAAGAACGTGAAAACGCTCGAAGATTAACAAGGCTTTATAACCAAACAACAGAAAGGGAAGAAGAAAGACGTACAAACTTATTAAAAGAACTGTTTGGGTCTACGGGAAATTCTCTTTGCATAGAGCCTACTTTCCGCTGTGACTACGGTTCTAACATTCATGTTGGAGAAAATTTTTATGCTAACTTTGATTGCGTACTTTTAGATGTATGTGAAATAAGAATAGGAGATAATTGTTTTCTTGCACCAGGTGTACATATCTATACAGCAACTCATCCTTTGCATGCTCTTGAAAGAATTTCAGGAGCTGAGTTTGGAAAACGCGTAGAAATAGGAAATAACGTCTGGATTGGGGGAAGAGCCGTTATTAATCCTGGAGTGAAAATAGGCAACAATGCGGTAATTGCTTCCGGTACCGTTGTGACAAAAAATGTTCCTGATAACGTGGTAGTCGGAGGCAATCCTGCAGTTATAATCAAGCATATTGAAAATTAAAGAATAAACAAAGAGCTTTTGAATTGTAAAAGCTCTTTGTTTATACGATGTTTTATTGCCGATTTGGCTCGTCCTCATTTATAATGTTTTGGTTAAATGTAAAAATATACATATTTCCTTCCGAGATCATCCATACTTTATTGACAAAGGAAAATTAATCATGGTATATTATCTTTAATTAAAGATATCCAAATTAAAGATAAATGACGAATGATAAACTAGACGATTTATCCGGAGGAATGTAGAATGAACCACTTAAAAGGAATACACCACGTAACGGCTATTACAAGCAGTGCAGAAAAGAATTATGAATTTTTCACATATGTGTTAGGCATGCGCTTAGTTAAAAAAACGGTCAATCAAGATGATATTCAAACGTATCATTTGTTTTTTGCAGATGATAAAGGCAGCGCCGGAACGGACATGACTTTTTTTGATTTTCCAGGTATTCCAAAAGGTTTTCACGGAACAAATGAAATTTCAAAAACATCTTTCCGCGTTCCAAATGATGCGGCTTTAGACTATTGGGTAAAGCGCTTTGATCGCTTAGAAGTAAATCATACGGGGATTCAAGAGCTATTTGGGAAAAAGACGCTTTCGTTTGTTGATTTTGATGATCAGCAGTATCAGTTAATTTCCGATGAAGGAAATCAAGGAGTTGAATCAGGCACTCCTTGGCAAAAAGGCCCTGTCCCTCTTCAATACGCTATTACGGGACTCGGTCCTATCTTTATTCGTATTGCCGAGTTTAATTACTTTAAAGAAATGATGGAAAAAGTCCTTTTATTTAAAGAGATTGCTCAAGAAGGAGATCTTCACCTATTCGAAGTAGGAGAAGGAGGAAACGGTGCGCAAGTAGTAGTAGAACACAATGAAAAACTTCCGCAGGCTCAGCAAGGTTTTGGAACTGTTCATCACGTTGCTTTTCGCGTAGAAAATCGACAAGCTCTTGAAGAGTGGATTAATCGAATGCCAAGCTTCGGTTTCCATACGTCTGGTTATGTGAATCGTCACTTCTTTGAATCGTTGTATGCAAGAGTGGCTCCGCAAATTTTATTTGAATTTGCGACAGATGGACCAGGATTTATGGGAGATGAACCTTACGAAACGCTTGGAGAAAAATTATCACTGCCTCCGTTTTTAGAGCCAAAACGTGCAGAAATTGAGAAGCTCGTGCGTCCGATTGATACAGTAAGAAGTACAAAAGAGTTTGTGAAAGAATAGTACACAAAAAACACTCAAATAGCTATTTGAGTGTTTTTTGCTGTTTCAAAGATGAACAAGCTTTCAAAACGCTAAAAAAGAACGTGTTTTTGATATTTTCTACTTTTATATATACCTGTCGCGAATGTTTGCTTAAAAACTGCCAATGCTCTACAAGGAAGGAGTAGGAGTGGGTTGTGCATAGCCTTCTTTATATTTTTCATCGATGTCTTTGCGGATATCTTTTATTGATTTGCCTCGGTTATAGTCGAGCATAGCTTTAGCTGCAATTTCTATACACAATCCGCACTTTGTTCCATGATCATCCCAGACAACTGCTCCGTTTCTTTTATTTTTAAAAATAAAGCAGTCATAGCTGTTTTTGTGATTCGCTTCCATGCCACATCCGCAGTAGCAAGGGATTTTTTCAAGTAGTTCACGATTTTTAGCAACGGATAGATAAACTAGTTTCATATCTTTAGGCTGATTCTTCAAAAACTGTGGCAAAACATCTGCTCCCGGAGTCTCTTCGCGAATATCAGCAACTGCAGCTTTGTGATGTTCATGACCTGAATGTGCAGAAGAGTTTGTGGCAGAAGAAGTTGTTGTATTGTTTGAACAAGCGGATAATCCAATACTTGTAGCGAGAATCCCCAACAAAATAATTGATTTTTTCAATATAATTAACATCCTTTCATGTGAAAATAAATGATAGTTGCATCATACACGGCAGTTTATCTATGTAGATAATTAAATACCTGCTTGTTTATATCTAATTCTCTATAAGTATGCAGAGCGGTTATCGTGTATGATAGAGATGGACGAGGAAAAAATATGAAGCATGAATTTATCATAAGGTGCGTTTTGTAAGTAATTGGACAGAAGGAGAAAGTGAACGGAGGTTAAACAGTAGTGAGTGAACAAAATCAACGTCTTTTTGAATATATTTTAGAAAATTCAGCCTCTATCAGTGAAGAATGGCTGCGCCAAAGAAGTAATATTAAAGGATCGATTTACTCAAAGGACGCAGATTCTTCAGTTGAGAAAAAGCTACGTGAGCAGCATCTTTATACGATTGAAACAATTGCGAGCGGCTTTCTTGACGATCAAAAGATTTTTAAACAACGTATGGTGAAATGGACGACGGAAGTAGTAAACAGTAGAATTAAATTTGATACGCCGATTTACGAGGTAGTAGAAGCGCTAAGCAAAACAAGAAAAATTATTTGGACGTATGTCAAAACATATAGTCTGATACATTCATCTATTACAAAAGAAGATATACTGTCTTGGAGCGAAGTTTATCATACAACATTTGATAAACTCATTAATGAATTCTCCGAACAGTATTATAAAATCACAAGGCAAAAAATAAGTCTTCAGCAAGAGCTAATCGACGAAACGAGTTTTCCTGTCATTCCAATTGTAGATCACATCGCGGTCTTGCCTTTAGTAGGGCTTATTGATGAAATCAAAGGTGATTCTATTATCGAGGTTGTTCCAAAAAAGTGTGCAGAAAAACATATAAGGCATCTAGTCATTGACTTATCGGGTGTAAATTATGTAGATACGTATGTCGCTCACAAGTTTTTTGATTTGATTAACATTTTGCAGCTGCTAGGCATCCATGCGATTATGTCAGGAGTGAGTCCTGACATGGCTCAGACGGCTGTTAATGTAGGAATTAGTTTTAATAAAATTGAAACGTTTGGACATTTACACCAAGCTCTCTCTTCGCTTGGTGTAAAGAATAAAGTATAGAAATGCTAAATCGAAACGGAACTGAGACCTTTGCTCTCCAGTTCCGTTTCTTTTTGTTTGTCTATATTCTGCTGCATTCAAAATCTTGTAAGCATGCCTTACAAACTCCTTTTCATATGGGGACAAATGGAAGATACTAAGGAACAAATAAACGGCGGTTTTCTATGCCAAACGTCTCGTTTAGCTCAAGAATGGAGGTGTAAAGAGAAGAATAAGAGAAGTACATAATGAGATAGTTAAAGTGTTAGATAAGTACTGATAAGCAGTGTGATTAAGGAGGAGTTCTATGAAAATAATTTATCTTCTTTGCTTACTTCCGTTTGTAGGAATATTAGGTTTATTGCCTTTTGTTAACAAAGTAACGCCGTTTATTTTAGGGATGCCTTTTTTTCTCTTTTGGATTGTTATGTGGGTAATTCTTACGTCTTTTATTATGGGTATTGTGTACAAGCTCGATCCTGCTGTTAAAGGAGGAGATAAATAATGAATACCGCTCTGATTATTATTTTTGGTTTTTTACTTTTAGCTATTTATCTTGGAATTCGAGCTACGCGGGGCAAAAAAATGGATTTAGAACAGTGGAGCGTAGGCGGCAGAGGTTTTGGAACTGTTTTTGTCTTCTTTTTGATGGCGGGTGAAATCTATACTACTTTTACGTTTCTAGGAGGAAGCGCTTGGGCATATGGAAAAGGAGGGCCAGCGTTTTATATTTTAGCCTATATTTCTTTAGCGTACGTGTTAGGATATTGGATTGGCCCGCAAATATGGCGATATGCGAAGCAGCATAAGCTCATGTCTCAGCCGGATTTTTTTGTTTCAAAATACAACAGCCCGTTTCTAGGCATCGTTGTTTCATGCGCAGGGGTGCTGGCAATTGTTCCTTATATTATTTTACAGTTCAAAGGCTTAGGTATTATTGTATCTGAAGCTTCTTATGGCTCTATCTCTTCAACCGCAGCCATTTGGATTGGAGCCATATCATTAACGGTTTACTTAATGATATCAGGCATACATGGTTCCGCGTGGACGGCCATTGTTAAAGATATTATGATTTTTATTGTCGTCTTATTTTTAGGAATATATATGCCGTTCCATTACTACGGAGGCTTACAGCCGATGTTTGAGGCTGTGCATCAAGCAAATCCAACGTTTCTTACTCTTCCCAAGACAGGTCTAAGTATTTCGTGGTTTATTTCTACAGTCATGCTGACCGTATTAGGATTTTACATGTGGCCGCATACGTTTAATGCAACGTATTCAGCTGAAAACGAGAATGTATTTCGAAAGAATTCTATTATAAGTCCTATTTATACGTTAATGCTGCTTTTTGTCTTTTTTGTAGGGTTTACTGCTCTTATGCAGGTACCTGGACTACAAGGCGCAGAAGCGGACTTGTCACTGCTTCGTCTTTCCATTCAAACATTTGACCCGTGGATTGTCGGCTTTATTGGCGCAGCTGGTTTATTAACAGCACTTGTGCCTGGATCAATGCTTTTGATGGCAGCTTCTACGTCACTATCTAAAAACGTTTATGGCGTTCTTGTTCCCTCAGCGACGGGCAAACAAATTTCGATACTGGCTAAATGTTTCGTACCGGTCATTGCGCTTGTTTCAGTCTATTTTACACTTCATGGAGGAAATACGATTGTAACGCTTTTACTAATGGGCTACAGCATTGTGACGCAGCTGTTTCCTGCTTTTATTTTTAGTTTAATGAAAAACAATATCGTGACTAAATACGGGGCATGTGCAGGTATTGTTGCCGGCATTGCGTCTGTGATGTATATAACGATTACTGAAACAACGCTTGGCACGTTGTTTCCTGCGTTGCCACAAATTATTAAAGATACAAATGTCGGCGTTATTTCTTTATTTATTAATTTAGTTGTATTAATGGTGGTCAGTTTAGCAACGAAAAAAATCGCCGCACAGCCGCATTTTGAAAGCGGGGCAGTAGATGGAAAACAAATTTTGTGAAAATCTTTTTCCAATTGCGTTTTAAGAACATCATGAAGGGTATAAAAGTAGTGCATCATCAAAATGTTCAATATGGCTGCAAGACATAAGCAGCCTTCTCGATAAAATGTAACGATTGTGTTGTTTTTAAACTTAAACATAGGTAACAAGTGTGAAAAGCAACAAGACGTATGCCACAAGCGGTGTACGTCTTTTCTATGAAAGATATTTACCTAAAAAAGGAGATGATAACATGACATCTGAAAAAGCATTTGAGCAAAAGAAAGATCTTTTAATGAATCAAATTATTGAATCGGGTTACTTTAAAGCAGAAGACGGGAGACATTTGTACGAATTGAATTTAAGTGAACTAGAACAAACGCATCACGATCTTCAAAACCAAAAAATAAGAGAAGTATAATTAAAATCTTCCAGATTATTAGAAATTCAGCTGATTTCGTATATGTGTGTAAATACCAGCTGTTCAGTTTGTTCCTCCGCGGCTTTTTGTTTGAAAGCAGGCACTTTTCTTTTTCTTCTGGTGCGTTTACAGCCTCGCTATTTCCAAGCGTACTCCTCAAACATATAACTCAACACTTAAGAAATAGGCGAATAAAAACAAAAAAGCGCAGAAGCTGCGCTTTTTTTGATGCGTTAAAAACGAGTGGAAGCCGCTGTTTTTTTAGGTTTGCTCATTGCTTTTTTTAGTACTTCAGAAAAATAAGGCTCTCCGCTAGGATTTTGCTGTCTTAGCAAGTCAATGGTTCCTTTCACGTCATCCATAGCTCTGTGAGCGTGCTCTCTCTCAATATTATGATGATCAAGAAGCGTTGTTAGTTTTTTATTAGGAAAGCCGTACTCTTTCCATTTGACAGCACGCATAGAGCAGTGCCATTTTTGATTAGATAAAGATGGATACCGTTTTAAAAGAAAACTGCGATCAAAAGAAGCATTATGAGCGATGATAGCCGAAACGCTAGTTAACAGCGATTCCACTTTTTTATCGTCTAATGTTTTATTTTTAACCATCTCATTTGTAATTCCCGTTAAGTTTGTAATGTACGGGAAAATGGGAGTTGAAGGCATATTAAATTCTTCATATTCTTCTACAATGTCGATTATTTCTCCGGTAGAAGAATCATAAGAAACAACAGCGATTGCTAGTTCGATAATATCGCATGTTTGCGCACTTAATCCCGTTGTTTCAACATCTAAAACGGCTGCTAGTTTCACTTGTTCAGTTGACAACTCGTCGCCCTCCCTTTCTATTTATCATTCTATTAGCTTATCATTTTTTAACAGAAAATGTTAGTAAAAAAGATGAGGGAGCACGTACATGGATTTATTTTATACGTCCGCGTGGAAAAGGAATTTACTTTTTTAAAGGAGATGACGATTGAAAAGGAGAATAGTAATATTTACTCATCTAAATTAAGTCTTCATTGAAAATAATGAAATGAAGAAAGAAGGGGATCGTTATCATGCAATTGCTGTATATGGTACTTTTTCTTGTCTTAATTTTTTGGGGAATTACATCTTTTATTCATTACAGGAATCAAACTATTAAAGTTCGTTTGGACAAGCATTATACGAATGCAGTAGAATGGATTGAAGCTGTTAAACAAGAGCTGGAAAAGAAAGGGAAGTCCGTGAGTTATGAAGGGGATTTCTTGTTTAAAATTGATGAAAAACCTTATGAAATCGCAGCGCGCAATATGTCTATTTGGAGCATGTCGCTCTATCATATCTTGCTGCAGCGTCAAAAAGAACATTCTTAAATTTACTTGCATACAGAAATTATCACTTCTCGTCTATTGAGAAGTGATTTTTTTATCTTTCTGTATCCATAATGGGGAATTTTTTGTTTTTATATAATAGTAATACCGAAAAGATGGTTCTAATTCCCTAAAAAAATACGCTTCATATATTTTTAGATTTGGTTATCGATTTGGCATAGAATTTGCATATGTAAGAAGGGTTTATCAGACATTTTAATTGTCAGGCAAAGAAAACTAGTTACATACTATAAAACTATTTTACATTATCTACTAGAATTAAAAAATTTTAATAATATAGTAAAATGTAGTTGACCTTCCTAGTTTTAGAATATAAAATAAATCTTGCTAATAGTTTGAAAATTCTAAAATGGAGGGGTTTACTTGAAAAGCTGGAAAAAGATTTTGGGGACATCTTTTCTTGCCACAACTGTTACATTAAGCGGAGTGGGGCCAGTACTTATGAATGGAAGTGCTGCTTCAGCTAAAACCGCACAATCGGAGGAACTTCCAAGTTCACCAATTGATATGAATACAGTACCGGAAGAAAGATTGGCTAACGCACTGAAAAACCAAGGAGTTATTTCTCAAAGTGCAACACCGCAAGAAGTGAAGAAAGCCGTTACTTCTTACATAAACAAAAAAGATGCACATAAAGAGAGCATGAAGGGACATAAAGCTAGCAAAATTGATTTGAAAGCGAAAGAAATGCAAACAAAACAAAAAGAAAAGTTTCAACGAGGCGAATTTGCTAATATTAAGTCTCAAGGAAACAAGTCGGGGAACGGGGTAAATGTTAAACCTGCAGCTCAGGCAAACTATAAAGGACAAGTGAGAAAAGATAAGGTTCTTGTTCTTTTAGTCGAATATGCAGACTTTAAGCATAACAATGTCGTTCAAGAACCTGGCTACATGTATGCAAAAGATTTTAACCGAAATCACTATCAGCAATTAATGTTTGGAAAGAAAGACTTTACGCTATTTAACGGTAAAAAAATTAAAACGTTTAAGCAATATTATGAAGAACAGTCTGGAGGTAGTTACACAGTAGATGGAACGGTTTCTGACTGGTTAACTGTACCTGGAAACGCAAAAGAATACGGAGCAGACAATCCAGCGGGAGGAAACGATAATGCGCCTGGATCTAAAGGGCCTCGTAATCTTGTAAAAGAAGCGCTTGCTGCAGCAGCAAAAAGCGGCATTAACCTTTCAGATTATGATCAGTTCGACCAATATGATATCGATGGAGATGGCAACCGCAATGAGCCTGACGGCATAGTGGACCACTTAATGGTCATTCATGCTGGAACTGGGCAAGAAGCAGGTGGAGGTAAACTAGGAAACGATGCTATCTGGTCTCATCGCTCTACTTTGGGACAAGTGTATAAAGTTCCTGGAACAAACATGGCTGCTTATGATTATACAATTGAACCAGAAGACGGAGCAGTTGGCGTTTTTGCTCATGAATTTGGCCATGATTTAGGTTTGCCGGATGAGTATGATACACAGTATACGGGTCAAGGTGAGCCGGTAGGCGTTTGGTCAATTATGAGCGGAGGGAGCTGGGCTGGTGAAGTAGCTGGAACAGAACCGACAAGTTTCTCCCCGCAAAATAAAGAGTTTTTCCAAGCAAATATGGGTGGAAACTGGGCAAATATTCAACAAATCGACAGCAAAAACATTACAAAATCGGGCTCTGTGAGTGTGGTTGATCAAAGCGTGACAAAATCCAAACGACCGGGTATTGTGAAGATTAATTTACCTAAAAAAGCTGTTCAAGGGATTAAGCCTGAGTTTGGAAGCAACTACTACTACAGTAAGCGCGGAGACGATCTGCATACGACAATGACGACGCCAGAGTTTGATTTAACAGCGGCCAAAACAGCGACGTTCAATTATAAAGCGTTCTATGAAGTGGAGGCAGAATACGATTATTTATATGTAAATGCGATTCTTCCTGACGGTTCAAAAGTTCTGTTAGATACAATTGGTGATAAAGCGAATAATGCAGACGGTTCTGCTGAAACTTCCGGCGGAAACTGGGAAGATAAAAGCTATGACTTAACGCAGTTTAAAGGTGAAAAAATCAAGCTTCAATTTGAATACGTAACGGACGGAGGACTTGCTCTTCAAGGATTTGCACTTGATAATGCAAGTTTAGTAGTAAATGGAAAAACGGTATTTACGGACGATGCTGAAGGAGCGCCAAAAGTAACGTTAGATGGATTTGAAAAGACAAACGGCATCAGCTATAAAGATAACTATTATTACCTTGAGTGGAGAAACTATGCAGGCAGCGATAAAGCACTTCAATTCGCGCGCGGTGCAAAATATAATACAGGCATGCTGCTTTGGTACGCAGATGAAAGCTACCTTGATAACTGGGTAGGACAACATCCGGGTGAAGGATTCCTTGGTGTAGTTGATTCACATGCTCATAAAGTTCTTTACTTTAATGTGAATGGGATTAGCACGACAGCAAATTCAAGCCGATATCAAATTGCAGACGCGACGTTCTCATTTGATAAATCACCTGCTTGGTCATATTCTCATAAAACGTGGGGAACTATTTCATCTAAAGAATCAAATGGAGTTACAAGCTTCAACGACAAAAAATCGTATTTAGATGAAAGAATTAAAGATGCAGGCCGCTTGCTTCCTCAAAACGGATTGAAATTAGACGTAATTGGCGAAGCAAAAGACAATTCAGCTGGTGCTGTATGGATTCATAAGTGAAATTAGACGTATTCGAAAAAAGATCTGAAGAGCGTATTCTTCGGATCTTTTTTTGCATTATAAAATCAAAATAAACTATGAGCTAAATAATCAAAGTATTCAAGACCGTTTAAAAAATAAAATAAAGGGAATTTTCAACAGTGAATAATTGTTATTATGTCATGAAATTCATCCATATAATCAATACTAATAGGTAAAGAAAATAATGAAAAGGAGTTCTAACTATGAGCTATCGTATCGAAAGAGATTCAATTGGAGAAATCAAAGTGGCAGAAGATAAACTATGGGGAGCGCAAACGCAAAGAAGTAAAGAAAATTTTCCAATAGGGATTGAAAAAATGCCGATTGAAGTAATACGCGCTTTTGCGGTTTTGAAGAAAAGTGCGGCTATTAGTAATCATAAACTAGGCAAACTATCAGCTGAGAAATCGGAAGCCATCGTGCAAGCTGCTAACGAAATTATTGAAGGAAAATGGAATGAACATTTTCCTTTAGTAGTATGGCAGACAGGAAGCGGAACACAATCAAACATGAATGTAAATGAAGTGATTTCCCACCGAGGAAACCAGCTAATAAATGGCGACGAAACGCTTCATCCAAACGATGATGTGAATATGTCACAAAGCTCTAACGATACTTTTCCTACAGCTCTTCATATTGCAGCTGTACTAGAAGTGGAAGATCAATTATTGCCTGCTCTAAAAACATTAAAAGAAACGTTCGCTGCGAAGCAAGAGCAGTTTAAAGATATTATTAAAATAGGCAGAACTCATTTACAAGATGCTACACCGCTAACACTAGGACAAGAAATTAGCGGATGGCATCATATGCTCGAAAAGAATGAAGAAATGATTAAACAAAGCGTAGAGTATATGAAGGAGCTAGCTATTGGCGGTACAGCTGTTGGGACGGGGATAAATGCACATCCTGACTTCGGCGATGAAGTAGCGAAAGAAATCAGCAGCACGCTTGGAAAAACATTTATCTCAGCACCTAATAAATTTCATGCATTAACAAGTCACGATCAAGTGGTTTATGCCCACGGTGCACTCAAAGCATTAGCAGCTGACTTAATGAAAATCGCTAATGACGTACGCTGGCTGGCAAGCGGTCCTCGAAGCGGATTAGGCGAAATTACGATTCCTGCTAACGAACCAGGAAGTTCTATTATGCCTGGAAAAGTAAATCCAACTCAAAGTGAAGCTCTAACAATGGTTTCTGCACAAGTACTTGGGAATGACGTGACGATTGGCATCGCGGCTAGCCAAGGAAACTTTGAATTAAATGTATTTAAGCCAGTTATTATTTATAATTTTTTACAATCAGTCAGATTGCTGACAGATTCCATGCAAGCTTTTAACGATAAATGCGCAGTAGGAATTGAACCCAACAAAGAAAAGATTCAGCATAATCTAGAAAATTCTCTTATGCTTGTAACAGCATTAAATCCGCACATAGGTTATGAAAATGCGGCTAAAATCGCCAAGCTGGCTCATCAAGAAGGAACGACATTAAAAGAAGCGGCGGTCAAAACAGGCCTTCTGACAGAAGAACAATTTAAGCAATGGGTAAATCCCGCTAATATGATTCATCCATCAAAATAAAAAAAAGAAGCCAAGCATTCTGAGCTGCTTGGCTTCTTTTTAATAAATCTTAACAAAATAAACATTGTTCTAAATAAACATTTAAAAAGAATTTGCGGATTAAAAGAAATTTTACACTTCCTTATATTAGATTCAAGTACATACGATTAGGGTATTTACATTTTTATAAAGGAGGGATTCAAGTGACGTACGAAGTGAAGTTTTATTTTGGAAATGAAAAATCAATCAGTACATTGGTTGAATCAGAAAATGTAAAAGAGCTTGAGGAATCTATTATTCATACGCAAGGATGGTATCGTTATTATGACAAAAAACATGAAGCTTATTTAGCTATTCAAATGAGCAATGTTTTACACATCGTTATAAAAGAATATCAGGATCCGGAAAAAACAGGGGTTTTGAAAGATTCGTCGTATACATAAGGAAGCTAGCAAAAGAGGTGAAAACTATGCAAAGGCGACATGCAAATAATCCTATTATTCTCGACGTTTCTCATCATCAAGGAATCATTAATTGGAAAGAAATAAAAAACACCTCAGTAAAAGGGGTGTATATAAAGTTAACAGAAGGCGGAACTTTTGTAGACCCTAGATCCTTTGAAAATTATATAGGTGCCAAAAATGCGGGCTTGAGAGTAGGGTTTTATCATTATGCTCACTGTACAAATAGCCCGGAGAAAGAAGCTGCTTTTTTTATTGCTCAGCTTGGACAAATGAAACTAGACCTTCCGCCGTGTTTGGATCTAGAAGAAGATAAGAAAAAATCTAAAGAATTTGTTTCTCACTTTGCCGTAAGCTGGCTCGAGCAAGTTCACAAAACAACAGGAATTAAGCCTATCGTATATACGAATTATCATTTTGCTAAAACTTTTTTCACAAAAGAAATAAGTAAGTATCCTTTGTGGGTAGCAAGATATAGTGCGGCCAACAGACAAGGCGGTATGCAGCACCCTGGTGAGCTAAGTCAGTGGCAGCGATGGGCAATGTTTCAGTATACGGATTCTGGCAGAGTAAAAGGAATTTCTACAAATGTGGATATAAATGAAATGGACTGCTCATTTTTTAAAGAAGTCACAACAAATCTCTCTATGACGAATAATACAAAAGGACCCTTTGTGTATTCCAAAGGTGATAGAGGGTTAGGAGTCAAACAAATTCAGCAAAACTTACTTGCGCTAGGTTTTTCTCTTCCGAAGTTTGGAACAGACGGTTTCTATGGAGATGAATTAATCGCTGCAATGAAAAAATTCCAGAATCGGTATGGCCTTTTTTCAGATGGAATAGCAGGAGCGGACACACTGCCGATTCTTGTTAAAGAAGTGAATAATCTGAATAATCTGGTTTGAGAGATTACCTGAGGGGGAAAAGTTACTGTAAGATTCAAAAAGGTACAAGGAAGGAGCTATTATGAGAAAAAGAAAACAAAAAGCATTGATATCAGGTATTACGCTATCAACGGTAGGAGTCGGCATTACGTCTTATATATTAAGCGATGCTGCGAAACGACGGAAAGTAAAAGGACTTGTTCGAAGTGCCAAAGTAAAACTTTCAAGTTTATCTAAAAAACAGCAGGTAAATGCTAGCCTAAATAAAGATGTGCATTCAGATCCTACGTACGTTTCTGAAAGCAATATGATTTCAGAAGGACCTATGTATCAAGATCAGCATAGATAATAAAAAAACTAGTCTTGCCTCGGGCGAGACTAGTTTTTTTATTAATTTTATAAATAGCAGCGTTTATTCATGGTACACTCTCTATATAAGGGAATTATTTTACGCATATTTACAAGTAAAGGAGGAATAGAAGGAGTGATTAGTAGCGGATTATTTGTTAACTTATGTATTTTTTCGTTTTTTGTCAGTATTATGATTGCGATAAGAATATTTTTGTTACAGCGTCTAGCCCATAAATACAAATGGATGAGTGGTATTTATGCAAGTATTGTTTCTGCTATTCTTATGGTATATAGCGTTACGTATCAACAGATTACATATGATTTACGTTTTCTTCCTCTTATTTTGACCGTTCTATACTTTGGTTATAGAGCCGGTGCAGTTGCAGGTATCACTATGGCCGTGTGCAGTATCTATTTAGAAAGTCATTGGTTACTGACTATCTTAATTTTAATTTTCACCTTTTTGTTTTCCCTTCCTCTTATTCGATATAGAAAGCAGTTTTCTTTATTAAAACAATCTCTTCTTTGTTTCTTTATTCATTTTATCGTTCATGTCTTACTGACAAATTACTTCTGGAATACACCTATTCAGTCGCCGTTTTATAGCGAAATAGAATATTTAGTGTTCGGAATTCTCGGACTGGGAGTAGCCGTAGCGACGATAGAATTTTATCGTAAATTTTACGCTGTAGCAGAAGAAGCTGCTTATGCTGGATCAGATTCATGTAAGGATGAAGAAGATTCTTTTTTTGTCAGAATAATGAAAAAAGAATTAGAATATACGAAAGAACAGCTGGAGTCTTTTATTAATCATCACATGGATGCGGTTATTATAACTGATTTAGAAGGGCGAATCTTGCGAGTTAATGAAGCTTATGAAAAAGTGTATGGCTGGAAATCCCATGAAGTCATTGGGGAAAAATATTACGATATAGCAGGAGCTTTTAGTGAGGATGTACATGAGAATATAAAAAAGACTGTTGCTGAAAAAGAGGCAATCAATCGAGTAGAAGTTGTAAGAGCTCGTAAAGATGGAAGTTTAGTAGACCTTCGTATCACCATTTCTCCAATTTTTAATGGGAAAGATGAGTTGGTAGGTTTGTCTGGAGTATGTGTGGATATATCTGAAGCTAAAAAAGCAAAGGAAGAGCTTGACTTGCTGCATCGTAGGCTTAAAGAAAGTGAGTTGAAATATCGCACGTTATTTGAGTACGCAAACGACGCAATTTATTTACTTGAAATAGGATCGGATCATTTTCCTTCTCGTTTTGTTGAAGTAAATGAAGCTGGATGTAAGCGCTTTGGATATACGAGAGAAGAGCTTTTATCCATGCCTTGCCACGATATTATACCTAGAGATTCTGACATTGTTCAAAAAACAGTCGAAGAAATTCGCAACGGAAATCTTTCTTTTACGCTGCAATCACAGTTTACGTTTAAGTCCGGCGAAATAAAAAAACTAGAATATAGTGGAAAGTTGTTCAATATAGAAAACAAAAAAGTGCTTCTTATTGTTTCAAGAGACAGAACAGAGTACTTAAAAACAGAAGAGCTGCTGCAGAAATCTGAGAAATTAGCAGCGGTCGGGCAGCTTGCTACAGCTATTGCTCATGAAATTAGAAATCCTTTAACAGCCATCAAAGGGTTTATGCAGTTATTAACTGAAAAAGCGAGTAAAGAAGAGTTAACCTATATGAACATTATATCCTCTGAAATTGAGCGTATTGAAATGATTACAAATGAATTCATGTCTGTGGCAAAACCACAGGCCGTAACATTTCAGTCGATTGATTTGCAGCTGTTAATTCAACAAGTGATTTTATTGTTGCAGCCTCAAGCAACCATGAAAAACATCTTTATTGAACTTAACTCATATGGAGAAATGCCTTTTGTATATTGTGAAAGCAATCAAATGAAACAGATGTTTATAAACATTCTTAAGAATGCGATTGAAGCAATGCCTTCCGGAGGAGAAATTAAAGTTGAGCTGAGAAAAAAGGACAACAATCATATTCATATTCAAATTATTGATGAAGGTGTAGGAATTTCAAAAGAACGCATCAAACATTTAGGTGAACCATTTTACAGTATTAAAGAAGACGGAATCGGGTTAGGATTAATGATCTGCTTTAATATTATCCAACAGCATCAAGGAACTCTTAGTATTGACAGTGAAGTAAACAAAGGGACGAGTGTAGAAATTTGTTTACCGTTAGAATAAAAGGTAATCAGTCAAAGGGAGAAGAAATTTTGCAACAAGTTGTTTAGTAAAGTTATAATATTCTATGTTGGAGTAAAATAAGCAAAGGAGTGGTTACGATTAAACAGAAAAAGTGGATTAACATATTTCGTATTCTGTATATTATTTTTGCTATTATTGCGATTGGAGCATCTTTTGGAGACTATTCTTTTGGGCTTGATAATCCCCGCATAGTCAGTTTAACGGCTCTTGTTTTGGCGGTTATCTGTATTGTTCCGTATTACATACTTCGCTTTAAAGAACAAGCTTCTAAAAGTAAATAAGTTAATATTTGTTATCTTAAAAGAGGCTGGGACAAAAGTATTTTAGTTGAAGGAAGATCCGAACGATGAATCGTTCGGATTTTTTTATTGTTATGGTGAACATGGGTTTAATCTAGCTGGTTGCTTCTAGCGGTTGATTGGAGTGATTTCGTTATGTCTCAGTCTCTTTTTTATCGTCATAAAAGGGCGATAAATGGGCGAGCATTTTTTCTAGCCTGTACATATGCTATAAAGTAAACAGGCTACGGAGGTGAAGTGAAATGGGATTTTACAACTGGGGTTACGGCGGTGGTTATGGCTACGGCGGCTACGGTAGTTACGGTGGCGGTTTTTCATTAATCGTTGTACTATTTGTTTTATTAGTTATCGTTGGTTGTACATGCTTGAAATAAACAGAAAAAGCACGGATTTACAAAGATTTTAGTAGATTCGTGCTTTTTTATGTTCATAAGAAGGGCAGTACTATAATAAAATAATGTTATGCATGTACATAAAAAACATACAAAAAATTTAATTAATAGATTAAAAAAATAAAAAAATGAAGAGGAAGAGTAGATTCAAGCCTCAAAAACGGTCTGAAATTTATAATTTTCCTTATAAGTAATTTTTGTAAAATGCTTCTCAGGACTGATAGTAAGACCGAATAATACTTCATAGATCGCTAGTTTTTATCAGCTGACTTGAAGAATTATTTTACTTGTATGAAAATCAACATAAATGATTTTCATATAATTTAAATAGGTAAAAAAGACTTATTGCAAAAGATTTATTCTTAATTTTCATAATAATAGGAATATTAAAATAATATATAGACGTAGTAATTTTTAGTTGCTATAATGTTGCTAATTATCTCAATTAACAGAAAAATTGCGGTAATTAAATTTACTAGGGATAGGGAGAAAAAACTATGAAAAAGAAAAAACAGGCTTTAAAGGTATTATTATCAGTTGGTATCCTTTCTTCATCATTTGCTTTTGCACATACGAGCAGTGCGGCGCCAAATAATGTACTTTCAACCGAAAAGTATAACAAAGAAATTAAATCTCCTGAGTTTATTTCTGGAAAGCTTTCAGGCCCATCATCACAGAAAGCTCAAGACGTCGTATTTCATTATATGAATACAAATAAAGACAAATATAAATTAGGAAACGAAAGTGCTCAAAATTCATTTAAAGTGACAGAAGTAGTGAAAGATCCCGTTGAACAAGCAACCGTTGTACGCTTGCAGCAGGTATATAATAATATTCCTGTTTGGGGATCTACTCAATTAGCACACGTAGCGAAAGATGGAACCTTAAAAGTTGTATCAGGTACAGTAGCTCCTGATTTAGATAAAAAGGAAAAGCTAAAAGGACAGAAGCAAGTTGACAGCAAAAAGGCGATTCAAGCAGCTGAAAAAGACTTAGGCTTTAAACCGACTTATGAAAAATCCCCTTCATCTGAACTGTATGTTTATCAAAATGCTTCAGACACAACGTATGCTTATGTAGTAAATTTAAATTTCTTAAGCCCTGAACCAGGTAATTATTATTACTTTGTTGATGCTATTAGCGGTAAAGTGCTAGATAAGTACAATACGATTGATTCCGTAGCTGGTCCAAAAGCCGATGTGAAGCAAGCGGCAAAGCCGGCAGCGAAACCTGTAACAGGAACAAATACTATTGGCTCAGGTAAAGGAGTGCTTGGAGATACTAAATCTTTAAAGACAACGTTATCTAGTTCCACTTACTACTTACAAGATAATACAAGAGGAGCGACAATCTATACGTATGATGCAAAAAATCGTACATCTCTGCCAGGTACACTATGGGCAGACACGGATAATACGTACAATGCAACCCGCGATGCAGCTGCAGTAGATGCTCACTATTATGCAGGCGTGACATATGATTATTACAAAAACAAATTTAACCGCAACTCCTATGACAATGCAGGAGCTCCGCTAAAATCGACTGTTCATTATAGCAGCGGTTACAATAATGCGTTTTGGAATGGCTCTCAAATGGTATACGGAGATGGAGATGGAACTACTTTTGTTCCGCTATCAGGAGGATTAGATGTTATCGGACATGAATTGACGCATGCGGTCACAGAAAGAAGTTCTAATTTAATCTATCAATATGAATCAGGTGCATTAAACGAGGCAATTTCCGATATTTTCGGAACATTGGTAGAATACTATGACAACCGTAATCCAGATTGGGAAATTGGAGAAGATATTTATACGCCTGGTACAAGCGGTGATGCGCTTCGTTCAATGAGCAACCCAGCGAAATATGGAGATCCAGATCATTATTCAAAGCGCTATACAGGTTCTAGTGACAACGGCGGAGTTCATACAAACAGCGGTATTATCAACAAAGCTGCCTACTTGCTAGCTAACGGAGGAACGCATTACGGGGTTACTGTAACAGGCATCGGCGGCGATAAGCTAGGGAAAATTTATTACCGTGCTAATACGCTATACTTCACTCAGTCTACAACGTTTAGCCAAGCGCGTGCAGGTTTAGTACAAGCTGCTGCTGATCTATACGGTTCAGGCTCTCAAGAAGTAATCTCAGTAGGTAAGTCATTTGACGCAGTTGGTGTTCAATAAGTTATAAACCAAAAGTCGCAAGATAAATGAGGTATCTTACGACTCTCTATACTACCTTACTACCAATAAAGGAGTACTCGTATAAATATATTACAGTACTCCTTTATTTTATGTTAGTAAATAAGGAAAACGGATTTCTGCTTGATTTATAAAAATCCACTTCTTATTCCTCCCTTTTATGTCCATTCGAATTATACCGTTGTTTGTTAAATGGAGAGAACACGTTTTAGTAAACGGTCTTATTATAAAATGTTATAATAAAGAAAAGAATTGAATACATACATATGAAAAAGGAGTGGAGGAATCAA
This sequence comes from Priestia sp. JV24, assembly GCF_025910025.1. Lineage (NCBI taxonomy): Bacteria > Bacillati > Bacillota > Bacilli > Caryophanales > Bacillaceae > Priestia > Priestia sp. JV24. The sequence goes on from NZ_JAPCIN010000015.1 coordinate 498,017, forward strand.
TGGACAAAATTGCTGTTATTTCAGATATCCACGGAAATCTTCCTGCATTAGAAGCAGTTTTAGCTGACATACAACAGCGAGATATCCATCGCATCATTTGTCTAGGTGATTTAGTAGGAAAAGGACCGGATTCAAGTAAAGTGATTGATATCATAAAAGAAAAGTGCGAAGTAACAGTAATGGGAAACTGGGATGACTTCATTACAAAGCCTGCGGAATTCGAAGCGTTGAAATGGCATCAGAAGAAGTTAAGTTCAGCCCAAGAGGCATACTTAAAGGAACTTCCTTTTTCCGTTGAGTTTATGATGAGCGGAAAATTAATTAGAATGTTTCACGCTTCACCTAGAAGTCTTTATGACCGAATTCAACCTTGGGATTCACTTGAAAAGCGCCTTAGTCTATTTGCTAATACGGAATATACGGAAAATATAAAAGGATCAAGAGAGCCAGATGTTATCTGTTACGGAGATGTACATAATGCATTTATTCAACATATTAAAGGGAAAACGCTATGCAATGTAGGAAGTGTAGGAAATCCGCTTGATTTACCACAAGCTTCCTATCTTATCTTAGAAGGAAAGGATCAAGACGAAAGTCCTTCAGCATTTTCTATTCAATTTGTACGTATTCCATACGATATTGAAAAGGCTATCGAATTGGCGAGAGCTGTAGAGATGCCAGATTTTGAACCCTACGTTCAAGAATTAAAAACAGCTCGCTATAGAGGACTAAAAAATTAAGAATAGAATGTATCTCAACCTTCAGCATAAATGCTGAAGGTTTTTTAGTGGAGTATATGAGGGGTTTTTCAACACCATTAGTATGATACATGCAAATAAAAATTATTCCGATGAATTTAAGGAAGGGAAAACTTGGAGAAAAACATACAGCATTTGAAAGGAAATAAATTTTATTTTATGAAGACAATATGAAGAGGGCAATTCCATTTGAACATAAAGTCATAAAAACGCCCCTGAAAAGCTGTTTTTACCATAACGAGTGGAGGAATACATGATGAAATTTTTTATTGATACAGCTAACCTGGAAGATATTAAAAAAGCATATAAAATTGGGGTATTATCAGGTGTTACCACAAACCCTTCGCTAGTAGCTAAAGAAGGCGTAAAGTTTGAAGATCGCATCGAAGAAATTTTAAAAACCGTTCCTGAAGTAGAATCCGTTTCAGCAGAAGTCACACCCGACACAGTAACCGCCGATGACATGATTGCTCAAGCAGAAGAGCTGATAAAAATTAATGGAGGAGACAAAAATATAACGATTAAACTTCCTATGACCATTGCTGGATTGGAAGCAACCCGTTATCTAGCTAAAAAAGGCGTAAAAACAAACGTAACGTTAATTTTTACAGTGAATCAAGCGCTTCTAGCAGCTCGTGCCGGTGCCACATACGTATCGCCATTTTTAGGACGCTTAGACGATATTTCAGAAGACGGTGTTTATCTGGTATCTCGAATTGCAGAGCTATTTCGAATTCAACACATTGACTCACAAATTATAGCAGCGTCAGTCAGACACCCAGATCACGTCACACGAGTAGCTCTTGCTGGGGCTCATATTGCTACAATTCCGTATGCCGTAATTGAACAATTAGTAAAACACCCGTTAACAGAGCAAGGAATTGAAAAATTTGCATCAGACTGGGAAAAAGCTGTAAAAAGTTAAATTCACTTAAGGAGAAGACATCATTTTAGTGTCTTCTCTGCTTAAAGGGTATACGAAGATTCTTTTTTTCTATTTTGTAACAAACAACTTATCAATAATAGGCGAACATCCTATACATATATGCAGAGATGACATACGTTAATAGAAACGAAAGAGGTGTTAAAATGGGCTGTATTATTAACATTGAAAATATCGTGACTAACGGGTTAAAAGACAACTCGAACGTAAGCGTAGGCTGTGTTGTACAAAATAGTCACACGGCAAATACAAAATCGGTAGGAGCTTGTTTTTCGTTTGGAAACGGCTCTCCTGCTATTGCCTCTATGACAAACAGTAATATCGACTTTTGCAAAGGTGAAGAAAATAAAGAGCAGCAATCTTGAAAACAATTCCAGAAAGAGTATTTCTGGAATTGTTTTTTGGTAAGTGATAGAGTTTTGTTAACAAGGTGTTTTGGCTTTTAAAAGAAAAACATTCATGAGGAAGGGGTTGAGCGATGCTATGAGCATTATTTCTATGATTCCTTATACATACGTTGAAAGAAAAATAAAACGAACACAAAAAGTGACAATTCAGCATTCAAAAGACATGTGCTTATACGCTGATAGTATTGAAACACAAAACGATTGCTTTCACATTAATGACGTATTTGACATCTCTTACAAATGCGTTTCAAAAGACAGCGGCTTTTTATACTTACATACAAATCAAGGGATGTTCGCTTATACCATACAAACCGATCCTTCTGCCTTTATAACAGCATATAAAAATATAAAAACGAAGGGGTGACATTGCGTCACCCCTTCGTTTTTCGTTTCTTATTTTACCCACTGTACAACTTGATCCATACTTCTTCTCGTTTTTCCGCGTTTAGGTTCATGAATTCGATAGCCGAACGCAACCATAACGGAAATATCAAACTTACCGTCTTCTAGTAATCCTTCTTCTTTTAGAATCTCATGTACTTGGTCATAGTTAAATCCTTCAATCGGACAAGAATCAATACCAATTTGAGCAGCTGATGTCATCATATTAGCTAGTGCAATATAAGATTGTTTGCTAGCCCAATCAAATAGGGATCGCTTGCTTTCGAACAAATGAAAATCATTTTCTTGGAAATCTTTATAACGAGGCATTAATGTCTCTAATACATCATCCGGCATTTCTTTTACATTTTTTTGAAGATTCAACACATATTCAGAGTCATATCTTGCGTCTGTACGAGAAAGAATAATAACAAAATGACTTGCTGTAGGAATTTGACCTTGTGCTCCCCAAGAAACAGCTTTTAATTTTTCTTTTAAATCTTTATTTTCAACGACTAAAAACTTCCATGGCTCATAACCTACTGAGCTTGGAGATAAGCGCCCTGTTTCTAAAATGAATTGGAAATCTTCATCGGAAATTTTCTTCGCTGGATCAAACTCTTTTGTAGCATGACGAAAGTTAAATGCGTCTAAAATTTCTTGTTTTTTATCTGTATGGTTCATGTGTAAACAACCTTTCTGTAAAAATATTTAGTGATGAACTGTTCAGAGTAATCTATACCCTGTATAGCTTACAATTAACAGCCAGTTAACATACAATTTGTCATAAAATCCGTTTGCAGATTTATCATAATTCATATAAAACATTCTAACAAGTACGCACATTTTTGTTATATAGTATACTTTTTTATACTATTGATGCAGTTTCATAAGAAGCAGAAAGGAGTCAACAATCTGAGGAGTTTCGTTTTCGAAAAAGTAATTAAGAGGAAGAGAGGAGAAGAGTGATCTTCTCCTTGTTAATTAAATTTTTGTATTTGACTTTTTCGCTTTGTTTTCAAGTTCACTTTTCGGTTCTGTTGAAAATTCAACATCTTTTCCGTGTCCTTGAGGGTTAACTCCAGGAGCTACTTGACCGCGGTTAGCAGATTTTTTTGTACCCATTTTCGTCACCTCCGTTCGGTTAGTATGTACAAAAAGCAAAACAAAAATTAGGAAGTAAAGCGTAGAAAGATAAATAGGAAAAGATTATCTTTAAGCATCTTCATTACATAAACAAGATAGTTACTCATTTAAACGGACATAAAAAAACACCCTTGGAAGGGTGTTTTTTGTTTAAGAATCTCAGCTTGTCGCTCTGTCTGCGTATGGATAGATAGGATCTTTTAATTGAAATTCGTAAGTCGCTCCATCTACAAGTCCTACCGTTTTATTGCTATCATAAAGGTCCAGCATAAAAGCAGCCATTTCTTTTGACGTATGAAACTTAGGTACTCGTCCTTCGTATTCAAAATCACTCATATCCATCGAACGCTGTGCAAATTCTGTTTCAGTAGCCGCCGGAGCTAGAACTTTAGCCTGCATTTTTGCTCCTCTTCCTTTTAATTCTTGAGAAAGACCTTCTGTAAATGCACTTACGTAGAATTTTGTTGCGCAATAAGTGACTGCATCAGCAACAATGGTGTAGCCGCCTCCAGAAGAGACATTAATAAGCTGTGTACCTTCAACGTTTTCATAATCTCTTACAAATAAAGATGAAAGAATGGTTAAGGCTTCTATATTTAAATGAAGCATTGTTTCAATTTTAGTTAATTTTTGTTCACCGACAGAAGCAAAGTTTCCGAATCCAGCATTGTTAATCCAAGTTTCTAATTCATACTCTTTGAGTGACTCATAAAACGTATGAGCATTTTCTGCCACGGATAAATCAACCGACTGGACAATAACCTTTACATCTTGATTCAGTTCTTCAACTTTTCTTTTTAACTCTTCTAGCTTGTCCTCTCTACGTGCAGCCAATATAAGATTTTTTCCACGTCCAGCAAAAGCTAAAGCTGTTTCATATCCAATTCCTGAACTTGCGCCAGTGATTACTGTATATTTCATGTTGATTCCTCCATTTTCGATGTTTTCGAATTGATTATAATTGTTAAAGTATACTTTAAGTCAAGCGTTTATTCGGTTTATTTTCCCGTTTAGAAGTCTGTTTATAAACATTTGAAGTTGGGTGCTAAACTTTTTTGCTTTTATGCTACACTTGAAACAACAGCCGAAATTTCATTTCATTAAAAGGAGGAATGTATGCGTTTTCTTAATGTGAGTAGAAGACCTAGCTTACTTGCCCAAATTACATTACTTATTACGGTAGTTATTCTTGTGAGTACTGTCCTTGTATGCGTTTTATTTTCTGCAATGATAGATGAAATTGTTGAAAAATATGTAGGTAAGCAAGCTATGACAGTAGCAAAATTAGCTTCTGAAGACAAAGCGATTGTAAAAGCTTTTAGGAATAAAAATCCTTCTGAGCACATCCAACCTATTGCAGAAAAAATAAGAAAAACCACTGGAGCAGATTACGTCACCATCGCTAATGATAAAGGAATCCGCTATTCTCATCCCAATAGTAGCTATATTGGAAAACATACCAAAACAAGCAACGAAGCTTCTTTAAAGGAGCATCAATCCATTATTTATAAAGGAAAAGGAATTTCAGGATTTGCAATTAAAGCCAAGACTCCCATATGGGATAGCCGAGGAAACGTAATAGGCGTTTCGTCAGTAGGGTTTCTTGTAAGCAATATAGAAAAACAGATTAATGATTATAGAATAAAAATTATTAAATTGTCCTGTATTCCTTTTCTTATTGGAGCATTTGGAGCTTTTTTCATTGCAAGGCGGGTAAAAAGACTAATATTTGGACTGGAACCGGAGGAGATTTCCTTTCTTTTTAAAGAAAAAGAGGCTACCCTTGAATCTATTCAAGATGCTACTATTACTGTAAATGTCGAAAAATATGTAACGTCGATGAACAGAAGGGCCAGAGAACTATTTGGTCATCTTCAAATAGGAGGAGAGATAAAGAACGCCCGTTTAGGACAGCTAATTGATCAAGTGATAGAAAAGCAGCGAGTGTATTCTAACCAGTCCCTTGTACTAGATAGTCAGCAGTATATTTTAGATTTATCTCCTATTATAAGAAAAAAAGAAGTGCAGGGTATCGTCCTTACTATAAGAACTTTATCTCAAATTGAAGAGTTGACAGAAGAGATTTCTAAAATTAAAATGTTTTCTGACAATTTACGTGCTCAAAATCACGAATTTTTAAATAAGCTGAACGTCATTTATGGATTGTTAAAGTTAAAGAAGTATGAGCATGTCATACAAATGATTTCATCAGAGGTAAAGGAACGCCAAGATATTATTTCTTTTTTAATGTCTTCTGTAAAGGATCCTTTGATTGCGGCATGCTTACTTGGAAAGATCAATCGTTCGAAAGAATTAGACGTTACTTTAGAAATTGACCAAGATAGTAACTTAACAAGTACTTTAAATATCGAAGACGCAAAAAACGTTGTTTCTATCTTGGGGAATTTAATTGATAATGCGCTCGAGGCTGTGCGAGAACATAAAGGGAACGTGCTGGTATCTTTTACAGATGTAGGAAATGACCTGATTTTTGAAGTTGAAGATAATGGACCAGGGATATCAAAAGAAGTAGAAAATATGATTTTTATGGATGGTTACACAACGAAAAAAGGTGAAAATCACGGGATTGGATTGACTATTGTTAAGAGATCTGTAGAGCTGCTTAAAGGTGAACTATACATAAGCAAAAGTATGTTACAAGGAGCAAGATTTACATTAGTTATCCCAAAGCTATTAAATAATGAAAAGGAAGAATCGATATGACTGAAAATCAAATTAATGTCATGATTATAGAAGATGATTCTACAGCTGCACAAATTTATGAACAGTTTACTAAGAAACTAGAGCATTTCACTGTTGTTGCGACAGCAGGATCTGGAGAACAGGCTTTAGAACTGCTAACAATATTTACGCCGCAATTAATTTTATTAGACGTCTTTTTACCAGATATCAACGGAGTGGAGCTGCTATGGGAAATCAGAAAAAAGTATCGAGGAATCGATATTATTTTAATAACGGCAGCCAATGATGTTGAAACAGTAGGGGAAGCAATAAGAGGAGGAGCATTTGGTTATTTGGTGAAACCTGTAATTATTGATAAATTTTTATCTACTTTAAAACATTATCAGTCTACGAGAATAGAATTAACCGAAAATAAAATGATTAACCAAGATAAAATAGACCATTTATTTAGAACACGTCATAACCGCCGCACTCAATCAGCAGCTGCAGTAACAGAACTTCCTAAGGGGATTGATAAACATACTCTTCGTTTAGTAAGAGATAAAGTTCGCGAAGTTCAGCAGAGCTTGAATGTAGATGAGTTTGCTCAACTAGTAGGTATCAGTTATTCAACAATGAGAAGGTATTTAGAGTATTTAGTATCGTGTAAGGAAATGCAGGTGGAAATAGTGTACGGAAGTGTAGGAAGGCCTGAGCGGAAATATCGAGTAACTAATTTTACATAAAAACGAGATAGCGGTTTTTTATCCGCTATCTCGTTTTTATGTAGAAATGATGCATGAAAAAAATGAAAAAAATTACTTTTATAAAAGATATTAAACTTATGTTGGTTATCTATGAACCTGCTTTAAGAAGTGATACCTTTTTAGTAACGTATAGCAAACAAAAAATGAAAACGTTACCAAAAAAGGAGGAAAAATATCCATGCTTTCTTTATTAGGATTTTTAATGGTTGCAGTATTCATGTATTTAATTATGTCAAAACGACTTACCCCAATGGTTGCTCTTATCACTATTCCAATTATATTTGGTTTAATAGGCGGTTTTGCTAGCGGAATGGGACCTATGATGCTAGAGGGTGTAAAAGATATTGCTCCTACAGCTATTATGATTTTATTTGCCATTTTATATTTTGGATTAATGATTGATTCAGGATTGTTTGACCCTCTCGTTTCCTTCATTTTAAAGGTTGTAAAAGGAGATCCTCTAAAAATCGTCGTCGGAACTGCTGTTCTTTCAATGATGGTTGCTTTAGATGGCGATGGAACTACTACCTATATGATAACGGTCTCTTCTTTGCTTCCATTATATAAACGGCTAGAAATGAATCCGCTTATCCTAGCGGGAATTGCGATGCTATCTATGGGAGTTATGAACATGACTCCGTGGGGAGGTGCTTCTGCTATGGCTATGAGTTCATTAAATTTAGATTCGTCTCAGTTGTTTTTACCTTTAATACCTGTAATGGGTTTTGGGCTTCTATGGGTGCTATTTGTTTCTGTTGTCCTTGGAAGAAGGGAAAGAAAAAGGTTAGGAGTTATCAATATTAAACATTCTGCAAATGAAATGGCACATGCAGATGAATTAGAGGGAACAGCGCAACATTTAGACTATCGACGACCTAGGTTAGTATGGTTTAATTTTCTCCTTACCGTTAGTCTTATGGTGTGCTTAATTATGGACTTTATGTCGCTGATGCTTTTGTTCATGGTAGCGTTTGCTATTGCATTACTAATAAATTATCCAAACATCAAAGATCAACAGCAGCGAATTTCATCTCATGCAAATAATGCGGTAGCCGTCGTTTCAATTGTTATTGCAGCAGGTATTTTTACAGGAATCATGTCTGGAACAAAGATGATTGATGCTATGGCAAATACGCTTGTAGGGATAATCCCAGATGCAATGGGCCCTTTTTTGCCAGTTGTAGTAGCATTTTTAAGTGCTCCTTTTACATTTTTTATGTCTAATAATGCTTTTTATTTTGGTGTACTGCCGATTATTGCTCAAGCTGCCGAAAGTTATGGGATTAGCGCAGCTGAAATTGGAAGAGCTGCTATCTTAGGACAACCTGTTCACGTGATAAGTCCCTTGGTAGCAGCAGCTCACTTATTAATTGGAATGGTAGGAATTGAATTTAGTGATTTGCAACGATTTTTAATTAAGTGGGCGCTAGGAACTACGGCGGTAATGACACTAGCTGCATTAATTTTAGGCGTTATTTCCATTTAATAAAAAAAGACCCCTCGGGGTCTTTTTTTATACTCTTAAGTTGAACTAGACTGTTCGCTGCAGCTGCTTTTTTTAAAATAAAACTTATAAATTAAAAATCCGCATACAGCCACTACCGCTGCAATTAAAATATAGGTTTGTGCATCTGAAATAAAAGATTGAATGGACTTAAAGTTTCCGATTTGCCCTAACCAAAGCATGGCAATATTCAAAGGAAAGATACCAAGAAATGTGAGCAGAGCAAACGGCATAGGTTTCACTTTAGATAGCCCTGAAAGATAGGAAATGTAGTTTCCGAGCCCTAAAGGACGAGCAATCGCAATACTCCATAATCCGCATTTTTTAAACCATTTTTGTGATTTCTCAAATGCTTTTTTCTTTTTAGATAATTTTTTCTTTACCTTATCCTCTAATTTATAGCCTATCCCATATGGTATAAAGCTAAAAGCTGTATAAACGGCGCTTCCTGCAAGAGCGATTAATAATAATTTCACTATGTGCATGTTTAATAAGTATCCGTAGGTAAGGGTGAGAAGAGAACCAGGAAACGGCAGGGAGGAAGCCTCAATGGCCAGTCCGCTTAAAAGTCCCCAAATTCCAAATTGTTTCAGTAAGTCTGTTATGAAATGTAGCATAAGATCGCCTCTTTTTCTGTGTCATAACATTCAAATACCCATCTATATGTTCGGAAAAACTTATAAAAGAAAAGAAAATAAAGGAAGAAAGCGGGATATGACAGAAAAAAATTAGCTTGTACAAGGAAAAAGGAAGGAAGTGTATTTTATAGCTTCTACTCCGAGTAAAATTATAGAAAAAAAATAATTGAGGGTGAATTTTTAAATAAACTACGACTTTTATTCATAGTTTTGATTCCTTTTATTCATTTTACTTATAAAAATAACGGGTGTAAACTTGTTGTGTTGTGAAATAATCCATTATGTATATGTATTAAAAGGAAAGGAGGTTACCGTGTGGTTATTATTGTAGGATTGTTATTGTTGATGTTTTTTGCTTATCTAGGATGGTCTATTATCTGGGTGGCACCTGTTGTTGCTACGTCCGTTGCTTATTTTAGCGGTTTAAAAGTACTGCCTACTTATACAGATGTGTATATGGGAGGGTTTGTAGATTTCGCCGCAAAATGGTTCCCCATCTTTTTATTAGGAGCCGTCTTTGGAAAGCTAATGGAAGATACAGGCGCAGCCAAATCGTTGGCGCAGCGTATTGCTAAATTATTTGGAAGTAAAAGAGCGATTTTAGGGGTGCTAATTGCTTCAGCCATTTTGACATACGGCGGAGTGAGTCTATTCGTTGTTGTCTTTGCGATTTATCCTTTAGCAATCGCGCTATTTCGAGAAGCTAACGTATCGCGAAATTTACTGCCAGCAACAGTTGCACTCGGAGCATTTACGTTTACAATGACAGCGATTCCAGGTACGCCTCAAATTCAAAATCTGATTCCGACTGCTACATTTAAAACGAATGCAATGTCCGGTTCGATTATTGGAATTGTCTCAGGTCTTATTATGGCGGTGGGAGGATATTTATGGTTAGCTTATCGTGATAAAAAATTAAAAGCTAAAAATCAAGGGTTTACCGAGCCTAATGAATCATCAGTCGCAGCGAGTGAAGAGCAGGACTTGATGAATGTAATATTAGCTATTTTACCGCTGATTGTCGTTGTCGTGACGTTAAACGTTTTAAAATGGGAGCCTATCGTTTCATTATTAATTGGTATTTTTTCTATTTTACTTATTAATTTTAAACACTATAAAACGTTTATTTCTTCTATAAATGAAGGAGCAAAAGGATCCGTGATGGCTGTTATTAACACGAGTGCAGCAGTAGGTTTTGGCTCGGTTATTACGGCAGTTCCAGAGTTTAAAGATGTCACGCATGTGTTGCTAAACATTTCGAGCAACCCGCTCGTTTCAGAAGCGTTAAGCGTTCAAGTGCTAGCGATGATCACAGGTTCAGCATCCGGCGGTATGGGCATTGCGCTTCAAGCATTAGGAGATACGTGGTATCACTTGTCTCAAACGACGAATTTAAGTGCCGATGCTCTTCACCGTATTGCAAGCGTTGCGTCAGGTGCATCTATTTTACCGCATAACGGTGCGTTGTTAACGCTATTAGCGGTAACTGGTCTTCGGCATAAAGAAACGTATAAAGACGTATTTGTTGTTGCATTTATCATCCCCACAATCGCTTTATTTGCAGGAGTCGCATTAGCGGCAGCCGGTATTATTTAAAAACAGGAGGAGAATACACATGGTTGAAAATCAAGTAATTGTAATCACAGGAGCAGCAAGAGGAATTGGGTTTGAAATAGGTAAACGATTCGCAGAAAACGGCGGAAAAATTGTGTTATCCGACATTGATCAAGCTGCTGTAGAAGCTGCAGCACAAAATCTTCGTGAAGCTGGATTTGAAGCGCTTGGTGTCAAAGCCGATGTAACAAAAGAAGAAGAAATCAAACATTTAATTGAAACAGCAAACGCACATTTTGGAGCGGTTCATACGTTCATTAATAACGCTGGCTTGCAGCATGTTTCTCCAATAGAAGAGTTTCCCACTGAAAAATATGAGTTAATGATTAAAATTATGCTAACAGCTCCATTTATGGCGATTAAGCACGCGTTTCCGATTATGAAAAAACAAGGGTTCGGACGTATTATTAACGTTTCTTCTATCAACGGTTTAATCGGTTTTGCGGGCAAAGCAGCTTATAACAGTGCTAAACACGGTGTAATTGGGCTAACAAAAGTAGCTGCTCTTGAAGGCGCAGCACACGGTATTACGGTGAATGCACTTTGTCCTGGCTATGTGGATACACCACTAGTGAGAGGTCAGTTAGCTGGTTTAGCTAAAACAAGAAATGTACCATTAGAGAGCGTGCTTGAAGAAGTTATTTATCCTTTAGTCCCTCAAAAAAGATTACTAGACGTGAGCGAAATTGCTGACTACGCTATTTTCTTAGCGAGTGATAAAGCAAAAGGTGTAACTGGTCAAGCGGTAGTAATGGACGGCGGATATACAGCTCAATAAAAAATAGAATAAGTCATTAAAAGCATAAAGGAGTCTAATGAGCTCCTTTATGCTTTTTTATGTTATATCTATTCTATCGAGCTAATCAACGTTAAAATATAACTAGGCTATACATAAAAGAAGCCTTATACTATTTCTCCTGTAAAGATAAATAGTATGATAAAAAAGCCTACAGTTCAGAAAGGATGATACATATGGTGCAAACAGTAAATGAATTAATTAAACATCCGGTTTTTTATTTTTTTAACGAAATTTCAGCTATTCCTAGAGAATCTGGAAATGAAAAGAAAATTAGTGACTATTTAGTTTCTTTTGGAAAAGAAAGAAGCCTTGAAGTTATACAAGACGAGGCTTTAAATGTAATTATTAAAAAACCGGCAGCTAAAGGATATGAAGATGCTCCAGCCATCATTTTGCAAGGACATATGGACATGGTATGCGAGTTAAATAAAGGAACTGTGCATGATTTCGAAAAAGATCCGCTTCAACTGCGAATTGTGGAAGATATGCTTTATGCAAATGGTACTACGCTAGGAGCTGACAACGGGATTGCCGTTGCATATGCACTGGCTTTACTAGATGCTCATGATATAGCTCACCCCTCTCTTGAAGTAGTCATTACTACTGAGGAAGAAACAACTATGGGCGGAGCCATCGCTGTAAATCCAGCTCATTTTGAAGGAAAAATCTTTATTAACCTTGATACAGAAGAGGACGGAAAGCTGCTTGTCAGCAGCGCAGGCGGGGTAAAAAGCGTGCTTCGTATTCCCGTAGACTGGGAATCGTCTTCCGATAACTCAGAAACATATAGCTTAAGCATCGGTGGACTGCGCGGCGGACATTCTGGAATGGAAATTGATAAAGAAAGAGGAAATGCTAATAAACTGCTAGGGAGAGTTTTATATGACTTACAACATGAACTTCCCTATTCTTTAAGCAGCATTAGTGGAGGATTAAAATCAAATGCGATTCCCCGTGAATCAGAAGCAATTCTATCAGTTGAGCCTTCTGAGGTAGGAAAGCTAGAAAATAAGATTCGTGAGTGGAACGAAATAGTAAAAAATGAATTACAAGCGGCTGATCCGAGCGTATATGTAAAAATAAACAAATCTTCTTCCTTTGAGAAATGTTTTACAAAAGAAACGACAGAACGAATTGTACAAGCTATTATGCTAACACCAAACGGCGTTCAAAGCATGAGTATGAATATCGAAGGATTAGTAGAATCTTCTACCAACTTAGGCGTGATTACGACGACAGAGTCTGAGATTGTTTTTCAAAATGAAATCCGCAGCTCAGTAAAAAGCTTAAAAGAAAAAATAGTAAGTCAAGTGCACATACTTGCTCAAGTAGTCGGAGGAAGAGTTGAAACAAAAGGCAATTATCCTGAATGGGCGTACAATGCAGATTCAAAAATTCGCGAATTATGTAAAACGGTTTACAAAGAAAAGTATGGGGAAGAGGCGGAGATCATCGCCATCCATGCTGGAATTGAATGCGGTATTTTCCTGGAAAAAATCTCTGGATTAGACGCCATTTCGCTCGGTCCCGATATGTACGACGTTCATACGCCTGATGAGCACCTGAGCATTCCGTCTACTATTAAGACATGGGAATACTTATTAGCGGTATTAAAAGAAGCAAATAAGATATAAAGTTATCAGCATCTCTATAATTTTTAAAAAAGAGCTTCTGTAAAGGAGCTCTTTTTCATTCGTCATTTAGCAGATAATAAGCAGAATTCCGTCAACACGTCAGGCAATTGAGAACACTTATGTAAGCGTTTTACAAATAAAGGTTTTAAAACGGGCCTAAAAGAGGTAAACAATTACTAAAACGATAGACAAATGAATTCAAAACAAGCTCTGCAACTAATAAATTAGTAGGGAGAGAATATATATGAATGATAATAGTCTTATCAAAGATCCCTTTTTGGAAAAAGGAGAAATTGAATTTTTAGAATTAAGGAAAGACGAAATACGTTATCTAAAGTTCGATCGGTTTTTGAAAGTGATTAAAGCACTTAATCAACGCAGTGATAAAGGCTACCAGAGTCTTATGCTTTCCGTTGATGGCTTTAAAGGTAATTCAAGAGAATTATATGAGATAGAGGAGTTTCGCAGATACGTAAATTTGTTAATTAATCAAGTTCCTCAAATATTATTTTATATTCACGATAAAAACAAAATGACTAATCAAATTTTGAAAAGTCTATCAAACAATAGCAGCCAACCGGCCTCTATAGATCCTAAGAGAGCACGTTTAATGATTGATGCCATACAGGAGCAAGTAGAGAAAACAGAGGATAAAGAGATAAAGGAGAATCTTTCTGAATTCGTATGTAAAATCCAGAGCTTTGTGAATCAGTATTAACAGTTCCCAATAGAAAAGCAGAATCCATATTATAAAAAAGTACGAGAACTCAAAATTTCTCGTGCTTTTTTATTGGAAAAACAGTAGAAAGAGAAAAGGATTATCAACATAGATTGATAAATAATAAATAATAATGGTAAAGCTTCATATTCTGCCGTGAAATAACAAGGAGGAATGAACATTGCATCATATTGAAATAAGAAGACCAAAAATAGAAGACCGCGCAGAACTCCACGAGCTTTTTAATGAAGTAATCACAGATACCTTTCATAAAGAGGGTCTATCTGAAATGGTGAACGATATACAAATAGAAATTGAAAGTAAAGAACAATATTTAAAAAGTGACCTTGATAGCGGTGGAAAACATCGATTCTTTTGGCTCGGAATAGATACGTGCACCAATAAGATTATTGGCTGTATTGAATATGGTCCTGCTAGTGAATTAATTACGGCGTGTACAAAAGGAGAGCTGCAAGGATGGATTGAAATCGGCACAGTTTTTGTTCATCCAAAGTACCAAAGAAAAGGTGTAGGAACACTGCTTTTACATACTATGCTGCTTACGCTTCAAAGCAGAGAAATTAAAAAAATTTGTTTGGACAGCGGATACAAAAATGCTCAAGAAGTATGGAAAAACATATTTGGAATCCCTGATTATTTAGTAAAGGATTACTGGAGCAAGGGGTATCATCACATGGTTTGGAAAATATCAGCGGAAAGTACGCCGATAGTATTTAAGCTCAGTTATAACGAAGAATAAGATGTCTCCTAGAAAATAGCCGGTACGTTTCTAACGGCTATTTTCTACTGTTAAGCTGTTTACATATGTTCAATTATATATCAGTGTATTTTATTAAATATAATACCTTGACTGTCATAGTAATATGATTTAAATTATACATAAAGAGGTGATACTTTGGTATATGCAAAAATGTCTTCAGATTTACTTCGGGGACATACAGATACAATGATTTTGAAATTACTTCTCAGCGGCGATAAATATGGTTATGAAATTAGTAAGCTTATTTACACCTACTCTAAAGAGCAGTATGAGTTAAAAGAAGCCACAATGTATTCAAGCTTGAAGCGCCTGGAAAAAGACGGCCATATTCTTTCTTACTGGGGAGATGCTGTACAAGGCGGCCGCAGAAAATATTATAAAATTACAGAACAAGGAAAAAGCGTATATAAACAAAACAAAGAAAATTGGGAGCAAGCGAAAAAAATTATTGATTTATTGTTGTGAGAAAGGATGATGTTATAAATGAACGAAAAAATAAAAAATCATGTGCATAACATTTTGACTCCTTATCAGGATGTAGAAAATGTTCAAGATCTAGAAGAAGAACTATCACAGAACTTGCAGGAAAAATTTACAGATTACAAAAAAGACGGGCATAATGAAGAACAGGCTTATTATATGACAATCAATTCTATCGGTGATATCACAGAACTGATTCAATCAATGAATGTAGAAACAAAGGAATTAAAGCAAACCGTCCCTATGGATTTTTCAAAGACCGAGCTTACAAAATCTGATTTTCGTTCTGTATCGGTGTATAAAGGGAAATTTAATGCCAGTAATTTGAATGAATCTGATTTTAGCTATGCAGATCTTACAGACAGCATGTTTAAAAGCAGCAATTTAACGAAAGCAATATTTCATCACGTTAATTTAACAGGTGTACAATTTAAATGGGCAAATTTTAAACAGGCCAGTTTTAAAGGCTGTATCTATGACAACACGTACTTTAAGCAATGTAATTTAACAGACATTGTATTTGACGAAGAAACATTTAACGGAACAATCTTTGAAGGAACATCATTAAAAAAAGCCTCATTTCGCCACGCAACTTTGCTAAATGTACAGTTTCGAGGATCAGATTTAAAGAAATCCGATTTTGAAGGTGCAAAAATGGATAAATTGACATATAACTTTTTAAAAAGTGCCAAGATAGATCTTAGTAAAGTTACGATTATTTAAAGGCAAAAAAGACCTCTCTGAAGGTCTTTTTTTATGGACATATAACGATTCTTTTTAAGAGCGAGCAGGATAGTTTATTAGAGAGCTAGAACACATTCATAATACGAACAATTACGGCAACAAGCTGAATATGAGAAGAACATAATCTTATCTTTGAAATAATAAAGCTTTTATTACTTATGTGGAGGAGTATGGAAATGTCTATATATGAAATTTGGAATGAAGTGGATCTTTATATGAATGATAAGCTTATACAACCTGACCCTATTCTTGATGAGGTATTGAAGGCAAATCAAGAGGCTGAATTACCTGCCATCGACGTATCGCCTAGTCAAGGAAAGTTTCTGCATTTGTTAGCTTCATTAAAAGGAGCTAAACGCATTTTAGAAATTGGTACTCTTGGAGGGTACAGCACGATTTGGCTAGCTAGAGCTCTTCCCAAAGACGGACAGCTAATTACGCTCGAATTAATCGCTCAGCATGCAGAAGTTGCAAGAGCTAATTTAAAAAGAGCGGGAGTAAGCCACTTAGTAGAAGTCATTGTCGGCCCCGGGCTTGATACATTAGCTGTATTAAAGGATAAGGGAACAGATCCGTTTGATCTTATCTTTATTGATGCTGACAAGCCGAATAACCCAAACTACTTAAAGTGGGCTCTAGAATTATCGAAAAGAGGAAGTCTGATCATTTGTGATAATGTTGTTCGTCAAGGGCATGTGGTGAACTCAGAAAGTGAAGATGAAAATGTAAAGGGAATTCGCCAATTTATGAATGCTCTGGCTCAAGAAAAACGAATCAGCGCCACGGCTATACAAACCGTTGGAAGCAAAGGCTATGATGGATTCATTGTAGGGGTTGTTGAATGATAAAACTTGTATTACACCTAAAAAGAAACGGAGACATAACTAAATCTATCCAATCAACAGCTAGAAGCAAATACATACATGAAACCTACGTTCATCATCATCCTAAAAAAATCCGAACGAGCTGGATTCTCGACCAAACTCGTTCGGATTGTCCTTCAACTAACATACTTTTGTTCCAGACTCTTTTTAAAGGGGCCCCAATTTATCTGTCATTTGTTTTTCGGTTAAAAAATTAATCAATTCTCGTACAGCGAATGAACTGTAGCGTTCTTTTAACAGAATAATTCCAAGTTCCCACATCATTTCAGGATCTGCAATAGGCACGGTAGTAATATTGGGATCTTTCACTTTGGCATAAAGCGATTCGGGTAAAATAGCAATACCTAGTTCTGCTGCTGTTAATTCAATAATTAAATCCCATTGAGAACTTTTATACGCTATAGAAGGCACAAAGCCTGATTTTAAAGCATCTTGAATTAACCGGTCGTGCAACGTAAATTCTTCACTGAACATAATGAATTTTTCATGCTCTAATTCTTTCATCCAGACGGAAGAACGTTTTGCTAAAGGATGGTTTCTATGCGCGTATAAAAGAAATCTCTCCTTAACGAACGGGTATACGTGAAAATGCTCAGCATGACCGCTTGTAAGAGGAAGCATAACAATCCCCATATCTACAAGAGCCTCTTCCACAAGTGCTTCAATTTTTTTTGCTCCAAATTCAATAAGCTCTAGAGATACTTTAGGGTATTGTACATTAAATGCTTTTGCAATCTTCGGGAAAAACAAGGTCCCGATGAGCGGAGGGACTCCCATCTTGATTTGCCCTGTTTGCAAGTTCATTAAATCTCCCAACAAGTGAGGCATGTCTTTTAACACCGACAGAGCTTTAGTTGCCTGATGATACACGACTTCTCCTGCATCGGTTAGCTTTAATTCTCTTGTTGAACGATCAAGAAGCTCAAATCCTAGTTCATTTTCTACTTTTTTGACGGCTTTACTTAAAGCCGTTTGTGACAAATGAACTTGCAGCGCTGCCTTTGTAAAATTTTTATGATTCGCTACCTCTATAAAGTATTCTAAGTCTCTGATTTCCATGTGAAACTCCATTTCTGCAAACTGCTTATCCTTTTTCTTTACTCTTTATTTTAACCACTAAATTATTTACTGTAAATGCGCTGATTAAAAAGGGGGAGGATATATCCAATGAATAAAAATAGGGAAAGGAAATGAACTAAAGTTTCTGTCGAAATTGATTTATAAAACGAATAATCTTTTTATAGAAAAAAATAGATTTTGCTACTAGCTGATGAGGAATATAAAGACTTTTGTATGTGCGTTCGGGCAAAAATGCAAAACTTATTAAAATAACTGAAAGTCCAAAGGCTGCGGCTGTAATCTCTAGCCAAGAAAACATCATATCATTCCTCCTTTTACAAACCTATTAATAGAATATGTAAAAGTTCGAAAGGAGGTTGTGCGATAGCCCCATAACGAGCGGGGTTATGAAGTTCTCTCTAAAAATAAAATGACGTTAAAGAACGCAGGCGCTGCGCTCTTTAACGTCATTTTATTTTCGTTCTTCAGCTTGATGCTCTTGTTTGTTTTGCTCAGTAAGACGTTTTTGATGAGCTTTTGTTTCTGCGCTTACGTGATTCGCATCATTCGGTTGATTTTTCTTTGAACCTCCTGCAGCGTTACTCATTAGACGACACCTCCAGTCCGGTTATGAAACATACCTATAGAATGTGCGTATTTACAGACTTTATACACCGCTATAGATATTACTGCACACGAAAAAAGCAAAGGGAGAGTCACTAAGACTGTTCCCTTTGCTTTTTTACTAGGCGACTTTATCGGTGGTGATAATTTTGTTAATCCAGTCTTTTCCTTCTGTAAACCTTGTAACAAGCATCGCTGTTACTGTATTTCCCGTACTGTTTAAAAGCGTAGCAGGGGCGTCAATAATTGTGGAAATGACCGCAATAATGGGCAGAACTTCTGGCGAAAATCCGTAAATTGTAATGATTAACATTTCGCCAATCATACCGCCTCCAGGGATTGCTCCCATTACGGCTCCAACTAAAAAGGCTACGCCTAAAATGCTCAAAATACTCGTAGCAGACGTCATATCTTTGCCAAACAAACTGAATAAGAAAACAATCTTTAGAATACCACCGATAACAGAACCATCTTTATGCGTGTTTGCTCCTAGTGGAATCACTGTTTCAGCAATATCCAGCGGCACACCCATTTTCTTTGTTGCATCTAAATTGACTGGAATAGATGCAGCAGAAGAACACGTAGCAATAGCGGTGATAGAAGGAGCAGCTGCATTTTTCCAAAACAGCTTAATTCCTGCTTTACCGCCAGCAATCCATGCGTATAGCGTAAAGAAACCGAAATAGTAAACGATTGCAATTAATAAATAAAGAATAAATGCTCTAGCGTACCCTTGTAAGATCTTTGGTCCAAGTTCTCCTACTACAGTAGCAAAATAGCATCCTAAACCAATTGGAGCATAGTACATCACAACTTTAACAACCTTCATCGATACTTCTTGACCCGAAGTCAGAAATTTTGCCATAGGTTGTCCTTTTTCACCGGCCATTGTGGTAGCAATACCGAAAATAACGGCAAAGACAATTAATTGTAAAATATGCTCTTTCGAAAATAACTGAACAAAATCAGGTACAGTAAATGTGCTAACAAGCTGATTTAAAAGCGTCATTTTTTCAGCTGTATTTTCACTGTCACCCATCAATTCTTTAATGGCAGAAGTATCTACATTATGTAGCGGATTGTAAAGTGATGCGCCTAAAAAGCCTAAAACGGCTGAAACAGCAGCAGTGGCGACAAACACAACGGCAATTCCTAGCATAATTTTACCAAGACGTTTCATTTCGTTCATGTTTGCAATCGCCGAAGCCACACTAAAAAAGACAAGGGGAACGATAATCATGAACATCAAATTGAGAAACAAATCACCAAAAGGCTTCACGACTGCCACATCGGGTCCAATAGCATATCCTGCTATCCCGCCAATTAAAATAGCGAGAAGCAGAATAAGCGATGATCTGTACGTTTTAAATACACTTAAAACCATAGTTAGATTTCCTCCAAACAACAATAGCTTCTTTACTACGCAAGAACAGCTATTATTTGCTCATTGCATACGTAGTAACGACTGGCTTTACATCTTTACGCACCAAATCTTCGTATGTTTCTCGCTCTACAGCAAGACGAGCTTCTCCCTTTTTTACAAATACAACAGCAGGGCGCGGAATACGGTTGTAATTGCTAGCCATTGAATAGTTGTAGGCACCTGTAGAGGACACTGCTAATAAATCTCCTTGATTAACGCGCGGTAAATCAATATCCCAAATAAGCATATCTCCTGATTCACAGCATTTACCCGCAATTGATACTGTTTCATCTTTTTTATCCGTCACTCTATTAGCCAAGACAGCTTCATGTTTTGCATCGTAAAGAGCAGGACGGATATTATCGGTCATACCGCCGTCAACTCCTACGTATTTTCGTACACCTGGAATCTCCTTCGTTGATCCAATTGTATAAAGCGTTGTACCTGCTTCTCCTACGATGCTTCTTCCAGGCTCAATCCAGACTTCTGGAAGAGTATAATTCTGTTCAGTTAACGTGCGGCTTAGCTTTTCTGTCAGTGCATCTACATAATACTCAACTGGAAGAGGAGAGTCGCTTTCGGTATAACGAATACCAAAACCACCACCTACGTTTAAAACTTTTACTTCAAATTCCATTTTATCACGAATGCTGAATAAGAAATCAGTTAAAATATCAATGGCGCGAGAAAAACCATCTACTTCAAAAATTTGCGAACCAATATGACAATGAATGCCTAAAAGATCGTAGTAAGGCTTTTCTAACGCAGAACTTACCGCTTTCATGGCTTGGTCATTGGAAAGACCAAATCCAAACTTGGAATCTTCCTGTCCGGTCATAATATATTCATGTGTATGGGCTTCAATCCCTGGAGTAACACGCAGAAGAATAGATGCTTTCTGTTTGCGCTCAGCTGCTAAGGCATGCAAAACTTCAAGTTCGGTAAAGTTATCAACAACAAAACAGCCAATATTTGCATCAAGAGCCATTTCCATTTCTTCAATCGTTTTATTATTTCCGTGAAAATGAATGCGTTCAGCTGGATATCCAGCTTCAAGCGCTGTAAATAATTCGCCTCCTGAGACCACATCTAGTGACATATCAAGCTTCGTTAAAAGGCTAGCCATTTCCATACAAAGAAATGCTTTCCCTGCATAGGCGATTTGATATGAAAATCCGCTTCTTCGAAAGGCTGAATGGAAGGCCTTGCATTTCGTTTCAATTAATTCTTGATCGTAGATGTATAGAGGAGTGCCGTATTGTTTTTTCAGTTCGACCGTATCGCACTGCCCAATTTCTAAATGATTGTTGCTGTTAATTTTACTCGTTCCATGTAAGTACATAATTCGTATCCCTCCATTTAAATCATTTAACTATAACTTTGAACTTTGATGGTCAGTAGAAAAACACAAAAAAGACCCGTGAAGTGATGTTCACGCGTCTTGGTTTCATAATAATAAAGTATTATTACATTCTAGGCATCAACATCTCTTCAATAGCTCTCCACAAACCAAATGGTTTGTGACAGCTCAGCATTTATTCAATACTGAACCAGTATATGAACACAATGGATGTTTATATACTTCGGCACGAAATCCCTTTTACTTATCTTCACAGACTCCATTAGTCTCCAATAAGTGACTCTTGATTTCATGCACCTCTATTCTCAGAGAGGAAAATTATATTTAAATGTAATTCCTATTATATTTCCTTTTTCTCCGTCTAGTCAATGAAAAGTTAAGGCATAGGAATATCAAAAAAAATAAATAAGAAAGCTATGAAGCTTCCAGATAGAATCCAAGCAGCCAGTGCTGTCTTCTGATGAATGATTAAAAGTGAGAACGTGACAATATTGAAGAGAAAAGAGCACAGCAGCGACCATCCATAATGATGAGTGATACTGTGATTAACATAAGCAATGAACTCAATCACAGTAAATAAAAGCGCCCACAAAAGAATCCACCACAGGCTACCGCTTACATGCAGCGGCAGCCTTCCTAAAAAAACCGGTATAACAAACGGATAAATAATTAAGGTTATTCCAAGGGAAACCATTAGGTGATCGGGTAGAAAAAGGTGATCAATACCAACAGGGTAAAATACCCATACGCGGTGATGAAACAGCAGCACTTCATAAAGCAAATTCCCCGTGACCCAAAACAGCAAAGTAGGATAGTATTCTTGATACCTTCGCCACTTGCCAAATAGTAAACCAAGGATGATGAAAAATAATACAAATGAAGATTGCATGCGCTCTCCTTAAAATAATGGTTATTTCTTTTTATTTACATATTATAGAAATTTTATTCTCTCCGCTTTTATTCAGAAACTATAATAGAAAAGCCGTAAGAAACAGCGTTAAAGACGTACTACCACTATTTATGGCTTTCTTCACCCTGCTATAATCTCCGTAAAGGAACTTTTAACACTTTTGTTCACGAGATGAAAGGAGCTATATGTTAAAGGCCGAAGGACGTAAAAATAAGCTCAAAATAGCTTCACCTAGTATGTGACTTCTTTTTTTGCTATGCTAAAGTTGCGTACATATAGCATGAGAATACTAGAAGAAAGAAAAGGGTGTTTTGGTATGAAAACATACATCGTAGTTGGAGCTGGGATACTTGGAGCTTCTACAGCATATCATTTAGCAAAAGCAGAAGCAGATGTGACATTGATAGATCGCAAAGATGCTGGTCAAGCTACTGATGCAGCAGCAGGAATTGTTTGTCCATGGCTTTCGCAGCGTCGAAATAAAGCATGGTACCGCTTAGCAAAAGGCGGCGCTAAGTACTATCAAACATTAATTCAGCAATTAGAAGAAGATGGAGAAACGGATACGGGATATAAGCGAGTTGGAGCAATTAGCTTACATACTGATGAGCAAAAGCTTAAAAAAATGGAAGAAAGAGCATACATGCGTCGGGAAGAAGCTCCTGAAATAGGCGTGATTACACGTTTATCCGCTAAAGAAACACAGGCTTTGTTTCCGGTTCTTTCGGAAGAATACAGTTCAGTTCATATTAGCGGAGCCGCTCGCGTTAACGGAAGAGCTCTTCGAAACGCACTTGTGAATGCAGCGAAGAAAAACGGTGCAAAAATAATAGAAGGAAACGCAGAACTACTTTATGAAAATAATCAAGTAACGGGCGTTTCCGTAAATGGACAAACCCTTCTAGCAAGTACAACAATCGTAACGGCAGGAGCGTGGGCAAATCAATTACTAGAGCCTCTTGGAGTAAAATTTTTAGCAAGCTTTCAAAAAGCGCAAATTGTCCACTTGCATCTTCCAGATTTAGATACCAAAGACTGGCCCGTTGTGATGCCTCCAAGCGACCAATATATTCTTTCATTTGAACAAGGTCAAATTGTCATTGGAGCAACACATGAAAACGACACGGGTTATGACTTGAGAGTAACGGCTGGGGGGCTTCATGAAATTTTTTCAAAGGCCTTATCCATTGCTCCCGGCTTAACAGAAAGCACAGTCTTAGAAACAAGGGTAGGATTTCGACCATTTACTCCAGGCTTCTTGCCAGTCATTGGAGCTCTTCCGGCTTATGAAGGAATACTAGTAGCAAATGGTCTTGGGGCTTCAGGCTTAACGTCGGGCCCTTATCTTGGTTCAGAGCTTGCTAAATTAGCACTTGAAATGGAAATGGAAATTGATCTTAGCGACTATGATGTAAGAGGAGCTATCGAGTCTTAAGCAAACAGAATGAATGAAAACAAATAGAAGTTCGCAAACTATAACTACTATATGATGAAAGGAAGTAGATTGTTTGCGAAAGATTATGATAAGTGCAGCAGCAGCTTTTTTATTTATGAGCGCGACACCTGTATTAGCGGAAAACAATCCTCAGCCAAAAACAAAAGACGTACAGCTGACGTCTCAGCAAAAGCAGGAACTGTCCGTGCTGTACAAAGAAATGCTAGCAAAAAAGAAAGAAATACTTTCAAAATATGTGGAGTACGGCGTGCTAAGCAAAACCGAGAGTCAAAACATTTCTTCACATATGGAAAATCGCTATCAGCATATGGAGCAAAATGGTTTTGTGCCAAAGCGTCACTGTCATAAAATGCATCATTCAAAGTAATTCCTATTCACATAAAAAAGCGCCTATAAAGGCGCTTTTTTATGTGAATGAATGGAAAATATTCGCTTCTTTATCTAGTAAATTTTAAACACCTCATGTAAAATTAAGAGAATGAGAACGAGTAGGAAAGATGCTAGTGAGGGGTAGGTAAATATAAACGATGAACGAAAATAAAAAAATAGTCCGATTACATGCAGAAAATCATTCAGCTGAGGATCTAGGAATCATATTTGCTTACAAACAAAAAGGCGACCATCTTGTTTACAGTATGTATCAAGGAGAAAGCGTTTCTGAGCAAAAAATACCCCTAGAAGAATGGGTCTCGTATGAGCATTTTTTCGAAGCACTAAACAAAAAGAAAAAGCTTATGTACGAGCTTCAAATAAATGATAAACGCTATGTAGTAAACTTAACCCCTTTATCTTACACAGAAAAGTCTGAAATTATGGGACATTGCGTGAATATAATTAGTTATCAGGAGAAAAAAGAACAGATTCAGCCTTTTATTTATCATAACGCAGATGCTGTTGCTGTCGTTGACTTAGAGGGTAAAACGCTTCAAGTGAACCCTGCGTTTGAGAATACATTTGGCTGGACGTTTGAAGAAATTCATCAAAAGCCTCTTCCGATTATACCTTCGTTTTTAAAAGAGCCAGTGTGCGAACTTCATAAGACTATTCAATCAGGTGAATCGAAAACGGAATTCGAGACGGTCAGACAGCATAAAGACGGTCATTTAATTAATGTAAGCGTCACACTATTCCGCGTTGAAAACATGAATGATTGGCCGCTATGCATTGCTTTTGTCTATCGAGATATAACATCACGCAAGCAGGCTGAAACGGCTTTAAAAGAAAGCGAAGAACGCTACCGAAGTTTGATTGAGTTATCCCCAGAAGCGATTATCGTGCATAGTGAAGGGAAAATTGATTACATCAACCCTGCAGGAGCCAAAGCGCTAGGATGCAAGAATCCTCAGGACGTATTAGGAGCTTGTGTTTATCAGTTTGTTCACCCTGATTACTATGATGTTGTAAAACAGCGAATTTATCGAATGAAAACAGAAAATAAATCTGTAGATTTGCAGGAAGAAAAGTTTATTCATAAAGACGGTCATACGATTGATGCCGAAACCATTGCCTTTCCTATTCCCTATATGGAAAAGCAGGCCATTCAAGTTTTGTTTCGTGATATCACAGAGCGTAAAAAAACTGAAAAATTGCTGCGTGAATCCGCTCAGCTTTCCTTAGTCGGACAGTTAGCGGCTGGTATTGCTCACGAAATTCGAAACCCTCTGACGGCGGTAAAAGGATTTATGCAGTTATTAAAAGAAACGAGCGGTCAGCCTTACTATGTAGAAATGATAAATCATGAGTTAGATAGAATTGAATTGATTACCGATGAGTTCTTGAGTCTTGCAAAGCCGCAGGCGAAAACCTACAAAGACAAACATGTCCAAGATATTTTAGAGAATACGTTAAAGCTAGCTGAGGTGCAGGGGATTACAGAGAAAATTCACGTAAAAAAAGAAATTGATTTTCATCTTCCTCTCGTATTATGCGAAGAAAATCAGTTGAAACAGGTGTTTAGCAATATATTTAAAAATGCAGTCGAATCTATGCCAAGTGGAGGAACCGTAACGATTCAACTAAAAAGGTTTAATCAGGAGAACCTTGTTGTCCGGTTTAGCGACGAGGGGCCAGGCATCACACAGGAAAGAATGCAGCATTTAGGAAAACCTTTTTATAGTACCAAAGAGAAAGGAACGGGGCTTGGACTGATGGTGTGTTATAAGATCATTCGAGAACATAGAGGAGAAATTAACTTTGTAAGTGAACTTGGAAAAGGAACTACCGTAGACATTCTTTTGCCTTTTAAAAAGTAGATTCTACTTTTATAAGCATGAAACCTTTTCTAAAGGGGAATACATGTTAGTGAACGAATAATGAGGTTAAAATAGGAGGGAATAAGATGGAACGCATTGAAACGGGAGAGATTTTTACAATTTTAGACGAAAATGATCAAGAGCAAGATATTGAAGTGCTTGGAAAAATGACGATTGAAGGGCACGATTATATTGCTGTTGCGTTTGTTGAAGAAGTTTTAATAGAAACAGAAGAAGAAATTGATGTTTTCTTTTTGAAAATTGAAGATGATGGTGAATGGTCTTCAATTGAAGATGACGATGAATTTGAAAAGGTATCAGCCGTATTTGAGGAAATGACATCCGCGTAAAAAGAGAGGTTAAAACCTCTCTTTTTTTATTTTTAAATAATATAATATTTAGAATTTTTTAAAAAATATCTTGCTGAATTATTTCCCTTCATTTATGATGAATATGTAACATACCAACCGGTTAGTAAGTAAATGAAAGCGAGGGGCTACCGTGTATTTTTCTTACTCTGACAAAGTAGTGAAGCTGCAAGAAGAATTGACCTCTTTTATGGAAGAGCATATTTACCCAAATGAACGGCTATACGAACAACAGCTGAATGAACAGCCATCTAGATGGTCAGCTGTTCCTCCGATCATGGAAGAGTTAAAAGAAAAAGCAAAGCAAGCTGGATTATGGAACTTATTTTTGCCAGAAAGCGAATACGGAGCGGGTCTAACAAATGTCGAATATGCCCCTCTTTGCGAAATTATGGGCCGTTCTATTATTGGACCAGAAGCTTTTAACTGCGGAGCTCCTGACACCGGCAATATGGAAGTACTGGTTCGATACGGAACGTCCGAACAAAAAGAAAAATGGCTAAAGCCGCTGTTAAATGGAGACATTCGCTCCTGCTTTTCTATGACAGAACCGGATGTAGGTTCTTCTGATGCCACAAACATTCAGTGCAGTATTGTAAGAGAAGGCGATGAATATGTGATCAACGGAAGAAAATGGTGGTCTTCAGGTGCGGGAGATCCTCGCTGCAAAATTGCTATTGTCATGGGAAAAAGCGATTTTACCGCATCTAAATATGAACAGCAATCTATGATTCTAGTTCCTTTAAATACGCCAGGAGTTAAAATTGAACGAATGCTGCCAGTCTTTGGATACGATCACGCTCCTCATGGACATGCTGAAATTCATTATGACAATGTGCGTGTGCCAGCGTCTAATATGCTTTTAGGCGAAGGAAAAGGGTTTGCTATTGCTCAAGGCAGATTGGGGCCTGGACGTATTCATCACTGCATGCGTTTAATAGGAGCAGCGGAAAGAGCGCTTGAAGAACTATGTAAGCGCATTCAAAACCGCTCTACGTTTAATAAGTTGCTTTCTCAGCAAGGGGTTATTCAAGAATGGGTGGCAGAATCGCGTATTGAAATTGAGCAAGCTCGCTTATTAACATTAAAAGCTGCTTATATGATGGACACAGTTGGAAATAAAAAAGCGCGGAAAGAAATTGCTATGATTAAAGTAATGGCTCCTGCTATGGCTTTAAAAGTCATTGATCGCGCTATTCAAGCATTTGGAGCAGCAGGTGTTTCAGAAGACACGCCGCTTGCGGCACTTTGGGCAAATGCTCGAACTCTTCGCCTCGCTGATGGTCCAGACGAAGTGCACAAAGCACAGCTTGCAAAACTTGAGTTAAAATTCTATCAAGAAAAGGAGGCAACCTATGCACATAAAGGATTTGTTTGATTTAACTGGGAAAACAGCTATTATTACCGGAGGAGGCAGAGGATTAGGAGAACAAATGGCAGAAGGGCTTGCAGAAGCAGGGGCAAATATTGTTCTATGTTCGAGAAAGAAAGAAGCATGTCAGCAAGTGGCCGATCGATTGGCCACCATGGGCGTAAAAACCCTCGCTTTAGCATGCGACATCAGTCAGCCTGAAGATATTAAAAATGTCGTGCATCAAACGATTGAAACATTTGGACGTATTGATATTTTAATTAATAACAGCGGAGCTACGTGGGGTGCTCCGGTTGAAGAAATGCCTCTTGAAGCATGGCAAAAAGTGATGAATATTAATGTTACAGGAACGTTTTTAATGTCCCAAGAAGCTGGAAAACAAATGATTAAACAAAAAGCTGGCAAGATTATTAACATTGCTTCAATTGCCGGTCTTGGAGGAACAGATCCTCAGTACATGGATACAATCGGGTACAACACGAGTAAAGGAGCGGTCATTACGTTTACGAAAGATTTAGCTGTCAAATGGGGACAGCATAATATTCAAGTTAATGCGATTGCGCCGGGATTTTTCCCTACTAAAATGTCAGGTGCGATTATGGAACAAGGCAAAGATTATTTTCTAAGTCAAACCCCTTTAAAACGCTTTGGCTCCGAAGCTGATTTAAAAGGAGCATCTGTTTTTCTTGCTTCTGCGGCGTCCAATTATATTACGGGAGATATTCTGACAGTAGACGGTGGAGTTCATGCTATGTGAATAAGAAAGGAGTAACTTGATGGAAGACGTTAAAAAATGGTTTACACCTTATCCAGAAGCCTATACTCACGACATTCACATCGAAGACATTTCACTATTTGATATGCTGAAAGAAACAGCCGAACGTTATCCTGCTCATACGGCAACACGCATGTATCAGCATACGCTAACGTACCAGGAGCTGTATCATTCAGTTCGCGTATTTGCAGGAGCACTACAGAAAAAAGGGATTAAAAAAGGAGATCGTGTAGCAATTATGCTGCCAAACTGTCCGCAATATATAATAAGCTATTTCGGCATTGCAGCAGCGGGCGGCATTGTTACTCAGGTCAATCCTATGCTTGTCGAACAAGAGCTAGAGCATATTTTAAACGATTCCGGGGCAAAAAAAATAATTCTGCTCGATGATTTTTATACGAGACTTCAAGAGATAAGAAACCGCGTTGATATAGAAGAAGCGATAACTGTAAGCTTGCAAAAACCTTTTGTTCCTGCATCACCAGACCTTTCCTTCCTAGATTTTTTAACCATAAAACATGAATTTAATCAGCCGGTCATCCACCCAGCACACGATATTGCTGTTCTTCAGTATACGGGAGGAACGACCGGACCATCTAAAGGTGCGATGCTTACACATACAAACATTTACACAAACGCAGTTCAATCATACGAAATATTTAAGCATGATATTGAATTAGGAAAAGAAAAATGCTTAACCGTTATTCCATTATTTCATGTATTTGGTATGACTTCCTGTATGCATTTATCGATTCTTTGCGGAAATGAAATATTGCTATTGCCGCGTTTTGATTTGAAAGAAGTATTAAATACAATAAAAAAAGAGCAGCCTAGTATTTTTCCTGGTGTGCCAACTATGTATGTCGCGATTACCAATCATCCTCAGGCAGAAGAATACAACATTGAAAGTATTCGCATCTGCAACAGCGGCAGTGCACCGATGCCTGTTGAGCTGATGAAAGAGTTCGAACGAAAAACGGGTGCTAAAGTGTTAGAAGGGTACGGCTTATCAGAAGCGTCCCCCGTGACGCATTGCAACCTGCCGTTTTGTGAGAGAAAGCCGGGTACTGTCGGACTTGGCGTTCCACAAACTGCTTATAAAATTGTAGACGTGGCTACCGGAACAAAAGAACTGCCAAGAGGAGAGCTTGGAGAAATAGTAATTAAAGGGCCTCAAGTTATGAAGGGCTATTGGAATCAACCTGAAGAGACGGCTCACGCGCTTAGAAACGGCTGGCTGTACACGGGAGATATTGGACAGATAGATGAAGACGGGTATTTATCCATTGTTGATCGCAAAAAAGATATGATTATTGCGAGTGGTTTTAATGTGTACCCTCGAGATATTGAAGAAGTTTTATACGAACACAGCCACATTAAAGAAGCCGTTGTAATTGGTGTGCCGCATCCTTACAGAGGAGAAACCATTAAAGCGATTTTGGTAGTGAAAGAAGGGAAATCTCTTTCCGAAGAAGAGCTTACTTCTTATTGTCGACAGCACCTTGCAGCTTATAAAATTCCGCGAATCTTTGAGTTTCGCGCTGAGCTTCCTAAGACTAATGTAGGGAAAATTTTACGACGGGCACTACGAGAAGAAGTGGTGAAAGAAACGATGTAAATAAGCTGAACATAAACAAACTTTTTCAAAAGCTCCCTCTAAGCCATGGTATAATTTGTGAAAATGAGAAAAGACAGAGAGGGTTTGACGATGAAAGATTTGATGATGGAACGAAGCATTCAGCTTTTTGCTCAAAAAGGTTTCAAAGAAACGTCGATTCAAGATATTGTAAATGAATTAAACGTCACAAAAGGAACGTTTTATTATTATTTTAAAAGCAAACAAGAGCTTTTAATGGATATTCACCTTCAATATATTGAAAGATTAATAGAAAACCAAGAGGCGATTCTTGCAGATAAGACAACATCTTATCCAGAAAAGCTGCACAGTATTATTTTTAAACTTGTTCATGATATTGAGAAAGAAGGTCTTCGAGCTAAAGTGTTTTTTCGAGAGATGCGTCATTTGAGTGAAGAACACTTAGAACAAATCATTCCAAAGCGCGATCGTTTTAAAGAAAATGTACAAGAGATCATTGAAAAGGGAATAGAAGCAGGGCAGTTCCGTTCAGATTTGCCTTCAGATATCGTGACGCTAGGCATATTAGGAATGACAAATTGGAGCTATTTTTGGTTTCAGCCGGATGGAGAAAAATCAGATCGAGAAGTTGCGGCTATTTTTTATAAGATGCTGATGAAAGGTATTGAGTCATAGTAGCTGCTAGGCTAGACAGTGCTCGTAAAAGGCGGGAAAGTATAAGCTCTTTCTCTCCTTTTATATTAAAAGGAGGCTATAACATGAATAGTAAAGATATACACCGTATTGCTGTTATTGGAGCAGGACAAATGGGACATCAAATCGGTATGCTTTGTGCACTCGGAGGATATGAAACAATTATTCAAGATATGAATGAACAATCACTCATTAATGCAAAAGACAAGCTGGAAGCAATTATAGGCAAGTGGGTTCAGAAAGGAAAAATCTCTTTTGAGGCTAAAGAAGCCGCATTTCGAAGATTGTCTTTTACAAACACATTAAAGGAAGCGGTTTCAAGTGCTGATTTTGTAATTGAAGCTGTGGTAGAAAAGTTAGATGTAAAACAAAGTGTCTTTAAAGAAATAGATGAGTACGCACCAAGTCATACCATTTTAGCATCGAATAGTTCAACAATTGTTAACTCGCTTATTGCAAGTGCAACAAACCGTCCAGAGCAAATCGTTAACATGCATTTCTTTTTCCCTCCCCTTGTAATGGACTGCGTAGAAGTTGTGATGAGTGAAAAGACAAGTAAAAAAACAGCTCAGACGACAATGAACGTTTGCAAGCAAATTAATCGCACAGCAGTCCTTCTGAAAAAAGAAATCTCAGGTTTTATTGCTAATCGAATTTTAGGAGCGTTGCAAAAAGAAGCCGTTTTCCTTTATGAAAATGGATACGCAGATTTTGAAGACATTGATACGATTTGTAAAAAAGCGCTCAATCACCCGATCGGTCCTTTTGAATTGATGGATCTCTCGGGAATTGACGTCGGATATTTTGTGATGCAGCAGCGCTATAGCGAAACGGGGGATCCAGAGGACAAGCCAGCTGCGTGTATTGAAGAAAAAGTTCAAAAAGGCGAGCTTGGACGTAAAACAGGAAAAGGTTTTTACACATACCACACACAAGGAGTGAAGTAATGATGAAAAAATTTGTACGTGTTGAAAAAGAGGAGAAAACGGCAATTGTAACCATTGATAACCCGCCTTTAAATGTAATGAGCCAGACTGTTGTGCAGCAGCTTGAAGAAACGTATGAAGAGCTTAGTAAAGATCCTGATGTCATTACAATCATTTTAACAGGAGCGGGCGACCGGGCGTTTATGGCCGGAGCTGATATTAAAGAGTTTCCTCAGTTAATGGGGAAAAGCGGCATTAAAGAAGAGTTTATGAAAACCCATCGTGTTTTGCAAAAACTTGAAAACATTCAAAAACCAACAATTGTCGTGTTAAACGGTTTAACGTTTGGAGGAGGATGCGAACTTTCACTAACCGCTGATATACGCATTGCTGAAGAACATGCTCAAATAGGTCTTCCGGAAGTGAAGCTCGGATTGTTTCCTGGAGGCGGCGGAACTCAGCGTCTTCCGCGCGTAATCGGCGTTTCTAAAGCTAAAGAGTGGATGTTTGGCGGCAGTCCTGTTTCTGCAGAAGAAGCGCTTCATGCCGGCTTTGCCAATCATATAACGCCTAAAGGAAAAGGGCTCGAAAAAGCAAAAGAGCTGG
The DNA here is from genome assembly GCF_025910025.1 of Priestia sp. JV24. Lineage (NCBI taxonomy): Bacteria > Bacillati > Bacillota > Bacilli > Caryophanales > Bacillaceae > Priestia > Priestia sp. JV24. Next base: position 530,318 of record NZ_JAPCIN010000015.1, read on the forward strand.
CTAAGAAATTTAACCGTCACTCTCTTCCGTCACTTTCTCGAATTAAGACAGCGGTAAACGAAGGAATGAATCGTACATTATCTGAAGGTCTTGAACTTGAGGCAGAGCTGTTTGAAGAAGTCTTTCAAACAGAAGATATTAAAGAAGGAGTATCAGCATTTATTGAAAAGCGTCCCGCTGTTTTTTCACATAAGTAAAGGAGGAGAAAATCATGTATGAAACACAGGTCAAAGTGCGCTTTTGCGAAACAGACGCACTCGGTCACATTAACAATACGAGCTATTTCATTTATTTAGAAGAGGCCCGTATTGCTTTTTTTGAAGAAATGGGAGCATCCATGCATACAAAAAAGTGGGAGTATATTTTAGCGTCTACTAAATGTGATTTTGTTGCGCAAGGTTATTTTAATCAAGTGCTAATGATTAAAACCTTTGTATCTAATGTCGGCAATAAAAGCTTTACAATGGGTCATGAAATTACCGACAGCAAGACGGGATCGCTGATTGCTAAAGGAGAAGCTGTCATCGTGTACTTTGATTTTGATGCACAAAAAAGCGTGTCTATTCCAGCGGACATTAAGCAGTTTTTGATGAATTATAAAGTAGCTGTTTAACTATAAAAAAGCAGGTGGTAAAAGAATGTCACAAATCATTCCTGTACGAAAAGGAGAGGAATTAAACACGGAAAAACTGCATCAGTTTCTCCGTGTTTCGATTCCTGATTTACCTAAAGAGCCTCTTTTAATCAAGCAATTTGGATCAGGTGCGTCCAATTTAACCTATGCTCTTTCAGTCGGAGAGTGGGAGGCGGTGTTGAGACGCCCCCCCTTTGGGCCAGTTGCGCCAAAAGCGCATGACATGCAAAGAGAATACAAGATTTTATCTGTTTTATCGAAGTCTTTCCCTCTCGCTCCTAGACCGTATGTGTTTTGTGAAGATGAGACGGTGGTCGGGAAATCCTTTTTTTTAATGGAGAGAAAGCATGGTGTTCTCATCGACACAGCGTTTCCAGAAGACGTGAAAGGAACTGACGAACTTTGCCGTTGTATTTCAGAACAAATGGTGGATGTCCTTGCTCAACTTCATGATGTTCCTTATAAAGGCACGCTTCTTGAAAAAATCAGCAAGCCCGAAGGATTTTTAGAACGTCAGGTACACGGCTGGATTCATCGTTATGAAAAATCAAAAACAAGTGACATACCGGAAATAGAAGCCCTAAAAAAATGGTTGACCACACACATCCCGACTACACAGCATTCGACCATTATTCACTATGATTACAAGCTTAACAATACGTTATTTTCACCGGATGGAAATAAAATTGTAGGATTATTTGACTGGGAAATGACAACCGTTGGAGACCCGCTTGCTGATTTGGGAGTGGCGCTGAGCTACTGGATGGAAGACAGCGATCCTGAACTTTTGAAAAGAGGACTCGGAAATCCACCTGTTACTGTGCAAAAAAGCTTTTATTCCCGTCGAGATTTTGTAGAAGCATACGCTAAAAAAAGCGGACGGGATGTTTCACACATTGACTTTTACCTAAAATTTGCGTACTTCAAGCTTGCTGTCATTTGTCAGCAAATTTATTACCGTTATAAAAAAGGCCAAACAAATGATAAACGGTTTTCACAATTTGGAGATTATGTAAAAACACTAATTATTCATGCTCTGCACACAGAACGAGGACATATATGAAAGGGAAAATTCACGTAATACTCAAAAAAGAAGAGCTTCTTTCCAAAAAGCTAGAAGGAAAAACGGTTGTTATATTTGACGTCTTATTGGCTACGTCAACAATTGCGGCTGCTTTACAGCAAGGAGCAATAGAAGTTATTCCAGTAAAAAACGAAGAAGAAGCGCGTGAAAAAGCAAAAACGTACAAGCCTGATGATATTGCGCTTGTAGGCGAATATAGAGGGAAAACAATTGAAGGTTTTTTTGATCCGAATCCCAGCACGTTAAAGGAGCATGTTCAAAATAAAACGGTTATTTTGTCCACGACTAACGGAACCGTAGCCATTCATAACGCTGAAAAAGCAAACCATGTATATACAGCTTCGCTTTTAAACGGAGAAGCGGTTGCCAGTGCTGTTTGTCAGCAAGGTCAAGAGGAAACTGTTTTATTGGTTTGTTCAGGTTCAGCCGATCGCTTCTGTCTAGAAGATTTGTATGGAGCGGGGTATTTTATAAGCTGTCTGCTGCAACTAAAAACATTTCATTTGACGGATGCTGCAAAAGCCGCACTGCTTTTGTATGAGGCTTATGAGCATTCACCTGTTGAAATATTGAAGCGCTCAGCTATAGGAGAAATGCTCACTCAGTATGGCTTTCTAAACGAAATTGGCTTTGTAAGCCGGAAAAACGTCTATTCCGTAGCTCCTAAGGTAGTGAAAAAAAAGCTAGTAAACGGGGAGGAAACGATATGTCTGAAATGAAAACAAAAGCAAAAGGCGGCTCATTTTTACTAAAAAAAACATCTACGCATCACATTTATACACCCGAAGACTTAACGGATGAGCACCGTATGATTGCTCAGACAGCAAAGCAGTTTATTGAAAAAGAAGTAGACCCTTACCATAATGACATTGAGCAGCAGGATTTTAATAAAGTAGTAGAATTGATGCATAAAGCAGGCGAGCTTGGACTTCTTGCTCACAGTATTCCAGAAGCATATGGAGGACTAGGTCTTGATAAAGTAAGCAAAGGACTCGTCGGTGAAATCATTGGCCGGACAAGCGGATATGGAGTCGCTCATTCTAATCATACATGCATTGCGACACTTCCTATTACGTATTTTGGCACCAAGGAGCAAAAAGAAAAATACTTGCCTAAATTGGCAAGCGGCGAATATATTGGGGCCTACTGTTTGACAGAGCCAGAAGCAGGTTCTGATGCTCTTGCAGCCCAAACAAAAGCCGTATTAAATCCTGAAAAAACGCATTATGTATTAAATGGAACGAAGCAGTACATTACCAATGCTGCCTTTTCAGATACGTTCATCACGTATGCAAAAGTAGACGGTGAACATTTTACCGCTTTTATTGTAGAAAAAGGTTTTGAAGGACTGTCTCTCGGGCCAGAAGAAAAGAAAATGGGAATCAAAGGGTCGTCTACTCGTCCAGTTATTTATGAAAATTGTTTAGTACCCGTAGAAAACGTACTTGGACAAGTAGGAAAGGGTCACTTGATTGCGTTGAACGTCTTAAACCTCGGACGTTTTAACTTAGGTTCTGCATGTATGGGCGCAGCGAAATATGCGTTTGAACTTGCTTTAGCTTATACAAAAGAACGCAAGCAGTTTAAAACAGCTATTGCGGAATTTAATGCTTCAAAAGAAAAAATAGCAAAAATGGCGGCTCGTATTTTTGCATCTGAATCTATTCAGTACCGTACATCCGGTTTACTAGAAGAGGCGCTTGGTGGCTTATATGAAAGTGAAAATCATAAGTTAGTAGCTAAACAGCTGGCTGAATTTGCAATGGAATGTTCAGTTTGTAAAGTGTACGGATCGGAAACTCTTGATTTAATTGCCGATGAATCGCTGCAGCTTCATGGCGGTGCGGGGTTTATTCAAGAATATAAAATAGAACAAGTATATCGTGACTCACGCATCAATCGTATTTTTGAAGGCACAAATGAAATCAATCGCCTTTTGCTTCCAACTCAGCTTCTAAAAAAAGCAGACAAAGGAGAAATAGAGCTGAGCAAACAAGTAGAACATGCTGTTAGTGAATTGATGAGCGGTCAGTGGGAAATATCTTCAAATGAACTTCTAGCAAGAGAAAAGCAGGCGGTTATTACCACAAGACATTTATTTCTTGCTTTGTTAGGAACAGCATTCCAAACGTTTAACGCCAATCTAGCACAAGAACAAGAAATGCTGATGAAGCTCGCAGAAATTGCTATTGGACTATTCGCTATGGAGTCATCTGTGCTGCGCGCGGAAAAAGCTGTGAACAAAAATGGAGAAGAAAAAGAAAAGTTAAAAAGTAAGCTGTCAGCAACGGTTGTTAGTGAAACGCTCTTTGAAATTGAAAAGCAGGCTCGACAATTAATAAACGGGATGTTAACGGGTGAAAAACACCGACAGTACCGCACAATTCTTGGAAAATGGATGAATGATTTGCAAAGTGAAGGAGAGTTCACGCGCAATCGAGGCATTGCCCGTGAATTTATCGACAGCGGGCGATATGTTGTATAAGGAGGGATATTATGCGTTTTGAAGGGCAAATAGCTGTTATTACAGGAGCTGGAAGCGGCATTGGAGAAGCGACCGCTCAGAGAATGGCGAAAGAAGGAGCTCACGTCATTCTTGTCGGGCGAACGAAAGAAAAGCTAGTACAGGCTGCATCGGCTATTGACACACGTTGTGAACGAAAGTGCACGGATATTTTCCCCGCTGATGTAACGAAAGAAGAAGACGTCAAAGAGCTGGCTGAGTTTATAAAAGAAAAGTACGGACAAATTCATTTATTAATTAATAACGCAGGCGGATCAGTTAATTCAACAATCAAAGAAACAACGCTTGAACAGTGGAAACACGTGCAGGACGTCAATTTAACAAGCGTATTTCTTGTCACAAAACATTTGATTCCTTTTTTAACTGAAGAAATAGGAGGAAATCGATCTATTGTTAACATCGCTTCTCTTTCAGGACATAAAGCCGGGGCACAAATCCCTCACTACAGCGCTGCTAAAGCTGCTTTAATTAACTTTACAAAAGCAATGGCGTTTGAGTTAGCTCCCCGTGGAGTCAGAGTAAACTCTGTGTCTCCTGGATTCGTAGAAACACCTTTAACGCAGCCTGGACTTGAAAATGAGCGCTTCACTAAGGCAATCGAAAAAAATACGGCTTTAAAACGTGTAGGTAAACCAGATGAAATTGCAAACGTTATTGCTTTTGCAGCGTCTAAAGAGGCATCTTATATGACAGGAAGTGATTTATTAGTAGACGGTGGGTGGCTTATCGTTTAATGCAAAGTAAAGAGGAGGGAATCTGGATTATGAGTGATTTAGTAGTAGAAAAGCACGGGACTATTTTATCTTTAACGTTAAATCGGCCGGATCGTTTAAATGCATTCAGTGAGGAAATGATTGAAAAGTTAACAGCTGAAATAAAACAGGCGCAAAGCGATGAGTCTATTAAAGTGGTTATATTAAATGGAGCAGGGCGCTCGTTTTCTGCCGGAGGCGATGTAAAAACGATGGGCCAAGCATCCGGATCTGATGTTTATGAACATATCGGTCGTTTAAATGAATGTATTTTAGCGATGCAAAATCTAGAGAAGCCAATTATTTCAGCAGTTCATGGATTTGCAGCAGGAGCGGCTTTTAATTTAGCTCTCGCTTCTGACTTTATCATTGCGTCAGAAGAAAGTCGGTTCGTATTAAGCTTTTCTCAAGTTGGATTGATTTCAGACGGAGGAGGCCTTTACTTTCTTACAAAGGTCGTTGGTCCCCATAGAGCGAAGGAACTATTATTTTTAGGAGAGCCTATGGATGCCGATACGGCTTACAAAGCTGGTTTTTTAAACCGTGTAGTACCGTTAAATCAGCTGAAAGATGAGGTCACATCCTTTGCAAGTCGCTTATCACAAGGACCAACCAAAGCGTATGGGAAAATGAAAAAAATTGTCAACGATTCCTTTCATTTAACATTAGAACAAGTTCTTGAACAAGAAAGGCTAACGCAAGTTCTTATGGTAGAAACAAGAGATCATCAAGAAGGAATATCTGCGTTTAAAGAAAAAAGAAAGCCACTATTTCAAGGGAAATAAGAGGGGGATATAAGATGAAAGCCATTCAATTTACGCAGTACGGAGGACCTGATGTTCTTCAAGTTATCGATATTGCACGCCCTGTACCAAAAAAGAAAGATGTGCTCATTAAAGTTGCGGCAATCGGCGTTAATTACGCCGACGCTGCACGGCGTGAAGGAGCATACGTAGTCGAAACACCGCTGCCTTTTATCCCAGGCTCTGAAGTTGCGGGCGAAGTGGTTGAAGTAGGCGAGGATGTAAAAGGGATAAAAGTAGGTACAAAAGTCGTGACGCTGCTGGGATCTAATCGAGCAACAGGATACGCTGAGTACACGCTGGCTGACTCAAGAGGTCTTATTCCTTTGCCGGAGAATGTGGATTTAACACAAGCGGTTGCTTTGCCTCTTCAAGGACTCACGGCTTATCATATTTTAAAAACAATGGGTCGCCTTGAAAAAGGAGAAACCGTCATCGTTCATGCGGCAGCAGGCGGCGTTGGAACCTTAGCTGTTCAGCTTGCCAAAATTTTTGGAGCTGGAAAAGTTATTGCTACAGCGAGCTCCAAAGAAAAGCTTGAGCTTGCAAAAAATCTTGGAGCTGACGAAGCGATTAACTATACAGAAACAGGCTGGGAAAAACAAATTTTAGAAGTAACGGAAGGAAAAGGGGCCGATATTATTTTAGAAATGGTAGGAGGGCATATATTCTATGAATCTCTTCAATGTCTTGCACCATTTGGGCGCCTCGTTTTTTACGGAATGGCTAGCGGAAAACCTGTAAAATTTAACCCTGCCCGCCTGATGGAAAAAAATCAATCGGTTCTAGGCTTTTTCTTACCTCAAATGATGGCAAAACCAACACTTTATCAGCAAAGCCTGCATGAGCTATTAAACTACGTAAATGCCGGTCAGTTAAAATTAATGCTGGGCGGCACATTTTCACTTGATGAAGCGGCAGATGTACATCGTCTGCTTCAAGGGAGAAAAACGACCGGAAAATTAGTATTAGTTCCTTAACAAAACAGCTTCCGTCTCTAATAGGGACGGGAGCTGTTTTGGTTTAAAAAATTGGCTTTCACCTGCCAAGTTTTTAAAAACTGCTTAATAATTTGGCATAAAAATCAATGTTTTTTACTAATTTCTTCTATATTTTAACACTGGCATGGAAGTTGCATAATAAGTGTTTGAACATATAAAGGAGGAATTGAATATGGTGAGAAATGGAACGGACCGCGTGAAGCGGGGAATGGCAGAGATGCAAAAAGGCGGCGTTATCATGGACGTGATCAATGCAGAACAGGCAAAAATTGCAGAGGCAGCAGGCGCTGTTGCTGTTATGGCGTTAGAGCGTGTTCCAGCTGATATTCGTGCAGCAGGCGGCGTGTCTCGTATGGCAGACCCAACAATTGTTGAAGAAGTGATGAACGCTGTATCCATTCCAGTTATGGCGAAAGCTCGTATTGGCCATATTGTTGAAGCACGCGTGCTAGAAGCAATGGGTGTAGACTATATTGACGAAAGTGAAGTACTCACTCCAGCTGATGAGGAATATCACCTTAACAAAAGTACATTTACGGTTCCATTTGTATGCGGATGCCGTGATTTAGGGGAAGCAGCAAGACGAATTGGTGAAGGTGCTTCGATGCTTCGTACAAAAGGCGAACCAGGAACAGGAAACATTGTCGAAGCAGTGCGTCATATGCGCCAAGTAAACGCTCAAGTACGTAAAGTTGTAGGCATGGATGAAGACGAGTTAATGACAGAAGCAAAACTATTAGGTGCGCCTTATGAGCTATTACTGCAAATTAAACGTGAAGGCCGTTTACCGGTTGTAAACTTTGCAGCAGGCGGCGTAGCAACACCCGCGGATGCAGCGTTAATGATGCAGCTTGGAGCAGACGGTGTGTTCGTTGGATCAGGAATCTTCAAATCAGACAACCCTGAAAAATTTGCGCGAGCAATCGTGGAAGCAACAACGCATTATCAAGACTATGAACTGATTGCAAGCTTATCAAAAGGATTAGGAAGTGCAATGAAAGGAATTGAAATTTCATCATTATTACCAGAAAATCGTATGCAAGAACGCGGCTGGTAATGAGTAATAACTTTTAAACTTAGTTAGGAGAATGATCATGGGGAAATATACGATAGTCGATAAAGAAACGTGTATTGCGTGTGGTGCATGTGGAGCTGCGGCACCTGACATTTATGATTATGATGATGAAGGAATTGCGTTCGTTATACTTGATGATAATCAAGGCACGGCTGAAGTGCCCCAAGAGCTGGAAGACGATTTAATAGATGCGTTTGAAGGCTGTCCAACAGAGTCCATCCGTATAGCGGATGAAAAATTTGATGGAGACTCGAATAAATTTCAATAAAGCGGAATAAATAAAAAAATAGAAAGTTTTTTTAAAAGAAAAGAAGGATTTTGTCTAGAAAAGGCGAAATATTAGTTATGTAAGAATATATCTTTTTAAAAATGAAAGCACTTACATAACTAAAAGCATATGAGTTAATCTCATTTGACCTTTCAGAATTATTAGTGTAAAAGTGCGGAGTAATTAAATAGTTTTTAAAAGGAGATTAAGGGGCATGCAAATACTGAATACAGTCATTGTGACAGGATATGCAAAAGCTCCACAGGGAACTTCCATGTATGAAATGTATAAGCATGCGGGAATTGTACTAGAAGTGGATCTGACAGAGCATAAAATTGTAAATGCTGAGTTTACGTTTATTACGGAGCTGACGCAAAATTTTTTCCGGAAGCTGCTTATTGGTTACTGCCTTGCAGATGGAATTGAACCTCTTATTGAACGTATTCAAAATTATTATTTTGCTCCATCTCAACAGGCGATTATCGTAGCGCTTCAGGCTGCAATCCAACGTTACTGGGATAATGTGAATCAAAAAATTACATAGCGTTTGGTTAGAATAAAGTGAGAAGACAACCTCTTTTCATGGTCTTATTAAAACCAAGCAGACACACACACTTTACAAAGAGTGGGGACATCCCTGTTTCTTTGGGGAGTCATTGTGTCCTGCTTGGTTTTTTTCGCGTAAAGCGCTGTGAAATATAAAAAGAAAAGGAGGAAACAAAATGAACAAAATCATCACGCGCGAAGAAGCAATAGAAAAAATAACAGATGGCGCACGCATTATGGTAGGTGGATTTGGTCTCGTTGGAAGCCCGCTTAGTCTGATTGAAGCGATTGCCAAATCAAACCTTAAAGACTTAGAGATTATTAGTAATAACCTCGGTGAACCTGGAAAAGGATTAGGTGTATTGGTTCAAAGAAAACAAGTCAAAAAAGCCATAGGTTCTTATTTTACTTCCAACCCTGAAGTTGTACATGCTTATCAACAACAAGAACTCCAAGTGGAGCTCATCCCGCAAGGAACAATGTCCGAGGCTATTAGGGCTGGAGGAGCAGGCATCGGAGGATTTTATACGCCTGTGAGCGTAGGGACTCAGCTTGCGGAAGGAAAAGAAGAACGAGTATTAAAAGGAAAGAAATATGTTTTGCAAGAATCGCTGCACGCAGATGTAGCTCTAATAAAAGCTAAAAAAGCAGATCGACTCGGAAATCTTATTTACAGCAAATCAGCGAGAAACTTTAATCCAATGATGGCAACGGCAGCTGATATCGTGATTGCTGAAGTAGAAGAAGTGGTGGAAGTTGGGCAGATTTCTCCTGAAGAAATTGTAACTCCTCATTTATACGTTACTTATATCGTAGTGAAAGGAGAACAATAAGATGAACGTCAAACAATATATTGCTGCGCGTGCTGCAAAAGAGCTTTGTCACGGAGATGTAGTGAACTTAGGAATCGGCATTCCTACTTTAGTTGCTAATTATATTTCACCCGATGTTCACGTGTTTTTACATTCAGAAAACGGGATTCTTGGCGTTGGCCCTACTCCTGAAGAAGATTATATAGATCCAGAACTTGTGAATGCTGGAAAGCTGCCCGTCACGGTTTTGGAAGGTGCCTCATTTTTTAACAGCGCTGATTCCTTTGCCATGATACGGGGAGGCCATGTGAATGTATCGATTCTTGGAGTGCTTCAAGTGGATGAAGCAGGCCGAATTGCAAACTGGGCTGTTCCTGGGAAAAGTGTTCTTGGCGTAGGAGGAGCAATGGATTTATTAGAAGGTTCAAAAAAAGTTATTGTTACGACTCTTCATACGAACAGCCAAGGAGAGTCAAAGCTAGTTGGGGAGTTAACTTATCCGCTTACTTCAGAGCGACGAGTCGATATGATTATTACGGAATTAGCTGTCTTTTCGGTAACAGACCTTGGTCTTGAACTTCTTGAAACAGCTCCGGGTGTTTCTTTAGAGACAGTGCAACAAAAAACCCAGGCTTCTTTTCGCGTCTCTAAATTATTTAATAAAAACAATGAGGTGACAGCATAATGGCAGTGATTGTAAATGCATTTCGAACGCCTATTGGAAAGTTTGGCGGTTCGCTTGCAGATACGCTTCCAGAAGAACTAGTCTCTCTTGTGATGAAAAACAATTTGTCTTCAGCGGGATATACTTCAGAGATTGTTGATGAAATCATTGTCGGACAAACGAAACAAAGCGCTCATGCTCCTAATATAGCGAGAGTAGCCGGGCTGAAAGCTCAATTCTCTGAACGTATTCCAGCTTATACCGTGCACCGCCAGTGCGGTTCAGGCATGCAGGCTGTAATGAATGGAGCTATGTCCATTTTATCAGGTCAAGCCGAAGTGGTATTAGCCGGAGGAGTGGAAAGCATGTCTCAAGCACCGCACTATACGGTAGGCACTCGTTTTGGTTTTCACGTTGGTGATTTAACACTCTATGACTCTAATACAGAAAGTCAGCCAAAATCACAGCCTGAAACGTTATACGGAACGTTTACGATGGGACAGACGGCCGAGTGGCTCGCTGAAAAATATAGTATTAGCCGCACGGAACAAGATGAGTTTGCTTTTTATAGTCAGGAAAAAGCTAGGCGGGCTATAGAACTTGATTTGTTTGAAGAAGAAATTATCCCGGTACCTGTAAAAGAAGGGAAAAAAGGTATGAGGCATTTTGCAACAGACGAATTTCCTCGTCTTACTAGCAAAGAAAAGCTTGGTGCGCTTAAGCCTGTTTTTCAAAAGAATGGAACGGTGACAGCTGGCAATTCATCCGGCAGAAACGATGGCGCTTCAATGATGCTGTTGATGTCGGAAGAAAAAGCTGAGCAGCTTGGATTAACGCCTATGGCAAAGGTTGTGTCGTTTGCCGCAGCGGGCGTCTCTCCAAAGGAAATGGGAATTGGCCCCGTTTCTGCTTCGCAAATTGCTTTAAATAAAGCCGGTTTAAGCTTAGGTGATATGGACTTGATTGAATTAAACGAAGCATTTGCCGCTCAAAGTATTGCTTGCTTAAGAGAATGGGACATCACATCAGAAAAAGTGAATGTAAACGGAGGAGCGATTGCGCTTGGACATCCTTTAGGGTGCTCCGGGGCAAGAATTATAACAACTCTGTGTCATGAGCTTCACAAGCAAAAAAGACGATACGGCCTGGCTACTATTTGCGTTGCAGGAGGATTAGGAATGGCGATGGTGGTGGAAAGATGGACGAAATAAAAAGAGATTATGTTTTTCATAGAGATTTAACAAAAAAGTATCCAATGATTACGCATGGTGAAGGAAGCTACTTAATAGATGAACAAGGAAAAAAGTATTTAGACGGCTGCTCCGGCGCCGTGGCGGCAAACTTAGGGCACGGCATTGCGCAAATAGCCGAGGCGATGGCTGAGCAGGCAAAAAAAGCGGCGTTTGTTCATACATTGCGTTTTGAAACGGATGTTTTGCATAAACTTGCAGGGGTCATTGGTAAAATGGCGCCGCTTCATTTAAACAAAGTCTATTTTACATCAGGAGGATCAGAAGCAAATGAAAGTGCATTAAAATTAGCAAGGCAATATCACAGAGATGCCGGAAAGACGCAAAAACACATCGTAATCGGAAGGTGGCAGTCTTATCACGGAAATACGATAGGCGCACTATCAGCTGGAGGAGACGTAAAAAGACGATATCCGTATACACCTAATCTTTTACATTTTGCGCACGTTTATTCGCCGTATTGTCATCGCTGTCCGTATAATCGCAATCAAGAAGACTGCGTGGCAAATCAAAACTGGAGCTGTGTCACCGATATTGAACGAACCATTTTAGAGCTCGGTCCAGAAAATATTTCAGCTTTTATCGCAGAGCCCATTGTAGGAAGTCAGCAAGGAGCTGTCGTACCTCCACTTGACTATTTCAAAAAAGTACGTGAGCTCTGCAGCCGCTATGACATTCTTTTAATTATTGATGAAGTTATGACAGGCTTTGGGAGAACAGGAACTGATTTTGCAGTGGAACAATTCGGAATCGAGCCGGATATTCTAACTTTTGGTAAAGGAGTTTCAGCAGGATACGCTCCTTTAGGAGGAATGATTGTCCATGACAGTCTGATTCAAGGGCTGTTAGAAAATAGCAGCGGGAAATTTCTTCATGGCTATACGTACAGTGGACATCCTGTTTCAATAGCGGCAGGCCTTGCTGCTTTGGATATGTATGAAGAAATGAATATCCTTCAAAACGTTGAAACTCAAGGCGCGTATTTAATGGAATGTTTAGTAGCGCTCCAGCGCAAGCATCCTTATATTTCAGATATTCGCGGCCGCGGACTTTTAATTGGATTAGAACTAATGAAAGACGCCAATCAACAGATATTTTTCGAGCCACGTGAAGCAGCCAGCGAAAAGCTCAATGAAATTTGTATGGAGCTTGGAGGCGTCTTTTATCCAGGATCCGGATCTATAGATGGACATAAAGGAGAACATATCATTATCAGTCCTCCTTTAAATATAACGAAATCAGAAGTTGATGAAATAGTGAGATTGCTAGATCATGCGTTTTCTATTTTTTATCAGCACATAAGAAAGGATGAGTCATATGAAAGTGCAAAATAAAACGGAAGAGCTTCAAATCAAAGGAAAAAAACATTTATCACCGGTGATGACAAGAGTAACAGAGCTTGTTATTGAAAAAGCGCACGGTGCAAAATTTTGGACAGCTGATGGCAAGGAATATATTGATTTTGTATCAGGAGTAGCTGTCAATGCAGTGGGTCATACGCATGAAAAGATGGTAGAAGCGATAAAAAAACAAGCAGATCAGCTGCTTCACCTAGGCTTAAACTACGGTTATTACGAAACAGCAGTGAATTTGGCAGAAAAACTTGCGCAAATTACGCCTGGAAACTTAGATACGGTTTTCTTTTCAAACTCAGGCGCAGAAGCCATTGATGGAGCACTTAAGTTAGCAAAAGCGGCCACTGGCAGACCAGCGATTATTGCTTTCGAAGGTTCTTTTCATGGCCGTACATTAGGAGCTACAGCTATTACAGCTTCAAGCTCTAAGTACCGAAGCTACTACGAGCCGATTTTAGGAGAAGTGTATCACGCGCCTTATCCGTATCCAAGTCAGCTTCCTAATGTTGACGAGGAAGAAGCAGAAGCATATTGCTTAAATCAACTGCAAAAGCTGTTTGAACTGCGAGTCGATCCTTCACGCGTAGCGGCGATTGTAATTGAGCCAGTCATGGGCGAAGGAGGCTATTACCCTGCTCCTTCTAGCTTTTTACGCGCACTGAGAGACATAGCGAATGATTATGGCATTCTGCTTATCTTTGATGAAGTGCAAACGGGATTTGGACGCACTGGAAAAATGTTTGCCGCAGAACATGCTGGAGTCACACCAGATATTTTAGTTTTAGCAAAAGCTCTTTCCGGTGGTATGCCACTAGGAGCGATTGTAGCAAGCCGAGAACTGCATGAGAAATGGCCAACAGCTGGACATGGTTCTACTTTTGGAGGAAATCCAGTATCGTGCGCAGCTGCTTTAGCTAATATTTCAATCATTGAAGAAGAAAAGCTTGTAGAGCGCAGTGAAAAAGTAGGCGCCGATATTGTGAAACGTCTTCAGCATTCTATCGGACATTTACCGGCTATTAAAGAGGTTAGAGGAATTGGTATGATGATCGGCATTGAATTTCATGTTGAAACAGCAGCTGCTTATGTCCCTGTTATTAAATCAAAAGCGCTGGAAAGAAGACTGCTTATCATGAACTGTGGAGTCAAAGGGCAAACTATTCGCTTAATGCTGCCCCTAAATATTGATAAAGACGTGCTGAATCAAGGGCTGTCTTTATTAGAAGAAGTCATCACAGAAGCAGTTTCAATTAACTAGCTTTTTAAATGAAAAGGAGGGTAACAATATGAGTGAAACTAAAACCGAACTGCTGCAAGGAAATTTATATATTAACGGCGAGTGGGTAAGTGAAGAGGAGCAAACCTATTTTGAAAGTATAAACCCTGCAACACAAGAGCTCGTCGGAACGTGTGCAGCCGCTACGGCTAGTCAAGTCGATGCTGCGGTAAACGCGGCTAGTACAGCCTACAGCTACTGGAAAAATACATCTATTCCTGAACGTGCAGCATTTTTAACAAAAGCAGCTTCGCTTTTTGAAGACAGAAAAGAAGAGCTAGCTCAAGTGATGACAAAAGAGATGGGAAAACCGCTGACAGAATCAATAGGCGAAGTTGGTGTCGTCATTGCAACAGCTCAGTATATGGCGGGAGAAGGAAGACGTTTGTTTGGCGAAATAGTGCCTGCTGGCTTTCCTGACCGAGATATAAAAATGGTTCGCGAACCGCTTGGAGTTGTAGCATGTATTACACCTTGGAACTTTCCTGTTTCTCTCGCTTCTTATAAAGTGTTTGCCGCTTTAATCGCTGGCAATACCGTTGTCTGGAAGCCGGCTTCAGAAGTGGCGCTCTCAGCGAAGATTTTTATGGAAGTATTGCACGCTGCGGGGCTTCCAAAAGGAACAATTAATTTGCTTACGGGATCGGGCAGAATCGTTGGACAAAAGCTTGCTACGCACTCTGAAGTGAAAATCATCTCATTTACAGGTTCTACGGAAGTTGGTCAGCAGTTAGCAGAAATGAGCAGCAAAACCTTAAAACGAATTTCTTTAGAGCTAGGAGGAAAAAACGCGGTTATCGTATTAAAGGATGCCGATCTGGATAAAGCAGCAGAAGGAATTGTTAAATCAGCATTTACGACAACGGGGCAGCGCTGTACCGCAGCTAGCAGAGTCATCGTGGATCGTTCAGTAAAAGAAGAGCTGTTGAAAAAAGTAATAGCTCTTACAGAAGAAATGAAGATTGGAAATGGTCTTGATGAAGGGGTTGTGATAGGACCGCTTGTTAATGAACAGCAGTGTCGTTTAGTAGAAGATTACGTACAAAAAGCGTTAGAAGAAGGCGGGAATATTGCGCTTGGAGGTCGTGCTTTATCAGAATTAGGGGCTTGTTATTACATGCCTACAATCATCGATAACGTCCATTCGAATCACACAATTGCTCAAGAAGAGATTTTTGGCCCCGTGCTTGCTTTTATTGAAGTAAATGGCTATGAAGAAGCAATGAGCGTCAATAATGGAACGATGTACGGACTTTCCACTTCTATTTATACAAGAAGCTTACATTATGCCAGCCGAGCGGCGAAAGACGCTGTTAGCGGATTAGTCTATATCAATAACGGAACATCGAATGCTGAAATGGGAGTAGCATTCGGAGGAATGAAAATGTCTGGCAACGGCCACAGAGAAGTTTCTCATCATGCATTTGATGTAATGACAGAATGGAAGTCTGTCTACACCAACTATTAATCTCGCACCTTAGCGAAAAGGAGGAGCACATGTCTTCATATCGCATTGGCATTGCCTTTTTTTATCATGAATCTCACAGCTTTAGTCCGTTAAAAACAGAAATAGAACAGTTTGTACAAGAAGGATATTTTGTTGGAACGGAAATATATAAAGCATATTCAGGAACCAAAACAGAAGTAGGGGGATTTTTGGATGTATTAAAGCAAGAGAAGCAAGTAGAAATCGTTCCCCTTGTTTGTGCAGCTGCAGTTCCGTCTGGGGTTGTATCTTCGGCGGCTTATTACACAATTGAAAAGCAAATGCTGCATGCGCTTACTCACGCCGGCCCGCTAGATGGCTTGTTAATCGCTTTGCACGGTGCAATGGTAGTAGAGCATCTTTTCGATCCTGAAGCTCATTTGTTAGGTCAAATAAGAAGCTGTATAGGAAATAGCGTTCCTATTGCTACTACGCTCGATATGCATGCAAATGTCAGTGAAGACATGCTTACGTACACGCCGCTTCACTTTGGTTTTAAAACATATCCTCATGTTGATATGTACGAACAAGGAGTCAACGCTGCGCGAGCGCTTTTAACACAAATAAAAGAAAGCGCTGTCTATTATGCGTCTTTAAAAAAATTGCCTATGCTGTTGCCCTCAATTAATATGCGAACAGCAGAAGGCCCTATGAAAAAAATGATTGACCTTGCTAAGCAAGCTGAGCAAGAAGAAGACGTATATAATGTTTCCGTTTTTGGAGGCTTTCCATATTCCGATATTCCAATCGCCGGAGCAAGCGTGCTCGTAGCTGCTTTGAATCCTGAAAAAGCAGAAAAAACAGCAAATAAACTAGCTTCTCAGTTTTGGAATATAAAAGAAGAATTTATAGTCGATTTGCCTACCGTTGAAGAAGGTCTGCAAACAGCGTTAAAACTATCCAACACAAAGCCGACAGTGCTCGCTGATATAGCAGATAATCCTTTAAGCTGCGGAAGCGGCGATACAACAGAACTTTTGAAATACATGCTGAAGCTAAATATGTCGGGGACACTGTTTGGAGGTCTTTATGACCCTGAATCTATTAAACAATGCGTGCAAGCAGGAGTTGGGAATTACGTCTCTCTTTCCTTAGGAGGAAAAGTTTCTCCTGAGTTTGGAAAGCCCGTTGAAGCTGAAGCAAAGGTCATTGGTTTATCAGAAGGTGAGTTTTACAATTCGGGACCGTTTAATCAGCATTTGAAAGTAAATGTAAAAGGTGCAGCTCATATTCGAGTAGGAGAATTGGATATTTTGCTGATTGGAAGGCCGGTATCAGCAAACGATCCTGAACTTTTTCGCCATATTGGCATTGAGCCAACGACGAAAAAAATCATCGGTTTAAAAGCTAAAAATCATTTCAGAGCCGCTTTTGAACCGCTTGTAGGATCTATCATCTATGTGGATGCTCCAGGCGTAGCATCAAATCGCTTAACGACCTTTAATTATCAGCACATTCCAAAGTTAATCTGGCCGCTGCAAGATGTCAAATATGAAAGTGAAAAAAGGAGGAAAGAAAAATGGATGCATTAAAAGAGCAGTACTATATCGAAGTGCCGGAATCGTTAAATCCGGAGCAGCAAAAGATGATGATTGAACTTGAAAAAGATGCGTTTCCGGGCATGGGAGCCGTTGATGAACAGACGCTTGTACCTTTAGCGCGCTACGGCAAGCTTATTCAATATTTCCAGGAAAATGACGCAAGGCCAATTGCCATTTGCGAGCTGCTTCGAGATTACAAAGATGTCACAAAAGCTTATATCTTTGGTTTCTACGTCCGATCTGATAAACAAGGAAGCGGAATTGGACAGCTGTTTTTAGAAGAAATATTTTCGATTCTAAAAAAAGATAATTTCGAAAGCGTTTGTTTGACTGTGAATGTAAAAAATGAAGGGGCTGTGAAGCTGTATAAAAAAATGGGCTTTACCATTAAAGAAACGCGAGCAGGAGAGTTTGGCGAAGGAGAAGACCGCTATTACATGGTGCGGTCAATTTCTTAGTAGAAAATCTATTCAAAAAATGAACTTTGGAGGGAATATAAAATGAAAAATACATTATATAAAGCAAGCAGACATTGGAAAGAAATCGAGCTTTGGAAAGATGTAACGGACGAGCAGTGGAACGACTGGGTATGGCAGCTGACAAACACGATTAAAACATTGGAAGATTTAAAGAAAGTGATAAATTTAACACCTCAAGAAGAAGAAGGTGTTAAAATTGCAACCAAAACGATTCCGTTAAATATCACTCCTTACTACGCATGGTTAATGGATGAGAACGATCCGAAATGTCCAATCAGAATGCAGTCCGTTCCTATTTCAGAAGAACTGCATAAAACAAGGTATGATTTAGAAGATCCGCTTCATGAAGATGAAGATTCACCGGTTCCTGGGTTAACACACCGTTATCCCGACCGCGTGCTGTTTTTAGTTACAAATCAATGCTCTATGTACTGCCGCTACTGTACCAGAAGACGTTTTTCAGGGCAAATTGGCATGGGGGTTCCAAAAAAACAGCTGGATACAGCTATTAATTACATTGCAGCCAACCCTCAAATCCGTGATGTATTAATTTCCGGAGGAGACGGCCTATTAATCAATGACAATATTTTAGAATATATTTTGAAAAATTTGCGCGATATTCCGCACGTAGAAATTATTCGTATCGGTACAAGAGCACCGGTGGTGTTCCCGCAGCGCATTACAGAAAACCTGTGCAATATCTTGAAGAAATATCATCCGGTTTGGCTAAATACGCATTTTAACACATCAATTGAAATTACAGAAGAATCAAAGCGTGCTTGTGAAATGCTTTCGAACGCAGGAGTTCCAGTTGGAAACCAAGCGGTTATTTTAGCCGGAATTAATGACAGCGTGCCAATCATGAAGCAGCTTATGCATGATTTAGTAAAAATTCGCGTGCGTCCTTATTACATTTATCAATGTGATTTATCAGAAGGAATCGGCCATTTCCGTGCGCCGATCAGTAAAGGGCTAGAAATTATGGAAGGACTTCGCGGCCATACGTCCGGCTATGCAGTTCCTACGTTTATCGTGGATGCTCCTGGAGGAGGCGGTAAAATTCCGCTGCAGCCAAACTATATTATTTCTCAAAGCTCCAATAAAGTGGTGCTTCGAAACTTTGAAGGTGTTATTACATCTTATCCGGAGCCGCAAAATTACCAAAGTGGAAGCGCAGAAGAATTTTATAAAAAAGTATATCCTGAAGTATTTGAAAAATTTGAAAGCAACGGTGTTCTTTCAATTATTGATGATACAAAGTTCAACTTAACACCGGAAGGTCTAAACCGTCTTGACCGCCGGAAAACGTATGACCAAAATCCAGAGCATAGCTCTTTGAAAGACAAGCGTGAAAAGCGCGATCAATTAAAAGAGAAAAAATTTGAAACGCAAATGAAAAAATACGAAACGGCGGGAGCGAAGGAGGAATAATATTGAAATGTCAATGGTGCGAATCCTATGAAGCGAAAGAGACGGATGCAACGGTTTATTGGGAGCTTCCTGACGGCACAAAAGCTATAGAAATTAAAGAGACGCCTTCCATTACATGTTCAGAATGCGGAATTACGTATCAAACAGATGAAACGGTTGGACACATTGAAGATCAACTGTTTTTAATCAACACTTCTGCCTTAGAAAAAAGTGTAACGTACGAACAGCTTATGAGCCTGCCTCGTCTATTAAAACGAAACTATTTTGATTTTTCAAAGTAAGCAATGAAGGGTCCATCTCCTGCTTTTTGTGGGAGATGGATATTCTTATACGCTTTACGTTAAACATGTGCGCATAGTTCATTTATAAAGGTGGGATAAGTATGGAAGCGGTCGATATAAATCGTAATGAAGAAGAAAAAAAGCAGGACGATAAGCATATAAAACGCCATTTAAAAGCACGTCATATGACCATGATTGCCATTGGAGGATCAATCGGAACGGGCTTATTTCTAGCTACCGGATCATCCATCCAAACTGCCGGACCTGGAGGAGCGCTGATTGCTTACGGGGCCATTGGAATTATGGTTTACTTTCTCATGACTAGTCTTGGAGAAATGGCCACGTTTATGCCGGTATCAGGTTCTTTTTCAACGTACGCCAGTCATTATGTAGACCCAGCTCTCGGCTTTGCGCTCGGCTGGAACTACTGGTTTAACTGGGCTGTTACGCTCGCTGTAGAAATAGCTGCTTCTGCTATTATTATGAAGTTTTGGTTCCCTGATGTGCCAAGTATTATCTGGAGCGCTTTGTTTTTAGGCTTAATTTTTTTACTTAATTTCCTATCTGTAAAAAGCTATGGAGAATCTGAATATTGGTTTGCTCTCGTAAAAGTAGTAACCATCATTGTGTTTATCGGAGTGGGCCTTCTGACGATCTTTGGCATTTTCGGCGGTGAATATATCGGCTTTAAAAACTTTACATTAGAAGAAGCGCCGGTCAACGGCGGATTTCTGTCCGTACTAAGCATTTTCTTTATCGCGGGATTTTCTTTTCAAGGTACAGAGCTAGTCGGCATTGCGGCGGGGGAAAGTGAAAACCCTCAAAAAAATATACCAAAAGCCATTCGCCAAGTCTTTTGGCGTATTCTTCTATTTTATATTGCAGCCATTGCTGTAATTGGGCTCATCATTCCTTACACAAGTCCATCTCTTCTAGGAGGAGATGTGGATAACATTGCTGTTAGTCCATTTACGCTTGTTTTTGAAAAAGCAGGAATTGCTGCAGCTGCTTCAGTGATGAATGCTGTTATTCTTACCTCGGTTTTATCAGCCGGAACTTCTGGCTTATATGCTTCTACGCGAATGTTGTGGTCCATGGCAAATGAAGGGCAAGCGCCTAAAGCGCTTCGAAAAATTAATCGTCGAGGAATTCCAGTAAACGCGCTTGTTTTAACCACTATCATTGGCGGTCTTGCCTTTTTAACATCAATTTTTGGCGATCAAATGTATATGTGGCTTTTAAACGCTTCAGGCATGAGCGGATTTATTGCCTGGATTGGTATTGCCGTCAGCCACTATCGTTTTCGAAAAGCATATGTTGCTTCAGGAAGAGAGATAGATGAACTGGCGTATAAAGCAAAATGGTTTCCTCTAGGTCCTGTTCTTGCATTTGGAATGTGCCTCATCGTTATTCTAGGACAGAATTATCAAGCGGTACTTTCTGACAAAATTGATTGGTACGGCTTGACGGTCTCATACATCGGTCTGCCTCTCTTTTTAGCGACGTGGTGGGGGTATAAAATAGCAAAGAAAACTAAGGTTGTACCTTTGCATGAGTGTATCCAAAGAGAAGATAAGAAATAAAAAAACCAAAGTGGCTAACGACAAAGAGAAAAGGTGAACCTCGGACAGTGGGGTTCATCTTTTCTCTTTATAAAAATCGATTATTTTACGCTTTGTTATATAGATATCATAGCATAAAAAGTGATTTTTTTCCAGTCTGGTTTTTATTTTATTTATTGATAAAATTCAAGAATAACGTTGGAATCTGCACAATTATGGGAGGTTAAAACCTTCGTAACTTTAATAGGAAAAGGGGTTTGTGATGAGAATTTCAGAAGGTGTTGAAATGCTACAGTTGACTGCCAGAGCTTTTGACCAAAATATAATATTAAATCCTACGTTAGTTTGGAATAACGATGAAGCTATTCTAATTGATACAGGAATGCCTGGGCAAACCGATCAACTGAGAGAGGCCTTAAGTGAATTGAATCTATCTATTGAACAGCTAAAAGTAATTCTTCTAACGCATCAAGATCTAGATCACATAGGATGTGCGACTGATATACGAAAAAAATCAAATGAAAATATTATCGTATATGCTCATGAATTTGATAAGCCGTATATTGAAGGGAAACTTCCGCTTATTAAAACGAATGCGAGTCGAATGAGT
Organism: Priestia sp. JV24; assembly: GCF_025910025.1. NCBI lineage: Bacteria > Bacillati > Bacillota > Bacilli > Caryophanales > Bacillaceae > Priestia > Priestia sp. JV24. The sequence continues at coordinate 551,752 of NZ_JAPCIN010000015.1, forward strand.
AACGAAGAACTAGCAGCTATACCTGACGACATAAAATATTTGTATAAAAACCCTCCAAAAGTTGACGTGGATAGAGTATTAAAAGGAAGTCAACTGCTTCCATACTGTGGAGGCATTGAAGTTATTTTCACTCCCGGACATACGCCTGGGCATGTTAGTTTTTATTTAAAAAAATCAAAAACGCTGGTTGCTGGAGATGCTTTAGTGTTGGCAAATGGACAACTAATGGGGCCTGTTAAACAAACGACCTTAAATATCGACCAAGCAGTTCAATCACTAGAAAACTTCTTACACTACGACATTGAGCATGTTATTTGTTATCATGGAGGCTATTTTCAAGGCTGTCCGAAAGAAGCAATTTTAAGGATAAAAGAACACATTGCACAGCTAGAAAGTTAAGGGGAAATGAACTTGTTTTTTGCTAGAAGAAGGAAGGGAAAATAGAAACCAAAGGGGATGTATAAAATGTTTACACCAACTATCAGTGTCCGAAAAATAAATGATAATCTCATTATAAAATGGCAGCTTTCACACTTTACGATTCCGTTAGAAGACATTCTTGAAGTAACGGAAGATGACACGTACGGGGGTAAAGAAGCAAACGCCATTCGAATTGGCCCTCCGTACGGAACCACTGACCGCATCTTTATAAAAACGACCAATAAAAACTATCTGTTATTTACCTCAAACGCACCGGCTATATTAAACGAAATAAATTCATAACGATCATTGCTAAATACGAGATATATAGGAGAGAAAAAATTGAAGATTAGCCGTACTTTCGATACTGGTAAAATTGCCAAGCTTAATCAGTCTGTTCATCAACTGCATGTAGAATTATACCCCGAGCGCTTTCAAACATATGATTTTCAGAAGATACATGAATTTTTTAAGAAAGTGATGAAAGACGATAGATTTATCTTTCTTTTAGGAGAAGACGAAGGTCAGCATGTGGGATTCGCTTGGCTGGAAATAAAGCAGTATTCAGAGACAGTGTTTAAAAAGACTTACAAGTCAATTTATCTTCATCAAATAAACATCGCAGAACCCTATAAAAACAGAGGGTTTGGTTCGAGTTTGATGAAAGAAATTTATAGCATTGCTCGTACAAACGACATCAATACAATTGAGTTAGATTATTGGAATGATAATACGATTGCCGAAAGCTTTTACGAAAAAGAAGGATTTGTTACGTATAGAAAAATGGCTTATAAAGAACTTTAAAGAGAGCATTTACTTGCTCTCTTTTTTATATCTAAGAAGCCATTTTCTTTGTTTTAATTACTTAATAAAATAAAGTACGCGATATGAGAACTTAACTCTTGAAAAATTTTTGTTTTACATTTATACTTACATTCTTGTTCGCGTAATGCGACAATCTATTTTATATTCAACTAGGAGGTATACAGATAGTATGGAAAATTTCATTTATCATAATCCCACAAAATTAATCTTCGGAAAAGATCAGCTTCAAGCATTATCAGAAGAACTCCCGAAATATGGAAAAAATATTTTACTTGTATACGGCGGAGGAAGCATTAAGAAAAATGGTTTATACGATCAAGTTCTTACGCTGTTAAAAGAGTTAAACGTAAATATACATGAGTTAGCGGGCGTAGAGCCAAATCCTCGACTATCTACGGTACGAAAAGGAATTGAAATTTGCCGAAATGAAAACATTGACTTCATGTTAGCAGTCGGCGGAGGAAGCGTTATTGACTGCACAAAAGCAATCGCTGCCGGAGCTGAGTATAAAGGAGACGTTTGGGATATTATTAACAAAAAAGTAACGGCTACAAAAGCACTGCCGTTTGGAACGGTATTAACATTGGCAGCAACAGGTTCTGAAATGAATCCTGATTCTGTTATTACGAATTGGGAAACAAATGAAAAATACGTTTGGGGAAGTGCCGTTACGCACCCTGTATTTTCTATACTAGATCCTGTGAACACAATGTCTGTTCCTAGAGATCAAACTATCTACGGCATGGTAGACATGATGAGCCACGTGTTCGAACAATATTTCCATAACGTGAAAAACACGCCTTTACAAGATCGTATGTGCTATTCCGTATTACAAACAGTAATTGAAACAGCGCCGAAATTAATAGAAGATCTGCAAAGCTACGAGCATCGCGAAACGATTTTATATTCCGGAACAATCGCATTAAACGGAACACTTCAAATGGGCTACTTTGGCGATTGGGCTTCACATACAATTGAACACGCGGTATCAGCGGTATATGACATTCCTCATGCAGGCGGTTTAGCAATCCTATTCCCAAATTGGATGCGACACGTTGTAGATCAAGATGTAACTCGTATGAAGCGTGTAATGACAAGCATGTTCGATATTGAAACTGCAGGTAAAAGCGACAAAGAAATCGCATTAGAAGGAATCGATAAACTAAGCGCTTTTTGGTCAAGCCTTGGTGCACCTTCTCGTTTAGCAGATTACGATATCGGAGAAGATCGACTAGACGAAATTGCTGGAATTGCTGCTCGTGAAATGGAGTACGGAGGTTTCGGTAACTTTAAAAAACTAAATAAAGATGATATTTTAGCTATTTTAAAAGCGTCACTGTAAAGTGAAAAACAAAAAGAAGGAGACATCTGTCTTCTTCTTTTTGTTTTATCTTATAAATGACTGGAAATTAAGTAGAGCAGGAAGAATGGTTTTTTCTCAAATTTCAGTTAACAACCAAAGAAAAACCTTTATAATTAAGTACAGAAAGAAAGTTTTAGAGAATTTAAGGGAGTGGGGAGATGAAAAAGTTTGCGCTAGCTTCATATGCGCTTTATTTGCTGGGCGGATTAGTCATTACAGCCGTAGGGTCCGTCTTACCGCAATTGTTAACACATTATCATGTGTCCTATACAGTTGGCGGGCAGCTTGTATTATTAGGTTCTTTAGGATTTTTGATAGGAGTTCCGCTATCTTCTTTTCTATTAGGACGCTTCAGAGAAATGAATTTACTTACAGTTTCTGCACTAATGATAGCGCTATCACAAATAGGTATGCTTTTATTGCCTCCATTTGAGTGGATTATTGCATTCAATTTCTTAAACGGTATTGGTGTAGCCGCATTGGAAGTAGTTGTAGCTACTTTAATGATGGAAGTATTTATCGGTAGAAGAGCTATTGTTATGAGTTATTTAGAAGTGTCATTTGGTCTAGGTGCGCTGTTGATGCCGTTAGTAGCTAGCTTATTGATTTCACAGAACAGCTGGAGGTTTTCATTTTTTATAACGAGTGTACTAGCTTTACTAATGGTTGTGGTCTGTAAAATGATTTCTTTTAAAAAAGAGACTGTTTTAACTTCAGAAAGTGAAGCTTCAGACGCCAACTCAGAACCTGCGCCTGTGCTTGCTAAAAATCAAAGATGGAAAATACTTACTCTTTTTAGTGTGATGATTTTTATGTATGCCGGAGTAGAAAGCAGTATGAATAATTTTCTTTCGTCTATTTTTATCGCGTATCTAGATGTAATTCCGTCACAGGCTACTTTGAGCATAAGCGTTTTTTGGGTGGCCATGCTAATAGGACGAGTGGCTACTGGATGGATTATTCGAGTTGTTACATACGAACGTTATCTTTTTGGCAGCATTGGAGGAACAATTGTGAGTTTAGTGCTGTTTATCTTGTTAAAAGAAGCAGTAGCAGGCTATATTTTATTAGGGTTTTTAGGACTTGCAATGTCAGGTATCTATTCGATAACGATGGTATATGCTAACCATACGTTTACTGGATCTGCTCGTATTGTAACAAGTTTAATTACTGGTTTTTCAGGGCTTGGAGGAGCTGTTTTCCCTGCACTTATTGGCTTTACTATGGATGTAAGCGGAATCACCTCAGCACTTTGGTACATAACAGCTTTTGCATGTTTATATCTTCTGGCGCTTTGCATCATTTTTTTCGTTCAGCGTGATGCCAAACAAAAAGCTAATAATCATTTGCAGCCTATGAAATAAATGCTACGTCAAAAAAAGAATACTAAATGAGATGGCTGAAAAAGATGTAACTTTATAAATGGTTAATATCTATTTTAATAAAAAATAAAAAAAGAAAGGTTGAATCTATGTCGACCTTTCCTTTTTTTAGAAAAATTCTCATTAAATTTTTCTAAAAATATCTTTATAATCAAATAGCAAAATTCCTGCTTTTAATTTTGCTTTAGTATTAATCCTATAAACCATTCTTTTCTTTACTTTTTACTAATATATCAAATATTCTATATATTCCTAATGTTATATAAAATTAAATTGACAAATATATGAAGTGGTCATTAGAATTTAGTCATCGAACAGTGAAGAGCTGTTTAAAAGTAGGGGGGAAGTAAATGCCGTTACAAAATAAGCATCTAGCAGTTGTGTTACAAAATACATATTTACCGTTTATTTTTGAAGAAGCAGAAGCTCTCGGAATTAAAGTGACGTTTTTTTATAACCAAGAAGAAGTAGAACCTAAGCATCTTAAAAACGTACAAAATTTCATACCCATCGATTTATTTCACACCCCAGACAAAGCTCTTGAGATTATTAAAGCAGAGCATCACAAAAATCCTTTTGACGGCATTATGACATTATACGAGCCTGCATTAGAGGTTGTATCTCAGCTGACAGAAGAATTAAACTTACCCGGTTTATCGCCATTTGTGATTAGTAACTGTCGCAACAAACAGAAGATGAGAGAGGTTTTAAAAGATAATGATCTTAACACTCCGTATTTTAAAGAGGTTGAAAACACGGAGGAATTAAAGAATCTTTCACTGCCTTATCCTGTCGTAGTAAAACCTTCTAACGGATTTTCCAGTCAAGGTGTATCACGAGCGAATAATAAAAAGGAACTGATTGACAGCATAGAAAAAGTGAGACGCGTAAATGAAGAAGACCTAAGTAAATTCACAAAAAATAAAACGGGCATGGTAATTGAACAATTTATAGACGGACCAGAGTTTGCTATTGAGACGTTTTCTGTAGAAGGAGAAGTTTATGTACTTTCTATAGGTTATAAAGGAAATTCCAAAGGACCTTTCTTTGAAGAAGGTGTTTATATAGCTCCAGCTCAGCTAGAAGAAAACGTTTGGCAATCTATTGCACAAGAAGCAGCTAGAGCAGCAAATGCTTTAGGAATTGATAATGGCCCGGCTCATATTGAATTACGCCTGGACCCAGCAGGAAAACCTTATGTAATTGAAATAGGAGCGCGCATTGGAGGATCTGGGATTTCTCATTATATTGTAAAAGAAAGTACAGGTATTAACTATATGGAGCTAGTTTTTTACTATGTATTAGGGTTAAAACCTCCTGTATTAAAAAATGAAAGAAAACGAAAGAAAGTGGTGGGCAACTACATTATCCCTGTGCAAGGCCATGGGATTTTTAAAGAAATTCGAGGCTTAGAAGACGTGCGTAGAGATACTGAAGTAAAAAGAGTTATTCAATTTATAACTAAAGGGACAGACATTTTACCATATCCGCACTTTTCAGGGTACCCTGGATTTATTTTAACCACTCATGAATCTTATTCCGACTGTGAGCAGTATTACAGCTATTTAGATAACAAAGTAAAAATCGTTTATAAAAATAAAGTAAACGCATAGGGGGTATCAAAGGCTATGATAGTTGCAGAGTCGTCTAGTAAGAAAAATAAGCAGCTTCAAAAAATTAGCATTATCCATACCTTAGGGCCTGAAGGAACAAATTGTGAAAAAGCAGGCTATCTGTGGTTCGAACGCCAAAGCATACAAGGTCAGGTCTTTTTGCATCAAACGTTGGAAGAAGCTTTAGTTCATGTGAAAGAAACAGAGAGTTCTGCTCTTCTAGGCTGCGCAGTATATCCTTACTTACATGATATTGTGTTCAAAAATTTAACTAGTTTAGAGCTAGTAGATAGCTTTATTATGCCAACGTATAACATGGTGCTTGCCTCAAAAGAAGAGGTGATAACAACCAATAACCTTTTAATTGCTTCACATCCTGCCCCTGTTGATTTAGCTCATTCCATCAGTCCCAATGTTCAGTTAGTAAATAGTAATGCTCAAGCGGCGATTGATTGTTTAGAAGGAAAGGTAGACGCATGTATTACAACGAGTAAAGCCGCTAACGAGCAGGGGTTAACAGTTGTAAAAGATTTTGGAGAAGTGCCGATGTGTTTTACGCTCCACGGAAGAAAATAGGCTTAACTTTAAAAAAGAAATAAGGTGAAACAGTGATTTCTAAATTAACCCGTATTCATGTACATCTTTTGTTCTGTCTATTAGCGGTCATCGGGGGAACGACATGGGCTTTTCAAAAGACTGGATTAAAGGATAGCTTGCCTCTATGGTCAGCAGGTATGAGGTTTTTAATTGCTAGTTTAATAATTGCCCTCTACCTCTTACTCACAAAAAAAATGGCCGTTTCAAAAGAAGTAGTAATCATTTCAGTATTAAACGGAATTTTGTACTTTGCTCTACCGTTTGGTTCTGTTTATTGGGCATCCGTCTATTTGCCAAGCGGGCTTGTTTCCGTTTTAGCTGCCAGCATTTCAGTGTTTGCTCTTTTATTTAATCGCTTATTTAAAGGAACACCAGCTACAAAAGGACAAAAGCTAGGTGTAGTCATGTGCTTAATTGGTATGAGCGTTGTATTTGGAAATCAGCTGTTTATACAGGGAAATGTGATTCAAATAGTAGCCATGATCGTCATTTTAATGGCTATGCTAGGTTCTGCTTTTATAACTGTTCAAGTTCAATCTCGCATAAAATCCTTGCCTATTATGACCTTTAATTCTTTTTCGATGCTAAGTGGAGGCGTTTGTTTACTGATTGTTAGTCTATTTGTAGAAAATGGAAACCGCACTTTCTCTGGGATTAGTCTTATCTCATTATTATACTTGGCCATTATAGGGTCGGTCGTGGGGTTTTCTATTAATATTTATTTATTAAAAAAATGGCATATATCAAAAGCAACGGCGCATTTATTTATTTCACCGGTTATCGCCTTATATGTAGGATTTGTCTTTTTAGGTGAAACATTAAACAAACAGGTCTATATAGGTACAGCGTTTGTAATAGCAGGGGTTATATTTATTAACTTGAAAAAGCAAATAGAGAAAAACACAAATAACTCTACTCTTAAATCATCTAAAAATATTTCTGCTAAGTAGCTGTTCTAAAAAAGGAGGGTTTTAATCATGTTAACAAAAAATCATACCCAAAGTTTAGTGGAGTTATTAAACGATAAAATAGTACCTGCTCTATATGAGATAAGAAAATATCAGGGCCCAAATGGAGAGGTCAAAAGAAATTACGAAAAAGCTAGAGAGCTCTTATTAAAAGTAGTTGCTGAAACTGAAACAATATATAACTCTTTAAATTTACCTGAAGTGTGGAATGCATTAAAAAATGACGTATGTGAGTGGATTGAAAGAGGACTCGATCAGTCTCCTTACTTTGATCAAACGTTAATTGCCTATAGCCCGCCTGCAAACAGGGAAGCGACGTTCTTTTTAGGACCGATTGTAACGCCTAATGGCCCTACAAAAAGAGGATTTTATTTAGAAGCCTTTATCGCTGTTCGCGATGAACCTGAAATCATGAAATCCATCGAAGCAGACCTTCCTCATCCTAAAAATGGATGTGAATCTTTAAAGCTGTTGGCTGGTACTCAAGGATTTATGGAAGGAAAGTGTATTGTGTTTTTCCCTGAGAATGTAAAAACAAAAGAAAAGGTAACAAGTCAAAACTTCGCGATATTTTTCTTTAATAAATTTCACAGCATATACAATGAGGATACATTAAAAAGAGCGTCTTCTATCTTTCCTGATTTCAACTTTAAATCTCATATTATGAATAGAGAAGACACTTATCAGGCAAGGGTAATCTGGGGATATCTGCATGATTATTACCATCACTGCGGAAATAAACCTTTTGACCAACATATACAGGCGAAAATGAATTTTTTTGCAGGCATACTAGAAGAAGTTAAAGTAGATTGCCAGACGGTGCTGACTCTTCATAAAAGAAAATATCCTTTTTGGGAAGAGATAACGGAATTTGTTCTCTTTGAACGACTTTTAAGATACCCTAGTCAGCATAATGCACCCCGAAACTTTGATTCTGGAACAGGTTTTTTTCTTTTTAGCTGGCTAGTTGCAAATGGGCGTTCAATATCCCGAAAAGGAGACCATGCTTATTTAGATTTAGACCTATGCTTAAAAGAACTGGATCTTTTGGTAAAAGAAATTGAAGAACTTGAAACGATTCAAAGGGACCTTGACTATAAAGAAGAAGCTGAACATTATGTTCGAAAATACTTATTACCTAGTGAGAACGATGATAAATTTATTATCCCGGACAATTACTTTATTAATCAGCAAAATAAAAAGATTGAAGTCCCATACTTACTATTCGATGACCATAATCTTTAAGGAGAAGGTGCACTAGTGACTGCTTTGCATTTGAGTAAAATAGGAAACAAAATGACTAATAAAGTAGGCGTTCGCGCTATTATGCATGACATCCAAGAGGTGCTCAATTCCGATCTCAATCAATATGTGAATTTAAGTGCTGGCAACCCCGCCATCCTCCCTCAAGTTTATGAAATGTGGGAAGAAGCTTTAAGAGATATTGTGAACGACAAACAATTAAAAAATTTGATTAGCCAATATGGTTCTAGCTACGGTACGCATGAATTAATTGATTGCATAAGAGAATACTTCTTTACGAATTATCGTATTAAACTGGACAGAGAACAAGTCTTGATCACGTCGGGAAGTCAAAATCTCTTTTTTTTAGCTTTAAATTCGTTTTGCGGTACAAGTAAAGAAGGAAGAGTAAAAAAAGCATTAATACCTATGCTGCCAGATTACGCTGGGTATAGTGGAGTCGCACTCGAGGAAAGTGTAATAGAAGGAATTCCTCCTATCCTTTCAAAGCTTGATCATCATACGTTTCGTTATGAATTTAACAAACAAGCATTTAAAGATAAAATAGCTCAGGACCCAGACATCGGAGCTGTTGTATTATCAAGACCTAATAATCCAAGCGGCAACATCCTTTCCGAAGAAGCCGTACAGCTTATATCCCAAGTTTGCAAGAACTATCACATTCCATTGCTAATTGATTCAGCTTACGCACCGCCTTTTCCTGCTATTAATTTTATTAAAATGGATCCAATCATACATGATAATATCATTCACTGTATGAGTCTTTCTAAAGCCGGATTGCCTGGAGAGAGAATAGGAATTGCTATAGGAAAAAGTGACTTCATAAAAGTAATGGAAGCATTTCAATCAAATATGTTGATTCACTCCTCTAGGCTAGGGCAAAGAATGGTGGTTAACACCTTAAAAAGCGGGAAGTTACCTGAAGTTTCAGCTAACTATATAAGAACTCATTATAAACAAAAACATGACTATTTAAAAAACCTTTTAACTACATGTATGCCGGATGATATTCCTTGGTATTTGCACAAAGCGGAAGGTTCGTTATTTGGCTGGCTTTGGTTAGAAGGTTTGCCTTTCAGTGATAGCGATCTATACAATAAATTAAAAGCAGAAAACTTGATTGTAGTACCAGGCGGCTCATTCTTTCACGGCAGCCAATCTTCTTCTCACAACCGGGAGTGTATTCGTATAAGTCTTACTGCTACAGATGAGGAGTTAAAGAAAGGAATCCACATTCTTTCATCAGTAGTTAAGAAAATATACAGTTCAAATACCATACTTGAAACAGGGAAAATATAATTTCTTAAATATTTAAAGATGACAAGAGCCGCCCTGTTCACCAGAAGCGGCTTTTGGTGTTTAGATTAAGTAACAGGTGAATCAGAGAGAACAAATAGATATTTTTAATGATGTTTCTCTGTTCGTTGGTTAATCTTACAAGGGCTATGTTCTCGCTGTTGTAAATTAAAGTTTTTTAGACACTTTGATGACGGTTTCTTTTTCTTTTGAGATACCTTTCACAGTACCTTCTGTTCGCTGAAAGCCTTCTTCGCAAAAAGTATGGCTTATTTTTTCCACAAAAGGCTGATCCTTCTTTAATGAGTTAATAAGCTCTTGTGAATCCTGAGGTTTCACATCTTTATACCAAATACCGTCTGGATAGGAAATGACGACGCATTTATCGTGGCATCTACCATTACATCGAGTGCGAGTAGTGTGTATGTATGGATCTAATTCTTGATTGGCTATCTCACTTCGAATCGCCTGTGTAACTTCTTCGGCTCCAAACCGATTGCAGCTGCTTCCATTGCAAATGAGAACGTGATGTTTCGTTGTATCTAAGTTCCATGTTGCCATATTAATTCCTCCTACTAAAAGTAATGATTACGATTTACAGAGCATGTTCCTTCTTTTTTTAGCCAAAAAGGCTGCCTTTATTTAATTAGAAATTTACCAGCTTGATTTTTTCACTCCAGGAAGCTGTCCCTTGTGAGCTAACTCTCTAAAAGCAATTCGAGAAAGTTTAAACTTACGCAAATATCCGCGAGGCCTTCCCGTTACCTCACAGCGGTTATGCAGGCGAGTAGGCGAAGAATCTCTCGGGAGTTTTTGTAGTTCATCATAATTTCCTTGTTCCTTTAACTGTTTTCTTAACTCAGCGTATTTTTCAACAAGTGCCTGTCGCTTCTTTTCCTTTGCGATCTTTGATTTTTTAGCCAAATAATCAATCCTTTCTTAAAATCTTTTTTATAAATCGTAATCATTATTATTTGTATTATTACATCATAAACCACTAAAGAATGAAAGGCAACTCATATTTAATCAGTAAAGTTATATTTTTATATGCTAAAAAAAATACGATAATATACAATTTCTTTTGGAACTGGATAATTTTTTGCAATGAAAGACTCTTATCTTTCTGCTAGCATATGAACCACGTCAAGAAATAGCAAGGAGGCTTTTTATTTTTATGATAAAGAAACTAGTAATCGCTATAGCAATGCTTATCCCAAGTTTTGGTGCAGGTTACTCAGCATTTGCTGCAGCGCCCGCTCATGAACAGCACGTTCAAGTAAATAAAAATGATAAAGAATTATTAGCTCGTCTCGTATCAGCCGAAGCCAAAGGAGAGCCTTATGCAGGCAAAGTAGCCGTGGCGACAGTTGTATTAAATAGAGTCGACAGCAGCAAATTCCCAGACACTGTAAAAGGTGTTATTTATCAAAAAGGTCAGTATAGTCCGGTCAGCAACGGTCAAATTAATAAACCTGCAGACAAAGATTCAAAAAAAGCTGTAGAAGAAGCAATTAACTTCCAAGGTCAAGGAAAAGGTTCATTATTCTTCTTTAATCCTGATAAAACGGGAGATCAATGGCTGCGCCAAAAACAAGAAACAATTAAAATAGGAAATCATGTATTTGCAAAATAATGAAAAAGCTAATAGCTGCGCGCTGCTATTAGCTTTTTCAGTTATGTACATAAAATAAACAGTAGAACAACCTTCAAAATTAGAATTTCGTGGTGAAATATAAAAAGTCATTCATAATTAAAAATATGAGGTGATAACGTGAAAGAGAATATGATGTTTGCTTGGATAGCTTCATGGTTAGCTCTTGCTGGTCAGCTCGTTTTTTTATGGGAATAGCGCTTTTTACAGGGGATTGGCGCTACATGATGTGGAGTTTTATGATAAGTATAATTGTAGGTATACCTAGTATCATTGGCACCTATAAACGAAATCAGCAGCTAAAAGCTTACAAAAAATAAGGAATATCGTGTTGAAACGAGTTATGAAAGACTTAGAGAAATCCTCCAAGTCTTTTTTTGTTTGGGTATAAAAAGACATGAACTGTACTCCGTTCTTCTAAAAAAAGTGCTTTTTACATAGTTTATCAATACAGAAAATTTGATAAACACGCGGAGGAGTAAACATGCAGAAACAGCCTAATTTTTTGTTGATTATCGTGGACGAGGAGCGATTTCCACCCTTATATGAAAGTAAAGAACTAAAAAAGTGGAGAAAAAAGCATTTAAAAGCACATAAATTTTTAAAACAGCATGGAATGGAGTTTACTCGTCATTACGTCGGTTCTACAGCTTGTTCACCAAGTCGAGCTACATTGTTTACAGGACAATACCCTTCCTTGCATGGAGTTACGCAAACGCAAGGTATCGCAAAGAAGTCACAAGATCCTGATATGTTTTGGCTGCAGCCTAATACCGTCCCGACGATGGGAGAGTATTTTAAGAAGGCTGGGTATCAAACCTTTTATAAAGGAAAATGGCATATTTCTGATGAGAACATCTTAATTCCAGGAACACATAACGTTTTTTCTAGCTATCAGATGCAAACAGGAATACCGGATCCAGAGAAAGAATGCCTCTATCAACGGGCTAATAAGCTTGAAAAGTTTGGTTTTTCAGGGTGGATTGGTCCGGAACCGGAAGGGAGAAATCCGCGCAATTCTGGTTCATCTGCGGCCATTGGAGTGAGCGGACGAGACGAAATATATGCAGAGGAAATCATAGAGCTTATTCAACGATTAGAACATCAAGCGCCTGCGCAGCCTTGGCTCATGGTAGCTTCATTTGTGAACCCGCATGACATTGCGCTGTTCGGAGCGATTACCAAACACCTTCCTATGTTTCAGTTTTCTATTGATGAGACGATTCCAAACATCGATCCGCCACCTACCATTAGAGAACCTTTACAAACAAAGCCTAGCGCTCAAAGCAGCTATAAATATATCTATCCAAAAGCGCTGCAGCCAACCCCAAATTCTAGCTTCTACCGGCGCTTGTATTATCAGCTGCAAAAAAATGTTGATAAACAAATTTTAAAAGTTCTTCGGACCATGGAACAATCTTCGTTCTATGAAAATACAATTATTATTTTTACGTCTGATCACGGTGATTTGCTTGGAGCTCACGGGGGACTACATCAAAAATGGTACAACATGTATGAAGAATCTATTCACGTTCCGCTTCTCATTCATAACAAGCGTTTGTTTCCTAGTTATCAACGTACAGACACACTGACTAGCCACCTTGACTTGATCCCGACAATGCTTAGTTTAGCTAATATAGATGCTTCTGCTATTCAAAAGCAATTACAAAAAAGTCATACGGAAGTACATCCATTTGTTGGGCGAGACCTGTCAGGTATACTTCGAGGAGAAACGTGTGCTGAGCAAGAGGAAACAGCGATTTTCTTCATGACAGATGATGACCCGACAAAAGGACTTCACCAAACAAATTTTTTAGGAGAAAGCTACCCGTCAGTTGTTCAGCCTAATCACATTCAAGCGGTCATTGTCGAGTTTTCGTCAGCGGCAGGAAAGGAAATTTGGAAATACGCTCGCTATCATGATAATCTGCAATTTTGGTCAGCAGATGACGAAAAAGATGAATTTATTCACGGAGAGCAATATGAAGGTTACCCTGTGAGTTTTGCTACCCTTAAAACAAATCGTGTTCCTGATCAAATTGAAATGTACAATTTGACCAAGGATCCGTTAGAAACAGTAAATCTGGCTCACCTGTATTTTTCGACAAATGAAACAAGGAAAATTCAGCGGCAGCTTGACGTTATTCTTAAAGAACAAGTCAGGAAAAAACGGATTTTTCCCCAAAGTGAAAGCATGCATGATGAGCTTCCGTCTACAGATAGATAAAAAATAGTTTCTACGGATTGAAGTCAAACATTTGCGTGAGCATAAAAAGGTGTATTTAATATTTTAATATATAAATAAAAAAACCTGATGATGCTTGTGATATGTTACTTGTTCTGGTTTGGGATAGTATTGGTTTCACTTCGTTAATTCCGCTTAGATAAACCAAATAAGGACTTATAGCATCTTTCTTTTTCGCCTTTATTGCTATAAAAATAAGAATGAAATGTAGTCGTTAATAGTATAATAAAAACTTTTTAAGTCCGTATATTCTTAAGTAACTTTTCAAAAATTCAAGCATAAAGTAATTCTATACCATTAAAAAATAAAAAATTACTTCTTGACTTTTGTTAAATTTATACACTATAATCGCTTTTAACAACTAATAAACAGTATTTGGCAATGAAAAGGACATGAATTAGATGCTGTTTTCTTCGCAGAGAATAGGGTCACTGGCTGAGAGCCCTTAAGAAATCATCTGATTTACCACCTTAGAGCTATTGCAGGGAACGTGCATAACTGAAACTGCAATCGGTAAAACCGTTATCTTTTTTGAGCGTAAAATACGTATAGGTATTTTACGGAATTAGGGTGGTACCACGGCCGCATTCGTCCCTTCACTAGGGATGAGTGCGGCTTTTTATGTAGAAAAAATGAATATACAAGCAATGAAAAGGACATGAATCATTTTTGGATTTTCTTTACAGAGAATAGGGTCACTGGCTGAGAGCCCTTAGAAAACAAAATGAATTTACCACCTTGGAGCTGCGGCGGGGAATGTGTATACACTGAAACCGCAACCGGTAAAACCGTTATCTTTTTAAGCGTAAAATACGTATGAGTATTTTACGGAATTAGGGTGGTACCACGGCCGCATTCGTCCCTTTACTAGGGATGAGTGCGGTTTTTTTGTTGAATAAAAATATATTGGAGGAATGAACATGTCAAAACAAGTGGAAGCAGAAAAGCGAAATCATCAAAAGTTAGGTCAAGAACTGGAGCTGTTTATGTCGATGGAAGAAGCTCCTGGTATGCCATTTTTCTTACCTAACGGAATGATTATTCGAAATGAGTTAGAAAATTATTGGAAACAAAAGCATTATAAAGCAGGCTATCAAGAAATAAAAACACCCATCATGATGAAACAGGAGCTCTGGGAACAATCAGGGCACTGGGAGCATTATCATGAGAATATGTATTTTTCAAATGTTGACAAACAAAACTATGCGATTAAACCGATGAATTGTCCGGGAGCCATTTTATTGTTTAACAGCAAGCGAAGAAGCTACCGAGAACTTCCGATTCGATACGCAGAGCTTGGATTAGTTCATCGTCACGAGCTTTCTGGGTCTTTAAACGGATTGCTAAGAGTCCGTTCATTTACACAGGACGACGCTCATTTATTCGTAGAACTCAGTCAGATTGAAGCTGAGATTAGCCGCATTCTAGCGTTTATCCATGACTTTTACTCACATTTTGGCTTCGATTACAAAGTAGAGCTATCCACACGACCTGAAAAATTCATGGGAGATATTGAAACATGGAACCAAGCAGAAAAGTCGCTTCAATCTGTGTTAAGTGAAAAAGGCTTAGACTATCAGGTGAATGAAGGAGATGGAGCTTTTTATGGGCCGAAAATTGATTTTCATATTTTAGATTCCTTAGGTCGAAGCTGGCAGTGCGGAACAGTTCAGCTTGATTTCTTAATGCCGGAGAAGTTTGACTGTATGTATATTGGAGAAGACAATAAACCTCATCGCCCCGTAATGATTCACCGCGCTATATACGGTTCCGTTGAGCGATTTATGGCCATCTTGATTGAACATTACGAAGGCCAATTTCCTCTTTGGTTAGCTCCTGTTCAACTCAAACTATTGCCTATTGCACCGCCACACGTGGAATATGCATATAAAGTGAAACACGAGCTGGAGTTAAAAGGGTATCGTGTTGAAGTAGACGATCGCATTGAAAAAATAGGGCTGAAAATTCGAGAAGCAGAAATGCTGAAAGTTCCTTATATGGCTGTGATAGGAGATAAAGAAGTGGAAAATGAATCGCTTGCTATGCGAAAGCACGGGAAGAAAAATATAGGAACAGTAAGTGTGGAAGAGGCAGCTGTACACTTGAATAAAGAAAAGAATTCAAACAGAGTTTGTTGAAGCTATTTACCTTACTAAATAGAAAAATCTGATTTTTTAAGTCAGATAGTGATTCCCTTCATTTTGTCTCACACCAAAATGAAGGGAATATTGAACTAGAAGGGTATAAGATAATATATATCAGCAGTATAACTTTTGCCTTAGACAAACGCCGGTATTTTATAAAAAAAATTTATCTTATTCCATTCGAATCGTTTGTACGGGATGAAGCTGAAGCCTCACCTGATGGTTTGTTCATGTTTTGCTGATCTCGCTTCTTTTTAGAAGGAGAGTAAAAAAGAAATTTAAACATAAAGTATACTCCTAATGCTAGTAAGATACAGCCAATAAGTAAGTTAATCATCTTTCTCCGCCCTTCATACACTTCAGTTTTCATCATTATAACACCCGGTAAGATAAAACATTCATCGTTCTGTAAATAATCTCTATGTCAGGAATTTATATCTGAAGATAGTTAGTAAAAAAGTTATCTAAAAACATATAAAGTAATTTTTTAGAATATTATTTTTATTCAAATTTATTATACATAAGCACAATGATAACCTCTTTATTTAGTTTATAAATCCAAAATAGAGCGATACTAAGAAATCGCTTACAAAAACTCTTGAAATATATATAATGATATTAGTATACTAATAGACAAGTTAGTAATTATTTCTATATAATTACTTCTGTATCTGAAGTGAAAACGCGCAGCCAAATGGGAAAAGACGTTATTTTCAAGTTTTTAATGGATGAGTGGCAACAGAGAGGAGAGAGTGCAATGGGAAAACTATTTAAAAAGAAGTCAATCGAGCAATTATTAGAACAAAGTCAAAACAAATCTCTAGTCAAAACATTAGGAGCATTCGATTTGACTCTTCTTGGTATTGGAGCCGTAATCGGAACGGGGGTTTTAGTATTAACAGGCTTAGTAGCTGCTAACGATGCTGGACCAGCCGTTATTTTTTCTTTTATATTGGCTTCTATTGTATGCGGTTTTGCAGCGCTGTGCTATGCAGAATTTGCTTCAACTATACCTGTATCTGGGAGCGTTTACACCTATACATATGCAACCATCGGCGAAGTGGTAGCGCACTTAATGGGATGGACGTTGCTTTCTGTCTATTTGTTAACAATGTCAGCAGTAGCAAACGGATGGTCTTCTTATTTTAACAACTTTTTAGAAGGCTTTGGTTTTTCGCTGCCAAAAGAATTGATTACGATCCCTGCAAATGGAGGTCTAGTGAACCTTCCTGCTATTTGTATTACGCTTCTTATTACATGGCTGCTTTCAAGAGGAACAAAAGAAAGTAAAAAAGTGAATAACTTTATGGTGCTTGTTAAATTGTTTATTATCCTTCTTTTTATTATTGTAGGAGCTTTTTATGTAAAACCGTCTAATTGGACACCTTTTATGCCTTATGGAATTGAAGGTGTTGTGACAGGGGGCGCGGCCGTATTTTTTGCTTTCTTAGGTTTTGATGCCTTATCTACATCAGCAGAAGAAGTAAAGAATCCGCAGCGCAATTTGCCCATTGGAATTATTAGTTCACTTGTGATCTGCACGATTATTTATGTAGCAGTATGCCTTGTTATGACTGGAGTTGTTTCGTACAAGGAATTGAATGTTCCAGAAGCAATGGCCTATGTTCTCCATTCAGTAGGACAAAATGCAGTGGCAGGAGTTATTGCTGCAGGAGCCGTCATTGGAATCATGGCTGTTATTTTCGCCTACATTTATGCAGCAACACGCATTTTATTCTCAATGAGCCGCGACGGCTTGCTGCCAAAAGCATTTGCTAAAACAAATGAGAAAACGGGAGTTCCGACTCTTTCTACTTGGCTAGTAGGGATTATCGGAGCGTTAATTTCAGGATTTATTGATCTAAAAGAACTTGCGAATTTAGCAAATATCGGAGCTCTTTTAACTTTCGGCATGGTGGGCGTCAGCATTATCATCTTACGTAAAACGCACCCAACTTTAAAACGTGGATTTACAATGCCGTTTGTACCTGTTTTACCAATTTTATCTGTATTATCTTGTTTATTTTTAATGATTAATCTTCCTAAAACAACATGGCTGTATTTTAGCATATGGATTGTGCTTGGTATAGTTGTATATGTCGGTTATTCTCGTAAACACAGTCGATTAACAAGTAAAGAAATGAAAAAAGTGAGTTAAAAGTAAAAAAAGAGCCTTTCAGCAAAGAAAGGCTCTTTTTTACTTATTGTTCGGTTGTTAGACAGTTAGAACGATTGTTCACTATGTTTTTTGCGTGTCTCCACAATAAAAAGACAAGTGCTGATAATAAAAGCCGTTCCTACAAAAATGGCGCCAACCCAAGGAAGTGAAGTAAGTCCCACATGATTAATAATTACGCCTCCGAAAAAGGCGCCAAAAGCATTTCCTAAGTTAGCAAACGAGTGATTCGAAGTAGAAGCTAAAGCAGGTGCTTCCTGTGCTAAGTTCATAATTTTCACTTGAATACCAGGCATTACAGCAAATGCTGCTGCTCCCCAGAAAAACAGCGTGATAATAGCTGCTGTTGGGCTTTTGGCAGTAAACGTAAAAATAGTCAGCACAATACAAAGAAAAGCAAATATACCTACAACCGAAGGCATTAACTTCCAGTCTGCTAGCTTGCCTCCAACAACGTTTCCGAGCGTAACGCCGCATCCATATAATACAAGTATCCACGTAACGCTATGTTCACTTACTCCTGTAACGTCTTCAAGAAGCGGTGTAATGTACGTAAATACAGTAAATAAACTGCCGCATCCTATTGCGCTTAAAAGAAGCATCACAAGAAGTTTTGGTTGAGTAAAAGCAGCAAACTGCTGTTTTAGACCCGTTAATTTGTCTTGACCAAGCTTTGGGATAAACAGAATAATACCAATAAATGCAATAATCCCCATGATCGTAATAGCTCCAAACGAAGCTCTCCAGCCTAAGTGTTGCCCAATGAATGTTCCCACAGGAACGCCGATGATATTTGCAATGGTTAAACCTGCCATCATCGTTGCGACAGCACTTGCACGTTTATGAGGTTGTACGAGCCGTGAAGCAATAACAGCGCCTACTCCAAAGAAAGTACCGTGACATAATGCCGTAACTAAACGAGCTCCCATTAAAATTCCATAGCTGGGTGCAACAATAGCAATTGCATTTCCCAGAATAAACAAAAGCATAAGTAAACAAAGCAGAAGCTTTTGAGGAAGTCGATGAGTAAAAATAGTTAAAATTGGCGCGCCGATTGCTACTCCTAAAGCATAGCTTGTAATTAGCTGTCCAGCAGTCGAAATGCTAACATGAAGGTCTTCCGCAACGTTAGGCAGTATCCCCATAATAACAAATTCCGTCATTCCAATGGCAAAAGCTCCAAGAGTCAATGAGATGAGAGCAATTGGAAAGGAATCTTTCTTACTGACCTGCTCATTAGCATGCATTGTATTCATGTGTGATCACCCTTTCTGTGTATAAAATTTATATCTCCTTGAAAAGAAGTCAATTACTAATAATACTTAAGTGATGGAGCTTTGACAACCAAAAAAGCTGATGTAAGCGGTATCTTTCGGGATTTCTATTTATCTTTATCATATATGAAGACAGTCAGACATAAATTTATTGACAGAATAAAGTTTAGTCCTATAAACTATTTTTAAAGTTGAATAGTTTATACCTATAAACTAAATGAGCAAAGGAGGGAAAGAAGTGACGAAAAGCAAGTTATATCAAGCTGTAGAACTTTTTGAAGAAGTGCTGTTTGTGGGAACAGAAGTAATTCACAGAGAGCTTAGCCATAACCTCTTCGAACATGTCTCTAGGCAGCAGTTTGATTTGTTAAATAGTTTAATGATTAAAGGTCCATCTTCACCAGGCAGTCTTGCTGTCTTGCAAGGTGTTCATAAAAGTGCCATTTCGAATCGAATTAAAAAACTGCTCGAAAAAGGGCTTGTGGAGTGGGACACTAACGAACTAGAGAGCGATAAACGTTCTAAGCTTATTAAGATTACGGCTGAAGGAGAAAAGGTAATAAATGACGGAAATGCCGCGTGTTTTAGTATCATTGAGAATTTGTTTGATGATGTAGAAGAAGAAAAAATAGATACATTTATTGAAATTCTTACAATGGCAAAAGAAAAGTTAACTATAAAAGGGGAAAGCAAAAAATGAAATTTATTGTGAAATTTAAGTGGGTGATTGCGGCCTTTATTTTAGCTTTAACGGTTATATTGATGCTAACGTCACCAAATTTAACAAAGCTCGCAAGTGAAAAAGGACAGTCTCAGCTTCCAGACGATGCCGTTTCATCTAGAGCTAGCCAAATTCTAAAAAATGCTGGAGAAGATAGTAATACCATTAGCATGGTTATCAAGTTAGATAACGTATTAGATAAAGATAGTGAGAAACAAATACAGAAAATCATTGATAAGACAGAGAAAATTAAAGGTGTAAAAGATGTCACAACGCCTTTAACAGATGATCAAGATGTTCGTAATCAATTAATGTCTAAAGACAAAAAAACCGTTTTAGTTCCGGTTACTGTCAGTGGATCGGATGAAAAAGTTGAAAAAATAGCGAATGAGATTTATGGTAGCGTGCCAAAAGACACTACGGCATATGTAACAGGTGCATCTCTTATTAATCAGGATTTTGCACACAGTTCAGAAGAAGGGTTAAAGAAAACCGAGTTTATTACTATCTTTTTGATTTTAGGTTTGCTTTTACTCGTTTTCCGTTCAGTCGTGACGCCGTTTATTCCTATTTTAATTGTGGGAATCACATACTTAATCAGTCAATCGTTACTAGGGATTTTAGTTAAAAATGTCGATTTTCCAATCTCAACGTTCACGCAAACGTTCTTAGTAGCTATTTTGTTTGGAATTGGTACGGATTACTGCATTCTTTTACTTAACCGTTTCCGTGAAGAGTTGGCAAACGGACATGATAAAGCAGAGGCCACGATCACGGCTTATCGTACAGCAGGAAGAACGCTATTTATCAGCGGAATTGCCGTATTTATTGGGTTTGCAGCCATTGGATTTGCCAAGTTTGCCATTTTCCAGTCGGCTGTCGGGGTAGCAGTGGGCGTAGGTGTACTGCTAGTCATTTTATTTACTCTGCTTCCACTTTTTATGGTTACGCTTGGAGAAAAATTATTTTGGCCGTCTAAAAAAGTGGCTTCTCATAGTGATAATAAGCTGTGGGGCTTTTTAGGAAAAAAGGCAGTGGCGCGACCGTTCGTGTTTTTAGTCATTACAGCGATTATTACCGTGCCTTTTATTGTAACGTACGACTCAAAAGTATCGTTTGATTCTACTGCTGAAATAAGCAGTGATTATAAATCTATAAAAGGACTAAATGCTATCAGTGATGCACTGGGAGAAGGAAAAGCGTTTCCTGTCAATGTTATTATTAAAGGAGATAAAGAGTTAACAAAGGCGGATGTTATTCCTTATTTAGGAAATATAAGCAAAGCAATTGAAAAAGTGGATCACGTGGATTCTGTTATGACTATCACACAGCCTACCGGAGAAAAGATTGATGATTTATATGTTAATTCACAGCTAGGCTCTGTATCAGACGGAATCAAAGATGCTGTTAAAGGAATCGGAGATGTACAAAAAGGATTAAGTGATGTTGAAAAAGGGCTAAATCAAATAGCTGACCAAACGGGTTCTGCTTCTAAAGAGAAATCTGGCGGGTCGCTTGCACCTGCTGCAGATGGATTAGCTCAAATTAATCAACAGCTGCAGCTCATCAGCACTCAGCTCTCTACAACAGGAAATGTGCAGCAAGCGGTTCCGCAGCTTGTTGCAATCAGTAAACAGCTTACTACCATTCAAACCGGTCTCCAACAAGCAAATGAGAATCTTTCAGCTCAGCAAGGTCAAGTTGGAACGTTATCAGACAGTATCAACCAGTTAGCAAAAGGCGTTAACAGTGCGAATGACGGACTGACGAAGATCTCAGATGGCTTAACAAAAGCAACAGATATGCTTGATAACATGAGTGACAGCTCAACAGTTAGAGATACGGGTATTTACCTTCCAGCAGAAGTGATGAAAGATAAAGGGTTTAAACAATCCATCGATAACTATTCTTTTGCAGATGGAAAAGGAGTTAAGCTCAGTGTAGTGCTCGATCAAAATCCATATTCTGAAGAAGCCATTTCAACCGTAAAAAATATTGAAAAAGCGGTGGCAAGCGAAGTCGTTGATACGCCGTTTGAGGATACAGAAATTGTGTACGGAGGGGTATCGAGCTCAAATGCGGATTTAAAAGATTTATCTACAACGGATCTTTCACGCACAATGATTATTATGATGATTGGATTGTTTATTGTGCTGACCATTTTATTCCGTTCAATGATCATGCCTGTATACATGATTGCTTCACTGCTGCTTACGTATTATACAGCAATGGGGATCTCAGAGCTTCTATTCGTGGATATAATGGGGAATGACGGAATCAGCTGGGCTGTGCCATTCTTTAGTTTTGTTATTTTAGTTGCCCTTGGAATTGACTATTCTATTTTCTTGTTAGACCGTTTTAACGAAGAAGTAAAAAGCGGCGTAGCAGAAGGGATGGTTACGTCCATGAGTAAGATGGGATCGGTTATTATTACTGCTGCTATTATCTTAGCTGGAACGTTTGGGGCTATGATGCCATCGGGTGTATTAACACTTGTTCATGTAGCAACGGTTGTTATTATTGGTCTTTTACTTTATGGCCTTGTCATTCTTCCGCTTCTTATGCCAGCGATTGTCGTAACGCTTGGAGAAGGAAACTGGTGGCCGTTTCTTCGGAAAAAAGAAAAACACAAAGTAGAAGAATAATTTGTATATGATAGCTGTATCAAAAATTAGATATCTGTTAGGAAATAGTGATACGCCTGTATAGCATTAAACATTATATAGGGTAAAAATGAAGGATAGATGAGCGTCATAAGACTGCTTTATCTATCCTTTTTGTATGATTGGAAAACGTGAGTATAGTTTAAAAGCACAATCAAGCAGGTGCTGTTATAAATACACCTAGTCGAATAAAAGACCTACCATCAGGAAAACCTATAGTCAAAAACATGAGGGAGGTTTTTTTATGAAATTTGTAAATTTCTTAGCTAATCAGCGAGACAAACGACGGGAACAAATGCGCGAAGCAGGAACATGTCCAGATTGCTTAGGTAAACGATTCCACCATATTGGACTTTATTTTGTGCATGTTTATGAGTGTCCAAGCTGTCAAGGCAAAGAAGATATGTAATAAAATCTTCAGAAATAAGGCAAAGGCAGTCTCAATGCAGATTATGATGTGAAACCTTCTTATTTTAGAGAAGGTTTTTATTTTTTTGAAGGTGAACGGTTGCTTGTATGTTTTGTGTTAGCAACCTTTACATATTTATTTTCTGTCTAACTAGATTCGATTAGTATAGTTATTAAGTTACTTTAATGTCTCAAGTTAACAATTTAAATAAAAAGGAGGAAAGAATTAAGGATTAAGGAAAAAGAGACGCGTAACTTGCAATCATGTATCTCAAACTTTAAATATAAGGAGCTGAGGTGAGATGACAATGTTACATTTAGATAAAGTATATAAAATATATGATAAAAAAAATATCGCCGTAAATGATTTTAACCTTCAGATTGGAGAGAAAGAATTTGTTGTCTTTGTTGGACCTTCAGGCTGTGGTAAATCTACTACGCTGCGAATGATTGCAGGTCTAGAAACGATTTCAAAAGGTGATTTTTACATTGATGGAGATCATATGAACGAAGTAGCTCCAAAAGATCGTGACATTGCTATGGTCTTTCAAAATTATGCTCTTTACCCTCATATGACTGTTCGAGAAAATATGGCATTTGGTTTGAAGTTAAAAAAAATAAAGAAAGACGAAATTGATAGACGGGTAAATGAAGCAGCCAAAACATTAGGTCTAGAAACATATTTAGATAGAAAGCCAAAAGCTTTATCCGGAGGGCAGCGTCAGCGAGTTGCTTTAGGTCGTGCTATTGTTCGGGAAGCAAAAGTTTTCTTAATGGATGAACCATTATCTAATTTGGATGCGAAGCTGCGAGTACAGATGCGTGCTGAGATTATTAAACTGCATCAAAGGCTGCAAACAACAACAATCTATGTGACGCATGATCAAGTGGAAGCTATGACAATGGCTACTCGCCTAGTTGTTATGAAAGACGGGATTATTCAACAGATTGGAACTCCTCAAGATATTTATAGACATCCTAGGAATGTATTTGTAGGCAGTTTTATTGGATCGCCCGCAATGAATTTTTTTCGGGGGTATCTCCAAGGCACTTATTTTATAATGGGCGAAACTAAAATACAGCTTCCTGATTTTCTAATACACGCTTTACATTCTCAAGGTCATAATGAGAAAGAGGTCATAATGGGTGCGCGTCCTGAACACATTGTATATCATAAAGAGGATAGTAAGAGAGAGTTGAACAATGAGTTTTGCTTCACTACGACACTAGATATGATAGAGGTACTAGGTGCTGAAACAATTTTATATGCTAGTTTAGAAAAGCAAACGTTTGTGGCCCGAGTGCCTCTTTTATGTGAGTTTGAAGCAGGGGACAAAGGGGATTTTTCGTTGAATTTAACCTACGTGCATTTTTTTGATGGAGAAACAGAAGAGCGCATTTCTACAAATGTAGATAAAAAAGTTAAATATTCTGATAAATGTATTGACTAGTTAACGTTTGCAGTTTAATATAACAATATATAACATTACATAATGTTGTATATCATATTTTATTTGAGGAGTGGGGAAAATGAGCAGAACAGCAGTGAATGTAAAAAGTGATGTGCAAGCCGTATTAAACGAATTAAAAAGCAAGCAAATTCGTAATGTGTTTTTCGTCGCATGTGGAGGATCTTCTGCGATCATGTATCCAGCTAAGTATGTACTAGATCGAGAAGCTCAACATATTACATCCGATTTGTATAGCTCGAACGAATTTATCCACCGCAATCCGCAGCAGCTAGGAAAAGACTCCTTAGTTATTTTATGTTCTATGTCAGGAACAACTCCTGAGACTACAGAAGCAGCTAAGTTCGCTAAAAGCAAAGGCGCTTATGCTGTAGCCTTAACAAATGAACCTACTTCACCTTTAGCACACAGCGCAGATATTTTTATTAAGTATGAGTGGGGCAATGACATCGATGCTTTTGAAACAAACTTAGGCGTTTTATATCAGCTTGTATTTGGTCTCTTATACGTAGCAGAAAAAAATGATAAATTTGCAAAGTTAGTTACTAGCTTAGAAAATCTACAGTCTGTTTATGAAAAAGCTTTAGAATACGAAGCGAGCAACGCAAGAAAATTTGCTGAATCCCATAAGTCTGAACCGGTTATTTATACAATGGCCAGCGGCTCGAACTATGGAGCAGCCTATTCATTCAGCATCTGTATCTTGATGGAAATGCAGTGGATTCATTCTCACGCTATTCACGCTGGAGAGTATTTCCACGGTCCATTCGAAATTATTGATGAAAACGTACCGTTTATCATCCTAGCTGGACTAGATGAAACGAGACCTTTAGAAGAACGCGCCTTATCATTCTCTAAACGATATGGAAAGAAATTAACTGTTCTAGATGCAAAAGCATATGACTTCGAAGGAATTGATAAAGATGTGCAAGGGTATATCGCTCCTCTTATATTAAATCGTGTACTGCGTCAGTATGCCGAAGAATTAGCCGAAGCACGCAATCATCCTTTAAGTAAAAGACGCTACATGTGGAAAGTAGAATATTAATAACAATCCCTAATAAAGATAGAAATCTGTATATTTTCCTTACGAGTTATACTATAATGTTATAAAACATTATAGTATAACTTATATATGAAAGCACTTACAATAAGGGGGTTTCTATATGAAAAAGACAAATTTAATCTTAGCCTCACTTTTAAGTTGTTCTTTAATGCTCGGGGGGTGTGCGGGAAAACAAACGTCTTCAGACTCAGACACAGGAAAGACAACGTTAACATTCTTTCACAGATGGCCAAAAGAACCTGAAAAAAGCTACTTTGAAGAAGTTGTAAAAGAATTTGAAAAACAGCACCCTGATATTGATATTAAAACAGAAGCGGTGTTAAACGATTCGTATAAAGACAAAATTAAAGTTATGACAGGTACTAATACCCCTCCTGATGTGTACTTTTCTTGGAGCGATGAGTTTGCTAGACAATTTGTCAGAGGAAACAAAGCCTTAGATTTAACCTCTTATTATAAGAAGGATTCAGCGTGGTCTTCCAAGCTTGTTCAGTCTCAAATTAAACCATATACCGTTAATAAGAAAATTTACGGTGTTCCTGTCACAATGGACGGGAAAATGTTTTTTTACAACAAAGATATCTTCGATAAATTAGGATTAAAAGCGCCTACAAACTGGAACGAGCTACTAAATGTTTTAAGCGTGTTAAAAAAGAAGCATTATACAGCTTTAGAATTTGGAAGCCAGGATACGTGGACCATTTCTCACTACGTAGGAACCTTAAATCAGCGCATGGTAAAGCCTGACGTTCTTTCAAAAGACTATAATTCAAAAACTGGGACATTCACGGATAAAGGCTATGTAAAAGCTCTAGAAAAATTAGAAGAATTAGTTCCTTACTTTAATAAAAATACAAATTCGATTGATCATGAATATGCAAGACAACAATTTTCAAATGGAAAAGCAGCTATGTTTTATGCTGAAACCGCTGAAATTAAGCTTTTCGGTCCAACGAAATTTAAGATTGGCATGTTTAATTTTCCTAAATTAGAGGATGGAAAAGGAAATGCTACTAATTTAACTGGATCACCTGAAGGGTTTATGATTTCTTCTAAAACAAAGCATCCAAAAGAAGCGATGGAATTTCTTGAATTTTTAACATCAAAACAAATGGGTGAAAAGCTAGTAAAAGAAGTAGGGAAATACAGTGCAGTAAATGATACAGCTAACAGCAGTAATTCAACACCGGAGCAATTAGAAGCAGTAGATAATATTTTACAAGCCAAAGAGATGGCTCCATGGTTTGATATGGCAATCGATGCTCGAATTGCAGATGCTTATTTAACAGGGGCTCAGCTTATGCTAAATGGTGATAAAACACCTAAAGAAGTAATGAAAGATGTGCAAAAAGCTGCAGCGAGTGTTCGTGCTGAATCTAAAAAGTAAGGAAGTGAAAAAGCGATGTTAAAACGCAATAAGCTAACCCCTTATTTATATCTTCTTCCTGCTTTTGCTTTTTTACTACTTGTGTACATCCCTATTTTTCAGAATATTTGGGATAGTCTTTATGAGTGGAGCACATTTTCACCAGACAAAGTTTTTGTAGGAATAGATAATTATGTGCACTTATTTAAAGACCCTGTCTTTTATCAGGCACTCAAAAATAATATTCTTTATGCGGTCATTTCAATTATTTTTCAAGTAGGAGGCGGTCTAATTGTGGCTGCCGTTTTAGAAGATAAACTTATTCGAAGGTTTTCTCCTTTTTTTCGAACGGTTTATTTTTTACCAGTAGTGGTTTCGATGACTGTTATTGCCTTATTGTTTACTTTTTTTTACAATCCTGAAGTGGGGCTTTTAAATCAAATGCTCAAAATGATCGGATTAGACTCATTGGCAAAACCTTGGCTAGGAGATAGTAATACGGCTATTTATGCAGTTATTGCTGTATCTCAGTGGCAGTCTATCGGCTATATTGCCATGCTGTATATTGTAGCGATACAAAAAATCTCACCTGAATTGTATGAAGCAGCTGAAATAGACGGCGCTAATAAATTTAAAATGTTCTTTCATATTACTGTACCGCAA
This sequence comes from Priestia sp. JV24, assembly GCF_025910025.1. Taxonomy (NCBI): domain Bacteria; kingdom Bacillati; phylum Bacillota; class Bacilli; order Caryophanales; family Bacillaceae; genus Priestia; species Priestia sp. JV24. The sequence goes on from NZ_JAPCIN010000015.1 coordinate 579,325, forward strand.
ACAAAAGAAATGACATTTGTGGCTGTTATTTTAACGCTCACTGGTGCTTTTACAGTATTTAATGAACCTTATATTTTAACTGGAGGCGGACCGGGTACATCATCTGAAGTGCTAAGTACGTATTTATACAAAACAGCCTTTTCGAAAGATATGATGGGCTATGCTTCCTCAATTGCTACTGTCATTTTAATTATTACGCTGTTGATTTCTCTTATTCAAATGAAAGCATTTAAAACAGGAAAGGAAGACGCTTGATGCAGATGCCTAAAACAAATGTCACCTTACCTAATGTTGTCAATACAGCCACTAAAGAAAGAAAAAAGAAGAGGTACACAGGTGTAACGATAGTATATGTCGGATTGATTGTCTATTTTATCGTCATTGCGTATCCTTTGCTTTGGATGATTATAAGTTCTTTTAAAAGCACAGAGGAAATCTTTACTCACAGCTGGTCTATGCCGCATACTTGGCTAATTGAAAATTATGTGACAGCGTGGAAAAGTGGAATATCTTCTTACTTTTTAAACAGTGTGATCGTCACGGGCGCGTCTTGTTTTTTGACGGTCCTGGTCAGTGCGTTAGGAGCTTATGGACTATCACGCTTTGAGTTTCAAGGAAAAGCTTTTGTCCTCATTATATGTCTCGGAGGACTTATGCTTTCTCCTCAGGTAAGTTTAATCCCTTTGTATAGCATTATTCAAAAACTTGGAATCTATAATACACACTTGGCACTGATTCTCCCTTATGTTGCTTATCGAATTCCTTTAACCATTTTGTTAATTCGAGCTTATTTTCTTTCGATTCCAAAAGAACTGGAGGAAGCAGCTCGGTTAGATGGATGTACAAGCTTAGGGATTTTATTTCGAATTTTTATTCCAATGAGCACGCCCATTTTATTAACAACGACAATTTTGACAGCTTACTACACATGGAATGAATTTATGTTTGCCATTATCTTTATCGACGATGACAGTTTACGTACAATCCCAGCAGGATTAATGCAATTTAGAGACGCTTTGCAAACAGATTGGGGGGTATTACTAGCTGGACTGACCATTTCAGCAGCACCGATTGTTATGTTGTTTTTATTTATGCAAAAATATTTTATCCGTGGCATTGCTAACGGAAGTGTTAAATAATAGGAGGACAAGCAGATGAAACTAATTGGAGTAGGGGATAATGTAGTAGATTACTATAAAGATCAAGGAAAGATCTATCCAGGCGGCAACGCGCTAAATGTGGCCGTATTTTATAATAGATTGAGCAATCATCAGTCTTCCTATATGGGAATCGTGGGGAATGACGAATCGGCAGAGCATGTAGTAAATACTCTGCAGCAAGAAAAGATGGATATTAGCAGAGTAAGAAGAGCTGTAGGAGAGAATGGAATGGCGATTGTAACACTTGATGAACAAGGTGATCGAGTTTTTGTAGGATCAAATAAAGGGGGCGTTCAATCTAGGTTAAAACTAATGCTGAATGAATCGGATTTAACCTATATTCGCCAGCACGATCTTCTTCATACGAGCGTTTTTAGTCATTTAGAATCTGACCTTCCGTTGCTACATAAAATCATTGATATTTCCTTTGATTTTTCTACAAGATACGATGAGGAATATTTACAGCAAGTATGTCCATATATCAGCTATGCATTTTTCTCAGGAAGCAGCCTGCCAGAAGAAGAGTGTATGAATTTAATAAAGCGAGTACACCTGTTAGGAACCAGTGTCGTATGCGTGACAAGAGGAGAAGAGGGAGCTTTATTATCAGTCGAAAATCAGTTATTTAAACAGCCTATAATTCCTACAAATGTAGTGGATACGCTTGGGGCTGGAGATTCTTTTATAGCTGGTTTTCTTTCTTCTTATCTACCAGAAAAAAACATAGCCAAAGCCCTCCATAATGGATCATTGGTGGCATCACAAACTTGTCAGAATTACGGAGCATTTGGATATGGAAAAGAATATCATACAGACTGTGCGATAGTTTTAAAATGAATAAAATAGCGCCTTTGCTTTTAAAGCAAGGCGCTATTTTATTAAGAATTAGAACTGTCTATAGTGAACGTAACGCGATTCGCAGGGTAGTGTAGAAAAGATGAATGAATCGGTCTTTTTTGTGCATCATACGCCACTTTTTCCACTTTAAACAGCGGCTCTCCGACTTCACATTCTAAATGTTTTGCTTCATCCACGTTTGCAAATACCATGTTCAATAATTTTTTATTATGAACCGGAGTAATATTGTACTTATTTTTTATAGTATCGTACATTGAAACTGAATTATGGACGTGCTGATCTAAGTGTGGTAACAATTCTAAGGAGTAGTGAGAAATTTCTAAGGTAAGAGGCTGGTCGTCATAATACAGGATGCGCTGCAGTTCAAGGACTTCACTTTCTGGAGGGATTGATAACATCTTTGCCACATGAGCTTTTACAGGTTTTATACCAAAAGACAAAATTTTAGTCTGCGGTACTTTCCCTAATTCCGACATATACTCTGTATGCCCATTAACGGCAAACAGCTCTCTCTTAGCTTTTGGATATTGAACAAAGGTTCCTTTTCCTTGCTGACGTATCAGAAGGCCTTCTTCTACTAAATCTAATACGGCTTTTCTTACCGTAATCCGACTTACTCCGTATATATCGCACAAATCCGTTTCAATTGGAAGTTTTTCACCCGGAGTATAAACTCCTTTATTAATATCTTCTGTAATAGCCTGTTTTAACTGCATATATAAAGGCGTAGAGCTATGAGTATTTAGCTTCATCTTTTTCCTCCTCTTTCCTAAATACTTGCTTTTGAATATAATTATATTATAACGTAATGTGATGTTATATTACAATTTGCTTTTCTTCCTTTTTATCATGTATGTTTGATACAAAAGAAAGAAAAGTTGGCGAATTCAAAGTTCTATAGCATTCACCTTTCTTTTCTATTAATTGAAAACATGGGTAATGGTTAGACAAGCAATAGAAAATATGCAACAATTTTTATTACCAGCTTCTTCAACATAAGATAAAATAGAAGGTAAAAACTTTAATAAAAGGAGATTCCGCCATGGGTGAAAAAAAGAATATTGATATAGGTGGTCTTAGTTTTGCTTGGGATTTAGAAAAAGGCCAATTTAGCTTTGAGGGAGAAGATGCGATCCTTTTTTGGATTACTTCTGCGATGAAAACATTGTTTGACACAATCGAAGAAATATCTGGAGAAGAGGCAGCTTCTGTAGTACTGGAAACCACTGGTTTCCGACAGGGATTAGTAGTAGGAGAGTACTTTCAAAATATGGAAGGCGTAACGGTTTTTGAAGCGGCTGAGTTAATTACCAATACATACGCTTCGGCTGGATGGGGAAAAACTACTATCAAATATTTAAATCCTGAAAGTAAAACTCTATCTGCTGAATTAAAAGACAGTTGGGAACATAAAATTAACGTTGCGCAAAAGAAAACAAAGGGAGGAAATTTTCTTCCGGCCCATTATGCAGGGATTTTTACAGGACTATTTGGCACAAATATTTGGTACAAGGTGATTCAACATCAAATAGAAGGACATGAATGCACCACAGTAGAATACTTCCCTTCTAACATTGATATCACTCAAAATATTCATCAATTAGCGAGAAGAAAAGAAGCGCAGGAAATAGAACATTTGCAAAACATTGTAGCAGAAAAAACAGCAGAGTTAAAAGATCTTATTAAAAAGCTTTCTTCTCCTATTATTCCGGTTTTGGAAGGTATAGTCGTCGTTCCTTTGATTGGCAAATACGACGAGGATCGAACGGAAGATTTGATTGTCAATACATTAAATAACCTCCCAAAACACCAGGCTAATTATCTTGTGCTGGATTTAACCGGATTGGATAAAGAACTTACTGAATATACGGCAAGTCTTATTGAAAAATTAGGTGCAGCAGCGTCCCTGATTGGTACGAAAACAATTTTAGTAGGGATTTCTGCCGACTTAGGCTTAGTTATATCAAAGACCCATATTGATTTATCGAAATATGATTGTTTTCAAACATTGCAACACGGCATTCATTATGCATTGGCACAAAGCGGACGAAGCATCGTTTAAAAGATATATTTGAAATATAACAAAATGCACTCATTCAGCATCATAACAAATCTCTTTATTAAAGAACGGAAATGAATTGAAGGATTTCATTTTTCAAAAGATGAATTGACATGAAACCAAAAGGTGTTATATTGTTTTTATATAAAACTTTTTGGTGTTATTTTTTAAAAAGGAGAATGAAGATAACGATGAATGATAAAAGTGTAGTAGAAGATGTAAAACAGACGATAATATTTAACGCGCCGATTCAAAAAGTTTGGGATAAAGTAGCAAGCGCAGAAGGGCTCCAACAATGGTTCATGCCTAATGATTTTCAGCCTCAGGTAGGATATGAATTTCATTTGCAATCGCCTTTTGGCCCATCTCCGTGTAAAGTATTAGAAATAGATGCACCAAACTATCTTTCTTTCTCTTGGGATACGGATGGATGGGTCGTTTCGTTTACCTTAAAAGAAATGGGTAATCAAACTGAATTTACGCTTATTCATAGCGGGTGGAAAGAAGCTGAAACACTTCTTGAAAAAGCAAACGAAAAGAGTTCAGTGGTACGAGATAGAATGAGCTACGGGTGGATTAGTCTCGTAAATGAAAAACTTCGAAAGGTTGTTGAAAACTAAATGACTTCATCAGCTGCCAAGCATGATATCTTTCAAGCCATTGCTGATCCTACTCGAAGAAAAGTACTTGAGCTGCTTTCTGAAAAAGAATTGCCTATATCAGAAATAACGTCTCATTTTTCAATAAGCCGTACCGCTATTGTCAAGCATCTTCATATACTTTCAGAAGCAGACTTAGTCCATGGACAGAAAAAAGGCAGAGAAAAAGTGTATTGTCTTCAACCAGAGCCTTTAAAAGAAGTACAAGATTGGCTTTCTTACTACGAGCAATTTTGGACGAACAAATTATCTATTCTTCAGCATATTGTTGAAAGAGATGAAGAAAGAAATCAATAGAAAAAGCATAAAAACGTTTTTTTATAGGGAATATAGCAAAGCCAGTCGTTAAAAAGACTGGCTGTTTTACATAAAAGCTGGTTTTATTCTAGAAGGACAAATAAAAGAACGATGCAGAACAACATAGGACATTTCTTGAAATAAAAAGATAGACCTTTAGAAGAAAAAAAGGGGGAGACAGAGCAATGAACAAGCTTTTATTTTATGGGACGAGCGATGCTCAAGGAGTGCCTCGATTATTATGTGACTGTAAAGTATGTACACAAAAAGATCAATTAAATCAGCGCACAAGGCCTAGTGCACAGTTTACAATGGACGGTAACGTGTTTTTGATTGACGTATCACCCGATTTTAAACATCAATTTCACTTATACAATAACAAAAAAATCCCTTCTACCGTTTTTATTACTCATCCTCACAATGACCATGTGGCTGGTTTAGGAGATTTAGCAGACTTATGCTATTGGAATAATGTAAATACAGAGGTCGTAGGAGCGCCTGAAGTCATCAGCGAGTTAACCGAAAGATTTCCTTATCTCGCAAAAAGAAAAGGGCTTACCTTTAAAGGAAGGTTAAAATGGGATAGTGGAGAAACAACCATTACGTTTCATAAAGTAAATCACGGATTTAACGGTCATTCCTACGGCATTGTGGTTCATCAAAAACAAGGCGAACGCTGGGCGTATGTATCCGATTCTTTTAATGTGACAAAAGAACAGTGGCAGCCCTTTTACCACTTAGATTTACTGATATTTGGTACATCTTTCTGGAAAGAATATCTTCAAAAAGAAAAAAGATCCGTATATGACGTGACAGAGGCAATGGAGATCAAAGCGAAGCTACAGGCCAAAAACATGGTATTTACTCATTTATCACATGATATTGATATCCAAAAGCACGCCGAGATGCTTTCAGATGAAAACGTAAGCTTTGCCTATGACGGACGCGAGATTTTATTACCCTAAAGCAATACATAAAGCCATAAAAGGTTTCATTTAAAGAAGCAGCGTAGCTAAAGCGCTGCTTCTTTAAGTTTGTAAATTAGATATGTTCGATAAAGTTGCTCACAACTTTGTTAAATCGATCGCTTTCTTCCAGAAAAGGGCAGTGGCAGCTGTTCTCAAAAACTTCAAGTACAGAACCTGAAACCAGCTTTTGAATATGTCTTCCAGCTGCTACCGGAATGAGCTTTTCTTCTTTTCCAAAGCACAGTAAGGTAGGGATTGCAATAAACGGGAGAAAATCTCGATAGTCCACAATGGATTGATCAAACAAAATAGCACTGGCTATCGACTCAGGCATTTTCGTTCCTTCTTTCATAATCCAATGTTTATCTTCTTCAGTTAATTCATCCTTAAACATAAGCGGAATAAAATTTTCTAATGTACTTGTTCGATCAAGCTGAATACCCTGCATGAGCGAAATAAGAGCAGGTAAATCAAATGCACCGATCGGAAAGTCGGGCCATTTAAAATCTGAAGCCATTTCATCTACAATAATATTTCCTTTTACATTTTCTTGACCAAATTGTTTCAAATATTCCCATACAACAAAAGCACCCATCGACCAGCCTACTAATATGACGTCTTTTAATTGATGAGTGGTTATAAACTCATGCACATCACGAGCATAAGTGGAAATTGTATGGCCGTATGGAGTATGACTTGAATTTCCATGTCCTCTTAAATCCAAAAGAATAGTTTGATACTGTTTTGAAAAAAAAGAAAGCTGGTTATGGAAAAAACGACTGCTCATCCAAACTCCGTGAATGAAAATAATAGGTGTTCCTTCCCCTTGTTGTTCATAGTACAAAGTTGCACCGTCTTTTAATGTATAAAAAGGCATTATTTTTGCCCCCAATCTCAAAGATTTATATCTCATCATGTATGCGCGGGCACATTCATGTAGAACGTATCGCGTCAATAAAATTTTTATTGAAGAACAAATCCTAGAAGTGGACGCTTTGATATGTTATACTATTACAGGCTTAAATACTGTATGTTTTTGAAACAATCATTCACTGTAATACTTTTTAGATAGAAGCATCCTCATAAAAAGGATGTTGTTTTTGTCGTAATGTACCTTTAAGTAATGAATTGTTACCATCAATTCGGTTCACAATAACCGACCTACATGCATTATATCTTGCAAATATAAACAGATAGGTGGAAGAAGCAACATGACTGAAAGAAAACCATATCAAGTACTACTATATTATTTGTACACTCCAATTGAAAATCCTGAAGAGTTCACAGCTGAGCACTTGGCATTTTGTAAAGAGCTTGAATTAAAAGGACGCATTTTAATTGCGGCTGAAGGGATCAATGGAACGGTATCAGGGACAGTTGAACAAACAGATAAATACATGGAAACGATGAAAAATGATCCTCGTTTTGAAGGTATTGTATTTAAAATAGACGAAGCAGATGAACATGCGTTCAAAAAAATGCACGTGCGTCACCGCAAAGAATTAGTAACTCTTCGATTAGAAGATGATGTGAATCCTCTTCGCGTAACGGGTAATTACTTAAGCCCAAAAGAATTTTATCAAGCGATGCAAGATGAGAATACGGTCGTAATTGATGCACGAAACGATTATGAATACGATTTAGGTCATTTCCGAGGAGCTGTTCGTCCGGATATTCGAAACTTCCGTGAGCTTCCTGAATGGATTCGCGACAACAAAGATCAGTTTGAAGATAAAAAAATCTTAACTTACTGCACAGGCGGTATTCGCTGTGAAAAATTCTCTGGATGGCTTCTTGAAGAAGGTTTCGAAGATGTAAGCCAGCTTCACGGAGGTATTGTAACATACGGAAAAGATCCTGAAGTACAAGGTGAACTATGGGACGGTCAGTGCTATGTATTTGATGAGCGCATCAGCGTACCAGTTAACCAAAAAGAGCATGTGATTGTCGGAAAAGACCACTTTACCGGCGAGCCTTGTGAACGTTATGTTAACTGTGCAAATCCAGAATGCAATAAGAAAATCTTAGCTTCTGAAGAAAATGAACACAAATATTTACGCGCTTGTTCACATGAATGCCGAGTGAGCCCTCGTAACCGCTATGTAAAAGAACACGGTTTAACAGAAGAAGAGTTTGCAGCACGTGTTAAAGAATTAGAAAAAGAACACGTAACTTTATAATAAAAAAAGCAGCACGCTATACAAAGCGTGCTGCTTTTTTATGAAAAGATTCTCTTAGAACCTGGTGTTTAAAGAATGTCATACAACGGGTATTTATGAAAAAGGAAAGATATTCCTAGCTTTTTTATTTGTATAAAAGAATATTTTTTTGAGGAAGCCATAAAAAAGCTTGTACATAAAAACGAAAAAGGAGCTTGAAAATGGAAGCGAAAATTGAAAAAAAGTACGATGGCCGTTTGCTTGAAGGACCCCTATGGGATGAAGAAAATCAAAAATTAGTGCTAGTAGACATCTTAGATAAAAAGCTTCTTACGTACGATCCAAAAACGACAACCTTAGAAGGTATTGCTCTTCCTTCAGTCGTTACAAGCGTTTCTAAAACCAATCATTCAAATTTGATTGTCTCCACCCGTAATCAGCTGCTTTTAGTTGATAAAAACAAAAAGAATCATGAAGAGTATATCCGCTTAGATACTCTTGAAAAAACCATGCGTTTTAATGATGGAAAATGTGATCCATATAATCGCTTTTGGATTGGAACGATGAGTGAAGAAGATGAAGAAGGAAAAGCCCAGCTGTACGTAGTAGATGAAAAAGGTGTCATTAAGAGCGCTAAAGAAGGATTAAGCGTGTCAAACGGGCTAGCGTGGAATCGAACAGGAGACAAATTCTTTCTGGTTGATTCACCGAAAAATAAAATTATGTCTTATTCGTTTTCTAAAGAAACAACAAGGCTCGAAGATGAAAAAGTGGTGATTGACCTTTCAGATATGGACGGGTTTCCTGATGGAATGACAATTGATGAACACGATCGATTATGGGTAGCACTTTGGGGAGGTTCGAAAGTCATTTGTGTAGATCCAGATAAAGGAGAAATTATAGAATCTATTCATCTTCCTGTTTCCAATGTAACCTGCTGTACATTTGGAGGAGACGATTTACAAACCTTATTTATCACCACAGCTAAGGAAGAAGAAAAATACGAAGAAGCTGCCGGCTCTATTTTTTCATGCCGAGTAGGAGTAAAAGGCGTGCCGGCTTATACTTACGTGTACTAGATAAGCGCTTATCAAAATGTAAAGATTCCTAAAGCCCAGTAACGAGAGATGTTACATACAGCTTCTACAATTCCTTTACATTGTGTTCATTTCTTTACATTTTATTCTTTATGTGGAAGAGGAATAAAATATGGGGACAACGAATTTCCATAAAGAAGCCTTTTAAAGAATATGAACACTTCTATTGGGTAATAATGGGTAAAGGTAGAAAAGGAGGAATTGTTTTGGAACAAACATTGTATGAAAAAGTGGGCGGACAAGAAGCTATTGAAAAAGTAGTTGATTATTTTTATTCTGAGCTCGTGTTAAAAGATGAAACGGTCAGTCACTTTTTCGAGCATACGGATATGAATAAACAGCGTCGACATCAAGCCAAGTTTATAAGCTTTGCCTTAGGTGGACCGAATCAATATTCAGGAAAGTCGATGGCCAAAGCACATGCAAATATGAATATTCAACCCGAACATTTTAATGCAATTGCTAAGCATCTTCACGATGCACTTGCTCACTTTAATGTTGAAGAGCCGGATATTGACCAAGCATTAAATAAAGTTGAATCCCTAAGAAATGATATTCAATATAAATAAATTATAAAAAAGAAGGTTACTGTGACCTTCTTTTTTTGTGCTCAAAGCTGTGATGTATGAAGGAAACATGGAAAAGACATCGTAATATGATAAAAATGCAATAGGTAAAAATATTTATCGAAAGTCTGGGAGTGGGAGTATGTCAGCAATTAATGGGAAGCAGTACGTAGAGAGAATTAATCAATTAAAAGCAAATGTATGGGTTGATGGCAAGCTCGTAACAGGCAATATATCAGAACATCCGGCTTTTAAAGGAGCCATTAACAGTCAAGCTAAACTTTATGATTTTCAGCATGATAAAAAAATTAAAGATATCATGACATACCAATCTCCGGATTCTGAGGATTTTTTTGGTACATCTTATTTACAGCCTACAACAAAAGAAGAGTTAAAAAAACGACGAGAGATGACTCAGCAATGGGCGCAATTAACCCATGGTATGATGGGAAGAAGTCCGGATTATATGAATACCGTATTGATGGCTTTTGCATCCTCTGCAGAACTCCTGAGAGGAACAGAAAATTGCTTTCCTGAAAACATCATTTCTTATTATGAATATGTGAGAGAGCACGATTTATCGCTCACTCATACATTCATCGATCCTCAAGTCAATCGAATCCAATTTTATTACGAGCAAAACGACGAACCGATAGCAGCAAAAATAATTGATAAAAACAATGAGGGAATCGTTATTCAAGGCGCGAAACTGCTTGCTACACAGGGTGGAATGACGGATGAGCTGCTCGTACTGTCTTCAGCGGGCATTCAAGGAAAAGAAAAAGGATTTGCTTTTTCGATTCCAAGTAATACAAAAGGAATTAAATTTATTTGTAGAGAATCATTTGCAGGAAAAGATTCGGCGTTTGATTATCCATTAAGTTCTAGATTTGAAGAAATGGATACAATTGTTGTCTTTGACCATGTATTAGTACCGTGGAACCGCGTGTTTTTCTATGAAAATGTAGACGTATCAAATACATTCCTTGCTTCTAGTTCCTTCTCAGCTTTTGCTCTGCATCAAGTAACTTCAAGGAGAATTGTCAAAACAGAGTTTGTATTAGGGATTGTACAATCTCTGATTGAAACCATTAACATTATAGACTATCCGCATGTACGAGAAAAAGCAACAGAGCTTATTATTGCGTTAGAAACGATGAAAGCTCTCGTGATGAAAGCAGAAGAAGAAGCGGAGATTGATCCATGGGGATACATGCGTCCGAATGAAACTACACTTCGTATTGCCGCAAATATATTTTCAAAAACCTATCCTACCTTTACAGAGATTATCCAGATTTTAGGTGCGAGCGGACTAATGGCAATACCAACAGAAAATACGTGCCGCTCATTGGTTAAAGAAGATATTACGCGTTATTTGCAAGCTAAATCGAGAGGGGCAGAAGATCGTATTAAGCTTTTTCGACTAGCGTGGGATTTAACTATGAGTCCGTTTGGTACAAGGGAAACACTGTATGAACGTTTTTTCTTTGGGGAGCCTGTACAGTTAACCAGTTATCTGTACTTATCTTACGATAAAGAGCGCTATGTACAGAGAGTAACCGATTTTTTGAAAAGTTAACGGAGGAAACAAACCTCCGCTGGGTATGATAGTTTCGTTACAAAAACAGCGGAGATGCTTATTGAATAAATTTGAAAAATCTGCAATAATTTTCAGGGAATCATTTCTGTGAAAATACTAAGGAATACTATAAAGATAGGATGTTACAATGAAGCAATTAATCTATTTTGGTTTAGAACAAGCAAAATCTTGTGTTTTTCCTGTTATCATTTTTCTTACATTGGCTATGACAAAAACAATTGAAGTACCATTTATTTCTAGATATGACCTTATTTTATTAGTCTGTCTAGGAACTCAAGTTTTAATGGTGATGTTTAAACGAGAAACGCTTGATGAAGTAAAAGTCATCGCAGTATTTCATTTAATTGGGCTAGCGTTAGAACTCTACAAAGTTCATATGGGCTCATGGAGCTATCCAGAGAAAGCTTTCACTAAAGTCTGGGGAGTTCCGCTGTACAGCGGATTTATGTATGCTAGTGTAGCCAGCTACATGTGCCAAGTGTGGAGAAGGCTTGAATTAAAGCTTACGAATTGGCCTTCTACGTGGGTTGTCAGTATACTAAGTATGGCTATTTACCTTAATTTTTTCACGCATCATTTTATTTACGACTTCCGCTGGTTTTTAAAACTTTTTACTTTACTTATTTTTTATCGAACTTTTGTATATTTTACGGTTAACAAACGTACGTATCGCATGCCTTTAGTATTGTCTTTTGTACTGATTGGCTTTTTCATTTGGATCGCTGAAAATATCGCAACATTTTTCGGGGCATGGCAGTATCCAGATCAACAGCAGCAGTGGACAATGGTTCATATAAGTAAAATTAGCTCTTGGCTTCTTCTTGTGATTATTAGTTTCTTGATTGTTGCTTTACTAAAGCATTTAAAAGAAAATCAAAACCAATTTAAACAAAGGGAGAAATCAAAAGAAACAAATGAAATATATGAAAGATAGAAACATAACTATGTATATGTACATACACACTATTAATATGAAGTGCAGGATCTTTGGAGGCCTATATGCAAGAATATATTTTTTATCTTCCCTATTTTAAATCAGCGGGGAAGACCGTAGCAGTTAAAAATGAAAATGGAGAAAACGTCGGACAGCTTAAGAGAGCGCATAAAAATATGTGGACTAAAAGTATTGATTTTTTAACTCGTGATGGACTTCCAGTTTTAGATTCTATTTCTTGGTTTCCTATCTTCTCCTGCGGCTTAAAGGTACATTTACAAGTTCAATGGGAAGGAAGAACGGTGCTTATTGATCACGTGGAAAAACACCGGTGGGTGATAAAAGAAAATGGAAAAACAGTGGGGTATCTATTAGGGAAAGGAATAATTAAAAACGAAGGGGAACAAGAAATTAGATGGTTAAATAACGTCTACATGTTAAGCAGTCATGAAGCCATAGAGGAAGCGTGTATTTTTAATCAAAAAAGAGAAAAAGTCGCAGAGTTTAAATCAGACCTTTTTCATTTTAAAGAAGGCAAACACTCAATAAGAGTAATAGAAGAACTGCCGGTACCCATTTTTATTGCTTCTTACTATATAACTAATTTTATTATGTTATACATATAATCAGGCGCAGAGTGATTCTGCGCCTGATTTTTATATCATGATTTTACAAATATCATTTGTGAATTCAACGGGATCACTAATAGATAAGCCTTCAATTAAAAGAGCCTGATTATATAATAGATTTGTATAAAGGTCTAATTTTGCTTTATCATTTTCAAGTGCTTCTTTTAAAGAAGCGAACACATCGTGATTTACGTTAATTTCTAGCACTTTTTCTGCTTTTACATGCTGATTGTCAGGCATAGCACTTAAAATTTTCTCCATTTCAATCGTTACTTCACCATCAGCTGATAAGCAAACGGGATGTGTTTTTAAACGTTTAGACGCGCGCACATCTCCTACTTTTCCCGCCAAAGCTTTCTTCATATAGTTAAATAGCTCTTTATTCTCTTTTTCCTCAGACTCATTGAGCTGTTCTTCTTCTGATTCAATCCCCAAGTCACTGCTTGAAACAGATTTAAATTCTTTTTCTTCATACGTCATTAACATTTTAATCGCAAATTCATCGATATCCTCTGTGAAATACAGAATTTCGTATCCTTTATCTGCAACCAATTCTGCTTGAGGAAGTTTTTCAATTCGGTCGTACGATTCACCTGATGCATAATAGATATACTTTTGATCCTCAGGCATGCGCGATACATACTCATCTAGTGTTACGAGCTTTTTCTCTGTAGAAGAATAGAATAAAAGCAGGTCTTTTAACAAGTCTTTGTTGCTGCCAAAATCACTGTAAACGCCGTACTTCAGCTGGCGGCCAAATGATTCATAAAACTTCTCGTACTTTTCACGTTCGTTTTTAAGCAAGCTTTTTAATTCATTTTTGATTTTCTTGCCGATGTTTTTGGCAATCAGCTGAAGCTGGCGGTCTTGCTGCAAAATTTCACGTGAAATATTAAGAGATAAATCTTCAGAATCTACCATACCTTTTACAAAGCTAAAGTAATCCGGAAGAAGATCTGCACATTTATTCATAATTAAGACGCCGTTTGAGTAGAGTTCAAGTCCTTTTTCAAATTCTTTTGAGTAGTAATCAAACGGACTATTTTCTGGAATAAATAAAATAGCATTGTAGCGAATCGTTCCATCCACGTTAATATGAAGGTGAGTGAGCGGTTTATCAAATCCATAGCGTTTTTCTGAATAAAACTGCTCATAGTCTTCTGAAGTCAATTCATTTTTATTTTTCTTCCAGATCGGTACCATACTGTTGATAACTTGTTCTTCTGTATAATCTTCTAGCTCGTTATCAGAACCTTCTTTAGGACGTTTTTCCGTTATGTCCATTTTAATCGGGTAGCGGATAAAGTCTGAATACTTTTTAATGATCTCTTTTAAACGATATTCTTCTAGATACTCATCATATGTTTCATCTTCTGTATTTTCTTTAATTTTTAAAATGATTTGAGTTCCAACCGTTTCTTTTTCGCACCGCTCGATTGTATAACCATCAGCACCAGTAGATTCCCATTTATAGGCTTTATCGCTGCCTAAAGCTTTACTAATCACTGTTACGACATCTGCTACCATAAACGCTGCGTAAAACCCAACGCCGAATTGGCCGATAATCGTGTGCCCGTCCTTTGTTTCATTTTCGTTTTTAAACGCAAGAGAGCCGCTTCTCGCAATTGTGCCCAAGCTGCTTTCAAGCTCTTCTTGCGTCATGCCAATTCCAGTATCCGTAATGGTTAAGGTACGGTCAGCTTTATCTGGTGTTACTTTTATGTAGTAGCTTTCTTTGTTAAAATGCAAGGAGTCGTCTGTTAAAGCTTTGTAATAAATTTTATCGATTGCATCACTTGAATTTGATAGAAGTTCTCTCAAAAATACTTCTTTTTGAGAATAGATGGAATTAATCATCATCTCTAATAATCGCTTTGATTCAGCTTTGAATTCTTTTTTTGACATAAGAAATTCTCCTTTCCAAATAGGGCTTATAAAACAATTAGCACTTGAGTGGATAGAGTGCTAATCACTCTTCTTGTTTAACATGTATTAGGGTATTTGTCAATACATTAGGAGATTCATCAAAGAGATTAAAAATTAGACTGAAAAAAGCAAACTTTTAAAAAAAGGTTGAACGTTCTGAAAGAGTTTGCTAGAATATACTTAATTTCAAAGACTATATGTGACTGGCGAAACGCGGATAACCGTGAGGAAGCATATAGTGACGTAGCCGTTCGCCTGGGCAGAGGTAAGGGATTAATACATATCTCTTACCTCTTTCTGTTTAGGGGGAGAGGATATAGAAGTTATCACATATGTAGGCTAAAAAACCAGACTTTTTAAAAAATTAAAAATGAAGTTCCTTTATCCAAAGGTAAAAACATGTAAAACTACGATGATAATCAGAGGAGAGTACAAAATGAGCACATTAACATTAGAAAAAGTACAAACAATCAAAACTTTAAACAACATTGCACAAAAAGGTCTAAATGTTTTTAATCAAGAAGGTTATCAAATTGACAACGACAGCGAAAATCCAGATGCGATTGTCGTGCGTAGCTTTAACATGCACAGCATGGCATTTGACCAAAATTTAAAAGCTATTGCACGAGCTGGAGCAGGGGTTAATAATATACCGGTGGACGCTTGCACGGAGCAAGGTATCGTTGTATTTAATACGCCAGGAGCTAATGCAAACGCAGTAAAAGAAATGGTTTTAACTACAATTATGGCTTCTTCTCGTAACTTATTTGCTGGAGTTGAATGGACAAAAAAATTAGATGGCCAAGGTGATCAAATTCCTAAATTAGTTGAAGCAGGTAAAAAACAGTTTGTTGGAAAAGAAATCAAAGGTAAAACGTTAGGTGTTATTGGTTTAGGTGCAATTGGTGCTCTTGTAGCAAACGATGCGCTTGATTTAGATATGGACGTAATTGGTTTTGATCCATTCATTTCTGTTAATACAGCTTGGAATTTGTCTCGCAACGTACAGCGTGCAATGTCTCTAGAAGAACTATTTGCAGCATCTGACTATATTACGGTTCACGTTCCATTAACGGACGATACAAAAGGGGTTTTCAATAAAGAAACGTTCAGCATCATGAAACCGGATGTTCATATTTTGAACTTCTCACGCGGTGAGCTTGTAAACGAAGAAGATATGAAAGCTGCTCTTGAAAGTGGAAAAGTTGGACGATACATTACAGATTTCCCAAATCAAAATGTCTTGAACATGAAAAATGTTGTGCCAATTCCTCATCTAGGGGCATCAACTCAAGAATCAGAAGAAAACTGTGCGGTAATGGCAGCACGTCAAGTGAAAAATTTCTTAGAAACAGGAAACGTTAAAAACTCAGTGAACTTCCCGAATGCATCTCTTCCTTACACTGGGAAAAAACGCGTAGCTGCTTTCCATCACAACGTGCCGAATATGGTAGGACAACTTACGCAAGTATTCTCAAACTACAATTTAAACATCGCAGATATGGTGAACAGAAGCCGCGGTGAATATGCGTATACAATGATCGATATTGACAATCAAGTAAGTGACGAGATTGTGCCTGAGCTAGAAGAAAAAATCGGTCAAATTGAAGGAATTATTACAAGTCGTATTATCTAATTTGGTTCCCGTCATATTTTAGTGTTACAGCCCTAACTTAGAAAAGTTAGGGCTGTTTTTACATGGTGTTTACCTCATATCAATTCCTTCATTCTCATAGCATATAGAAATACCTTTAAAGAGGTGAACGTTTTGACAGGAGAACTGATAGGAATTTTGATAGGGTCGCTCATCGCGCTGGCAGGAACATTCATTACGTCTGTCGTAGCTATAGTGATGTCGAAAGAGCAATACAAACAAGAGCTTCGCAAAGCATTTATCCAAAAGAAAGTTGATGCCTATACCCATGTGTGTCAAGTTATTCTAGCTATAAAAAACGATTTACTTACAAAAACTGTTTCTTCAGCTGGCTTAAACTGGACGGCTCAATCTATTAACGAACTAGCAGATGTGTGTATTACGGAAGGTCTATGGATCGATGAAGAAGACAGCAAAAAGCTGGAGGTTCTGCAGAAGCAGCTTTCAAAATTTGTATTTGATGAAATAGAACTGTCTAGACATGATATTCTCACAGCCTGTTATGAAATTGTTGAATATTGTGAAAAAAAGGTAAGGATTCTTCATTCTATGACTACAAAAGAATAGGTGATTACTACTTTAAGAAGTGATAGTAGAAGTATTAAAAAAGCATCGGTCTTAACGATTGTATAAGAAGTGTATGAGCTATTTCATATTTCATACAGTTCTTAACAAACAGTAAGTGTTTATGAAAAGAACTTTGCAGCAGCATACAAAGTTCTTTTTTTATAGCTTGCGTTTTTTCGTTTGATTGTGGATATCACTCAAGAAAAACAAAGCAAGCAAAAGGATAATTCTAACTACACAAGCCATTTGAATGGTATTTAAGGATGTTGATAACTAAGGGATTAAAGCGATAATACATAAAACTAAGCTACCTAGTACAATAGCAAAACGAATAACGAATAACAAAGACGACTGTTATAGAACGAATGCCACATACAGCTGATATACTAATCACTTCTTTGTAGAATGAAATAACTTTTTTGTCCAGGGGATAAGCATGCTTAACATCTCACGTTAATGTCTACATTCACATTATCTTAAGTTTCAATTCATACTGGCTTCATATAAATTAATCATACTGAATGTATTAATGAAAGATATGAGGTGGAACAATGTTAAAAAAGCTTGTTAAACTATTTACACAAGAAACCGAGATATCTAAAGATAAAGAAGTAGATCTTCACGAAGAGAACGATTTTAACGAAGTTTGTGATGATCATTTCATTATAGATGAGTATTAGAAACCCTATAAAATGCTGCGGAATTTAAAGAATTGATTGAGTATATCCGTATAACCAGTAATTGCACAAGGGTCGTAAAGGTATACTTTTACGGCCGATTAATATTGATGAATTGCTTTTTACATGAAACAATGTGAAAAAAATGGGCATCCTAGAAGCAAAAGGAGGGGATAGAATGGGCAAAGAACCAAATGATGAAACAAGTGAAGGGCTGAATCAGCTTTTTGAAATCATCAATGCAAAAGGCGACGAGGGTGAACTTAGAGAAATTGTCAGCAGGAGCAGTGAAAAGAATAATCATAAAAATCATGAGGATCAATCGTAAAAAGAAAATAAAAAACCTCTTCATGGAAATCATGAAGAGGTCAGATGAAATAGTATTGCAACCATTCCATCCTGCAGAGTTTTAAAGTGTTTTAAACTCTTGATACGACTGGTTTTATGGAACTGATGGGATTCGAACCCACGACCCCTTGTCTGCCAGACAAGTATTCTCCCACTGAACTACAGTCCCGATTATGTAGAGCCTTTATTGCGTGTTGACTCTACTATATTTTAATACGTATGCCGCGCGTTCGCAATAGTTATTTTCAGTGTTTTCTAATTTCTTCATATGAATATTAACTTTTAAAAAAATCATTTACTTCTTGTTTATACGTATAAAAAAAACTTGGAATTTGGCTTGGTTCCAATCCTTGTGCAGCGTATTTGCTGATGGATTCGTAGTACCATTTCTGCTTTTCGAATCCTCTTTTAAAGCTATTCCAAATCGTATCTCCTTGCTGATCGTAGCTTTCTTTTAAAGACCGTAAATTGTCTAATTTGTCTGCTACAATTAAAGATTTCACTTCAAGAGAACCAGTTTTCACAATTTGAATTGTATGCTGTTTACGTTCTTCCCAGCTTTTTGATTTGTTTTCTGTATGAGCTTCAACAATCCCCGCTACCTCTAAACCAAATCTTTGTACAATTTCTTCGAGTGTTACACTTGTATCTTCTACAGCATCATGCAGATAAGCTGCTGCAATTACTTCTTCACTAAAACCTGCTTTTTCTAAAATATTACCTACGTTAATAGGATGAACAATATAAGGTGTATCAGACAGCTTGCGCATTTGGCCGCTATGAGCGTGTTCTGCATATCTACGTGCTTCTTTTATTAAAGACATCATATTCCTCCACTTTTTATTCAGTATATCTTCATATTATTAGTATAAACGAATATAGCTTTCCTCACTTTATAAAATTGCAAAAATTCATTTCTTATAATAAGGGAAGGCTACCAAAATCCCTTCTTATTGTAGTTTTTTTATAAAGCCTAATATCTATTTAATAGGCCTGTATCAGTTGCCATTTCCTTTTTTATTCATAGTTTGTATGAAGGAGTGATAGCAATGCAAAACCGTAATAGTCAAAATATTAAGGTCATTGATGTTTCTCATCACAACGGAACAATTGATTGGGCAAAAGTGGCGTCGGATGGTGTAAAAGGCGCGTATATTAAATTAACAGAAGGTACAACCTTCTTAGATAAAAAATCATATGATAATTATATAGGTGCAAAAAATGCAGGTCTACGTGTAGGCTTTTATCACTTTGCTCATGCTGATAATGATCCCATTGCAGAAGTTAATTTCTTTTTAAATAAATTAGGCAGCATGAAGGTTGATTTGCCTCATTGCTTAGATTTGGAAGAAAATAAAGGGAAAACAAAAGCGCAGGTCACAGCCTTTGCAGTTAGATGGATGGAGTATATTGAAAGGAAAACAAGCATTACGCCTATTCTTTACACGGGGTATAGTTTTATTAAATCCAATTTTACAAGCGCTGTGGCAAGATATCCGCTATGGATAGCTCGTTACAGTGGAAGTAACCGTTCTAAGGGATTTGTTAACCCAGGTGATACGGCGATTTGGGATAGATGGTCTATGTTTCAATATACAGATCAAGGAAAAGTAAACGGGATTAAAGGCAATGTTGATATCAATGAAATGAATCTGGATTTCTTTAATAGTATTAATACAGGCGTGACGGTGGTGGAAAATAATAAGCCATCAGCACAATTGCAGCAAGGTGATAGCGGACTAGCTGTAAAAGAACTGCAGCAAAACTTAATTAGATTAGGATTTGAACTTTCCCAGCAAGGAACCGATGGTCAATACGGCAGCGAAACTGTTGCAGCTGTTAAAGCTCTTCAGGAAAAGTATGGATTAACGTCAACCGGAAAAGCTGATGAGAAAACATTAGCTAAAATGATGGAACTCCTTAAAGGTGTAAGTAATCCTATAGAAGAATCGTTACCAAAGGTTACTTCACTCGGAGATAAATATTCTTTTCAAGTAAAAGCGAAGAAGGATATTGGAGTCTACAAATATGCGAATATAACAGAGAATTTTAGAACTATAAAAAAAGGCACGGTATTTAGCGTATATGGCTATACGAATGCAGCATGGGCTGTTCCAGGCGGATTTGTGCAAATGAAAGACGTAGAACCTATCCCAATTACAATTAAAACAGGCGGATTAAGTAAAGACATGGAAACAGAGTTTCGTGCTTTCTTAAAAAATGAAGGAATTGACAGTGAATTACACGTACATGCAATAGGTAATCCGTCAGCTGAACTCACAGCAGCTGGACTGGATTTGGTAAAAGTTAAACAGTTTTTAGATAAAAAAGGCTGGTACTACAAGCAATAAACTCCCGCTCCGAAGAGCGGGGGTTTATTTTGGTATTTTGTAAAAAAAGAATAGCAGAGATCAATTAAGTAATTAAAATATGTTCTAAATAACAAAACAGGTGGTAACAAAAAAGTTTCTATGTATAGTTCACCTCTAACAGTCATATTTTTAGTCAACGGCTCATGGAGGGTGAATGAATATGAAAAATACGCAGATTCGAATTGAAACACTATCCTATCACTATGAAAACATTATGGTGAATGATGAAGTAGAGCGTGCGATAAAAAGTATCGAAGTGACGTATCGAGCATATAAACATAACCACGTTTTAAACGGACATGTAGTACTTTCAGGAGAAGAGATTTACGATCTTCAGCAGCTGACTCACGCAGTGGCTGGAAAAATAAAAGCAGAATTAGAAACTACATAAAAAAGCGCCTTTCTTTAAATCTTAAACCAAGATTAAAGAAAGGCGCTTTTTTATTAATTAAATTGCAAAAAGAAGAAATTAAAGTATGTTCTAAATAAAATATATAAATAAAAAACATATCCTCTAAGAGAATTCCTTAAAGCGTACACATTATCTTTGCATTGTGAACTTTGTCTCTTTTACCACTACTTTTCTTTTACTGTGTGTAAGCAACACGCCGCATAACGTAATGATGCTTCCAATAATGGAAGCTGCACTCGGGATATCTTTTAAAAGCAGCCACGCTAAGAAAAAGGACAGCGCAGGAGTTAAGTAAAGAGAAATGGCAGCCTCAGCAGAACCTATACGCGATGTCAGATAAGCGAGTACCATATAGGGAATAACGGTTGGAAATAATCCTAAATATGTCACGCTTATCGCTGATCTGACAGAGATATGTGCAAGTTCTGTTTCTAACCCAGGTAAAAAAACAAGCATAGAAATTGTAGCCCCCCAAATACTGTACGTCACAAAAGAAAGGAAACCATACTTTTTTAATAAATTTTTTTGACATACTATATAGATGCTTTCTGCAAGGGCAGCTAGCAGAATCAGTAAGATTCCATTAACTGAGTGTACAAAGTTCTCTTGGCTGAAGGTTAAAAGTGTAATACCCGCAAAGCTTACTGCAGATCCAATCCATTTTCTTTTTCCGAACTCCTCCTGAAAAAGAAAAATAGCTAAAAGTGAAGAAAAAATAGGAGTAGTCGAGACCAGTAAACTCGCAATACCCGCACTCACCGTTTTTTCTCCAATGTTTAATGCCGTGTGATATACGGTAAAACCTAAAAAACCGAGTGCTAAAAGAAGTGGAATATCTTTTATATCAGGCAAGCGCATGCGTGTGACTATTGCAATAACTAGCAGCACTAAAGAAGCAATACTTAACCGAACAAAAGCAAGGTGCTGAGGAGAAAACGATTCCAGCCCTATTTGAATAACTGGAAATGCTGAAGCCCATAAGCTAATCATCAGTATATGTAAGAACACCAAACTACACGTTAATTTCATGCTATTCATCTCCATTTTTCATTTTGAATCCAACCAGTATCTATTGTGGTTCCCATGTTAATAAACATTTGATAAAATGTCTTCAACCAGTTTAAAAGCAATTAACCCAACCACTTTAAAAACAGGAGTAAGTGTATGAATCAAGAGAACAGTTCGAGTTATCCAAAATACAAGCAAATCATTGATTTTATGAAAGAGAAAATTGCGCGCGGAGAATGGCCGATTGGAAGTAAAATTCCTAGTCAGCGAAAGCTTGCTGCTATGTTCGATGTTAACCGAAGTACGATCATCACGGCATTAGAGGAATTAACAGCGGACGGTTTAATTAAAGGTAAGATGGGAAAGGGAACAACTGTTATAAATAATACATGGACACTTTTTGCTACGACTCCGCCCGATTGGAATGTTCATGTGAAATCAGGTATGCATCGTCCGAGTCAAGCAATGGTACAAGATATTAATGAATCCGAATTTAACTCAAATCTTATTCAATTAAGCAAAGGAGAGCTTTCACCTGACATATTCCCTAAAGATAAAATGAAATACGCCGTAGAAAGAGTAGCAGAAAATATGGAGGTTCTGGGATACGAAGAACCAAAGGGTTATTTTCCTTTACGAAAAGAGTTAAGTGCATATATGAAAACAATAGGGATTGAATCTTCTTCAGATTCTATTTTAATTGTTTCCGGCGCTCTTCAAGCTCTTCAGCTTATTTCAATTGGACTGCTGCAAAAGAACTCTTCGGTTTTGTTAGAAAAACCTTCTTATCTATACTCCTTACATGTATTTCAATCAGCTGGAATGAACCTCAAAGGTCTTGCTATGGATGAGGAAGGAATAAAAGTAACAGCTATAAAACGCGCCGACCCTCAAGAAGGGCAAGCTATTTTATATACAAATCCATGTTTCCATAACCCAACGGGAACATTAATGTCCTCAAAAAGGCGTTACGATTTGCTGAAAGAATGTGAGGAACATCAGCTTCCTATTATTGAAGATGATTTATACCGCGAATTATGGCTAAATAAACAGCCTCCGTTGCCATTAAAGGCTTTAGATAAAAATGGACACGTGTTATATGTTAGCAGTCTTTCTAAAACATTAAGCCCGGGATTACGTATCGGATGGATAGTCGGCCCAGAACCAGTCATTGAGCGTTTGGCGGATATTAAAATGCAAACAGATTATGGATCCAGCTCATTGTCTCAAAGAGTGGCAGCAGAATGGTTTAAAAATGGCTTATATCAACAGCATATGGAAACGGTACGAACAGAATTGCGAACAAGAAGAAAAGTTATGCTGAATGCTTTAGAAACATATGCAGGAGATGTAGCGACATGGACGAATCCTGAAGGAGGCTTTTTTATATGGGTGCATATTCAACCTTCTATTTCAATGAAATCTTTATACTCTCGTGCTTTAAAAAGAGGAATATTGCTTAATTCCGGAAGTATCTATGCACAAGAAACCGGCAGTTATCTTCGGCTTTCTTACGCCTATGCTTCTTTACCAGATATCGATAGAAGCATTAAAATTATTGCTGAACTTATTCGGGAATTGCAAGTATAATAAAAAGGAGTAGTGGATTACCCACTATTCCTTTTTATTTGTATCAAGCTCTTCTTCCTATAAAAAACTCCAAGTAACAACTGACTATATATTCCCGTCTATAAATACATGTTATCTTTTATGACAAAAATAAGTTAAGAAAACTTTTAATTTGCTTTCTGTATGTTTTACATATAAATCGTGAATGGTTTTAACTACGTAATCATTATCAAACATTTTCAACACCTCAATTATTGTTAAGTTTCCTGTTTGTTATAGTTTATGAAATAATCAGAAGCATATCATCCGCCATCAGCTGTAACTTTGCGGTTCATCTTTTACAACTAAAGGCTGAAATGTACGCTCATGATTGAACGCACGAATAACAGGATATGCAAAAAAATGAAAAGTGTGCACGTTTTGTTTTAAAAAAGGTATATCTTTAAAAAAAGAAAATTGTCACACACATTTATGAATATGTATCTACTAAGTAAGAAGACTTTTTTAGTTGGTGGGATTGAAGGTGAAAAAGATGGATGAATTATTTAAAGATCTTGATGTGTACAGGACGCAAGAAGAAATGAAGCAGTATTTTGAACATACGCAGAAAATGATTCATCAAAACAGAGAATATATAAAATTAGCCCGACTTAAAAAAGGGCGTTTCAAAAAGTTTTTTGAAGAGTTTTATCCGCTTTATTGCTTCAGCCAATCTTCCTATTGTCCGAGGAATTCAAAATTGAAGCTTATTATTGGAAGTCAAGGATACGACGGATTAATTCTTCAGCCGGATGGTACTGAAAAACGAATTGAAATTACTTCTTACAAAGATGGGAAACTGGAATTTGAAGATGCACAGAGGGTGAATTCAGGAAATTTTGCTCTACCCCGTATCCAGACGGAAGGTTCTGTAGAAGAGTATATAGAAAAAGTGCTAGAAAACATCCAAAAAAAGAGCAAAAAAGATTACAGTGGAGCATCCATTCTATTTGTTGTACACACGTTTCATTATTTTGAAGCCTACGGAAAAAGTTCAGCTGCCTTTATTCGTACCTTAAAAAAAGAAATGAAGAATACTGATTTTCGAGCGGATAAAATTTATTTATTGGAATTAAATCAGCCAGAAAGTGAAAGTGTTAAGCAAAACATTCATTTCATTAAATAAGAAGACACGCTGCAGATGTTGAGGCGTGTCTTCTTTTCTGATAAAAGAACTCTTTTAATACAGGTGGATAATTTTGAAAATTTCAACAATTAAGTGCTATAATTCAAGTATGAATATGCATTCAGAGGAGGAAAACCGATGGATTTAGCTTATAGAGATAAAGCTTACGAATATGCCAAAAGATTCGAATCTAGCTATGACGATTATGATGAACGCTATAAGGTGCACAATAATCCGACGGTGTGGCGATTTATGCCGGTGTCTGATTTTCAAGATTTACTGGAAACCAATGCGCTTTTTTTCGCAAAACCTGATGCATTTTCGGACCCCCTTGAAGGATGCTTTTCAATGTGGAACATAGAAGAGTTAAGAAAAAAAGGCGAACGTCATAACCGTACCTCTAGAACCTATATAAGAAAAATCCATGAATTTTCTGCTGTTTCATCCTGGCATATCAATGATTACGAAGCCGCTGGAATGTGGGATCTATATTTAAAGGGGAATGATGGCATAGCTATTAAAACCACCTATGAAAATTTATTGTGCAGTATTAAAGATTTACGCTATAAAATCTTCTCTGGCAAAGTGCAGTACATAGACTTCCAAAAAGAAATGGTCAGTCACTCTGTATATGACACGTTATTTTACAAGCGCAAATCCTATCAGCATGAAAATGAATTGAGGCTTGTTATTGTAGCAAGCCGTATACACGCTTGGAAGCTGCAAAAGCTATTCGAAATTCAAGGTATTTCCGCAAATCAATGGCAAAAACGAATGGATATCCTTGAAAAAAGATCGTATGAGTTTTCTCATGAGCATGGTAACCTCCTGACATGTAATTTACATCAGCTTATCAATGAAATTTACGTATCACCAAGAAGCGCTCAAAGCTGTGTAGATGAAGTAAAATCCCTTGCTAAAAAACACGGACTCGCTTATAAAAAGGTCACTCAGTCCGACTTGTATAAGGACTATATTTATTAAATGTTTATGTTATTTGAAAACAGGTAAATCAGTAGTAAAAGATGTTTTCAAGGAGGAATACGATCATGCCTTACAATTCATTAAAAGAACTGCCGGATGGAGTAAGAGATAATCTTCCTCATCATGCTCAGGAAATTTATAAAGAAGCATTCAATTCAGCAAGTGATGAATACAAAGAAGAAGCTACCGCACACAAAGTCGCTTGGAACGCGGTGAAAACGAAGTACAAAAAAGATGATAATGACAACTGGGTGAAAAAATAGAGACAAAAGAGCCTAACCATAATGGATTTATTATTTTTTGAAAAAATCTCCGAATTAGGTTTCAATTATTTTTTCGAGGGTATACACTCTATGTAAGGCCAATACAAGAAAGGAGAGACTGTACACATGCATTGTTTTACAGCGACTTCAAGAAACGTATTGAGCACCTTAGAAGGAAGATTTGTTTTGATTACAAAAGGCACATTGGTAAACAATCGTTATACTAAGTGCTAGGCTGTCTAATTAAGACAGAATACTCCACTATTCAAACATAAAATTAAGTATAAAAAAGAAGATGCGTTCTAAGCGCATCTTCTTTTTTGTTAACTCTATTTTCCCTCCCTTTTTGTACTTCGTCTTATTTTTCCGCATAAAGTAATAAAAAGGAGGGGGTTATGCTGTTTGATTATGAACAGGAGTTAACGATTCACCGAAAAGATGCTACTCAAAAGACGGCAGCGACTAATGCTGATACTTATAAAAACATAGACTGGGAACAAGTGAAATCAGAAAAAAATCTTGCCGATTACCAAGCTCTTGTACGCGTACCTTTTCCTCTGATTTTCAAAAAAAATCAGCTGTATCCTGTATGGAATTTAAGAAAGTACGCTTTTTTATTTGAACAATCTACACCTGCTACTGTCCACCCTAAACTGTGGGAACAAGGAAAATTAAATGTACAAGCCGGCTTATATCAAGTAACTGAAAATATCTTTCAAGTAAGAGGCTTTGATATGGCTAATATTACATTTGTTAAAGGGAAAACGGGATGGATTGTTATTGATTGCTTGACGTCAAGAGAAACAGCAGAAGAAGCGCTTAAACTAGTAAACCAGAACTGCGGGAAGCGTCCTGTTAGAGCCGTTATCTTCTCACATTCACATATAGACCATTACGGTGGAGTTTTAGGAGTATTACCTGACTCAACACAAAATAAAACTAGTAAAGTTTATGCTCCTGCTGGGTTTATGGATGCGGTTATCGATGAAAACGTCACGGCGGCAACAGCAATGACACGAAGAAGTCAATATATGTACGGTATTCAACTGCGACGCGATGAAAAAGGCTTAATTGACAACGGTATCGGAAAAGAAATTTCATTTGGAACAATCACGCTTATTAAAGGCATAGAAGAAATCCGTCCTTCCGAACATCATTCTTATGTAAGTAAGAAAATTGACGGCGTCTCATTTCAGTTTCAGCTTACGCCAGGAACGGAAGCGCCTGCTGAAATGAACATCTATATTCCTAGTGAAAAGTCTCTGTGTATTGCAGAAAACTGTACGGCCACTCAGCACAACCTCTATACGCTCAGAGGAGCAAAAGTAAGAGACGCAGCGGCATGGGCAAGATACCTGCAGCAAGCAATCGATTTATTTGGCCAAGAACTAACAACTGTATTTGGGGTACATAATTGGCCAAGGTTCGGAAACGAGTCGTCCATTACATATATCGAAAATCAACGAGATGTTTATCAATATATTCATGATCAAACATTAAGGCTCATGAATCAAGGATATACCATTGATCACGTCGGCCGAATGATGAAGCTCCCAGAAATCTTATCTCACGAGTGGTATACCAACGGTTTTTATGGAACGGTTAACCACAACGCAAAAGCGGTTTATCAGCGCTATATGGGCTGGTATAACAGCAATCCTGTCGATTTAAATAAACTGTTTCCTGAAGAGTCAGCTAAGAAGTACGTAGAGTATATGGGGGGAGCGGACAACATTATCAAAAAAGCGCAGCGTTGTTTTCAACAAGGCGACTATCAATGGGTAGCTGAAGTGACCAAACAAGTTATTTACGCTGATCCTCACCATGTAAAGGCAAAACTTTTATGTGCAGACGCGCTTGAACAATTAGGGTATATAGCGGAATCTGGCCCTTGGCGAAATGAATATTTAACAGGAGCCAAAGAACTTCGTTTAGGTAATATACCGCTGCCTGCCAACATTATCACAAAAGAAGTATGGGATACACTTCCTTTAAAAAACATCTTAGAACTATTTAGCATTCGTGTAGATGGATTAAAGGCAGGTGGATGTAACTATCGTCTATTGTTTGTCATACCAGATCGTAATGAAGTAGCTCTCACAGAACTTAAGCATGGAATCTTTAGGTATCTCGGAGATACGCGAAAGAAAGCTGAGGTGACGGTAACGATGTGGCAAGATACCTTATATCGACTCACAACTACAAATGATCACTTTTATAGCTCGGTCATATTTGTTCAAGGAGATAAATCAAAATGGGATTTCTTTTTGTCTTGTCAGGATTCTATCGATCCAAACTTTAACATTGTGACACCTGTTTCTAAAAAATAGAGCATATGATTACAGCTCAGAAAGCACATCGTTGACTTTTTGTTCAAAGCAGCTGTCGCATGTGAATATTTCTTTTTCTTGAAAAGATGTTAGCCTTTCTCCGCAGATGGAACAGCATTCTATACAGTGATTGTTTCGCTCTTGTTCTTTTCTTTCACGTAACATAGCACTTTCCTCCTTTGCAGTATAAATAGTTTGTCTTATTTCTTTAAGTATATACTAATATCAGCCTATGCAGGGAATATAAGGCTTGCTAATGCGGATTATTTATAATATAAGAGTGTTGTAAAGCACCATAAGTTGGCATAGGAATTGCATGTTAAATCGTTGAGAAAATTCAATGATTAATATGGGGTGAACAGAATGTCCATTACAAAAACAGCTAGTGAATTAAAAAAAGAACAGCAGCAAGAACAGGAATCACTTAATTTATTTTTATCTACTCAAACAGTTATTCAAGAAGCGCTTCAAAAGCTAGGCTATGGTGAAGAAGTATACCATTTATTGAAAGAACCGCTGCGCATGATGACGGTTCGCATTCCGGTTAAAATGGATAACGGATCGGTAAAAGTATTCACCGGCTACCGCTCTCAACATAATGATGCTGTCGGGCCTACTAAAGGAGGAGTACGTTTTCATCCTGAAGTAAATGAAGAGGAAGTGAAGGCATTATCCATTTGGATGAGCTTAAAATGCGGAATTGTCGATCTTCCATACGGCGGTGGTAAAGGCGGAATTGTATGTGACCCAAGAAACATGTCTTTTGGTGAACTAGAACGACTCAGCCGCGGCTATGTAAGAGCCATCAGTCAAATAGTTGGGCCTACTAAAGATATTCCTGCACCGGATGTCTATACAAACTCTCAAATTATGGCGTGGATGATGGATGAATATAGCCGACTGCGCGAGTTCGATTCTCCTGGTTTTATTACCGGAAAACCTATCGTACTCGGAGGATCTCAAGGACGCGAAACTGCAACGGCTAAAGGAGTAACCATTTGTATAGAAGAAGCTGTTAAGAAGAAAAACCTTAGCTTGCAAGAAGCGCGAATTATTATTCAAGGCTTCGGAAATGCCGGCAGTTTTCTCGCTAAGTTCATGCATGATGCAGGAGCAAAAGTAATTGGCATTTCAGATGCATACGGAGCTCTTTATGATCCGCTTGGTCTTGATATTGATTACCTGCTTGATCGACGCGACAGTTTTGGTACCGTAACGAATTTATTTACCAATGTGATGACAAACGAAGAACTATTAGAAAAAGAATGTGATATTTTAGTGCCCGCAGCCATTTCGAATCAAATTACGGTTCGCAACGCTCATCGCATTAAAGCTTCTATTGTAGTAGAAGCAGCGAACGGACCGACTACGCTTGAAGCTACGCGCATTTTAGATGAAAAAGGCGTGCTTTTAGTGCCAGATATTTTAGCGAGTGCTGGAGGCGTAACGGTTTCATACTTCGAATGGGTGCAAAATAATCAAGGCTACTACTGGTCTGAAGAGGAAGTAGCTTACAAATTACGCAAAGTAATGGTGGATTCATTTGAAACGGTCTATCAAATCTCTCAAGAAAATGACGTAGATATGAGACTTGCTGCTTACATGGCAGGAATCAAAAAATCAGCTGAAGCTTCGCGTTTCCGCGGCTGGGTATAAGATGAAAAAACGATTTGGACTCTATGTTCCAAATCGTTTTTTATTTGCCTGAACTGCCAAATAATTAAAAGAAAACCTGCTAAAAAAACAAACACGCTTAAAAAATTGGCATATTTATTTATCGCAACCCGGATGATGGCAAAACATTTGACAGTGAGAATGATTTTCAATTATTCTATATATAAGATATATACATACCTATACTAATAAATTGAATGTAGAAAAGGAGAAAGAAAGCATGAGCGTATTAGATATTATTAAAGCCAGAAGAACGATTGGGGCTATGCAAGACAAAGACGTATCAGAAGATGCTATTAACCTTATGTTAGAAGCCGGGACGTGGGCTCCTAACCATAAAAAGACAGAGCCTTGGAAATTTCGAGTGATTACGGGGGATTCACGCGTTCGTTTAGGAGACGAAATGGAACGTATTATGAAACAAAAAACGGCTCACCTAAGTGAAGAAGAAGCGTTGAAAAAAACAACAAAAGCTAAAAAAGGCCCGCTTCGTGCTCCTGTCATTATTGCTGTAGCAGTCAGTCCTTCAGGAAAAGTGCCTGAAATTGAAGAAATCTCTGCCGTAGCGGCAGGCATACAAAATATGCTATTAGTAGCGGAAGAACAAGGTTTGGCTACAATTTGGAGAACCGGTGAAATTGTCTATCAGTCAGAACTGAATGACTTTTTATCTCTAGAAGACGGAGATAAGCTCTTAGGCTTAATTTACGTCGGTCATCCTAACAAAGAAGCTTCATCAAAACGTATTCCGTATCAAGATAAAACGATTTGGTATCGTTAAAAGGTTTTTCCTGTGTTTCTATAAATAAAAGGCAGCAGCTCAACTTATGAGCTACTGCCTTTTTTATTGTTTTTGAAAAGTGGCAAAAGGAAACTTAAATCAATGCTTGTAGTTAGCGCTTTTTTATTCTCATACGTAAGTCGAAAAATATCTGGACAAGATCTTTCTATAGAGCTTACTAATGATAATAAGTGACTTCTCATGTAGATATAGTAGAATACTATAATATTAATAAACCCCAATCTCTTTG